>JBCCDU010000060.1:0-25274 GCA_039030715.1 Pseudomonadota bacterium
AGTTTGGTCACAGTTTATTAACAATTGCACCCTGTGCAATGCAGCCATGCAAAAGCGTCTGGTGTCGGAATTTTATCGCCATATTAGAATCTTGAAGTGTTCAAACAAAGGGCACTTTTGTTGCGTTGAGTACCGCTGCTGCAACCGTCTAGGGGCGAAAAAGCAATGTGCAAGACATCTGATCTGGTTGATCAGCTTTCGGCAGATGAGAAAATCTCGCTGAAGAAGATCGCTCGGGGGTCCGACCCCGATAAACTTCCGATGAAACAGATTACCACGCTGATCAAGCTGGGTCTGGCATTTGTCGAGATGGGCAACCTGAACCTGACTGGCACTGGGCGCCGTGCGCTCAGCATGATCTAGCATCTGCTAGAGCCGGTCGCGTAACGCGTACCAGGTCAGCGCCGCGGCCACGAGCGGCGCACGAAACCAGTTGCCTCCTGGGAAGGCGGGAACTGGCAAGGCGCTGAGTATGTTCCAGTCAGCGCGCTCGCCCCTGATGGCTTCAGCGGCGATCCTTCCTCCCATCGTCGCCATGTGAATGCCGGACCCGGACCAGCCCGAGATCGACCAGATCCCGTTGTCAAAGCCTTGAAATACAGGAAACCGCGGCGGCGTGATCGCCAGCGTGCCGCCCCAGGCATGGGTGAAGGCCAAATCCGAAAGCTGAGGAAAAATTCGCAGCATCTGACGCCGGACCATGCCAGCGATGTCACTGGGGAAGCGGGTGCCATACCCCTCTCCCCCACCCCAGAGCAGTCGGTGATCCGGACTGAAGCGAAAATAGTTCAGGACAAAGAAGGTATCCGCCACGCAGCAATTATCGCGGATGATCGTCCGCGCGCGGTCCTCGCCCAGCGGCTCCGTCGCCGCGATGAAGTTGTTGATCGGAATGGTCCGACGCGCAGCCTGGGGAACCAACCCGTCAATATAACCGTTCATCGCCAGCAGGATGTGATCGGCATCCACCGCCCCGCGCCCGGTGATCACACGCCCGGGTGCCACCGCCGCTGCGGCGGTGCGTTCGTAGATCTCCGCCCCTGCCCGCTCCGCCGCCGCGGCCAGGCCCAGCGACAGGCGAAGTGGATGCAGATGCGCGCCCATCGTGTCGAGGAAACCGCCGTAATAGACTGTGGTGCCCAGCATCTCCGCCATCTCCTCGCGCGGCACGGCGCGGCCGGTGGTGTGGCCGTAGTGCTCGGCCAGATGTGCTGGGTATTCCATGACTTCGGGCTCATGGGCGCGCTTGGAGGCCGGTTCCAGATAGCCATCAGTCAGGTCACAGTCGATCCGGTGACGCGCAATCAAATCGCGGACCAGACGGTTAGCGCCGACCGCGATTTCCCAGACCTTCGCCGCGTCCGCCTTGCCTATGGCTTTCTCGTAAGACTGGATCTCCGCCCTCGGGCCGATGCCCAACTGCCCACCATTGCGGCCCGAAGCGCCCCATCCCACTCGGTTCGCCTCGACCAGAACCACATGCAATCCAGCCTCAGCCAGGTGCAAAGCGGCTGAAAGGCCCGCATATCCCCCACCAACGACACACACATCGGCCCGCGTCTCGCCGCGCAGGGCGGCCCGTTCAGGTATTTCGCCTGCGGTTTCCGCATACCAGCTTTGGGCGTGTTCGCCCGGCGTGTCGTTTGTGGTCAGAAAAGCCATGGCTATTCCGGCGCCTTGAACCGGTCGGGCGCGATCACGGCGACGGGCACGAGCTCCACCAGAAACTCCGGGTGGCCGAGCCCGGCGGCCTGGATCGAGATACTGGCGGGGCCGCGATCCGGGTCCAGAAACTCGCCGCGCACTTGCTGGATCAACGCCAGATCTTGGGGCGCGAGGTAGTAGGTCGTGATAGAAACCACGTCCTCCAGCGTGCCACCGAAATCCGCCAGGACGGCCTGGATGTTGCGAAAACACTGGCGCGTCTGTTCGGTCACGTCGCCGTCGCCGACGATCCGCTCCTCGGCGTCCCAGGCGACCTGGCCGGTCAGGTTGACGGTGTAGCCAGGGGCGCTGGCCACTCCCATCGAAAACCCACGCCCGCGCGGCCCCCACACACCCGCCGGATTGCTGCGATGGATCATGCGGGCCCCCTCAGCGCAATCCCTCTCGGGTCAGGTGATCGGCAAGACCATCCAGTGTCTTGCGCGCCCGTTCGACCAGCAGATCGCATTCTTCTTCGGAGATGATCAGGGGCGGCGAGATCAGCATCGTGTCGCGCACCGCCCGCATCACCAGCCCGTTCCCGACCGACAGATCTCGCGCCTTGGTTCCTGTGGAGCCCTCGTCCGGGAACCGCCGGCGGGTCGCCTTGTTGGCGACAAGCTCCAACGCGCCAATCAGGCCGGTCATCCGCGCCTCGCCCACCAGGGGATGATCGGCCAGCGCCGCCCATTTCGCCTGCAGATAGGGACCGGTGACGTCACGCACCCGCTCGACCAGGCCTTCCTCCTGCATGATCCGCAGATTGGCGAGGCCCGCCGCACAGGCCGCTGGGTGACCGGAATAGGTATAACCATGGATAAACTCACCCGCATGTTCCATCACCGGTCCGGCCACACGGTCCGAGATGAAGACACCGCCCATCGGAATATAGCCCGAGGTCATACCCTTAGCGATCGGTGCCAGATCCGGTTCGATCCCGAAGGTTTCGGACCCCCACCAATTGCCGGTGCGCCCGAACCCGCAGATCACCTCGTCCGCCACCAGCAGGATGTCGTATTCGCGGCAGATCCGCTGGATTTCGGGCCAATAGGTCTGAGGCGGGATGATTACACCACCCGCCCCCTGGATCGGCTCGCCAATGAAAGCGCAGATATTCTCAGCCCCGAGTTCCTTGATCTTGTCTTCAAGCTGCCGTGCACAGGCCAGGCCGAATTCGGCAGGGTCGGTATCGCCCCCCTCGCCATACCAATAGGGTTGGTCGATATGGGCGACGCCGTCCATCGGAAGGCCGGATTGATCATGCATCCCCTTCATGCCCCCCAGACTCAGCGCCGCTACGGAGGAGCCGTGATACCCGTTCCACCGCCCGATGAAGATCTTCTTCGATGGCTGGCCCAGACTGTCCCAATAGACCCGGGCGAGGCGAAAGACCGTGTCGTTACTCTCGGAGCCTGAATTGGTGAAGAATACCCGGTTCATATGGGCGGGTGCGACCTCGCAGAGCGCCCTGGAGAACTCCGCCGCAGGAGGATGCGTACTCTGAAAAAACGTATTGTAGTAGGGCAAGTCCTGCATCTGCCGGGCCACCGCATCGACGATGGCCTGACGACCGTACCCTGTATTGACGCACCAAAGGCCCGCCATCCCGTCCAGGATCCGGTGGCCGTCGCTGTCGGTCAGCCAGACCCCTTCGGCCTTGGTGATGACCCGCGCGCCCTTGGCTGCCAATTCCGCCGTGTCGGTAAAGGGGTGCCAGTGATGGGCTCCGTCCATCGCCTGATATTCGGCGGTGGGGCGCAGGTTTTGGATCGTCGACATGAGAGTTCTCCGTAAAGTTCGGCGTATTTGTGATCACAAATCGAGTCGGGTCAAGTGGTCGCCAGCCGCATCAGCTCGCGCCCCTGTGCGACATCCGCACGGATCGCTGCGCTCAGCGCAGGCGCATCGCCGCGGGTCAGGGCGCCCAATGCCGCCTCGTGATAATCGGCGAGCCCCTGCGTGCCAAGGCGGCCATAGACCCGGCGCATCATGGGTGCGGTTTGCAGCCAGACCGACTCGACCAGCGCCAGCAGCGCCGGTGCGTCGGCGGCCTTGTAAAGCAGTGTGTGAAAACGTGAGTTGTCGCGCACATAGGCGGCGGCGTCCCCCGTGCTCAGATCATCGTCTATCGCCGCGTCCAGGGCCTTGAGGCGCGAAATAAGATGAGTATCTGCATTTTTCACCGCCATCTGCGCCAGTTCCGGTTCCAGCAGCAGGCGGGCGCGGAACAGTTCGTCCAGACGCGCGGCGTCGGGGACCGGAACCAGCACTCGGCCCGATCCCGTCATCTCCAGGGCACGCTCCGCCACCAGGCGCCGCACCGCTTCGCGCGCCGGGGTCATCGAGGCACCCATCTGTTCGGCCACGCCCCTCAGGGTCAGGCTCTCGCCCGGGGCCATCGCGCCTTGCAGGATGGTATCGCGCAGGATGCGATAGACGCGCTCATGCGTGGGCGCGGAATCGGCAGGATTGGCGGCTTGCAGTCTGGCATCCATTCTGTATTTTGTGATCACAAATATCGAGATGTCAAATAACGAGCCATCCATGACCGATCACCGCAGGGATTATGCCTTCACCGCCACGGGCGACAAGGCCAGCACCCATGACGAGCAGATGTATGCCGGAGCGCTCAGCTTTTGCCGCAGGCGTTATGCCAGGGACGTTGCGGGCGCGGATCTGGCAGTGGTCGGGGTGCCGTTCGACACATCCGTCACCAATCGCCCGGGCTGCCGGTTCGGGCCGCGGGCGGTCCGAGAGGCGTCGAGCCAGCTCGCCTGGGGGCGGGCCTGGCCGTCGGCGTTCGATCCTTTCGAGGTCATGCGCGTAGTCGATTGGGGTGACATTCATTGGGATGTGGGCCGCCCGGCCGAGGTGCCGGGGGTGATCGAGGAGGCGCTGCGCAGTATCCACGGTGACGGGCCTGCCACGCTCTGCCTCGGTGGCGACCATTTCACCACATATCCCAGCCTGCGCGCCCATGCAGCCCGCCACGGCGACGCGATCAGCCTCATCCAGTTCGACGCTCATTCAGACACTTGGGGTTCGGATGAAGCCGAGCGGATCGACCATGGCACCATGTTCCGCCGCGCGGCGGAGGAGGGGCTGGTGGACCCTGCCCGCTCGATCCAGATCGGGCTGCGTACCACCAATGACGATCCAATAGGGTTCCAGATCCGCGACGCGAACTGGGTGCATGAAAACGGGATCGATGCTGTGGTTGCCGCCATCCGCGAGGTTGTGGGCGACAATCGCTGTTATCTGACCTTCGACATCGATTGCCTCGATCCGGCCTTTGCGCCGGGGACGGGCACGCCGGTTTGCGGCGGTCTCAGCACCTGGCAGGCAAAGGAAATGCTGGGACGCTTGGGTGGTTTGAACCTGATCGGCATGGACCTTGTCGAAGTGGCGCCGGCCTACGATCATGCTCAGATTACCGCGCTGGCGGGCGCGACACTGGCGCTGGAACTGGTCTGCCTCTATGCCAGATGCAAGGGATTTGGCACGGAGGCGGCATGAGCTTCACCGACGATCTGGCGGCGTTCCGCGCGGCCCATCCGGATATCGAGACGGTCGAACTGTTCATGATCGATCTCAACGGCATGCAGCGCGGCAAACTGGTGCCGATGGCGGCGCTCGACAAACTGGCATTGGGCGGGATGCGGATGCCGCCCTCGACCCTGGCGCTGGATCTGTTCTCGGCGGATACCGAAGGCTCGGGCCTGGCCATTGAGCGGGGCGACCCGGATGGGGTGCTGCGCTCTGTTCCGGGCACGCTGTCGCCGCTGCCCTGGACGACGCGTCCGACCGCGCAAATCCAGGTTCAACCAAGCGAGCTGGATGGGAGCCCCTGCCCCTATGACCCGCGCGAGGTGCTGGCAGGTGTCGCGGGCCGTGCCGAGGCCGCGGGCCTGATACCAGTCATGGCGCTGGAGCTTGAATTCTATCTGATCGATGCGGATCGCCCAGCACCGCCGATCAGCCCGGTTGCCAGCGGTAGGCTGGAAGGCGCGCAGATCTATGACATGAATATCGCCACGGCCTTCGCACCGATCATCGATGAGATCGTGCGTAGCGCGAATGCGATCGGCGCACCGGCTGAAACCGCGATTGCGGAATTTGGACCCGGGCAGTTCGAGATCAATCTGGGCCATGTCGCGGGCGCGCTGGCGGCAGCGGATCAGATGGTGGCGTTGAAACGCGCCGTGCGCGGGGTAGCGCGGGCGCATGGGATGGATGCCAGCTTCATGCCCAAACCCTATGGCGATATGGCGGGCTCGGGCATGCATCTGCATATGAGCCTGCTGCGCGAGGGGCAGAACATCTTCGATGGCGCGGACGGTCCGAATGCGGCGGCGCGCCATGCGCTGGCGGGGATGATCGGGTCGATGGCGGACTGCATGCTGATCTTCGCCCCCGGCGCCAACAGCTATCGCAGGCTGGCGCCGGGGATGTATGCGCCGATTGTAGCGGCCTGGGGCCTGGACAACCGAGGGGTCGCTCTGCGGATGCCAGAAACCAGCGGCAAGGGCGCACGGATCGAGCATCGCACGGCAGGCTCGGACGCCAATCCCTATCTGCTGACGGCGGCTGTGTTGGCGGGGGCGCTGGCAGGTTTGCAAGCAGAGCAGGAGCCACCAGCGCCGATCGCTGCGGAAGCGGGCGAAGGCGATGGTGCGGCACTGCCGCTGTCTTGGTGGACGGCAGGCCGTGGATTTGCCGAGAGTGCGTTTGTAGCCGAGTGGATGGGCACTCAATTCCGCGATATCTTCGCCGCCATGAAAAACCAGGAGCGGGCGACCCTGATCAAACAGGTGCCAGAGACAGAATATGCCGCTTATATGAGAAGCCTCTAGAGCAAAAATGGATCTGATTGGTTCAATCAGATCCATTTTTGCTCTAACCAAACGGAATGCGGCTTTACCGCATACGTGCCCGCCCCGTGGCCTGCGCCACGGGCGCCCTTGGCCTGTCTGACGCATCAGATCAGAGGGAAATGCTTTTGACTGAGCCCCATATTCTGGCTGGCCAGAGCCGCGCGTTCAAGAAGACCCGTCGTGGTGTCGACATGGGAGACGACCGAGGCGGCATTGATCGCGGCGAGGCGCATGGCTTCGGCGGGCGGCGTCCCTTCGGCCAGCGAAGCCGTTAGGGTTGAGCAATAGGCATCCCCCGCCCCGGCGGTGCCCGCGACCTCCGCCGGGGCGGAGGCGCACCAGTGGAGCCCGTCGGGTGCCGCGAGCCAAGCACCATCCAGGCCATCGGTGATCAGGACCCATTTGGGGCCGAGGTTTCGGAGCGCCGCACATGCCTCTCGCAGACCAAGACGCAGGCCACCCGCTTGCAGCCCGTCCCGCAGCAAGGGTGGGATGTCGGACGAGATCGGCGCAAACCCCGGCGGCGTTCGGGTTGCGAGAGCCGGCAGCAGGGCCTCCGCCTCTACCCGGTTGATCGAGAGGAGGTCGAGATTGCCCAGTGCGTCCAACACCTCAGCCGTGCGGCTGGTCAATTGCCGGATCCCGGGATTGGCAGCGGTCAATACGCCAGCCTGGCGTGCCCGCGACAATATCGGCCCGAAACACTCCGCGGAGGCATTCGAAAGCGCGCTGACATAGACCAGGTCGTAGCCTGACGGATCGGGCAAATCCGCGACTGTCAGATGCTCGTTCGCCCCGCGATGGATGAAGATCGAGGCATTGCGGTCATGGCTCGCCACCATCACCGCCGTGCCAGTCGCGTGATCGCTTTCGACCAGCCGATCGCCGACGCCATTGCCGCCGAGATGTTCGCGAACGGCCCCCGCATTGAGGTCACGCCCGATCTTGGCCAGCACATCCGGCGCCCAGCCCTGGCGGGCCAGGCTGACCGCTGTGTTGCAGGCCCCACCCCCCACATGCGTGGTGATCTGCTCGGCCGGTAGCTTTCTGCCGGTCTCGAGCATCAGGAAGCTGACCTTGTCATTAGCGAAGGTCGCCCGCTCGATATTTTCCGAGGCGATCAAGGTGATGATATCGATCATCGCCGAGCCGATATGGAGCGAGCGCCTGGTCATTGCATCCGGTTCATTTGGCGAATTTCAGCATCCGGGGGTCGCGCATGACCCTGGCCTGCATCGCCTCACGCAGGGCTGCGACGGTCTTCAGCGGGCGGGCGACGACTTCGAACTCGGTGATCAGCCCCTCGGCATTCGTCGTGATCAAATCCACACCGACGATATCGAGGTCGCCGACCTTCGCCTCAAACTCCAGCGCATGGTTCGGTCCGTCCGCCCATGAGCGGCGATACCGGAAATCCCGAAAGATCTGGCCGACATGCTCGAGCAGGATCGCAACCGGTTCGCGACCGACCCAATCGGCCCAATAAGTGGGCGGACGAAACACCACATTCTCGTCAAGAAGCGGCTGTAGCGCGTCCATGTCATGAGTTGCCAGGATCTGGGCAATGCGTGCGGCAAGAGGGGATTGGGTCATATGACCTCGATAACAGTTAAAGCGGGTTGATCGCCACCGGACAGAGCGCGGCGAAACGGCCCGACGTCGATCCACCGCCGACGCTTGGGTGTCTGAAGACCACGTCTCGACGCTACACTCAAGAAAAAGGCATTTTTGATGAGCTATTCCTTCGCACCGGTCCGCGCGGCCGCAACCGCGTTCACCATCGCAACCTTCGCCAGCACTGCCCTGGCAGAGCCGCTGGAGAGCGCAAACGGCTTCGTCTCGTTCAGCCCGGGCGGCACGTTCAGCCGCACCGATGGCTTCAGCAGGAAGTCGGCGAATGTAGCAGGCAAGGCGAGCCTGTCCGTGATCATCGAGAACGGCATCGGTTTGCAACTGGACATGGCCGGCGGATCACTCTTCAACAACGGAAACGGCAGCGACGAGTTCGTGACGGGGCCGGGCATCTCTTCAAGCGCGGCGACCGGGGCGCCATCGGCGTCTTTGCCGAGGGGACAGCGCTGCCGCCGTCGGTGAACACGCGCTAAGCTGGGCAGGTGCTGGCACTTGGTGGCGAGGGCGTCTATTTCCTCGGCGAGACCAATCTGCGCGGCAGTCTGGAAGGCACATGCGCTCGCGTCATCCGCGATTGCCAAATCGGCATCACCATCGGTGGCACCTATTTCGCGACAGAGGATCTGTCGTTCAACCTGACCGGTCGGTACGATCGACTGCTTTTCGACCCGCTATCGGCCCTCGAAACCATCATTCCCGACAATATCTTCGATCTGTCGCTAAGCTCCGTGACTGGGACAGCGGAGATGACCTATCGGGTCAGTGGCACCCCGCTCTCCTCGGGCCTCGCGGTCGGTATTACCCATCCGTTCGGTGGGTATAACCGGGGGTGGAGCGTGATCGCCTCCGGCTCGCTGACCTATCACTTCGGGACCGAAACGTTGAAGGAAGAATCTCGCAGCGGGCCCTTGTTTGGCCGGAACCGATCGGCGGTGCTGGATTTCCGACGCAAGAACTTCGTCCGTGAGTCGAGCGTTTTAGCCCGCATTTTCCGCAGGCCGTTCTTCTGAGCCGTGCCCGAAGGGACAACGAGCGGGCGGGCTTACGAACGCGGTCCGTTACACCTTCGCGTGAGGGTATTTCGGTCTGGTCCATCCCCGTGCTACTCAAATCCGGTAGCAATGGACAAAGCCAGGCGTGGCGACAGTGCGAGAGATATCCGAACGCAAAGGCGCAGCCACGGGCTGGCAGATCGGCGGGGCCGCGCTGATCCTGCTGGCCGTGATTGGCGGGATCGTCGCAGCCATGCAGATCGACGGACTTGACCCCAAGGCGATGGCCGACTGGATCCGCGCGCAGGGCGCCTGGGGCGAGGTTGCGCTGGTTGCCCTCATGGTCCTGCACAGTTTCGTGCCCTTCCCGGCCGAAATCTTGGCGCTGGCCGCAGGCGCTGTTTACGGCACGCTCTGGGGTACGTTCCTGATCTGGACCGGCGCAATGATCGGCGCCTGCCTCTCGTTCGCTCTGGCGCGCTGGCTGGGTCAGCCTTTCGTGCGGGCCGTTCTGACGCCGCGCAGCCGCGCCTCGCTGGATGAGTGGACGCGGGATCGGGGGGCGACTTCGCTCCTGATCAGCCGTTTCATCCCGGTGATTGCCTTCAACCTGATCAATTATGCCGCCGGACTGACGCGGGTGAGTTGGTGGACTTTCCTTTGGACAACGGCGATCGGCATACTGCCTTTGACAACGCTGATGGTCGCGATGGGTGCCAGCATGGTGGACCTGTCATGGCCCGAACTGTCGGGCATCTCAGCGGTCTGCATCGGGTTGGCGGTCGCCGGGCACTGGCTGGCACGGCGGCGTGGATGGATCTGAATCTTTCAAGAGGATCAAAATTTTACCCCTCTCAAACAATGTGAGCAAATCGTTTTATCTATGAATCGCCGTTGCAGTAACGTCCGCCGAACGAGCGTGTTGGGGGACATCATGAGACATCATCGCAGCGGTTGAACCTGTTTGGCGTCGATTATCGCGCTTGCACCGGCGCTGGCCCTGGCTGAACCGTTGGAGAAGGCCAATGCAATCCTGGGCACCAGCGGTGGTGTCGTGTTCGGCAAAGGCGAAACGCTCTCTACCTTCGGCGCGGATGGTGCGCTCTCGGTGATGAGTGGCAAGAGTGTGGGCATCCAGCTCGACGCCACCGGCGGCGCGCTGAATGATGACGGCATCAGCGCCAAGTTCGGCACAACAGGCGGGCACCTGTTCTATCGCAGAAAGAACGGCGCCGCAGGCCTCGCGGCCGAGGGATCGGTGTTCGAGGGTGCCTCGGCCCTCTCCGTCGGGGTGGACGGTGTCTACTTTCTCAACGACTTCAACCTTTCCGGGGCAATGTCGACCTGCTCTGCGCCGGGGCGTTCAACGACTGCCTGCTGCTGGGGGAGAGCGGCACCCGATACTTCCTGGGCGACGATCTGGCGCTGTCGGTAAATGGCGGCTACGGGCGGCTGCTCGAGGATTTCGGCGGCTTGCGGAATGTCGCCGTAGCCAGGTTCGGGTTTGACTATCGTCTGGCGAGCACGCCGCTGACGGCCAATGCGGATTACCGCCTGCTCAACGCCTTCGGCAGCGGCAGTTCGACGACAATCCACTCGGTGACGGCGGGCCTCAGCTTGCACTTCGGAACCACAACGCTGCGCGAATCCAGCCGCGAAGGCCCAATTTTCGAGCCAGGTTTCAGCACGTTGGATTCGGCCCTCGCCGCCTCGGTCGGCGTCCTGGACACGGACCAGGCAATTGGCGATATCGCCGGCGGCATTTCGCCCTAGATCCAATATCCGAGGTTGGCTTTGCAACCCAGACCCGGCTGACCGCGTTCACTCAACGAGATGCCTTTGCGAACGAAGGCAAACCATTTGTTGAGGGCACCATGAGCGATCAAGATCCACGATATACCGACACGTCCACCGAACCCGGGCCGCATCCCCCCAATGCCGAGCGTCACGGGGTGTGGAAAATCCTGGCGCGCAGCAGCGGATTGACCGTTGTGGGTTTGGCCGTCGCCGCTGTGATCGCCTTCGCCGTGCTGTCGTAGCGCTACTCCGCCGCCACCGCCCGGCCATCTGACTTCGCGACCCGGCAGGCGGAGAACTTGAATTCCGGGATTTTCCCATAAGGGTCGAGCTGCGGGTTGGTCAGGATATTGGCCGCCGCTTCGACATAAGCGAATGGGACGAAGACCATGTTCTCGCTGACCGCGCGGTCGGCGCGGGCCATGATCGAGATCGCGCCACGGCGGGTTTCAACAGTCACATGCTCGCCCGGGGCCACGCCAAGACGGCGCAGGGTCTTTGGGTTGAGCGAGGCGTTCGCCTCGGGCTCCACCGCATCCAGCACGGTCGTGCGGCGGGTCATCGAGCCGGTGTGCCAATGCTCCAACTGGCGGCCCGTGGTCAGGATCATCGGGTATTCCTGGTCGGGGGTCTCGGCGGGCGGTGTGACTTGCGCAGGCGTGAACTTCGCCCGACCGCCGGCGCGCGGGAAACCATCGCCGAATACCACCGCCTGACCCGGATCGTCAGGCGTCAGCGAGGGATAAGTCACGGCGCCCTCAGCCTCCAGCCGCCCCCACGAGATATTCTTCAGCGACTGCATCCCCATCTTCATTTCGGCAAAGACTTCGGATGGATGCTCGTAAGCCCAATTCAAGCCCAGGCGTTTGGCGAGTTGAACGGTGATCCACCAATCCTCCTTTGCCTCGCCCGGTGGCTGGATCGCCTGGCGGCCCATCTGAACCTGACGGTTGGTGTTGGTGACGGTCCCCGTCTTCTCGGGCCATGCACTCGCAGGCAGGATAACGTCGGCATAGTTTGCTGTTTCCGTCAGGAAGATATCCTGCACGACCAGATGGTCGAGATGGCTCAGCGCCTCGCGCGCGTGATCGAGGTCCGGGTCGGACATGGCGGGATTTTCACCCATGATATACATGCCCCGGATCGTGCCGCGGTAAGCAGCGTCGATGATCTCGACCACTGTCAGCCCAGGCTCGTCATTGATCTCGGCGTTCCAGATCGAGCGGAAGAGGTCGCGCACCCCCTGCTCCTTCACCGACTGGTAATCCGGCAGGACCATCGGGATCAGTCCGGCGTCCGATGCCCCCTGCACATTGTTCTGCCCCCGCAGCGGGTGCAGCCCCGTGCCGGGCCGCCCGACATGGCCCGCCAGCAATGCCAGCGAGATCAGGCAGCGTGAGTTATCCGTGCCGTGGACATGCTGGGAAATCCCCATACCCCAGAAGATCATGCCCGCCTTGGCGGTCGCGAACTCGCGCGCGACTTGGCGCAGGGTATCGGCGTCGATGCCGCAGACCTCGGCCATCAGCTCAGGTGGGAAGCCTTTCAGATGATCGCGGAGTTGGAAGAAGCCTTCAGTGAAGCCCTCCACATAGTTTCGGTCATAGAGCTTCTCCTCCACGATCACGTTCATGATCGCGTTCAGCATCGCAACATCCGTACCCGGGTGGAATTGCAGCATATGGGTCGCGTGGCGTTTTAGCCCCTGACCGCGCGGGTCCATCACAATCAGCTTGCCGCCGCGTTTGACGAACTGCTTGAAATAGGTCGCCGCGACAGGGTGGTTCTCGGTCGGGTTGCAGCCGATGCAGATCGCAACATCGGCATTCTCGATCTCGTTGAAGGTCGCGGTCACAGCGCCCGAGCCTACATTCTCCATGAGCGCCGCCACCGACGACGCATGGCAGAGCCGGGTGCAGTGATCCAAATTGTTGTGGCCAAAGCCGGTGCGGATCAGTTTCTGGAACAGATACGCTTCCTCGTTCGAGCATTTGGCTGAACCAAAGCCCGCCACCGACTGCCCGCCGAAGAACCCGCGCAGTTTCGCAAAACCGCCGGCGGCTGCATCCAGCGCCTCGTCCCAGGTCGCCTCGCGGAAATGGGTCCAGGGGTTGGCCGGGTCCACATTCAGCCCCTTGGCGGGGGCATCCGGTTTGCGGATCAGCGGTTTGGTGAGGCGATGGGGATGCGCGATATAGTCAAAGCCGAAGCGGCCCTTCACGCAGAGGCGGCTCTCGTTCGAAGGGCCATCCGCGCCCTCGACATATTTGATCTTGTTGTCCTTGATCTTGAACTTCAACTGGCAGCCGACACCGCAATAGGGGCAAACGCTGTCGACGCAGCGGTCGAAGTCTTTGCTGTCGCCGGTCTCGGCCTCGTCTATCACGGTGGCTGGCATCAGCGCGCCGGTTGGGCAGGCCTGCACGCATTCGCCGCAGGCAACACAGGTGCTAGCGCCCATCGGGTCGTCGAAATCAAAGATAACCTCGGCGTCATGCCCGCGGCCCGCCATGCCGATCACATCGTTGACCTGAACCTCGCGACACGCACGGACACAGAGATTGCAATGAATGCAGGCGTCCAGGTTGACGCGCATGGCGACATGGCTGTCATCGATCAGCGGCACGCGGTCCTTCTCGATGGCGGGGAAGCGGCTTTCGCCGACGCCTTGTTTGTCGGCCATGGCCCAGAGATGGCTGGACTTGTCGTGGGCCTCGTCACGCTCTGGCTGATCGGCCAGCAACATCTCCACCACCATCTTGCGCGCTCGGGTGGCGCGGTCGTTCTGGCTGTGAACCACCATCCCCTCGGTCGGCGTACGGATGCACGAGGCAGCCAGCGTCCGCTCGCCGTCGATTTCCACCATACAGGCGCGGCAATTGCCGTCAGGGCGATAGCCCTTGGCATCCTTGTGACAGAGATGAGGGATCAGCGTGCCCTTGCGCTTGGCAACGCTCCAAATCGTTTCGCCCGGTTCGGCCGCGACTTCCGCGCCATCCAGGGTGAACTTGATTGTCTCGCTCATCTCGCCGTCCTCATGCCAGCCGCTACCTGTCTGGTATACCAGATTGAATGGAGGGGTCTATTTCGAAAACTCTATCAGCGGCAGAACGGGGTGCGGCTGAAGTTTACGACAGATGACACCGCAGAACCGCCATGCGGACCCGACGGATGATGCCAAAAGGAAACCCGGGTATTCCTTTCGGAAACCCGGGTTTCGCAAGCAACATCGTGAGACACCGTGCCGAGGGGCTTCCCTGGGCTCAGCGTCGAATCAAGACCCGTCGCGGCGGGCGCCGGCGATCCTGGGACGCAATGCGCAGCGCACCCACCATCGAGAACAACATGAACAGCCCGTTGACCAGCGCACTGGCCAGGTTGAAGGCCCCCATCATCGAAAAGAGGATACACGCCGCGGCGGCACCGTTCAGACAGGTATAGCCGATCCTGTTGCCATCGATCTGACCCGTCTGCACGCCCATATAGGCGATCACGTAAAGGGCAACGCCAAAGAGGCCAACGCCGTCGTAAAGATTGGGAAGGGACGCAACGTCGAACACAGGTTCTTCCTCCAACTCACGCACCTTCCGAAACGCTGGAAGGGGTCTTCATCTGCTGTGAGTGAAGTGTCGCCCGCATCCGGGCGGTGGCGATGTGAGGATCGTTACGCGGCAGCGATTTTTTCGCCGCCGCGTGGGCGTTGTCAGATCACTCGACCGGCACGGTCGACTGCATTTCGGGCCGCGCCGCAAAGTCCTCGTACCATGCGGCGAGACGCGGACGTCCCTCGCGCCAGCCAAGATCGGGGTAGCGGAAATCGAGGTAACCGAGCGCGCAGCCCACCGCGATATGCGCCGCCGTGACCTCGTCACCCAGATCGGCCGAGCGGCCTTCCAGCTCTCCCAGCGCCCGGTGAACCTTGCTGAGCTGCGCCTGAACCCAGGGGGCGAAGCGCAACTCCTCTGGCCGCAGACGGCTTTCATAGACACCCAGAATAGCCGCATCCACGATCCCATCCGCCAGCGCCTCGGTGGTGAGGATCGGGAAGACCGCCTCGCCCTCGGGATAGAGGCCGCCTTTGCCCTTCCAGTCGATATACTGGCAGATCACCCGGCTGTCGAACAGCGCCTCGCCCTCATCCGTGATCAGGCACGGGATCTTGCCCAGCGGATTGGCCGAGCATGTGCCCTCGTTCGGCGCAAGCGGGGTGCCGCCACCGGCTTCCAGCTCGACCGCGCCCTCCTGCCCGGTCAGCTTCAGCATGACCATGACCTTGCGGACATAGGGTGATGTCGGGGCGTGGTAGAGCTTCATGGATCAGTCCTCTCGTCTTTGGGGTCGTCTTTGGGATCGGGGGTGCGCCCGAACAGGCGCCCCAGCACCATCGAGGTGCGCGGCAGGTAGGCATAGGGCGTGATCGGCTCGGCTGTCTCACGTATCGTCGTACGATAGAGGGCAAAGAGGATCAGCGCCAGATGCGCCGCCGCGATGAACAAGAACATCGCACCTGGACCATAAGCCTCGATCAACTGCGCCACCGCAACCGGGCTGACGACGGCCCCCAGCGAGAAGAAGAAAATCAGCGAGGCATTCAGCTCCAGCGCCATTTCCGGCGGCGCGCGGTCATTGGCCAGCGCAGCGGATACCGAATAGACTGGGTAGGAGGTGATGCCAAATAAAGCAGCCGCGATGTAAAGCGTCCGCGGATCCGTCGAAGCCTGCGAGATCCAGGCGCACACCAGAATTGCCGTGCCGGAGATCGCCATCAGCACGGTGCGCCGATCCACCTTGTCTGCCAACCAGCCGAGCGGGTACTGCACGAGTACCCCGCCGACCACCGCCGAGATCAGAAAGATCGCGATCTGCCCCTGGTCCAGCCCGTTCTCCAACCCGAATACCGGGCCGACCATCCGGAAGGCGGAACCCGTCATCCCAGCCACCATGATCCCCACCGCCGCCAGTGGGGAGAGCATATAGGCCCGGAAAGGGCGCAGGCGCGGTGCGCTCGCAATCTCCGGCGCCACCCGGCGGCTCAGCGCCAGGGGCAAGAGGCATAGACAACAGAAAACCGCGACAATGTTGTAGGCGGCATAGGATGCGGGATCGAGCACCGCGATCATGCCCTGCGCCGCGATCTGCCCCACCATATCGACAACGCGGAACGTGCCATAGACCCGCCCGCGATTGTGGTTCTGGGTCTTGGCCTGGAGCCAGCTCTCGATCACCGTATAGGCCGAGGCGATGGCGATCCCGGTCAGAACGCGCAAGGCTGCCCAGGCCCAGGGATGCTCCAGCACCGGATGCAGCAGCGCAGCCGTCGCCCCGATCGAAGCAGCCGCCGCAAAGCTGCGCGAATGGCCGACCGTGCCGACAATGCGCGGAGCCAGCCAGCAGCCGATGAAAAAGCCGCAGAAATGGGCCGAGCCCAGAACACCGATCTGCTGCGCGGTGAAATCCCGCGCCGTTCCCGCCAGCACATCCAGCGGACCCAGCGATCCGGACCCCATCTGCACCAGAAAGATCGAGAGGAACAGGGCGGCGAATGAAATCAGGGCGCGCATCGGGAACCAGATCAGGAGAGCAGACCTCTGCTATGACCGATTGCCGCTAGGTAATCTAGGCCTCGCTCGACAAAGCCTGTCGGAAAATCGATTTCATGGCAGCAACCCGGCCAGCCAGTCTCCCACCGCGCGGATGCGCGGCAGCCCGGCGATATCGGGGTGGGTGACTAGCCAGACCTCACGCTTCAGCACCGCATGCGGGCCGAGGCGCCGCAGCAGCGGGCTGGCCTCCCCCACGAATTCCGGCAGCAGAGACCGCCCGCAACCGGCGTTGAGACAGGCCAGCAATGTCTCCGCATCGTTGACGCGGATCTGCCCACCATTCCCCTGCCGCGCGATCCAGGCAGTTTGCGGCAGGTCGCGCAGGCGGTCCTCGTAGGTCACCCACGGCAGATCGGCCCCACGACCATAGACGGCGTAGCCGAGAGTTCCGACCCTGCGCGCGACCGTCTGCATCTCGCGCATCGGGCGGGAGAGACGCAGCGCGAGATCCGCCTCGCGCCGAGTCAAGCTGAGGGTGTTCGGCTCTGCAATCAGTTCGATCTCCAGGCCAGGATACCGGGTGCAAAGATCGCCAAGCGCCGGAGCCAACAGATGATTGGCCAGGATCGGCACGGTAGTCAGCCGAACCGTACCCGCCACCGCGCGGTCTGCGCCGTCCAGATGGGCATAAGCGCTCAGGATGGTGCGCTCCGCTTCCTCCGCCCGGGCGATCAGGGTCCGCCCGGCTTCGGTTGGGGTCAGGCGTCCGGCGATCCGCTCGAAGATCCGTGTCGCGAGCCGCGCTTCGGCCCGGGTCAACCGCCGTTTTACCGTGGTCTCGTCCACGCCCAACTGTCGCCCGGCCGCGGCGAAACCACCGGCACGCGCGGCGGCCAGCACGATGCGCAAGTCATCCCAGTCCTGATCCTGCATTTCCGCACTCTCGTCGTGCAATCATGTCCATTCAAGCGGCAAATTCGCCATCATATCCTGATGCAAGGCAACATGGAGGCACAAATGCCGCTTATCATCCTGTTCGAAGATAACGAGGCCCATGCGGATCAGCGCCAGATCCATATGAAGGCCCATCTGGCATTCCTGGAGGCCAACAGCGCCACGATCCAGGCCGCTGGTCCCTTGCTGGAAGGCGGCGCGGGCGCAGGTGGCCTCTGGCTCCTGAGCATCGACGACGCGGCGGTCGCGCAAGAGCTGGTCGAAGCCGACCCCTTCTGGCCCACCGGCCTGCGCAGCCGGGTCCGCATCCTGACCTGGCGCCAGGTTTTCGCCGAGGGGCACCGTCTGAGCTGAGGGCCCACAAACGCCAACTGGTTCAAACTGCCGCGCTGGCTTGTCTGCCCTCCGCCAGATTGATATCTCTGACCGCCTGTTTAAGCGAGGTGGGCAGTGGCCGGACCAAGTGATGTAATCCCCCCGGACAAGCGGGAGAAATCGGCCAAGATCGGCCCCTTGCGCGGGCTTTTGCCGTTTCTTGCGCCGTATCGGGTTCTGATCATCGGGGTAGTGATGGCGCTCTGCGCGGCAGCCGGTTTCACCCTGGTTCTGCCAGTTGCGTTTCGCCGGGTGATCGATGGGTTCTCTGCCGAAAACGCCCCTCTGATCGACCAGTATTTCCTCGCCCTGATGGGCGTCGCTGCAGCGCTGGCGATTGCAACGGCGGCACGGTTCTATCTGGTGTCGATGCTGGGCGAGCGAGTTGTGGCGGATGTGCGTAAGGCCGTCTTCGCCCATGTCGCCGGGATGAGCCCGGCTTTCTACGAACGCCTGATGACGGCGGAGGTTCTGACCCGCCTCACCTCGGACACCACGGTGATCCAAGGGGTGGTTGGCTCCACCGCTTCGATCGCGCTTCGCAACATCCTGCTGCTGGTTGGTGGGGTGGTGATGCTGATGATCACCTCGCCCAAGCTGACGGCGATGACGCTGCTGATCGTGCCCGCGGTGATCTTCCCGATCCGCTATCTGGGCGGGCGGGTGCGCAAACTTTCGCGTCTGAGCCAGGATCTGATCGCCGACAGCGCGTCCCATGCGGGCGAGATGCTGCAGGCTGTGCAGACCGTGCAGGCGATGACCTACGAGGACGCGGCGCGCAGCGGCTTTTCGGATAGGGTGGAAGCGTCGTTCAACGCCGCTCGAGACCGGGTCAAGGCGCGCGGGCTGATGACCCTGATCGTGATCTTCCTAGCGTTCGCCGGGATCGTCGGGGTCCTCTGGATCGGGGCGCGCGACGTGATGGCGGGCCGGATGAGCCCTGGCGAGATGGCGCAGTTCCTGCTCTTCGCTGTCTTCACAGCAGGCGCCGTGGGCGCGCTCAGCGAGGTTTGGGGCGAGTTGCAGCGCGCAGCAGGCGCCACCGAACGGTTGATCGAGTTGATGAACATGCAGAGCCCGATCGAGGATCCAGCCGCGCCCGCCCCCGCGCCATCGGGCAAGGGCACGCTGCGGTTCGAGGGTGTCAGTTTCGCTTATCAGACCCGGACGGAAACCCCGGCGCTGACAGATGTCAGTTTCGAAGTGCAACCGGGCGAGACCGTGGCCCTCGTCGGCCCTTCCGGCGCTGGCAAGACGACCGTTCTGCAATTGTTGCTGCGCTTCTACGATCCGGAGGCTGGGCGCATCCTGATCGACGACATCCCGATCGACCGGATCACCACCCGCGACCTGCGCAGCCGGATCGCCCTGGTGCCGCAGGAACCGGTGATCTTCGCCGACAGCGTGACGGCCAATATCCGCTTTGGCAGACCCGAGGCCAGCGAGGCCGAAGTCGTGGCCGCCGCCGAGGCCGCCGCCGCAGACAGCTTCATCCGCCAATTGCCCGAAGGTTACGCTACCTGGCTCGGCGAACGTGGCGTGCTGCTGTCGGGCGGACAAAAGCAGCGGATTGCGATTGCCCGAGCGATCCTGCGCGATGCACCGATCCTGCTGCTGGACGAGGCGACCTCGGCTCTCGACTCCGAGAGCGAGCAGGCAGTGCAGCGCGCAGTGGAGGCGCTCTCCGCCGACCGGACGACGTTGGTGATCGCGCATCGGCTTGCCACCGTGAAACGCGCCGATCGGATTGTTGTGCTGCAGGGCGGTCGCGTGGTCGCGACCGGAACCCATGATGCACTGGTCGCCGAAGAGGGCCTCTATGCGCGTCTCGCCCGCTTGCAGTTCACCGAGAGCATGGCGGCGGAATAGAGTTCAATCGAAGAGATCGAAAAGCTCATCGAGATCGTCGAAATCGAGCACATCGTCGATTGCCTCGCGAAACCGGTAGAGCAATCCCTTCGGGCGCCGCTTGCCCTTCTTGTGCTTACGCCGTCGGCAGGGTCGGTCTTTTGCGGAGTGCGCGCCAGGCAGTTCGGCAGGACGCGGCGGGGCTGGCCTGACATCGCGAGGCGCGGCGCGGCGTAGGTGTGATGGTTCCAGAGCCGCCACTCGCCGGATCGGCGCACCACACCCGTGGCAGACCAGCCGCTGTCCGGCTTCTCGCGGCAGAATCGACCGCGCGTCGCAGTAACAGCAGATGATGATGCGTTTGCCGGGGCCGACCTTGGAGGACTTCTGTTGCATGACCCCTAGATAGGGCGCTTAGGCGAAGCTGTCACTGCCCGCAGGATGCCGCCCGCCATCGAGAACTGCCCCGCCTGCGGGGAACCAAGCGGCCATATGCGCAGAATGCGCATCAGAAGGGCCATGCCCTTCTGGTCCGTTCAAAGAACGGATATGGCCGCTTGGTTCCCCGCACGCTGCCGAAGCGCCTGGGTGGCGACCCTTGGCAGGCGCCAGGTTGACATGGTGCGCTCAGCCCGTATAAGCGCGCATCCCGTCCGTTAGGGCGGAGCGAATTGGCGCCCACGGCCCGAGCAATCGGGGTCCTGTCGCCCCTGGAACCATCCGGGGGAAAGGAGGCCGCCCTGGACATTGAGAAAGGACCACGCACGTGACCAAACGCACGTCTGCGAAGTACAAGCTTGATCGCCGCATGGGCGAGAACATCTGGGGACGCCCAAAAAGCCCCGTGAACCGCCGCGAATACGGACCCGGCCAGCATGGACAGCGCCGTAAGGGCAAGATGTCCGATTTCGGTCTGCAGCTTCGCGCGAAGCAGAAGCTGAAAGGCTACTACGGCGATCTGACCGAGAAACAGTTCCGCCGCATCTATGCCGATGCTGTCCGGATGCGCGGCGATACCGGTGAGGCCCTGGTCGGCCTGCTCGAGCGTCGCCTCGATGCCGTCGTCTATCGCGCAAAATTCGTTCCCACCATGTTCGCCGCACGCCAGTTTGTGAACCACGGTCATGTCCGGGTGAACGGCAAGCGGGTGAACATTCCATCCTACCGTGTGGCTGAGGGCGATCTGATCGAGATCTCGGACAAGGCCAAGCAGATGGCGCTGGTACTGGAAGCGGTGCAAAGCCCGGAGCGCGACGTCCCCGAGTACATGGAAGTCGACCACTCGAAATTCACGGCGACCTATACGCGCGTTCCCGCGCTGGGCGACATCCCCTATGCGGTGATGATGGAGCCGAACCTGGTCGTCGAATACTACGCCAAGAACTGATCCGGGGGCGCTGCTGCGCCCTGCTCAGAAAGATCGAGGGTCGGCCTTGCGCCGGCCCTTTGCATTCCGGCCCGGCACCGCTAGGCTGATGGGATTGCGTTCCTGCCGCTGTCCGCGTGTTCTCCCACTACGTACCCGGCATCCCATCCGCATCCGGACCGAAAGGAGCGCAGCATGTGTTTCTCCGCCACAGCCAGTTTCGCCGCCGCCGCCATCTTGAGCAGCGCAGGCACGTCTTCCCTGGGCGCCGCGATACGGGCCAAGGCCGGGCCGGGCCTGGTATTGCTCGCATGCTTCCCATTGCTGTTTGCGTTGCAGCAGGCCGGCGAGGGCTTGGTGTGGTTGGGCTTCTACGGCGCGGCACCGCCCTGGATCACGCAGATCGGCACCGGGATATTCCTCTTCGCCGCCTATGTGGCCTGGCCGATCCTGGGACCCGTGACCGGCTGGCTGATCGAGCCGCCGGGCCTGCGCCGCAACATCTTCGCCGCTCTGATCGCGGGGGGTGTCCTGATCGCGGGCTATCTCGCTTATGCCGCGATTTCCCATCCCCAGCAGCCGATGGCGATGGGCCAATGGGGCGGGCATATCTGGTACATGCATGAATTCGTCTACGTCCCGCATATCGAGACGCTCTATTTCGTGACGGCCTGCACGGCGCTGCTGCTTTCGAGCAATCGCATCGCCTTTTGGTTCGCACTGGTCCTTACGGTCGCTTTCGCGATCACGATGTGGGGCTACAACATCAATGTCGTTCCCTCGGTCTGGTGCTTCTTCGCGGCGGCAGCTAGCCTGGTGATCGTGGTCGGCATTCATCAGGAAACGCCGGAGACCGCAGTCGGCTGATGGCGCCAAAAGCTTGACTGACGCCGCTTTCGGCCGATCATGCTGGGCATGAGATGGATTTGCGCCCTCCTTGTGGCCGTGCTGCCCCTGGCGGCTTTCGCCGGACCGCCCCTGCCGATCGTGCCGATGATCGGCACAGATGGCGAACCTTTCGAAGGGTATGACGAGCTTTGCGGGTTTCCGATCCTGGAAACCCCGCTGCCGCAGATGGCCCGCGCGATGCACGACACGCGGGGCACGCCGGTCATCGTGCTCGACCCGGTTCTGCGACAGCCGGGACATGAGGCGCGGCGCGTTTTTCTCATTGCCCATGAGTGTGCGCATCATCGATTGCAGCATACGGAAGACGCAGCCATACGCACGCGCTCGAAAGACCCCGATGTCGTGCGCGATCAGGAACTCAGCGCCGATTGCTGGGCGGCAGAAAAGCTCATCGCCGCCGGGGAGGAGCGGGTGCTGCGCCTGATCATGGACGACTTCTTCCGTCAGGGCACCGCACCGCCTGGCAAGGGATACCCTTCGGGCCTACAACGTTCTCGTCTTATTCTGCGCTGCGCGGGTCTGGGCTGATCCGTCGCCACGGCGCAACGCTGCCTTGCGGCGATGTCACTGGCGTGTCGCACGGCAAGCCGCTAAGGCTGTGGGCGAGGAAGGATCCGGCCCATGGCGCAACTCTCGCTCGCTGACGCACAATCCCTGCCCCGCTGGCGGCGGCCCGAAGCGCTGTTGCTGCTCATGTCCATGGCTGTTTGGTTCGGCCTATCTCTCTGGATGGTGCTGATCAACAATTTCGCGGTCGAGATCGCGACGTTCGACGGCTCGGACATTGGCTGGCTGCAATCGGTGCGCGAGATCCCGGGCTTCCTGGCTTTTCTGGTGATCCTCGTCATCCGCTTCATCCCAGAACAACGCCTGGCGATTGTCTCGCTGGTGGCGCTGGGCGCGGCGACCATGGTGACGTCCGAGTTCCCGACCTTCTGGGGCCTGCTGATGACCACGTTCATCGGCTCGATGGGCTTTCATTATTTCGAGACGGTGAACCAGTCGCTGCAACTGCAATGGCTGTCGAAGGAGCGCGCGCCCCAGGCGCTGGGCTGGATCGTCGCCATGGCCTCGGTCGGCTCGCTGATCGCCTTTGGCGGGGTTGCCATCGGGGGGCAGTTTTTCGATCTCAGCTATGCCGCCTTCTATTGGATCGGCGGCGGCGCCACGGTAGGCCTCGCGATGCTCTGCTGGCTGGGCTTTCCGGAGTTCCGAGCCCCAATCGAGCAGAACAAGCACATGGTGCTGCGCGCGCGCTACTGGCTCTATTACGCGCTGGTCTTCATGGGGGGCGCCCGGCGGCAGATCTTCATGGTCTTCGCGGCCTTCATGATGGTCGAGAAATTCGGCCTCGACCTGCACCAGATGGCATGGCTCTTCGTTATCAACTACATCGCCAACATGATCTTCGCGCCGATGGTCGGCCGGTTCATTCAAGGCTATGGCGAGCGGCTGGCGATGATCGTGGAATATATCGGGCTTATCGGTGTCTTCTCGCTCTATGTCGGGATCTACGTTTTCGACTGGAGTTGGCAGATGGCAGCGGCCCTCTACGTGATCGACCACCTGTTCTTTGCCATGGCTTTCGCGCAGAAAACCTATTTCCAGAAGATTGCCGACCCGGCGGATCAGGCGCCAACGGCAGCGGTGGCCTTCACCATCAATCACATCGCTGCCGTCTTCCTGCCCGCGGCTTTGGGATATCTTTGGCTGGTGGAGCCGATGGCAGTCTTCGCCTTGGCCGTGGGGATGTCTTTCATCTCGTTGGTTCTGGCGTGCTTGGTCCCGCGCCATCCGGTCGAGGGAAACGAGACCGTTCTGACCCGCCAACCCCTGCCCGCCGAATAAGCCATGAGCATCGACGCAAGGTTCACCCGCGGGTCCACCATGCGCCATGTTATGGTGATGACGGCGACCTCCGCCGTGGGGCTGACCTCGCTCTTCCTCGTGGACGTGGCGAACCTCTTCTACATCTCGCTGCTGGGCCAGACCGAGCTTGCGGCCGCCATCGGCTTTGCCGGCACCATCCAGTTCTTCATGATCTCGATTTCCATTGGGCTGGCGATTGCGGCGACGGCGACGGTCAGCAAGGCGGTCGGCGCGGGCAAGCGCGAGGAGGCCAGGCGCCTCGCCGCCTCGGCCATCACCACGCTGGTCAGCGTTCTGGCGCTGGCCGCCCTGGGGGTCTGGTTCATGCGCGACGCCGCGCTGCGGCTGCTGGGAGCAGAAGGCGAGGCATTGGCCGTCGCGTCGGATTTCCTGGCGATCGTGCTGCCCAGCGTGCCACTTCTGGGCATCGCCATGGTCACCAGCGGGCTGTTACGCTCGGTCGGCGATGCGCGCCGGGCGATGTATGTGACACTGTCCGGTGGGCTCTTTGGCGCGCTGCTCGACCCGTTCTTCATCTTCGATTGGGGCTTTGGCCTGGGCGTGGACGGCGCCGCAATCGTTTCGGTACTTGCGCGGGTCCTGGTCGCCGGGGTCGGGCTGTGGTTCACGCTGCGCCTGCATGATCTGATCGGGCGGATCGATCTGACCTCGACCCTGGGCGATGCGCGGGTGCTTCTCGCCATCGCCGGACCTGCCGTGGCGACACAGCTTTCGACTCCGTTCGGCAATGCCTATCTGACCCGCGTCGTGGCGGATTTCGGCGACGAAGCGGTCGCCGGCTGGGCCGTGGTCGGACGCGTCACGGCACTCGCCTTCGGGGGGATCTACGCGCTCTCCGGCGCGGTGGGGCCGATCCTGGGCCAGAACCTTGGGGCAGAGCTGTTTCCCCGCATCCGCTCAGCCTATCGCGATGCGCTGATCTTCTGCACTATCTATGTGCTTGTGGTTTGGGCCGCGCTCTACCTGGCCAATGACACGCTGATCCGGATCTTCGGGCTGACCGGGGCCGGGCAGGACGTGATGTGGGGTTTCACCCATTTCGGCGCGGGGGCCTTCATCTTCACCGGTGCGTTGTTCGTCTCGAACGCCGCTTACAACAACCTGGGTCGGCCCACCTGGTCGACCGCATTCAACTGGACCCGGGATCTGCTGGTCATCCCCGCCCTCGCTTTCCTAATCGCGGGCAGTCTGGGGGCGGCGGGCGTCGTCGCCATCCAGGCCGCCGCCGGGTTGCTGGTTGGGCTGCTCGCCGCCGTAACCGCCTGGCGCTTCGTTAGCTCCATCGATCCCGCGAAACCCGATATCCGCGCCTTCCCCCTGCCATCCGCCATGGTTAACCCGTTCAGTTCCGGCCGCAGCGCACAGGTCACAATCACCGAGGCCTCACAAG
>JBCCDU010000061.1:0-25044 GCA_039030715.1 Pseudomonadota bacterium
CCTTGTCCCTGTAGAACTTCAACCTGCCGAAGCTTCGATACGATCTCTTCCGGCTTCTCTCGTTTTCCAGCCATCGCTGATCCTCCAATTGCGGGATAAATCTATCCCAGTTGGTGGACCAATCTCAGGGGGATAATCCATCCGATAGCTCAACGGTGATCAAAGCGTTTGAGAAGCGGATTGACGACTTGGAGACCGAAAAGCGCCTCCTCGATGAAAAACAGAGCGCCTCTCCGCAACTGGCGCATAGCTTCGACGAGATTTTCGAACGCGCGATGAGCTTCCTCGCAAACCCCTGGAATATCTATCAAAACGGCTCTCTAGTGATGAAGAAATTGGTCCTCAGATTGGCCTTCAAAGCCCCCATGGCCTATGACCGCAGAGTGGGTTTCGAACGCCGCAAGCTACTGATATTTTTGGGATATTCGGGCTGAATGACCGGAAATGTGAAATGGTGCGGTCGAGAAGACTCGAACTTCCACGGGAGTTACCCCACAGCGACCTCAACGCTGCGCGTCTACCAATTCCGCCACGACCGCATGATCCGTGTCAGCCCGCGGCTGATAGCAAAGGTGATCTGGCTTGTGAAGTCCTGTCCGGCCAAATATTCAGAAGGGCATGGTTGAATGGAAGATCAGCGATGGACTGACCGGCTATGAGCAGGCGTTGAGCTGGATGGAGGCGCGCGTCGCCGCCATTCTTGCCGGCGAGGCTGAGGAGTGTGTCTGGCTGTTGGAGCATCCCCCTTTGTATACTGCGGGCACGTCGGCCAGGCCCGTTGATCTTCTGGACCCAGGACGCTTCCCTGTCCACAAGGCCCGACGTGGTGGGGAATACACCTATCACGGACCGGGACAGCGGGTGGCTTATGTCATGCTGGATCTGGGTCGGCGCGAACGCGATGTCCGTCGCTTCGTTAATGGCTTGGAGGAGTGGATCATCCGAACACTTGCCGATTTTCAGGTCACGGGTGAGAGGCGCGAGGGTCGTGTCGGTGTCTGGGTCGAGCGTCCGGAAAAATCTCGTCTGCCCGGTGACCTGATGGCCGAGGATAAGATCGCCGCGATCGGGGTTCGCATCCGCCGCTGGGTTTCGTTTCACGGAATTGCGATCAATCTGGACCCGGATTTGACACATTTCGAGGGGATCGTCCCCTGCGGCATCTCGGGGTATGGCGTAACTAGCCTAGTCGACTTGGGACTTCCGGTCACGCTGGCTGACCTCGATCTGGCGCTTCGGCGGCAGTTCCAAACGGTGTTCGGACCTGCGGATACAGAAGCGTGTCGTGATGAACTGGAGAACTGAACTGCCCTAAGATCCCGAAAGTGCCCGATCACGGGTCAGGAGCATGAATTAAGGCTGGTCAAACGCGAGGAACTGATTAGCTTCCCCCAAACGGAAAACGATGATGGAGCTCACTTATGCTGAGACTAGTTGTACGCATGACGGGAATTGCTGGGATGGCGGCCATCGTTCTCGGCGCTGGAATAGCCGAGGCGGCAGATGCGAAGAAAGGCGAGAAGGTCTTTCGCAAATGCAAAGCCTGCCACAAGGTTGAAGACGGCAAGAATGCCGTTGGCCCACATCTATTCGGCATCGTCGGGCGCGACATGGCTGCGGTTGATGGCTTCAAATACTCGAAAGCGATGACTGAGTTCGGCGCCGGCAAGACCTGGACGGCGGAAGAGCTCGACGCATTTCTGACCAAACCCAAGGCATATATCAAAGGCACCAAGATGAGCTTTGGCGGGCTTAAGAAGGAAGATCAGCGCGCTGATGTGATCGCGTATCTCGAGACGCTCAAGTAACGGCAACGCGGCGCGCTGGATTGTGCTGCGTGAATTTCAGGGCCGCGTGGCACGGTATGTGCAACGCGGCCCTTGCATGTTCAGGCGCCTGTCGCGCGATCGGTATTTCACGGCTTTGACGCGTTATCCGGCTGCTTTAGGCCAGAACTTCCATTTTTCGCTGCGAACATCCGGTCAGCGGAATTATCCTGCTGGTTTCAAGTCCCATGCGACAGAAAGACCACGTCTGAGAGCTCTCAAGGGCGTCTCACAGCGTTGCTGTGATCGCTGGCACGGGCTACACCATCAGCAGCGAAATACCCGGGACGCGCGCAGTGCGTCCATCAAGTTGGAGGGAGCGACAGATGGCCGACGCGGCAGTCCACGCCCATGACGATCATAAAATAGGGTTCTTCACCCGCTGGTTCTGTTCGACGAACCACAAGGATATCGGAATCCTATACATCTTTACGGCCGCCGTACTGGGGTTCATCTCGGTCGCCTTCACGATGTATATGCGCCTGGAACTGATGGAGCCCGGCGTTCAGTACATGACCTTTGCCGATGGTTCGCCCAACGGGCATCTCTGGAATGTTATGATCACCGGCCACGGCATCCTGATGATGTTCTTCGTGGTGATCCCGGCTCTGTTCGGCGGATTTGGTAACTATTTCATGCCCTTGCATATCGGTGCGCCCGATATGGCCTTTCCACGGATGAACAACCTCTCGTTCTGGCTGTACTTCGCAGGTTCGACGCTCGCGGTGCTGTCGGTGGTGACGCCGGGGGGCAATGACCAATTGGGGTCAGGCGTTGGCTGGGTGCTCTACGCGCCGCTCTCGACGAACGAGGGTGGGATGTCGATGGACTTCGCGATCTTCGCGGTCCACCTTTCGGGCGCATCCTCGATCCTGGGCGCGATCAACATGATCACAACGTTCCTGAACATGCGCGCACCGGGCATGACGTTGATGAAGGTGCCGCTGTTCGCGTGGTCGATCTTTGTGACTGCCTGGCTGATTCTGCTGGCGCTGCCGGTTCTGGCGGGCGCGATCACCATGCTGCTGACCGACCGAAACTTCGGCACCACCTTCTTCCAGCCGGAAGGCGGAGGCGATCCAGTGCTCTACCAGCACATCCTTTGGTTCTTCGGCCACCCGGAGGTTTACATCATCGTGGTACCCGGTTTCGGGATTATCAGCCACGTAATTTCGACCTTCTCGAAGAAACCGGTCTTCGGCTACTCGGGCATGGTGTTCGCGATGGTCGGCATCGGGGCGCTGGGTTTCGTTGTCTGGGCGCACCATATGTACACGGTGGGCATGTCGAAGAATGCGCAGGCGTACTTCATGCTGGCGACCATGGTGATCGCGGTGCCGACGGGCATCAAGATCTTCAGTTGGATCGCCACCATGTGGGGCGGTTCGATCAGCTTCAAGACTCCGATGCTCTGGGCGTTCGGCTTCCTGTTCCTGTTCACCGTGGGCGGTGTGACGGGCGTGGTGCTGAGCCAGGCGGGTATCGACCGGGCCTATCATGACACTTACTACGTCGTGGCCCACTTCCACTACGTGATGAGCCTGGGAGCAGTGTTCTGTATCTTTGCCGGGATCTATTACTGGATCGGCAAGATGTCAGGACGGCAGTACCCAGAGTTCTGGGGCAAGGTGCATTTCTGGATGATGTTCATCGGTGCGAACATCACGTTCTTCCCGCAGCACTTCCTTGGCCGTCAGGGCATGCCCAGGCGCTATATCGACTACCCCGAGCAGTTCTCGCTCTGGAACGAGATCTCGTCCTATGGCGCGTTCCTTTCGGGTGCCTCGTTCGTGCTGTTCATCGGTATTGTCTTCTACACTCTGCGCTATGGGCAGAAAGTGACCAATCCGAACTACTGGGAGGACGACTTGGCAACGCTGGAATGGACCCTCCCAAACCCGCCGCCAGCCCACACGTTCGAGCAGTTGCCGACCCGCGAGATGTGGGACAAGCAGCACGCCCATTGATGCTGGCAGCCGGATGAGTGCTGTCGACAAACGCACGGCCGGGGAGCGATCCCCGGCCGTTTTCTATCCTCGCGACTGGGTGGAGTGGCGCGATCGTGCGGACCACCCAGTCTATACGGTCAGCCTCTGGCCCAACCGGTCGATGACACCGCGCCAACGCAAGCTGATGCTGAGCCTGGCGGCGCTGGGCCTGTCGGTACCCCTGATCCCTGCTTGGGGCACCCATGTCTTCTGGGGTCTGCTACCATTTCCGCTGGGCGCGCTGGCAATGCTGTGGCTTGGGTTCCGCCGCTCGGACCGCGATGGGCGGCTGACCGAGGTTCTGACCCTGTGGCGCGATGAGATCCGGGTGGAGCGGCGTGAGCCGGGGGGGCGACTACGCCGCTGGTCGGCGGATCCCTATAAGGTGCGTGTGATGCTGCACGAAGATGCGCGGCCCGAGAACTACCTCACCTTGATTGGCGGGAGCCGCGAAATCGAGCTTGGTGCGTTTTTGAGCCCGGGCGAACGCCTGGATTTGAAGGGCGAGGTGGATGCGGCGCTGATCCGCGCCTTCCGCGCTTGAGAGCAGGCTTGCCAAGCGGAGTTTCCGGCAGGCCGGAAACGCGACATGCCCTCTGCCCCGCCTCCGGCAGGATCAGAGGCGCGTACTGCGTAGCTGACGTTTCGAGGCGCGGTCAGTAGGGTTGATAGGACTTTTCTTCGACCAGGCGCGAGCCAAGCAGTACGTTGATCTCGCGTTTCAGGGCTGCGCGGCGGTCATTAGTTTTGTAGACGGCACGGGCAAGCTCGATGAATTTCGAGCCAAAATCCGCGGCGCGTTCGCAATCCCGAATGTCGTCTTCGATCTGCCAAAGTTCCTCGTTCACAGCTTTCAGCGCCGCGGTGAGATCGGTAAGCGCGTCCGAGGCGGGGAGGGAGGCGTCACGCGTCGTGTTCAGCACCTCAAGTTCAACCTTCACATTGGCGAGCTTGTCGGGGTCGGCGATCCGCTCGGCCTTGATCTCGAGGATGGTGATCTTGTCGATCAATTCGCCAGGGGCGATTTCGACGGTCACGTTAAGGCTCATGTGTTGTCCTTCAAATGGGTGCGCAAAGCCGTCTCGACCCGGCCGAAGAGCTCGGCCCAGTCCCCGGTCGCCTTCTGCCGGAAAAGGGTCATCGAGGGATACCATGGTGTGGCGTCGCCCGCACCATAGAGCCAGAAGCCTTCATGGCTGAGCAGGTTCCAGATCGGCTTGCCCATCGAGGCGGCGACATGTACCACGGCGGTGTCGGTGGTGATCATCAGGTCCATCTCGTCGATCAAGGCCGCGGTATCGGCAAAGTCCTGGTCGTCGCCGCAGGCATCCATGATCAGGCCCGCCATGCCCGAGTTCAAGAAATCGTCCCGTGCGTCGCCCTTGTAGAGGCTGAACAACTGGACGCCTGGCACCTGTGCCAGACCGAGAAAGCTCTCGGGCCCGGTCGAGCGTCGATGATTGGCCTTGTAGGTCAGGCTGCCGGTCCAGACGACACCGACCTTGAAGCGCCCCTCGAACGGTTTGACCATCGCGCGGGCGCGCTGACGGCTGTTGTCGGGAATTGCAAAACGCGGTGGGGGTGGGGGTTGGTCACCGTCGAAGCCAACCAGATGCGGCAGGCTCATATTCGGGGTGTAGTAGTCGTAAGTGTCGGACTTGCGGGCGTGCGAGACGATCCTTTTCGCGCCCTCCAGATCCTCGAACAGGCGCTGCAGAGGCTTCTTGACGACCATCGAGACATGCGCCCCCATCGCAGATAGCCGCGGTAGGAAGCGTGACATCAGGATTGCGTCGCCGAAACCCTGTTCGGGCAGTATCAGAAGGCGCTTGCCATCGATTTCCTCGCCCTGCCAGCGTGGCCAGGGGACGTCTTTGGGCAAGCTGACCTCGGTCCCGGCATAGCGGCCTTCGAAATCGGCGAAGCCCTTGGTGTAATGGCCCAGCATCAGATGGGCGAGGCCGCGCTGAAGCTGCAATTCGCCCTGATCTGTCAGCTCGCCCCGCTCCTCCACCTCGTCCACCAGCGAGATCGCGCGTTCGTGCTGCCAGTCGCCGCGTAGCGAGACGGCAAGGTCGCGAATACGGTTGAGATCGCGCGGCTTTTCCTCCAGCAGCGCTTCGCGCAGTTCGATCGCCTCGACATACTGGCCCGCATCGGTCAGCGCATTGGCTATGTTGTTGCGCGCATTCTCCATACCCGGTTCCAGCTCCAGCGCGCGCCGATGGGCGGCGATCGAGGCATCGTACTGGCCGAGCTTGCGCAAGAGTGCGCCGTAATTGGTCCAACCACGCGCGTGCTGGGGCGCCTTGGCAAGATAAGCGCGATAGAGCTTGCCCGCCGCCTCCAGATCCCCCTTCTGGTGCAGCTCCACCGTCGTATTGAACAGCTCGGCCAGTGATACCGTCTTGGATTTTTTCCCGCGCGCCATGCCCGCCTCGTCCTCGCCCGTGATCGTTCTGATCCCCAAAAGTCCCGAGATGGGTTTATTAGCGCAAAATACGTGAACACAACGGAAAATTCGGCTTTGCCGCTGTTTGATCGGTCATGAAAGCGATGTAAGACTGCGTAGCCAGCGCCTGCTCAAGAGTTTCCTATGACCGAGATGCTCGACCCCGACGACAGCACTGCCCCGACGGAGGAACGGCGCGACGACGATTTCGCGCTGGATCAGGATCTGGTCGCAGCCATTGTCGAGTCGGTTGTGGTTGGCGACCGGGTCGCCGCCCTCGCGCTGGTCGACGGGCTGCATATCGCGGACCTCGCCGATCTGATCGAGCAGGTCTCTTCCGAGCACCGCCGTGCGCTGATCGAGCTGATCTGGGCCGATATCGACAACGAGGTTATCGTCGAACTGGAGGAAGGCGTTCGCGATGAAGTGCTTGAGATCCTGCAGCCCAGCGATCTGGCGGAGGCGGCGAAGGAACTCGACACCGACGACGTTGTCTACCTGCTCGAAGACATGGAGGAGGATCAGCAGAAAGCGGTGCTGGAGGCGCTGGAGCCCGCTGATCGCGCCGCTGTGGTCAAGTCGCTGGAATACCCGGAAGACTCGGCCGGCCGCCTTATGCAGTCGGAGTTCGTCAAAGCTCCGCCGTTCTGGACCGTTGGTCAGATGATCGATGCGTTGCGCGCCGACGATGATCTGCCGGAGCAGTTCTATGACATCGTCATTGTCGATCCGGCAGCGCGTCCGGTGGGCAAGATCTCGCTGGCCGCGATCCTGGGCAACCGGCGGCCGGTGACGCTGGAAAGCCTGATGGAGCAGGACTTCCGCACCCTGCGCTGCGACGATGACGAGGAAGACGTCGCCTATGCCTTCAACCAGTACCACATCGTTTCCGCGCCGGTGGTGGACGAGGATGGTCGCGTGGTTGGTGTGATTACCATCGATGACGCGATGGAGGTACTGGAGGACGAGGCGGAGGAGGATATCAAACGCCTTGCTGGCGTGGGGGACGAGGAAATCTCGGACGATATCCTCGAGATTACCAAGCGGCGGTTTCCCTGGCTGGCGGTGAACCTGCTGACCTCGATCTTCGCCTCGCTGGTGATCGCGCAGTTCGATGCGACGATCGAACAGATCGTGGCACTGGCGGTTCTGATGCCGATCGTCGCCTCGATGGGGGGCAATGCCGGGACGCAAACGCTGACCGTGGCGGTGCGCGCGCTGGCCACACGGGATCTGACGCCGACCAATGCGATGCGCATCGTCTGGCGCGAAGGGATGGTGGGCCTGATCAATGGGGTCGTGTTCGCGCTGCTGATCGGGGTCATTGCCTGGATCTGGTTTGGCTCGGTCGCTTTGGGGGTGGTGATCGCCATTGCGATGGTGGTCAATATGATCGTGGCAGGATTGGCGGGCATCCTGATCCCGATTGCGCTCGACAAGCTGGGCGCGGACCCGGCGCTGGCCTCCGGCGCGTTTGTGACCACGGTGACGGATGTGGTGGGTTTCTTCGCGTTTCTGGGTCTGGCTGCGGCTGTGCTGCTTTAGGGCGTGCAAGCCCTGGGCGCTTGACCCTTGATCCCTGAGGCGTAGATTTTCGGCTGCTTCCCCGTGTTGAGAGGATCCAGAATGGCCCAGCCCCCCGAGCTGCCCCAGACCATCGATGCGACCCAAGCCATGCTGGGCAAAACCGGCTATGTCTGTGGACGCGGCCTGGCGACGGTGGTGTTTCTCAGCCTCAAGTTGGGTCGGCCGCTGTTTCTGGAAGGCGAAGCAGGCGTGGGCAAGACCGAGATCGCGAAGGCCCTGGCCGAGGCGCTGGGCCGGCGTCTGATCCGCCTGCAATGTTACGAGGGGTTGGATGCATCCTCCGCTGTTTATGAGTGGAATTATCCAGCCCAGATGATGGAGATCCGGCTGGCCGAAGCCGGGGGGGCGGACAAGAACACGCTTGCGACGACCCTGTTCTCCGAGAAGTTTCTGACGCGCCGCCCGTTGTTGGAAGCGATGTCGCCGGATCCGGCAGGGCCACCGGTTTTGCTGATCGATGAACTGGACCGGACGGATGAGCCCTTCGAGGCGTTTCTGCTGGAAGCGCTCAGCGATTTTCAGGTGACGATTCCGGAGCTTGGAACCGTGAAGGCGGATGCGCCGCCGATTGTGATCCTGACTTCGAACCGCACGCGCGAGGTGCATGATGCCCTGAAGCGCCGGTGTCTCTATCACTGGGTCGATTATCCGGATGCGGAGCGCGAGATTGAAATCCTGCAAGCCCGTGCGCCCGATGTTGCCGAGCAACTGTCCAGGGAGGTCGTGGCTTTTGTGCAGCGGATGCGGATGGAGGATCTGTTCAAGCGCCCCGGGGTCGCCGAAACGATCGACTGGTCGCGCTGCCTGGTCGCGCTGGATGCGCTGACGCTCGATCCGCAGATGGTCTCGGATACGCTGGGTGCACTGCTGAAATATCAGGACGACATTGCACGCTTTCAGTCCGGCGAGGCGACCAAGCTGCTGGATGAAGTGCGCAACGAGATGGTGTTGGCGGGATGATTGTTCCCATGCCCCAGCGCGTCGAAGCCGCCGCCCGCCCCCACCCACCCACCGCGTGCCGCGGCTTCGCCACGCTGGGGCATCGGCGCAATGGGTGATGCGTCAGCAGACGGGCGTCTTGGCCAGAACATCGTACATTTCACTCGCGCGTTGCGCGTGGCCGGGTTGCCGGTGGGGCCGGGCAAGGCAGTGGAGGCCGCGCGGGCAGCCAGTGTCGCGGGGTTTGAACACCGTACGGACTTCTACCACGCGCTCGCCGCCTGCCTGATCTCGCGCCCGGAACACCGTCCGGTCTTTGACGCGTGTTTCGCCATGTACTGGCGAAACCCTCAAGTGCTGGAGAAGATGATTGGCCTGATGCTGCCAGAGGCACGCCTGCCCGGTGAGGAGCGCGAAAAGAAAGCGGGCGAAGATCGAGCCGCAGAAGCGATCACCGAGGGGGCGCAGGACAAGGTGCCGCCACCGCCCCGCGAGGGCGAGGAGATTGAGTTTGACGCGCGGCTCACGTTCTCGGACCACGAAAATCTGCGGCATCAGGATTTTGAGCAGATGAGCGTTGCCGAACAGGCTGCGGCGAAGCGCGCCATCGCGCGGCTCGCGCTGCCCGTCCGTCCGATTGCGACACGGCGCACGATGCCGGATCTGCGCGGACGCTTGCCCGACTGGCGCGCCACTATGCGCAAGTCGATGCGCAGCGGAGATTTCCGGTTTCTGGAGCGCCGGGCGCGGCGGCAGAAATGGCCGGCGCTGGTCGTCCTTTGCGACATCTCCGGGTCGATGGCGGCCTATAGCCGGATGCTCTTGCACTTCTTCCATGCTGCCGCGAATGCGAAAGGGGCAGGGTGGAGCCAGGTGCATGCTTTCACCTTCGGGACCCGGCTGACCAATATCACACGCCATTTGCGCCACCGCGATGTCGACGAGGCCCTAGCCCGCGCCGGTGCGGAGGCGCAGGACTGGGAAGGGGGCACCCGGATCGGCGCCTGCCTGGAGCGTTTCAACAAGGATTGGTCGCGGCGTGTTCTGGGGCAAGGGGCCGTGGCCCTGCTGGTCACGGACGGGCTCGACCGCGACGACCCGGACCGGCTGCGCCGCGAGGCGGAGCGGCTTCATCTGAGCTGCCGCCGCCTGATCTGGCTCAATCCCCTGCTGCGATGGGACGGGTTTGAGGCCCGCGCCCGGGGCGTACGTGCCCTGTTACCCCATGTCGACAGCTTCCGGGCGGCCCATAACGTACAAAGTCTCGAAGACCTCGCGCAAAGCTTAACGCAGTTAAGAGATTCAGGTGACAAGGCCCGGTTGATGGCTGGATTGAACAAGCCTTAAAGTTGCCAGCCTGGGATTACTTTCCCCACGAAAGATATGCGAATTTGTAGATAATAGTTAAAATTTAGTTATAATTTTAGAGAAAGTGACTTCTCTGGAATAAACCGATGAATCTAGGCGATCCGTTCGTCGAGGGGCTGCGACGGGTATTTGCCGAGCGCGAAGATCTCACCCCTGCGGGGGTTTCGAAGGCCGCCGGTCTGAGCACCTCGACAATTCGCAAAATCCTGACGGGAGAGGGTAGTTCGCCGAAGGTGAGCACTGCGCTTCGGATCTGCGCGGAAATCGGTGTGCCAATCTCGGAAGTCATCCGGATCGGGGCCGCGTCGCAGCAGGGGCCCGGGACATCGGCGCGGAGTGCTGCCTCCTCGAGCGATCTGGAAATACCCGAAGCGGAGATTATCGCTTGCGGTGGACGGGCAGGGCAGATCGTCGAGTTGTCGACCGAGCATGCTCCGATGCAGGGTGATCTCTTGGTGATATCCGTCCGTTCGGAAGATGGCCTGACGCTGCATCTGGGCCGGTACGCGCCACCGTTTGTGGTCGGTGTTAATTTTGCTCGCGAGGCAGCAGTACTATGGCGCATCGGCGATAAAGCGGTCGAAATGCGCGGTGTTGTCAGCGGTTTCGTCGATCCAAGTCAAAAGTAACCCTGGCCAGTCTGGGAAAACTTTCCGGTTTTTGTTGCGGCGCCAGGTTAATGTCCCTAAATTCGGCTCCGAAGAAATTCCATGACGGGCGAGCTGTGGCGTGCATTCGAGGAGTGGGTTTCCCCGAAAGGGTTCCGCTGCAAGATTTCACATGCGCAACGACCTGCAAGGAGCAGAAGGTGACTGTGCATACCGCTGCGCTTCTAGCGCTGCATTCCGATCTCGAACAAGCGGTGCGCAACGCCGATAGCATCGATCTGATCGGACAGCACAATCAGAGGTTGACGCAAATTCGCGATGCATTGGTTTATGCGAAGGGCGATCTTGAAAGCCTGATTGGCGAGCTCGACCAGTACTCTCCGAAGAAGCGCTGATCGGCGAAAGGGGCTTGCCAACTGACGCTCGCGGGAACAGGTATATCCCAGAGATCGGAGGCACCCATGACCGCAGATCACGACCGGATTCCTGAAATCGCGCTGGACTGGCATCGCTCGGGCAGGCGCGCAGCGCTTGCCACTGTCATCGAAACCTGGGGATCGGCACCGCGTCCCGTCGGTGCCCAACTCGCGATCGCTGGCGATGGGGAGATGATGGGATCGGTCTCGGGCGGTTGTGTCGAAGGGGCCGTGGTGGTCGAGGCTCTGGAAGCGTTCGATGATCAGTCTTGCCGTATTCTGGAATACGGCGTGGCCGATGACGATGCTTTTGCAGTGGGCCTCGCCTGTGGCGGCACGATTCGCATTCTGGTGGAGCCTGTGGGAACTGGTGGTCATTCCCTACCGGAAGCGCTGCTTGCGGAGCTGGTCGATGCGCGTGCCGCACGCAGGCCCATTGGTATTTCGGTCGATACTGTCGACTTCACACGCATGCTTATCTGCTATGGCGATGCCCCGGCGCGTTTCGACGCCGACCGGTCGGGCTTTGCTGAAGGATCTTCGGTTTTTACGGCGATCCACAACCCGCCGTTGCGCCTGGCAATTGTCGGTGCGGTGCATATTGCGCAGGCGCTGGCGCAGATGGCGCGAATTGCCGGTTATGATGTGACGGTCATCGATCCTCGCGCAGCTTTCGGGTCTGACGGTCGGTTTCCGGATGAGACGCTGGTGGAAGATTGGCCCGACGCGGCCCTTGCGTCCCACGGCCTCGACATTCGAACTGCGGTGGTGACGCTGACCCATGATCCCAAGCTGGACGATCCCGCGCTGATCAGCGCGTTGCGCAGCCCGGTATTCTATATCGGCGCACTAGGCTCTACCCGAACCCACGCCAAACGCGTGGCGCGCCTGACGGCGGAGGGGTTCGGGGCCGAAGATCTGGCGCGCATCGATGCACCCATCGGTCTGGATATCGGGGCGAAGTCCCCGGCTGAGATTGCCGTGGCTGTTATGGCGGAAATCACCCAACGCTTGCGCCGCCCCGCCAGTCGCCCTGGCGCCAGCGTTCAGGCGGTCGCGTGAAATTCGGGCCCGTTGCGCTCGCCGACGCGGAAGGGGCGGTGCTTGCCCATTCGCTGCGCCATTCGGGCGGGGTGATCAAGAAGGGGCGCATGCTGTCTGCGGCGGACCTCACGCTCCTCTCCGCCGCCGGGATAACCGAGGTAACTGTCGCAAGACGCGATCCCGGTGATGTAGCGGAGGATGACGCCGCCCGGCGGATCGCCGCACTGATCGCGGCGGAATGCGATGCGACTACGCTGTCCGCGCCATTCACCGGCCGGGTCAATCTCTACGCAGACCAACCTGGACTGGTCGAAATCGACGAGGCGCGGGTCAACACGCTGAACCGGATCGACGAGGCGATTACACTGGCGACGCTCGGCCAATACGCTCGCGCACATCCGCGCCAAATGCTGGCGACTGTGAAGATCATCCCCTACGCCGCACCGGAAGCGGCGGTTGTCGAAGCGGAGACGCTGTTGGCCGCGGGGCCGGTCGTGCGCCTCAGGCCATTCGCGACCGCTGGTGCCTCGCTGATCCTGACGCGAGTACCCGGGATGGCCGACCGGGTGATCGAAAAAGGCACCAAGGCCGTGCGGGACCGGCTGCAGGCACTTGGTATCGCACTGGTGGATGAGAAGATCGTGCCGCATGAAACTGCCCGGATTGCCGCGGCGATGCAGGGGGCAGGGGGCCAGATGATCCTTCTCCTGACCGGATCGGCCACATCGGACCGGGCCGATATGGGGCCCGCAGCCCTCGTTGCCTCTGGCGGAAAGCTGTTGCGCTTTGGCATGCCGGTGGATCCGGGCAACCTGCTGTTTGTAGGTGAGCTGCAGGGCCGAAACGTGATTGGCCTGCCGGGTTGTGCGCGCTCTCCCAAGCTGAACGGAGCCGATTGGGTTTTGGAGCGCCTGGCCGCCGGGATCGACGTTGGTGACGCACAAATCGCGGCAATGGGTGTTGGCGGCCTGCTGAAGGAGATCCCCTCACGCCCTACGCCTCGCGCCGGCGGCGAGGCCGCGCCGCGCCGTCCGGTGATTGCAACCATCTTGCTGGCGGCAGGTAGCTCGCGCCGAATGCAAGGACGCGACAAGCTGCTGGAGCCCGTATCGGGCGAGGCGCTGCTGCGCCGTCTCGCGCAGCAGTCGCTGGCCAGCGGTGCGGATCAGACGATGGTTGTGCTACGTGATGAGGATCCGTTGCGCGAGGACGCTTTGCGGGGCCTCGACGTCACGCTCTGCCGAAACCGGCAAGCGGCGGAGGGGATGGGAACCTCGATCGCAGCTGCGATCCGTGCGTTGGGTGTCGGCATCGATGGTGCGCTGATACTGATGGCCGATATGCCTGAGGTCACGGCTGCGGATCTCGACCGTCTCATCGCAGCCTTCGATCCGGCGGAGGGGCGCGCCATCGTCCGGGCCACGACCGCTGTGGGCGAAGCTGGTCACCCGGTCCTGTTCGGTCGCCGGTTCTTCGAGCCGCTGGCCGCGCTGGAGGGGGATACCGGCGCACGCGAGGTGCTGCGCGAACACGCGGAGTTTGTCGTCGATGTCGCCCTGCCGGGCGAGCGCGCGGTGATCGATCTGGATACGCAGGACGCATGGGACGCCTGGCGCCGCAAGGCATAATCCTCTTCAGCGTCCCACCAGCAGCAATGTATGGTTCTTGCCCGACCGTGAGAGCCGCAGCGCATCGCGACCGATCAGGCTGACTTCCCATCCATCGAGAACATCGCCGCGCCCGACGCGGCGGAAGCGGCCATTGGGCAGCCGGATCAGTGCCTCGCGCCCCGAATTCACATTGATGATGCCGATCAGGCTGGTGCGCTCCAGCGGTAGTCCTTCCTCGGTCGCGGCCTGGCGGACTGAACGGGCTACTGGGCCGGATGGTGCGGGCGTGGGGTCTGCAGGCGCAGTGGTGGTCAGAACCCGGACCACGGCCTTCTCGATCTGACGGGCCAGACGATCTGGGCGGTAAAGCGGCACGGGGGATTGCTCCAACGACGCGGCCAGGCCCAACTCGGTCTCAGCCTCCGGGGCGGCCTCGGCCACGTCCGGCAGTTCAGGCGTGGCAGGTTGCGCAGCCGGTTCCGGCGTTGGTTCGATTGCGACCACAATCTTGGTCACGGCAGCCGGCTCGGCCCCGGGCCGGTTGACCGGCATCGGCACTCCTGATGCCTCGGTCCAGACGGCGATTTCGACCTGATCCTCAATCGCCGGCGCAGTCCGGCTCTCGGTCTGCGGTGTGTCTGTGGCTGCCGGGTCGGCGGCAGCGTCGGGGCTATCCACCTTTGGTACAATCGCATCCGGCTCCGCCGCGCTCCGGCGCGGTTGTGGTTGCGGGACTGTCTCCGGCAAATCGAGTTTTGAGGTGAGTGCGGCGACATGCACGCCGTCGATATCGATTGGCGGTTCAGTCTCCGCAGAGACATCTGTCTCGATGGATCTGGCCTCGGCGGTTGGATCGCCCGGCGCGACCGACCGATCCACGACAACCGATGCGACAACGGCTTCCGGCTGGGTGTCCTGCGGATAGCTCATCTCCGGCAGATCGCCGAGGGCGCTGGCCGGGACAGCCAGGTTTGCAAGTTGCGGGCTGCCCTGTGCGCGGCTGGGCGCATGGCCCAGCACCAACCGCTCGCTGACCGAGCGATAGCCCAGATCGGGCGCTGCGCGGCGGTCGTCGAAGGCAGTAAATGCCGCAGTCCACAGCATCGGATGCGTCGTGACCGGTTGTGCCGCGTCGCGCACCACGGTAGGCCACGCGAGCCCTTGCGCGGTCGGAGCCTGTACCGGCGGGACCAGGCCGTCAGACGCCGAGGGATCGGTATCCGCCAGCCGAACAGCGGCAAAGTCCGCGACATCAGAGATGACCGGCGGCGGTGGGCGCAACTGCTCCTTGCCGATCTGCAATACGCCCCACATCACGACAGCTGTCAGGCTGGCGGCAACCAGCCCGCCCAGCCCGATCCCGGCATAGGTCGCCCCGGTCCTCGCGTGGCGCACAGGGGTCGTATCGCAAGCCTGGAACCGGGGATAACCGCCGAACCGGATCTCGTAACCGCGGCACGAGACTTCGCCGGGTTGGAACCCCCAGCGGGTTGCATATTGTTCGGCCTCGCGCCGGGTTTGCGCCAGGATCGCGAGGCAAGTCGCGGTCGGGTCGCCAACGATGGGTGGAGAGACGGCGATCTCCAACTCCTCGCGGCGCATCTTGTCATTGCGTTCGAAGTGATCGGCGGCGGCGCTGCGCCTGGCATTGGCGCCGCGCGCCTCGATCGCGTGGCTGCGGATCAGAACTTGTTCGGCTGGCAGCCAGATCAGGATAGGCTGCGGAGGCGATGTGCGCGCCAAGGCTTCGACCCGTAGCCATTCTATCTGTTCGGAGAACTCAGCGGATTGCGGATCGGCCTTGCCGATATCCTGCCACCCGCCCGGCACCTGCTGGAGGAGTGTTATCGCATCCGGCGACATATCCAGCGCAAGCACCGCGCCTTCGCCGCGTGAACTCTTTTGACCCGAGGGCTTGGTCGAAGCGTCGCCTGTTGCGGTGACGTCCGGTTTGACGCTCGGCTTGTTGGTCACGATTGGCCCCATGGTCGGTTGCTTCTGCACAGCCCGCGCGCCCCTCGAAGGCGTCCGCCGGTCTTGCGATCACTCAATCCGGAACAGAACGACTCAACTCCCCCAATACCTATCTCAGGTTAACCGTTCGACTGGCTCGACGCCAGTCTGGACGCTGCGACAGCAGCGGTGTTTCGGTCGCAGAGCGCGCCTCTCAAATTCTCGGATGTCTCAATTCTTTGCAACTTATGGTTTCTTTCTTGTTAAGGTAATCGATGAGCGTCGAAGACATCTTTAGCGTGCAAGGCGCTTATGGAGGGTTGGTGCGCGGCGCTGACGGTGACCTTCGCGCTTGCAGCGCATCGGGCGGCGTTGCATACAAGGGCCGGAAATCATGTGCGCCCTGAGCGAACGCGGCGCGGCAGTCTGCCATTCGGCACAGGAGGCTCAAGAATGACGACATTTTCCCATCAAGGCGCCCGCCCGGTGTTGAGCGAGGCGTTGTTGCCCAGCGAGGGGACGGCGCTCTGGATCAAGCGCGCGGTGCTGGTGATGGCCGGCGTCGCGGCGCTGGCGGTGGCTGCGAAGATCAAAGTGGCACTCTGGCCGTCCCCCGTTCCGATCACGTTGCAGACATTTGTGGTGCTGACCGTTGGCGCGGCTTACGGCCCGCGTCTCGGGCTCGTGACGATCTTCGGCTATCTGCTGATCGGCGCCATCGGGTTCGATGTCTTCACCGGCTCCTCGGCTGAAAAGAACGGCATTGCCTATATGATGGGCGGTACGGGCGGATATCTGCTGGGTTATCTGCTCTCGACGCTGGCGCTCGGCTATTTCGCGCGGCGCGGTTGGGATCGAAACGTGCTGCTGATGGCGGTCGCGATGCTGGTCGGGACGGCTCTGATATATATCCCAGGCGTCTTCTGGCTGCAGGAGGTGATCGTCGCGGGCGGGATGTTCGACGCGCAAGCATTCGGCAGCATCTGGCAGCAAACACTGACCTGGGGTCTGACGCCCTTCCTGATCGGTGATGCGATCAAGCTGGCGCTGGCTGCTTTGCTTCTGCCGGCGATGTGGAAGCTGGTGGGTTCGGCCCGCGGCTGAGTTTGCAAGACCTTTGGCGGGCGTCCGGGGCTCGGTCCCGGGCGCCCGTTTGCATTTGAGGAGCCATGGCACCGGTCATCTATCATCCCGACTATCAGATCCCGTTGCGCGATGGACATCGCTTTCCGATGTCGAAATACGGCTATCTTCACAGGCTGTTGCTGGAGCGGGGGTTGCTTGGGCCCGGGCGTCACATCGCGCCGGAATTGGCAGGCGATACAACTTTGGCGCGCGCCCACGACACGGGCTATGTGACAAGGGTGCTGAGCAACACACTGTTGGCGGAGGAGACGCGGCGCATCGGTCTGCCAGATACCGCGGCAGTCACGCGCCGGGCGCGGCTGGCAGCTTCCGGGACATTGCTGGCGGCGACGATTGCGCGGCGACAGGGGCTCGCCATCAATGCGGCCGGTGGTTCGCATCATGCTGCGCGGGATTGGGGTGCGGGCTATTGTGTCTTTAACGATGTGGCCATCGCCAGTGCGGCGCTCCTGTCGCAGGGGATTGGGGGTCCGGTTCTGATCATCGACGCGGATGTGCATCAGGGCGATGGCACTGCCCGGATTTTCGAAGGGGACAGTCGAGTTTTCACCTTTTCGATCCATGGCGAGAAGAACTTTCCTGCGCGCAAGGTTGTCTCCGACCTCGATATCGGATTGCCGGACGGGATCGGCGACGAGGCCTATCTGGAGGCGTTGGAGCGTGGGGTTGGCCAGGCGCTCGCGATAGCGCCTGCCATAGTGTTCTACAATGCGGGCGTCGATGTCTGTGCGCATGACCGTCTTGGCCGTTTGGGGCTAAGCCTCGACGGTCTGCGTGCCCGCGACCGCCTGGTCTTGCGCCGTGTGCGCGCGGCCGGTCTGCCCCTGGCCTGTGTTCTGGGTGGCGGGTACGGCGAGGCGCCTGAGGTGGCGGAGCGCCATGCCGTCCTATTCGAGGAAGCCGCCGCCCTCTAACCTCCTTTACGTCATCGCAACGCTTGGCTGCTTTAACCCTTTTCGGGTGATCAGAGCATGTGAGAAGGGTGAGGCAATGCGAGACGATCCGAATGGGTGCCGCTGCGCACCGGGCAGGCGCTTGTGAGCGGCCTGGTCCTGAAACTTCGCGCGCATGAGGAGGTGTTGGTCAATGGCGTCATGATGCGCAATGGCGAGCGGAACATTCGCCTGCTGGTGAAAAGTCCCGACGCTCATATTCTGCGAATGCGCGAAGCCCTGCGGCCGGAGGAGGCGACATGCCCGGTCGGGCGCCTCTGCTACATGGCCCAACAGGTCGTCGCGGGCGAGCGTGCGGCGGCGGAAACTGCCCCGGATCTGGCCAACGGGATCGACAATTTGCGCTCGAAGACTGCGGATTTGGATACTGGCGCGCTGCTGGATACGGCCCTGACTGGGCTGCGGGAAAAAAAGTTTTACCTCACATTCCGGGCGCTGAAGCGACTGATGCCCGAAACATCAAGTGGTGCGTGACGAGCGATCATCCGGCGATGGGTCAAAGGCGAAACGCGGCCGGTGCGGCGCCAGTTGCGTGCGCTCCAAAATGTAGTCCGCCGCGCGCGCTGCAATCATCTGCGTGGGTGCGTTCAGATTGGCGCTGACGATCCGGGGCATGACGGAGGCATCGACCACACGCAGACCCACCAGCCCATGCACCCGCAACTGATCGTCCACAACCGCATCCGGCCCATGACCCATCCGGCAGGTGCCACAGGGATGATAGTCGGTGGCAGTGTTCCGTCTGATCCAGGCGAGGATCTCCGCCTCGCTGCGGATGTTCGGGCCGGGGTCTAACTCCTCGCCCCGTAACGCGTCGAACGCCGGTTGGCGCACCAGATCGCGGGCTTTGGCCAAACCTTCCACCATCTCGGTCAGATCATGGGGATCGCTGAGGTAATTCACGCGGATCAGCGGCTTCGCCTTCGGATCCGCGCTTTGCAAAGTGACCGAGCCCCAGCTGCGAGGCCGCAATTGATCGACATGCAGAGAGAATGCCTGGCGCAGTTGGATCTGATTGCCCTGGAGTTCGAACCCGACTGGCCCGAAGTGATATTGCACGTTCGGATAGTCGACCCGGTCATTCGAGCGGATCAGCCCCCCTGCCTCCCAAATGTTCGAAGCTGCGACGCCGCCTCTTGTAAAAACCCACTGCGCGCCCGCCGCCGCCTTGCGCAGCGGCTGATCGACCCGGTGAATTGGAAAACTGCGTTTACAGACATATTGCAGGATCAGCGTGGCATGGTCTTGCAGGTTCTGTCCCACCCCCGGCAAATCCAGTTGCGGCGTGATTCCGACGCTGCGCAAATGATCCGCAGGGCCGATCCCGGACAGCATCAGCAGTTGGGGGGAGTTGATGGCGCCGCCTGCCAGGATCACCTCGCGCGCCGCTTCCAGTCTGCGCACCGCGCCTTTATGCGTGAATTCGACCCCGGTGACCCGGTTATCCTCAACCATCAGGCGTTGCACCAGCGCGCGGGTCAGCAGGGTAACATCGCCTCGGCGCAGTGCCGGGCGCAGATGCGCCACTGCGGCACTACACCGTCGGCCATTCAGCTTCGTCGCGTCGAAACGGGCGATACCCTCGGGATCGAATCCATTCAAATCATCAGATCGACCCTGACCCGCCTGATTGCCCGCTTCCAGAAACGCGTCATAGAGCGGATTGTCGAAGCCGCCGCGCGTGACGCCCAGCGGGCCGTCTCCGCCGCGCCATTCATCTGCCCCCTGGTCATAGGTTTCTCCCGCCTTGAAATAGGGAAAGCAATCGGCGAAGCGCCAGGTCTCCAGCCCACAATCGTTGGCCCAGCGATCATAATCGTTTGGATGGCCGCGCATATAGACCATCGAATTGATCGAGGACGATCCCCCCACGACCCTGCCGCGCGGCATGTCGATCTGACGCGCCTGCAACGCCGGCTCCTCCTCGGTCACGTAGTTCCAGTTGATCCGCGGATCGCGATAGGCGCGGTAGACGCCCGCCGGGATATGGATCATCAGATCCCGGTCTGGCGGACCCGCCTCCAGCACCAGAACCGAGGCCTTTCGATCCGCGCTCAGCCGATTGGCGAGAACGCATCCCGCCGAACCCGCCCCGATCACGATGTAATCGAAGCTGTCCATCGGCGCTCAGGGCGCCTCCGGCTCGCTGGGCAGGTCGCTCTCATCCGCATCCTCGGCGGGTACGGCGTATTTGCCTGTCATCCAGCGGCCAAGGTCGACATCCGCGCAGCGTTTCGAGCAGAAAGGCCGCCATTCCTGATCCGTGGGTGTCCGGCAGATGGGGCATTTCGGGCTGGACATCGGGGCCTCGCGATCCGGGGTCGAGCATTGACTGCCAGGCCACACACGGCCTCTGGCAGATTAGTGATAACGGCCAAAGCGAAAAAGCGCTATATATCAACGTGGGTCCGCGATGCACCTGCCGAAAGGTATGATGCTAAGATCTTGGCGGGGATTGTCCACGGGGAAGCCATTGGCTCGGGAGTTTGCGGAGTGAGTATCGAAGCGCATCAGGCCTATGCCGAAAGCGCACCGCGCCCCGCCGCGCGCTGGCACCGAATTGTTGCTGGACTGCTCAAAGCCCTGATCCCAATGGTTATTCTGGCGATTGCACTGCCATTTGCCTGGCATCTCTGGAATTCTGGCCCGGTGGCGGAGCGCAAGGCCCGCCCGCGCGTGCCTCGACTGGTGGAGGTGATCCCGGTTCTGCCAGCGAACCAGGGTCCGATCATCGAAGCCTGGGGCGAGGTCGTGCCCAACCGCGTGCTGTCGCTGCGCCCTGAACTCGCAGGATCCATCACCGCAATCCATCCGGGCTTGACGCCCGGCGGGGAAGTCAGCACCGGCGAAGTGCTGGTGGAGATGGATGACAGGGCGCGGATCTCGGCCCTTGCCGAGGCCGAGGCGGATATTGCCGAGATCGAAGCACGCATCGCGATCGAGACCGGCCAGGCCGCCCGTGCGAGCCGCGATGCCGAACGCTCGGGCCTGAACCTGACCGATGCGCAGCGTGCCCTGGTGCTGCGCGAGCCGCAAATGCGCCAGTTGCGGGCCGAACTGGAAGCGGCCGAAGCGGTGCGCGACCGGGCGGCGCTCGATCTCAGCAAAACCCGGATGCTCGCGCCGTTTAACGCATTGGTGTTGAGCGAGGAAGTTGCGCCCGGCGCAGCCATGACGGCGGGTTCCGAGATTGCGCAACTCGTCTCCTCCGACCGGTTCAGCGTCAGCATTGCGATCCCGGCGAACGCGCTCAACTGGATCGACCCGCAAGACGGCGGGGTGGTGCAACTCAGCCAGCCCGGTGTTTGGCCTGCTGGGCAGACTCGCGAGGGGGTGATCCGCCGACGCGGTGCCCAGATTTCTCAAACCGGCCGGATGGTGGAGTTGATCGTCGAAGTCGAGGACCCGCTCAGCCGCCTGCCCGAGAATGCCGGTAAACCGCGCCTTTTGCTTGGCAGTTTCCTGCGGGCCGAGATCGAGGGGCGTCCGGTCGAAAACGCGGTCGCGCTGGATCGGGGTTATTTGCGCGACGACGACAAGGTCTGGGTCATGACCAGGGATAAGACACTCGAAGTCCGCCCGGTCACCGTCGCATGGCGGGGTGCGGAGCAGGTCCTGATCGCGGATGGCCTGGAGGCGGGTGAGCAGGTGGTGACTACCAATCTCGCGGTTTCAGCGCCAGGCATGAATCTGCGGCTGGCCGAGGACGAGCAATGAGCCCAGGCGACCGCACGCCGCGTTTGCGGGGCGGCGGGCCTGTCGCCTGGATGGCGCGCCATTCGGTGGCGCCCAACCTGCTGATGCTGGTTTTGATCCTGGGCGGGCTCTTCATGAGCTTCTCGATCAAGCAGGAATATCTGCCGAGCTCCGCACCCGATATAATCGATGTGCGCGTGCCTCTGCCGGGTTCCACGCCGGAGGAGTTGGAGCAATCCATCGTGCTTGCGCTGGAAGCGGAAATGCGCGGGGTCGCCGGGATTTCCAAGCTCTCGGGCGTGGCGAATGAGGGGCTTGGCCGGGTGAGTGTCGAGCTTTCTGGCGACCGCTCCACCGAGCAGGTCTATGCCGACGTGGTTCAGGCGGTCAGCCGGGTCACGACCTTCCCCGAAGATGCGGAGGAACCGCAGATCTCGCTCTCGGTCCGGCGGCGCGAGGTGGTGGAGTTACACCTGTTCGGCGATGTCGACCTGCGCTCGCTGCGCATGGCGGCGGAGCAGGTGCGCACCGCCCTGTTGCAACATCCGAATATCAGCCAGGTCGATCTGGCGGAAACAAACGAGTTGGAGATTCATATTGAAGTCTCGCGCGGGGCGCTTCTCGCCTATGATCTCACGTTGGAGGAGGTGGCTGAGAGGATCCGCGAAGCGGCGCTGGACCGCTCCGGTGGAACGCTGGAGACGGCTGGTGGCGATCTGCTGCTCCGCCTGGCTGAACGACGCGAGGCCCTGCGCGACTTTGCGATGATCCCGTTGATCGCGGATCGCCGTGGCACCGTGGTGCGCCTCGGCGACGTGGCCAGGCTCAGGGAAGGTTTTGCCGATGGCAAGGCCGAAAGCACGTTCGATGGCAAGCCCTCTATCCGGATCAACGTGTTCCGCGTGGGCGACGAGACGCCGATCGCTGTGGCCGAAGCCGTGCGCGGCACGCCACCACCGGACCGTTTGCAGCAGGCGATCATCGACACGAAGATCGCGGTGACAGGCGCGTTGTCCACCATCCTGCCGATTGAAGTCTATGAACCTCCGCCGGGAGAAGCGGGGCTGGACGCAGTAATGGCCACGCTGCCCGAGGCGCTGGATATTGTGATCCTCAACGACCGCTCGGTCTATTTCCAGGATCGGATGAAACTCTTGATGAAGAACGGCTTCATCGGTCTGATCCTGGTGCTGATCCTGCTAAGCCTGTTTTTGGAGTTCAAGCTGGCCTTCTGGGTCGCGGTGGGCATTCCGACGGCGTTTCTGGGTACGCTTTTGTTCCTGCCGATCTTCGGCGCGACGATCAACCTGGTTTCGATGTTCGCGTTCATATTGGCGCTGGGGATCGTGGTAGACGATGCCATCGTGGCGGGCGAGAATATCTATGAGTATCTCGAGCGCGGAATGACACGGATCGATGCCGCCGTGCAGGGTGCGCGCGATATTGCCGTCCCGCTCAGCTTCTCAATCCTGACCAACATTATCGCTTTCATTCCGCTGGCACTGGTGCCTGGCACGTTCGGCAAGTTCTGGGTCGTGATCCCGCTGGTGGTCGCGACGGCGTTTGTGCTGAGTTGGGTCGAGGCGCTGTTCGTGCTGCCCGCCCACCTTGCGGCGGTCAAGCGGCGCGATCCGAACCGGCGCCTGGGTCCCTTGGCGCTGACGCAGCGCGCTTTCGCCGCAGGGCTGGCGTGGATTATCCGCCAGATCTATGCCCCGGTTTTGGCGGTTGCGATGCGCTGGCGCTATGTCACCACCGCGCTGATGATCGCCGCACTTGCGATTGTGTTAGCGATTCCGTTATCGGGGCGCATGGGCTGGGGCCTGTTTCCACCGATCCCGCGCGACCATGCAACCGCGAATGTATTCATGCCGGTGGGCGCTTCGGATCAAAGCGCCCTTGCCGCGAGGAATGAAGTCGAAGCCGCTGCCCGCCGGGTGATCGAGGCGCATGGCGGCGACCGGCTGGCGCGTGGGATTTATACCAACTTCCGCGACCAGTCGATCGAGATCGAAGTGCATTTGCAGCCGCCGGGGGTGCGCCCGCTCGAAACAGCGGTGTTCGCAGATCTCTGGCGCGAGGAAGCAGGCGTGCCGGCGGCAGCCCGTTTTGTCAGCTTCCAATCCAGTTTCGGCGGCCCCGGCGGTGGCACAGGGATCGAGATCAGGTTGAGCCACCCCGATGTGGATGTCCTGGCCGAAGCCGCGTCGCGCCTGGCCCAGGAACTGGCTGAATTCGGACCTGTCCAGGATCCGAATGACGGCTTCACGCCCGGGAAGGAACAGCTGGAATTCCGTCTGACCGAGGCGGCGCAAAGTCTCGGCCTGACGCCGGACATCGTCTCCAGCCAGGTGCGTGCTGCATTCTTCGGCGTCGAGGCGCTGGCCCAGCAGGAGGGTCGCAACGAGGTCACGGTCAGGGTGCGCCTGCCCGAGGCAGAGCGCCGCTCGGAAGCTGATATCGAAACCCTGATGATCCGCACATCCGATGGCGGCGAGGTGCCTCTCTTTGAAATCGCGACGGTCGAGCGCAGCCGCGCCGCCGCCCGGATCAACCGCGAGGAAGGACTTCGGGTGGTCAGTGTCACCGCGAAAGTCCGTCCGCAGGAGGAGACCAATCAGGTGCTTGCCGCCGTGACCGGGCAGGTGCTGCCGCAACTGGAACTGGATTACCCCGGCCTCAGCTATTCGCTGCGCGGGCGCCAGCAGACCGAGGCCGAGACACTGAACAGCTTTATGCTGTTCTCGATCCCGCTGGCGTTGGTGATTATCTACGGGTTGCTGGCGATCCCGTTCAGATCCTATCTTCAGCCGGTGATCATCATGATGGCGATCCCCTTCGGCTTTGCAGGCGCCGTGCTGGGCCACATGATTATGGGGATGAGCCTCTCGATCATCTCGGTCTTCGGGATTATCGCGCTGGGTGGGGTGGTGATCAACGCGGCGTTAGTGATGATCGACTATGCGAACAAGACGGTCGCCGCTGGTGCCAGTCCGTTCGAGGCGATGTGGCGGGCAGGCCAGCGACGCTTTCGCCCGATACTGCTGACGACAATGACCACGTTTTGCGGATTGGCGCCGATGATTTTCGAGACATCCCGGCAGGCGCAGTTCCTGATCCCCATGGCGGTCTCTCTGGGTTATGGGATCGTCTTTGCGACGCTGGTGGTGCTGTTCCTTATCCCGTGCCTCTATATGATTTTGGAGGATATGAAGTGGCTCATCAATCCTCCGCCGTCCGAGGCACGCAACCAAGCAAAGCCGGTCCAGAAACCAAGCTCGATCGCTGCGGAGTAGCTAACCGCTTCTAATTGATTTCTGCGATCATGCGTGCGGAAGCAATTGAAATCCAGACATGGTTTCTCACGGTCACCGACGGTTGGTTTGGGAGCTGCGGCCATGCCCGTGCAGACACGGGCCAGCAGGGAACCTGCTGCTGCGCGCAAGCGCGCAGATGGC
>JBCCDU010000062.1:0-24820 GCA_039030715.1 Pseudomonadota bacterium
CGTGACCCTGCTGGTCTATCGCAGCATCACCTGGGAAAACTTCAAGACCGCTGTCGTCCAATCGGTACGCACCACCTCGATGGTGATGATCCTGATCGCCTGCGCTGCGGCCTTTGCCTATATGCTCACCTTTTATCGCGTGCCCAGCCAGACCGTCGATCTGCTGACGGGGCTTACCGAGAACCCGATCTTGATCCTGTTGATGATCAATGCGGTTTTGCTGTTGCTGGGCATGATCATGGACATGGCGGCGCTGATCCTGATCTGCACACCAATCTTTTTGCCGGTGGCCAATGCTTTGGGAATGGATCCTTTGCAGTTCGGGATGATGCTGCTGGTCAATCTTGGGCTCGGCCTATGCACACCGCCTGTCGGGTCTTGCCTGTTCGTCGGCTGCGCGGTCGGTAAGCTGCCGATGGAGCAGGCGGTGCGGACAATCTGGCCATTCTATCTGGCGATCTTCGTGGCGCTCATGCTGATAACCTTCGTGCCCGCGATCTCGCTGACCCTGCCGCGGTTGATCGGGTGAAGAGATCGGCGGGCACCGCACAGTTGGTCATGTCTTGCTGAGAGGCTCGCCAAACTCGACGACGTTGCCTTCAGGGTCCTGTACGAAGGCGATCCGGCGTTCATAGTCGGTTCCGTCCAAGGGAAAGGTTTCCGCCTGCAGGAAGGGCTCGACCCCTCTGGCACGCAGCAGCGCCATCGTCCGATCGACACTCTCGGTCGCGAAGCAGAGATGCCCGAAGCCAGTGCGACCGAAATGCTGGCCGAAGGTCGCCGCACGGCGCAGGCCGGTGCCGTTCGGGTCTGCGGCTACGATCTCGAGCACGCGGTTTCCGTTCAGCGTCAGATAGGCAAGGTTCTTCCCATCCAACGCGCTGACCTGCCAGGCAACTTCGACCTCCAGGCCAAGGACGCGCGTGTACCAGTCCAGCGCGCCCTCGAAATCGGCAACGTTGAGCGAGACATGGTCAAAGCGGCCAAGACCGACGGCGTTGGCGCCGTCCTGCGCGGCAGCATGTGTATGTGCGGCCCCCAGGCCGATTGCGGCAGCAGGACCTGCGGCGAGAATTTGACGGCGATTCATAAGATTTCTCCTTGCAAAGGTGATTGAGGGGGAAGTCAAACCAGGTCCCAGGCAGACCAGTTTTCCTCGAGATGCTGGATCGATGTGGTGCCCGGAATGACCACGATGTTGGGCGCACGCCGCAGCAACCAGGCCAACGCTTCGCGCGCGGACAGCTTCGCACCGCGCTGCATCGGATTTGCGCCAAGAGGGCCGTAGGGGATGAAGGCAATACCCTGCGCGGCGGTGAAATCGACCAGGGCACTGTCCTCGGTCTCGCTCATGTTGAAACGGTTCTGCACACTGGCGATCGGGGCGACCGAGAGCGCACGCTCCAGATCGTTTTGCGAGACGTTCGACAGACCGATATGGCGGATGCGCCCGTCTGCCTGCGCTTCGGCCAATGCGGCGACCGAGGTTTCGATCGCAACCTGCGGATCGACACGGTGGAGCTGGAACAGATCGATCCGGTCGCGGCCCAGATTGACAAGCGCCTTTTCGATCTGGCGATGCAGGACATCGCGCGATCCGTCCACGACGATGCGGTCCGGCGCCGGCTTGTCGACCCCGCCTTTGGTGGCCAGCACGACCGGCAGGCCGCCAAGCGCTTCGCCGACAATCCGGTCGGCGGTTTCGGGGCCGTAGGACCAGGCGCTATCGAAAAAGGTCATGCCAAGCTCGGCCGCGCGCCGCAACAGCGCAATGCCGCCCGGCAAATCCTGGTAGGGACCATAGTTTCTGGGTTGCCCGGTGAGGCGCATGGCGCCGTAGCCGAGCCGGTTCACGGTAAGGTCGCCGCCGATGGTAAAAGTCCGGTTTGTCATCTTGCTTCTCCGTTTCTGCGTCTGGGAAAGAAGATGCCGTGCCGCGATAATAATCGGTAGACGATCTACCAGACTATCAGTTATGCGTATTGCGTATGAGTAAGCCTTTGGATCGCCTTACCCTGCTGGAGACATTCGCGCGGATCTCGGACCGGGGATCGATCAGCGCGGCGGCGCGGGATCTAGGGCTCTCGCAAGCCTCTGCCAGCCGCCAGTTGCGAGAGCTTGAGGACCGGATGGGCGCCCAACTCATCCGGCGAACGACGCATTCGCTGGCTTTGACCCCGGCGGGGCAGGATCTGCTGTACGATGCGCGAGCCCTAATCGCGGGGTGGGATGCGTTCGAGGAGCGACACGCGGGCAGCGATGGCACCGTCCGGGGAGCGCTGAAAGTGGTGGCACCCGTGGCCCTTGGCCAAACCCATCTGGCCGATATCGCCGTGGGATTCCAGCTCCGTCACCCCCAGGTCAAGTTAACCTGGATGCTAGACGATCAACCAATCCGCTTCGCCGAAATCGGCTGCGATTGCTGGATCAAGATCGGCGCGGTGCCGGACGACACATTGGTGGCCCGTCCGCTGGGCCGTGTCGAACGGCTTCTGGCGGCAGCGCCGGATCTGATCAAAGATCAAAGGCCGCACCAGCCAAAGGATCTGGAGAGCCTGCCCCTGATCGCCCTGGCGCCATTCGAGGGCGGCGACATCAGACTGACAGCAGCGGACGGGACCGAGGCCGCAATTCCCATGTCGCTACGAATGACAACGAACAACATCCTCGCAGCCTATCGCGCAGCGAAGATGGGCGCGGGAGCGGCCATAGTTCCGCGCTGGTTCGTCGCTGATGATCTGGCGGAGGGGTCTCTCGTCGACCTACTGCCCGGCTGGCGCGCAGCGGAGCTTGTCGTCCATGCCGCGTTTCTGCCAGCCCGATACCAGCCGAAGCGTCTGGAGCTTCTGCTCGACACGCTGGCGAACGGTATCAGCGAGATTCCCGGGATCCAGTCCTGAAACGCGGTCAGACGCGTATGGCCGATGGCGGGAAACCGCACCGATTGCGCTTCCCCGCAAGTTGGTTCAGGCGAACTCCACGCCGTTTTCCGACATAGGCAATTGCATGACCCTTGTCCCGGTTGCCGCATAGATGGCATTGGCGAGTGCCGGGCCGACGGGAGGGACCCCAGGCTCTCCCACGCCGGTCGGTGGGGCCGACGACGCGACGATATGCACCTCGATCTCCGGCATGTCCGACATCCTCAGCGGCTCATAGTCGGGGAAGTTGTACTGATCTACCTCGCCTTCGGTCAGGGTGATCTGGTTGCGCATTATCGCACCCAGACCATAGCCGATGCCACCCTCCATCTGCGCCCGGATGATGTCCGGATTGACCGCAACGCCGCAATCGACGGCGCAGGTCACCTTCTCGGTCTTCACCGCGCCATCGGCCACCGAAATCTCGACCACCTGCGCGACATAGGAGTTGAAGGATTTATGCACCGCGACACCCTGGAACCGGCCTTCCGGCGCCGCACCCCAGCCGGCCTTCTCGGTGGCGAGTTTCAGAACGCCCGTCAGGCGCTTCTGATCATCGGTGCTGCCCGATAGCAGCGACAAACGCAGAGCAACTGGGTCCTGCCCCGCCGCCTCGGCCGCCATGTCGATCAGGCTCTCCATCGCATATGCCGTGTGAGTATGCCCGACCGAGCGCCACCACAGCACCGGCACCGCGCTTTGCGCATCGGTGAGGCCGACAGAGAGACCGGGGATCGCATAATGGGTGTCCTTGATGCCTTCAACCGACACCTCGTCCACCCCGTCATGCACCAGAACCGTTTCGAATGGGCCGCCCTTGAGGATCGACTTCGCCGCGATCCTGTGGTCCCAGCCGACAATCTGGCCGTCCTTGACGCCGATCTTCGCGCGATGCGCTGCCATCGGACGATAGTAGCCGCCGCGCACATCGTCCTCGCGGGTCCAGACCAGATGCACCGGCGTGCCACGGCCGAGCATGTCGAAGGCCAACGCAGCCTCGGTCTGGTAGTCGGCATAAGGCGTCGCACGCCGCCCAAAGGACCCACCGGCATAGACCGTGTTCACCTCGACATTCGCCGCATCCAGACCCAGCACCTGAGCGATCACCGGCTGGGTGATCCCGGGGAACTGGCATCCATCGTGAAACTTGACGCCGTTCTCCGTCGGTTCGATCACGCAGTTCAAGGGCTCCATCGGCGCATGGGCAAGATGGGGAAACAGGAATTCAGCCTCGATGACCGTCTCGGCCCCATCGACAGCCGCTGCTGTCGCGGCCAGGTCCGCGCCTTCGCGGGTCTGATATGTCGGCGGCGCATTCAGCAAGTCGCGATGATATGCGAACAGCGCGTCGGTCGAGCGGTTCTCGGCAGCCGAGAAGTCCCACTCGGCGGTCACCGCATCGCGGGACTGGATCGCCGCCCAGGTGTTCTTGGCGTAGACTGCCACACCTGCGCCGTTCGGCAGCGCCTTGGCGTCCACAAACCCCGGCACACCCGCGGCACCCGCAGCATCGAAGGAGGCCAGCGTCCCCCCAAAGCGCGGACTGTGCAGGATTACCGCCGTCACCATGCCGGGCACGCGGACATCCATTGCGAAGGTCGTCGCGCCTTCGGTTTTGCCACGCGAGTCCTTGCGCGGAAGTCCGTCCATGCCGATCAGACGAAACTCGGTGGGGTCTTTCAATGCCGGTTCGGCCGGGGGCGTCAGGGTCGCCGCCTTATCGAGTATCTCGCCGAAACGGGCGGAGTTGGTGCCGTCGGTCAGCACGCCTTTCTCGATCGAGATCGTCTCCGGCGCGACGCCCCAGGTTTCGGCCGCAGCCTCGATCAGGACGGCCCGCGCGGCGGCACCGGCCTGGCGGTACTGCATGAAGCTGTTGGCGATGGCGGTCGATCCGCCGGTGCCCTGCGACCCGAAGAACAGGTTGGCGTACCGATTGGAGTCGCCCGGCGCCAGGTCGACGGCCAGCGTTTCCCAATCGGCGTCGAGCTCCTCGGCCACCAGTGTTGCAAGGCCGGTCGTCGTTCCCTGGCCCATTTCAAAATGTTTGATCACCACATGCACCACCCCATCGGGCGTGATGCGGACGAAGGGGTTGATCTCGGCTGCGGTGCCTGCCGAGGCGGCAAAGGCACCATTCGGGCGCACGCCGACGATCAGAGCGGCACCGGTTGCGACGGCACCCTTAAGGAATGAGCGGCGAGAGGTTTGCGCGGTCATGCTCAGCCCTCCATGATTTCGGCTGCGTGGTGAATCGCGGCGCGCACCCGATGATAGGTCGCGCAACGGCAGACATTCCCCGACATCGCGGCGTCGATATCCGCATCGGTGGGCCGGGGCACCTCGGTCAGCAAGGTCGCCGCCGACATGATCTGTCCGGATTGGCAATAGCCGCACTGAACCACATCCAGCTCGCGCCAGGCCTTCTGGACAGCCTTGCCCGCCGGGCTGTCGATCCCCTCGATCGTGGTGATCTCCGTGCCGACGACATCCTCCAGATAGGTCGAGCAAGACCGCACTGGCTGCCCATCGACATGTACGGTGCAGGCCCCGCAAGAGGCGACGCCACAGCCGAATTTGGTGCCGGTCATATCCAACTCGTCCCGCAGAACCCACAAAAGGGGTGTGTCCGGTGGCGCATCCACGTCTCGGGTCTGGCCGTTTACCTTGATCTGAGTTGCCATATCTCGGTCCTCTCTGGTCTGGGTTGCGGGTTCAGTCGTTCGGGCAGGCGGCCCCTGCTTCGATCCAGGCATGAACTAGAGCGACGAAGTCCTGGTGCGAGCCGGGCGCTGGCGTTCTGTCGCCCCCCGGAAACCAGGCCCATTTGATGAGGGGGTCGAACGCGACATGCATCACGATGGCGCCAACCGGGCGCCCGCCATTCTGCTCCGGGTCCTTGATCTGTCGACAGATTTCGCCCGGCGACCGGCCCACCAGCGCCATGGATGCCTGCGCCAGATGCCAATGCGGGGCGCCGGGCACGCCCGATGCGGCGCGGTTGGCCTCCATATGGCAACTCTCGCAGCGCATGGCGGGGTGGCCGAACCCGTCCTCTCCGCGGATCACGGCAGGACTGTGCGGGCGGCCCTCATCGGTCTGCCCCGGTCTGTCGCCTGCCGGATGACAATTTGCGCAGCGCGCGTGCTGGAACACTTTCGCCGCTTCCTGGAACAGGGCAGCCGCACGGATGTCAGGATTTTCGATACTCGAAAACTCAGCCGGGTTACGCAGCGTCTCGGCCGAAGCGTTGAACGAGAGTGTCAAAACGACAACGAGCAGGAAGCATCTCATCGGGTAAGCCTTAATCGATGGGGGGATCGAGTAAACTGCAGAGTGTAATTTAGGGCGTACTCCGGCAATGTAAACTGATAAGTTTACTTTTATCCCGCCGCTCGCTAAATTTGTGATCTGAGGAGCGCGTACGTGGACATCACCGAGGGCAAACGTCGACAGATCATCGATGCCGCCGTGGCCGAATTCCGCGAGAAAGGGTTCGCCGGGGCCAGCATGGACCGAATCTCGGCACGCGCCGATGTCTCCAAGCGCACGGTCTATAACCACTTCTCCTCGAAGGAGGCGCTGTTCCGCGCGATCCTAGACATCATGGCGGATCGTGCCAACCGCGCGTTCGACGTGGTCTATGTCCCAAGCAAGCCGATCCGCGATCAACTGATCGATCTGGGCTGGGCCGAGGGACATCTGCTGACCGACCCCGATTTCATGAAGCTCGCCCGGATGGTCGTGGGCGAAACCATGCGCGATCCCGTGCTGGCCGCCGAGATGAACGAGAAGATGGCCCGCATCGCCGTTTTTCGCGAATTCATCGAGGCCGCTGCGGCGGACGGCGCGCTGAAGGTGCCTGACCTCGACCGGGCGACCGACCAGTTTCTCGGGCTGATCAAGGCCCAGGGCTTCTGGCCTGTCGTCTTCTCGGGCGAGCTTGCGACGCATGCTCAGGTGACCCGCATCATCGAAACGACAACGGATATGTTCCTTGGGATGTACTCGCCTGACCATGCTTGAAAGCGGCGGTCACCGGTCGCGCACCGCTGCCGAAGCGACCCCGCACGCAGGCCGATACTGCAGGCTGGCAGGGCAAGGCCCAGCATCAAATGTGTCTTGAGAACGTTATATCGTAACACTATAGATATCCCTTAGATCATGGGTTTGGAAAGGAAACAGGAACATGCGGTATTGCATCCTGATGACGATGATGGCTGGTGTGAGCTTCTCGGCAATCGCCGGAGAGAAGCGCGAGTTAGGCAGTCACGAGCATGGCGTCGGCCTCCTCAATATCGCCTTCGAGGACGCGCAGATCGCCATGGAGCTTGAAGCACCGGGCGCGGACATCGTCGGCTTCGAACACGAAGCCAACACTGCGGAAGATCGCGCGAAGATCGACGCGGCGATTGCCACATTGGCGCAGCCGCTGACGCTCTTTTCCTTCCCAGCCAGTGCCGGATGTTCGGTGGTTGAGGCAAAGGCCGCTTTGATCGGCGAGGACGCTGAAGACGAGCACCATCACGGTCATGGCGATGATCATGGCGACGAGGCCGCGCATGACGACCATGACCACGACGACCACGCGCATGGGGAGGAGAGCCACAGCGAGTTTCGGGCCGAATACGTCCTCTCCTGCGCCGATCCCAGCGCAATCGACAAGATCGACTTCGCCTATTTCGAACAGTTCCCGAATGCGCTCGAGCTGGAAGTACAACTGATCTCGGACAAGGGCTCGAACGGGTTCGAGGTCGAGCGTGATGCACCCAGCCTGTCGCTTGGCGGTGCGATCTGAATTCGTCCTCTGGCATGCCCGCGGCCGAGCCGTCGGACGCGGTCTTGTCGCTGTCCGATCTGCAGTTTTCCTGGCATGGCAAGGCCGCGTTTCGGCTCGAAGTGCCAGCGCTGGATATACGACGAGCCGAGCGCGTGGTTCTTTTGGGCGAAAGCGGTTCGGGCAAGTCCACGCTGCTGAGCCTGATTTGCGGGATTCTGTCGCCGGCTCGAGGCAGGATACTGATTGCCGGCACCGATCTGGGCACCTTGCACGGCAGCGCGCGCGACCGCCTCAGGGCCGAGCAGATCGGTGTGATCTTCCAGCAGTTCAACCTGCTGCCCTTTGCGACGCCGCTCGACAACATCGTCCTGCCGCTGCAATTTTCCCGCAACCGCCGGCGGAAGGTAGATGATCCGGTAGCAGAAGCGCTGCGCCTGACCGAGGCGCTGGGCCTGCCGGAAACGCTGATCACCGGGGCGCGTGCGGCCGAGCTCAGCGTTGGGCAGCAGCAGCGTGTCGCGGTTGCCCGCGCGCTGATCGGTCAACCGGCGCTGATCGTGGCGGACGAGCCAACGTCGGCCCTGGACGCTTCTGCACAATTGGCCTTTCTGGATCTTCTGTTCAGCCAGGCGGCGGCGGCTGGATCGAGCCTGATCATGGTTACCCACGACGACCGGTTGTCGGATCGCTTCGACCGGGTGTTGCGCCTGGCGGATATTGCACAAGTCAGCCGCGAGGCTGCGGCATGATCCTGCTGCGCCTGGCAATTGCCTCGCTGCTTGCCCGCTGGATCACGGTGGGGCTGACAATCTTCGCCATCGCCCTGTCGGTCGCCCTGTTTCTGGGTGTCGAGAAGGTCCGCACCGGCGCGCGGGCCAGCTTCGCCGACACGATCTCCAACACCGATCTGATCGTGGGCGCCCGCTCGGGCGGTGTCCAATTGCTGCTTTACTCGGTGTTCCGCATCGGAAACGCGACCAACAACATCACTTGGGAGACCTATCAGGACCTATCGAGCAGGCCGGAGATCGCCTGGATGGTTCCCATTTCGCTGGGCGACAGTCATCGCGGCTTTCGTGTCATGGGGACTACGGACGCGTATTTCGAGCGCTACAAATTTCGCGGCGGGCAGGCGCTGAGCTTCGCCCGGGGTGATAAGTTCGACGATCTCTTCGACACAGTGCTCGGCGCGGATGTCGCGGCGCAGCTCGGGTATGACCTGGGCGACCCCATCGTGGTGGCGCATGGTCTCGCCTCCTTCACCGAGCACAAGGACAAGCCCTTCCGCGTCTCCGGCATTCTCGAAAAAACCGGCACGCCTGTCGACCGGACGGTGATCGTGAGCCTGGAGGGGATCGAGGCCATCCATGTCGACTGGAGCGGCGGCGGCAGGTCCGGCCCGCCGGTGAGCGCCGACGAGGTGCGCCAGATGGAGCTGGAACCCAAAGCGGTCACCGCGATCATGCTCGGCGTAACGTCGCGCCTCAAGGTCTTCACGCTGCAGCGCGCGATCAACGAATACGCCGAGGAGCCGCTGCTGGCCATCCTGCCTGGCGTCGCGTTGCAGGAGCTTTGGGAGATCGTCGGCGTGGCCGAAACCGCGCTGGTCGGTGTCTCGGCAATGGTTGTGACCACGGCGCTTCTCGGCATGGCGGCGATGATTTTCGCCAGCTTGAACGAGAGGCGGCGGGAGATGGCGATCCTGCGGGCCTCCGGTGCCGGACCAGGGGTGATCGCTTCGTTGCTGATGCTCGAAGCTGTGCTGCTGACCGCCGCCGGGGTCGTGGCGGGTGTCGTACTGCTCTATGCTGGATTATGGATCGCGCGACCTTATATCGACGCTGCGTATGGGCTCTATCTGCCCATCGCTGGCCTGACCACGCGCGAAGTTCTGGTCCTCGCCGGCGTACTGGGCGCTAGCGTGATTGTGAGCTTGGTCCCGGCCATGCGAGCGTATAAAATCTCGATTGCAGACGGGATGACCGTTCGAACCTGAGACAGGGAGCATGAAGATGCGGTTCTATGCAAACAGACGCGATCTCCTGGCCCATCTGATGGCATTGGCGGCTGTGGGATCCACCGGTCTTCCGGCCCGCGCCTCGGAAACCCCGATCGAACTCGAATGGGATGATCTTGTGCCCGGCGGCACCGATGGGTTGCTCGTCGAAACGCTCCGAGGGCTCGGCGTTGTGGAACATGGGCAATATTCCAGCCCCTTCGACCAGGAAGCCGCATCTGCGGTCGTCACGGATTACGATGGCAAACTGGTTCGCATTCCGGGTTATGCTGTACCCCTGGATTTTTCGGGCACAGGGATCTCCTCTTTCATTCTGGTTCCGTATATCGGCGCGTGTATCCATGTTCCGCCGCCGCCCGCCAATCAATTGGTGTTCGTCAACCCGGAAGAACCATTCGAGTCGGAAAGCATGTGGGACCCGATCTTTGCAACCGGCACGCTCACTACGTCTGCCGTCTCCACAGAGCTCGCCGAGATCGGATATGCGATGAGCGGCGCGACGATCGAGCCCTACTACTAAGCGACTTCGGTGGCGCCCGGTTCAGTGGGTGGCGCCTAGTTGCCCCGGCCCAGCGGCCGGCTGAGACGCCAAGCTGTCGGTAGAAACAAGCTTCAAATCCGGGGCGATCTACACGTCTCCTGAAAGCTGCAATAGCGGTTTGCTGGCGGACCCCACAAAGTCCTCTGGGCCGGCTCTCAGCGCCTGCGGAATCCCGTAATCCACCCGCCTGTCGAAGTGGCTTATAGTAGCAAAGGCCGTAGAGCAGGTTCAGGTCATCATCCTACCAGTTTGCACCTTCGGTCTCTTACAGGCACGGTTGGGCCGATCTTTGATCGAAAGCGAGGGCTTTCGCTATTGAACACACTTCCAATTGCTAGCTTTATCCTTGCTACCGATGTGGTGAAAGCACCATCGACCCATGCGGCAGCGGTCCGCAGCCTGCCTGGGAAAGGAGCGTCAGATGAGTTGGAACCCCGCCATAGAGCCAACCTGCCCCACGGCGGAAGGTGTCGATGCTATCGAGACCCTCATCGTGCCGCGAGCACGGGATATCGGCAATTTCGAGGTTCGACGCGCGTTGCCCTCCCCCAGACGCCGGATGGTTGGGCCATTCGTTTTCTTCGACCAAATGGGCCCGGCCGAATTCATCACCGATCAAGGAGTCGACGTGCGCCCGCATCCTCATATTGGGCTGGCCACGGTTACCTATCTTTACCAGGGCGAGTTCCAGCATCAGGACTCGCTCGGCACCGATCAGATGATTTATCCCGGCGCGGTGAACTGGATGATCGCCGGCAGCGGCGTCACGCATTCCGAGCGCACCAGCGCGCGGACCCGCAAGCGGCCGAGCAGCCTGTTCGGCATACAGACCTGGGTGGCCCTGCCCGAGGAGGCGGAGGACATGGATGCGTCGTTCGAACATCAGAAGAAAGAGGCGCTGCCCTTCCTCGAAGGCGAGGGCAAGCAGGTGCGCCTCATTCTCGGGAACGCCTGGGGCGAGCGCGCGCCTGTGAGGACATTCACCGAGATGTTCTATGCAGATGCCGTTCTGGAAGCCGGCGCCTTGCTACCGCTGCCGGACAATCACGAGGATCGCGGCATCTATGTCACCGACGGCTCAATCGAGGTCGCAGGCGACCTTTTCCAGTCAGGCCAGATGATGGTGTTCCGCCCGGGCGATGCGATCACCGTCAAAGCAGGCCCCGCGGGCGCGAGGCTGATGCTGCTGGGCGGCGAAACGCTGAACGGCCCCAGATACATCTGGTGGAACTTCGTGGCCTCCTCCAGGGACAGGATAGAAGTGGCCAAGCAGGCCTGGGCCGCCCGCGATTGGGAGAACGGGCTCTTTCGGCTGCCTCCGACGGACAACGGCGAGTTCATTCCCTTGCCGGACTGAGCAAACAGATTGTCTGTTGCCCTCGAGATAGCGCTTACGCAGCCGACCGGCCGCTTCTTCAGATCAGACAGTGCTGACCATCGAGTTGCTTACCGCCGAAAGTGCCGCCGACGGGGCAATACCGCGATGCTTAACCCTTTTCCTTCTGCGGGCGGTCCATCTCGCTCCCATCGAAATAGGCCCAGGTCGCGTTGGAGATATAGGATCTGATCGCCTCGCGGTCGGTGTTCAACATGGTGGGTTTTCCGATCAGCAGGCTGGCGAAGCCGTGGACCATGGCCCATAGCGGGGCGCCGAACTCATGCGGGTCGAGATGGTCCAGGCCCCGCGCGCGCATGATGCCGGAGAGTTCCTCGATAAAACCCAGATAGGCCGATTGCCCGGCCATGCGGGCAACATCGATGGTGTCCTCGTGGCGCGCCGCACTCCACATCAGGTGGAAGAGCTCGGGATTGTCCGCGCCGAACTCCGTGTAGTTGCAGCCCCCTGCGATCAGGCTTTCAACGGAATCGCGTGGATGGGCGCCAAAGCCGGCCTCCTTGGCCGCGTTCAGACGGCGAAACCCCTCCGCCGCGACATGGGCGAGCAGTTCGTCCCGATCCTTGAAATGGCGGTAGGGCGCGCCGGAGGAGACACCGGCCGCGCGCGCCGCGTCCGCGACGCTCACCTCCTCCACCCGTTTGGTGCGGATCAGGTCGATGGTCGCATCGATCAGCGCAGCCTTCAGATCACCGTGATGATAGCTCCGCCCGCTTGCATCGTCTGGTTTCGCCTCGGTCATCCCATCCATCTGCGCCCTCCAACGGCCCGCCGCAAGATTTTTTCACTTTTCGGTTTGAAGTAAGCGATTCTTACACTAAGTAGGCAACACTCACATATGTAAGTAAGACTTACTCCGCAAGCTTGGGAGAGTGAAATGGTTGAGACAGCCTCGAAGACAACCCCGCGTGGATGGCTTCTTGCGGGCCTGTTCGCCGCGACCGTACTTGCAGGTGCCGTGGCAGCGGTGATGACGCTGCACGCCCGTGCGGCGACCGACGAGGCCCTGCCGCCTCGCCCCACCCTGACCGTCGAAGCGAAGACCATTGTGGTCGTCCCGCATTACACAGCGCGCGAAAGCTATGTCGGGAGGATCGAGCCCGCCCGCGAAACCATGCCTGCGGCGGAACGTGCCGGGCTGTTGGTCGAAGTTCTGGTGAATGAAGGCGATCGTGTCGTGGCGGGGCAAACCCTCGCCCGGCTCGACCTACGCCCACTGGAGCTGAGCCGCATGCGCCTGCTGGCCGAGCGCCAGGCAGTGGATGCGGATATCGAACTGGCCGAACGCACTACCGAGCGCCGCTCACAGCTTGTCGGCGATGGTTGGGCCAGCGGCCAGGCATATGACGATGCGCGCTTCTCGGTCTCCGGCCTCGCAGCGCAGCGCGCCGCCCTGGACGCGCAGATTGCGCAGATCGATCTGGATGTCGATAAATCCGCGGTTCTGGCACCCTTCGACGGGCGGATTGCCGCGCGCATGGTCGATGAGGGGACGGTCATCGCGGCAGGAACCGCCCTGCTCCACCTGCAGGAAATCACGCGTCCCCAGGCGCGGGTCGGTGTGCCTTCGGATCGCGCGAGTGAACTTAATGTGGGCGATCCCGTGAGGCTGGCCTATCAGGGGCGAGCGCTTGAAGGCCGGATCGCAGCGATCACCCCGGATCTGGACATTGCAACCCGCACGGTGCCCGTTCTGATCGACCTGCCGCCGGAGGCCAAAGTCACCATGGGCCAAGTCATCCGCTTGGGCCTGGACCGCCATATCGAGGCAAGCGGTGCCTGGGTCGATCTCACCGCGCTGCAGGAGGCCGAGCGGGGCCTCTGGTCGCTGATGACGGTCGTGCGTGAGGACGGTGCGGACGTGATCCGCCGCGAAGCGGTCGAGATCCTGCATGTTCAGGACGGCCGGGCCTTCGTCCGCGGCACCTTCGCCGATGGCGCGCGGGTCGTCGCCCAGGGCGGCCACCGGATCAGTGCAGGCCAAAAGGTCACCCTGGCTGGAGAGCGCTGATCATGGACACGATGCTTTACGACCGCCCCCGCTATCTGGCGCTGGCGCTGCTGGTCGTGGCGGCATTGGGCACCTTTGCCTTCAATACCATCGGGCGGCAGGAAGATCCGACGATCACCAACCTTTTTGCCACTGTTATAACGCCCTATCCCGGCGCGGACCCGGCCCGGGTCGAAGCGCTTGTGACGGAGAAGATCGAAACGGAGCTGCGCGAAATCCCCGAGATCGATACGATTTCCTCGACCTCGCGCACCGGCGTCTCTTCCGTGAAGATCGAGCTGTCGCAGTTTATCACGAAGACCCAGATCGAGCAGGCCTGGGCGGAAATCCGCGACGCGCTCTCCGATGCAGCGCGGGAGTTTCCTGCTAGCGTGCCGGAACCCGAATTCGACAATGACCGTGTCGGGGCCTTTACCGCCATCGCCTCAATCACCGCAATTGCGGGACGCGATGTCCCACCCGGCATCATGGGCCGTCTGGCCGAGGATCTGCAGCAGCGCCTGCGCCAGGTGCCAACCACGAAACTGGTCGACCTTTACGGCGAACCGGTCGAGGAACTGCGCGTCGAGATTGACGCCGATGCGCTGGCCTCGCTAGGCCTCACACCCGACGCAGTAGCCCAGGCCATCGGGGCTGCGGACGCCAAAGTCTCCTCGGGGCGCGTGCGGGCGGGCGAGACCGATTACCTGATCGAAGTCGCAGGCGAGATCCAGGCGCTCGACCGGGTGCGCGATGTGCCCCTTATCTCAGGCGTAGATGGCGGGATGGTGCGTGTCGGCGACATCGCGACGGTCACGCGCACGCACGAGCAGCCCTCACCAACGCTCGCCTTCGTCGATGGCCGGCCTGCCGTGATGGTCGCCGCCCGCGTCGAGGACGACATGCAAGTCGATATCTGGGCAAAAGCGGTGCGCGCCGAGATCGCGGCGGCGCAGGCCACCATGCCCGGCGGGTTGGAGCTGCGCCTTCTCTTCGACCAAAGCACCTATACCGCCGAGCGTCTGGGCGAGGTGGCAACAAACATGATCATCGGGGTGGCCTTGGTGATCGCTGTGCTCTTTGTGTCCATGGGTTGGCGTTCGGCCCTGATCGTGGGGGCGATGCTGCCGCTGACCAGTCTGCTGTCACTGGTGATCCTGGAGAAACTGGGCGTCACGATTCATCAGATGTCGGTCACCGGGCTGATCGTGGCGTTGGGTCTGCTGGTCGACGCGGCCATTGTCACGACCGATGAGATCCGGCGGCGTTTGCAGACTGGCATGCCACGAGGCGAGGCGGTCGGCGGTGCAGTCCGGCGCCTGACGACCCCCCTAGGCGCCTCGACAATCACCACGGTTCTGGCCTTCGTGCCTATGGCCGCGCTGCCGGGGCCGGCGGGTGATTTCGTCGGTGCCATCGCGCTTTCGGTGATCGTGATGCTGTTCTCCTCGCTGGTTTTGGCGCTGACCGTAACCCCGGCGATTGCGGGGTTTCTGCTACCTGAGGGCCAAGGCGCCCCCCGATGGTGGCGCGATGGCGTTCAGGGCGCTGGCATCGCCCGCACTTTCGCCAGGACGCTCGACGCATCGCTGCGTTGGCGACGGCTGGCGATGGCGGCAGCGGCGTTGCCGGCGGTTATCGGCTTTCTCGCCTTCCCCACGCTGAAGGCGCAGTTCTTTCCGGAGGTCGACCGCGATCAGTTCCACGTCCAGCTCGAACTCGCCAATGGCAGCGCCATCGGCCGCACCGCCGAGGCCGCGCAGAGCGCCGACCACATTCTGCGCGCCACGCCGGGTATCGAGCAGGTTCAGTGGGTGGTCGGCCGCAGCGCACCCGCCTTCTACTACAACATGCTCGACAACCGCGACGGCGACCCGACCTTCGCCGAGGGACTTGTGACCACCGCCTCGCCCGACGCGACCGCCCGGATCATCCCGGATCTTCAAACCCGCCTGGATGCCGCCCTGCCGGAGGCCCGCGTCCTGGTGCGCGGTCTGAAGCAGGGACCACCCGTGGACGCGCCGGTCGAACTGCGCCTGGTCGGGCCAAGCCTGGAGGTTCTGCGCAGTCTAGGAGAGGACGCGCGCGCCCGTATGCGCGACGTGCCCAGCATCATTCACAGCCGCGCGACACTGGCGGGCGGTGCGCCCAAGCTGATATTCGACTTCGATGAGGATAAAGTCCGCCTGGCTGGCCTGACGCTCGGCGATGTGGCCCGGCAGTTGCAGACCCTGACCGAGGGCGCGCTTGGCGGATCGCTGGTGGAGGGGCCGGAGGAGTTGCCGGTGCGTGTCCGCCTTGCAGGCCCGGAACGGGCCGCAGCCGACCGCCTGACCGCACTCACAATCGTGCCGCCGGGTGCGGCAGCCCCCCGCAACGGCTTTCCCGGCATCCCGCTCCTGGCGCTGGGCGAATTGCGCATCGAGCCTGCCGACAGCGCCATCGCCCGGCGGGACGGCGAACGGGTCAACACGGTGCAGGCGTTTCTCAGCCATGGCGTATTGCCTGATGTGGCGTTGCAGGATCTGCAGACGCGCCTGGCCGCCGATCCGATCGTATTGCCCGCCGGGTATCGGATTGAGTGGGGCGGCGACAGCGATGCCCGTGGCGAGACGATCCGCAACCTGATGTCGGTGGTGGGCCTGGTCGTCGTGGGAACTCTCGCGACCATCGTCCTGACGTTCAACTCCTGGCGGCTGAGTGGCGTCACGCTGATCGTCGCGGGCCTGTCGATGGGCCTCAGCCTGCTGGCGCTCGAGATTTTCCGCTACCCCTTCGGCATCCAGGCCCTGATCGGCGTGATCGGTGCCATCGGTGTCTCGATCAACGCGGCCATCATCATCCTGACGGCGCTGCAGAACGACCCGCGCGCGGCCAGCGGCGACCGCAACGCGATCCGCGATGTCGTGATGGGTTCGAGCAGACATATCCTGTCGACCACGATCACCACGTTCGGTGGCTTCCTGCCACTGATCCTGGCAGGTGGCGGCTTCTGGCCCCCGTTTGCCATGGCCATAGCGGGTGGGGTCCTCCTGTCCGCCATCGTCTCCTTCTACTTCGTACCGCCGGCCTTCAGTTTGCTGAGCCCGAAGCGCGTGGCCGAGCAAGTGCCAGACCGCCTCGACGGGCCGGGGCGTAGCGTGGTGGCGCTGGCAGCCGAGTAAACCAGCGGCTGGTGCGACCTACGGTGTCGATCGTCCCGCGCGCCGCCATCCGAGATGGCCAAAGCTTGGGCCAAATCGAACTGCGAGTGTAGACGCCAGCGCTGCCTGACCACCGCTGGCCTCTCATATGGCGCTTGCCGCTTGCAGGATGGACTGATGTACTGTTCAGTCAGCGCCATGTCCTACGCGCTGCATATCGGCCCGAACATTCGCAAATCGCCCTATTTCGAAGCGACTGTCGCCGAGGGGGTGCGTTCCTTCTCCGTCTACAATCACATGTATATTCCGGGCAGCTTCGGCGACCCGGATGCGGAATATCACCGCCTGATCCACGCGGTCGCGATGTGGGATGTTGCGGCCCAGCGCCAGGTCGAAATACGGGGGACGGATGCGACGCGGCTGGTCCAGCATCTCTCCACTCGCGATGTCAGCGGAATGCAGGCTGGTCAGGGCCGCTATGTCGCGCTTTGCGATCAGCACGGTCTGCTGCTCAACGACCCGGTGCTGCTCAAACTGGCGGAGGATAGATACTGGTTCTCGATCGCAGACTCGGACATCCTGCTTTGGGCTGCTGGCATCGCGCACTCACAGGCGCTCGATGTCGAGGTGCTGGAGCCCGATGTATCACCCATGGCCGTTCAGGGTCCGAAGGCGGAGGATCTGGTGGTGGGGCTGTTTGGCGAATGGGCGCACCAACTCCGCTATTTCTGGTTCCGTGAGACGGATCTGGCCGGAATACCGCTGATCCTCGCCCGCTCCGGCTGGTCGAAACAGGGTGGGTTCGAGCTTTATCTCCAGGACGCCAACCGCGGGACGGAGCTGTGGAACATCGTGCGTGAGGCGGGCCAGCCTCTGGGGATCGGCCCGGGCGCACCAAACGACGTCGAACGGATCGAGAGCGGACTGATCTCCTATGGCGCGGACATGCGGCGCCAGACCTTCCCAGCCAACCCATTCGAGATGGGGCTTGGCAAGCTTGTCGATCTCGACCGGTCGGACGATTTCATGGGTCGTAAGGCATTGGAGCAGATTCACCGCGACGGGCCGAAGCGCTGCCGCAAAGGTGTCTTTCTCGGCGGGCCGGAGATTGCGCCGAACCAGCATCCGTTGCCGGTCTTGCTGGAGGGCAACGAGGTTGGGCTGCTGAGCGAAGTGGCCCGCTCGCCGAGGCTGCAACGCAATATCGGCCTCGCATTGATCAACAATTCGGTGCCCGAGGATGCCTCTGGCCTGCGCGCTCGCCTCCACGACCGCGACTGGTCGCTCACCCTGACCGACTTGCCGTTTATACAGAGATCCTGACGAGGCCATGGCCGGTATCCCTGACGACATGATGGGCGATGTCTGGCCGGCGGCCCAGCCCGGCCCGGACGGTGCGGACTATGGCCATATCAGTTTCGCGCCGAATGGGCGCTTTCAGGTTCGCAGCTTCCAGACCTTCACCATCGTCTACACGGTCGGCGAATACGGTCTGGATGACACGGGTGCGATCAAAGTGGTCCAACGCTGGACCGGCGACCAGGGAGGGGTACAGTTCGCCAACCCCAAAGCCGCCAACTATGTCACAGCCACGGCGTCGAACGGCGTGCATCTGGCGCTTTATGCCGAACCTTACCCTCATCAGCGCCCCTGGTATAATGGCCTGCGGGTGGCGGTGGAGCGCGGCTATATGGAGCCTGGGGACACCATCACCATCGTCTATGGCGACCGCTCTGGCGGTGGGCCAGGCTATCGCCTCCAGACATTTTGCGAGAGCGCGTTCGAATTCAAGGTTCTGGCCGACCCCTGCGCAACGGGCGTCTTCCTGCCGGTCGGCTCCGCCGCGATCGAGATTGTCGCCGGACCGGTCGACAAATGGACATTGGTCTCTCCCAGCCTGCGCCGCCGAGGCGAGGCATTCTCGCTCGGCATCCGCGCAGAGGATCAATGGGGCAATGCCTGCGACCGCGTCGCTGCAGAGCTGGTGATCGAGGCATCGCGCTATGTGGAGGGTTTACCTGCCCGGATCAGTTTCCCCGAGGACGCGCGCGGCACCCGGATCGAGGGTCTTCGTATTGCCGAAGACGGCGTGACCCGGTTCCTGCTGAAAGACTCTGAGGGCGACATCCTCGCCCAGTCCAACCCGCTGGTCACGCGCGAGAGTGGCGCTGCCGCCTATTGGGGCGACCTGCATGGGCAAAGCGGCGAGACGGTGGGCATCAACCCCATGCGGGAATATCTGGAATTCGCCCGCGACGTGGCGTTCCTGGATGTCACCAGTCACCAGGCCAACGACTTTCAGATCACCAACCGGTTCTGGGAGGAGATCAATGCGCTGAGCGCCGAGTTCGATCAGGACGGCGCGTTCACCGTCTTCCCGGGTTATGAATGGTCGGGCAACACGGCTGTGGGCGGGGATCACAATGTTTTCTTTCGCGACGAGGGTCGGCAGATCAGGCGGTCCTCCCACGCGCTCCTAACCGACCGCGGCGATATTGAAACCGACGCTCGGACGGTCACCGACCTCTTCAACGCCCTCGAGGACGAAGATTGCGTGATTTACGCCCATGTCGGTGGACGGCCCGCGGACATCGCCTTCGATCACGATCCGGGGTTGCGAAGGGCAGTCGAGGTGCATTCCGACTGGGGTACGTTCGAGTGGATCATGACAGACGCTTTTGAACTCGGCTATCGCGTCGGCCTGGTTTGCAACAGCGACGGGCACAAGGGCGCGCCCGGCGCTTGCCATCCCGGCGCCTCAGAGTTCGGAGCCTATAGCGGGCTGACCTGCTTCTTTGCCGACAACCTGTGCCGGGACGGCATCTTCGACAGCCTGCGGAGGCGGCACCACTTCGGCACAACAGGGTGCCGGATGCTTCTGGAGGTTTCCGCCACACTCGGCCCGGGCGGCTTGCTGTTCGAGGAAGATCCAGCGGCGAGCGACCGCGATGCGATCCCGTGCGAAACTGCCATGATGGGCGATATCGTCACCACTATGCAGGCCGAAATCCCGCTGCGTATCCTCTGCCATGCCCACGCACCGATCGAACGTATCGAGGTTCTGCATGGCGCACATGTGGTCCAGACGCTCCGCCCGTATAGCGAGGCGGATCTCGGCAACCGCATTCGTGTGATCTGGCAAGGCGCGCAGTATCGGGGCCGCGGGCGGCAAACCCGCTGGTATGGCACTCTGAACATACACGGCCAGCAGATCGAGCGCTTCGCCAAGATCAACGCATGGAACCACGAGCGCCCATTCCATCAGGACGGCCCGGGAGCCATTCATTTCGACTCGGTGACGACAGGCAATTTCAGCGGCTGCGACCTGTGGCTCGACGGCGATCTGCCTGGGGCGTTGGAAATTCAGACCGATCTCGTCCAGGGCCGTTTCGACTTGTCCGATATCGGGCTCGAAGATCAGGTGCTGGAGGCTGGCGGTCTGGACCGGAAGATGCGGATCTTCCGTTTGCCTCAGACGCTCCGAAACACGGATTATTCAGCCGAGATCCCGATCCGCCTTACGCCGACCCGCGACACGCCGATCTGGGTGCGCATTACCACCGAAGACGGCCACAAGGCCTGGTCGAGCCCGATTTACTGTATCGGCGCGCCCTGAGGCGGGGCGTGCCCGAACCTTGACGCGCGCGGCCCGAGGTGTTCGCAGCTCTGGTTCCAGTTGGTTAGGCAGCCCAGCCGCCGGCTTCTGTCTCGACAAAGGCGTCGGCACAGCGTTTGGCGAGCGCCCGCACCCGCCCGATATAGGCCTGGCGTTCGGTGACCGAGATCACGCCGCGCGCGTCGAGCAGGTTGAAGACGTGGCTGGCCTTGATGCATTGGTCATAGGCAGGGTGGGCCATGACGATGCGCTTGCCGGTCTTCGGGTCCTCATCCGGCGCCTCCAGAATGCGGGCGCACTCCGCCTCCGCATCCTTGAAATGCTGGAACAGGGTCTCGGTATCGGCCTGATCGAAATTCCAGCGCGAGTATTCCTCCTCCGTCTGACGGAAGACATCGCCGTATTTCAGTGGGATCGGCGCGTCGGGCGCGTTGAAAGGCATGTCCATGACATGGTCGATGCCCAGGACATACATCGCCAGACGCTCCAGCCCATAGGTCAACTCGCCCGAGACGGGCTTGCAGTCATGCCCGCCGACCTGCTGGAAATAGGTGAACTGGCTGACCTCCATCCCGTCGCACCAGACCTCCCATCCCAGGCCCCACGCGCCCAGTGTCGGGCTTTCCCAGTCATCCTCGACAAAGCGGATGTCGTGTATAGCCATATCGATGCCGATGGCGCGCAGGCTGCCGAGGTAAAGTTCTTGCAGATCAGGCGGGCTGGGTTTGATCAGGACCTGGTACTGATAGTAATGCTGCAACCGGTTCGGGTTCTCGCCATAGCGCCCATCGGTCGGCCTGCGCGAGGGCTGGACATAGGCCGCGGCCCAGGCATTCGGCCCCAGCGCGCGCAGCGTCGTCGCCGGATGAAAGGTGCCCGCCCCCACCTCCATGTCATAGGGTTGCATGATCGCGCAGCCCTGCGCTGCCCAGTAATTCGAAAGGCGCAACAGGATTTCCTGAAACGATCTGGGTGCTGTGGTCGGGGCGGACTCGGACATCTTTGAACCGGACATTTTGGCCGGCTCGGACCGGCATTTTGCAGGCAATGCGCGGACTGGACCTGCGCCGCATGCTCGTAGCCCAGCCGATCCCCGGGGTCAATCAGAGCGCTGCGGTCACGCACCCGACGACCACCAGGAAATACCAAGCCTCTGATTTCGAAAGTTTAGTTACCGTTTCGTTAAAGGAAAAACCGTGTCATAATTCGCCTCGAGGGAAGAATCGAGGGTGGACTGGCCGTAATCTCTGCATTGCGTCTTCTCCTACCTACATGCGTGATTTGACGACCTAGGCTGTGTCGAACGTCTGGGCCGTGGGGAGACTGTGAAGATGATCGACAATACAATTACAGGCTCGGTTGACTCCGAGTTGCTGCTTGGCACGCTTGAGAACGATCTGATCGAAGCCCTGGAGGGCGACGACGATGTGCTTGCAGGCGACGGCGACGACGAGGTTTTCGGCGGCGACGGCATCGATGCCCTGGAAGGCGAAGCTGGCAATGACATCCTGGATGGCGGTGCGGGCATCGACTTTCTGAGCGGCGGCGAGGACGACGATCAGCTCTTCGGGGGCGATGACGATGACATCCTGTTCGGCGGCAACGGCAACGACACGCTGGATGGCGGCGCCGGCTCGGACGAATTGCGCGGCGGCGGCGGGAACGACCTGCTGATCGCCACCGGCCGCGACGCTGACATCATGTTCGGCGGCAATGGCGACGACACCATCTTCGGTGGCGCTGGCGGCGATACACTGCGCGGCGACAATGGCAATGACGAATTGCGTGGCGGCGGCGGCGATGACCGTCTGTTCGGCAACCGTGGCGAAGACCTGATCTTCGGCGGAAGTGGGCAGGATACGGTCTCGGGCGGCGCCGACAACGACACGCTGCGCGGTGACGGCGGCGATGACCGCCTGAACGGCAATGACGGCGACGACCGGATCTTTGGCAATATCGGCAATGACCGTCTTCGCGGTGATGCGGGCGAGGACCAGTTGATCGGCGGTGCAGGCGATGACTCGATCCTGGCGGGCGCCGACGATGATCGGATCATCGTGCATGCCGATCTGGGCATCGACAATGTGGATGGTGGAGAGGGCACGGATTTCCTCCGCTTCCTCAGCAAGGATGCCGAAACGGCTCAGACATTGGCCAACGAAGCGGCCGCGTATCTGGCGGGCGATACCTCGCAACCCTTCACATTCAGCAACGGCCACCGCGTCGTGAATGTCGAAGAGATCGAGGTCCGTCTGAATGGCAAGATCGTCGAAGCGGAAGAGGATGAGCAGATCATCATCGACTTCGAGGAGTTCGGCGAATTCATCGGCGGACCGATCCAGGTCCAGGCGCTCGACAGGCCGCTCTTCGGCGTGGAGAGTCAGGGCTTCTTCATCAACGCCAGCCCGATCGGGACTTTCGACGAGTTTGTGCTCGAGCAAGACTCCGACGTCCCGCCCGATTTCAACATCGCAGGCTTCAACCTGTTCCCGTTCAGCCTGTTTGATGGGCCGGTGTTCGAAGGACCGTTGCCTGGAGGACCGGCGATCGACGAAAACATCAGCGTGCCGCAGGAGGAAATCTTCTTCCTACTGGCCGAAGTATCGGCGTTCCTGGGCGAGTTGTCGAACGACAACCCGAACTCCGCCGATATCCCGAACAGCTTCCTCGAGGATCAGGAGGGAAAGCCGGTCGGTGCAATTCTGGCCGAATTCGAAACCGAAATCCTGGGCCTGCTCGAAGGCATCGGTGGCGAGGGCGCGTTGGAAGACCCGATCGTCGGCGATGTGATCGACTTCATCTCGGACTTTACGATCAACGAATTGATCACCTTCGGCGGTCAGTTGATCGACGAGTTCCTGCCGCCCTTCGGCCAGCCACTGTCGATTACCCGCATCGATGGCGAGGCGTTCGACCTGGAGGCGGCGGATCTGTCACTGGACGGAGGCTTCGCACTGGCTGTCGGTTATCGCGAAGGTCAGGCCGTGGGTGTCGAGGTCCTGCAAACGCCCTCGAATGGCGGGCGACTGCCGATTCCGTTCCTGCGCGACATTAATTTCGAGAAGGGTGATTTCATCGCGCTCGACGAAGTCGCCGTGCCGGTCCTGCCAATCCTTCCTATCGGCGGGCTCACACCCACGGTCACGGTGGAGTTCGACGATGCGGAATTCGGGCGGGTCGACTTTGTCGATATCGTCTCGATCGGTGGCGTCACCATCGACAACATCGTGCTGCAAGAGGCCTATGACGTCATCGACTTCGAAGAATTCGGACGCGACAGCCGCGAGGTTTCCACCGATGGGCTCGACCCGCGCGACGGCACTGTTATCAGCGACGGCTTCGTCTTCGACGGCGCGCTGATCGACTTCACGACACCGGTGGACATTTTCGAAGTTCTCGGACAGCCCGAGCCCACATTCGAGAACCCGAACACGGTTCTGCTGAGCGACAGCCGCAACCAGGACGACCTGACCCTGATCGCCGATGGCGATGCGCAGGACATCTTGGCGGTGGACGCGCTTGGCGACGAGACCGAGATCGCGGTCACCCGCTTCGACGGGGCGGAGTTCGATCTGGTCACGGCCCTGCTCGGGGCGGAGTTTGGCGCCGTCGACGTGATTGCCTTCAACGACGGTGAACTGGTCGCACGGCAAAGCTTCGACGTCACCGGCAACTTCACGCCCAGCACACTGGTCGAGTTCGGCGAGGACTTCCAGGGCGTCGACGAACTGATCTTCGTCAGCGCAGGCGAGTTCATCATCGACGATTTGCAGTTCGAGAATATCGGCGAGCCGGAACAAGTGCTGCTCTGAGAGCCTTCAAGACAACGCCGCGCCCCCTCGAAAGCCGGGGCGCGGCATTCTATTCCTCCCCATCATAAGTCGGTACGAACCGACCGGAACCAGACGGTTTCCGCGTCCAAACAGGTGATGCTGTTCAGCATCCGATGGAACATCCGCCGCCAATCTTTAGCGGAAACACGCTAAACTTGGCGGGCTGCTAATCTTGACGGAGTCGGTAAAGGATCCGCCCGCCACGCCGATACCGCATCCCTCCAAATTCGAAACGCTGGCAACCGCCGTCTATGACCAAGCATCAATCGAACGACCGGCGGAGTGCGGCTAGCCCTCCATTGCCATTATCCTACTTGGGCTCGCTTGGATCTTCTTTTTGGCGCACACCATCTATCGCACGGGCCCGGGCGACACGGAGACGCTATACTGCCCTGATCACGCCCCTTGCCTGCACCCACCCGGATCAAGTAAGAAGCCGCCCGGTGGCCGGTCTAGCTCAGCTGGTAGAGCAACTGATTTGTAATCAGTGGGTCGGGGGTTCGAGTCCCTCGACCGGCGCCAAGACTTCGAGAACGGCATGATCGGCAGCTTTGCATCGATTCTCAGCCTTTGCCGTTCTCTC
>JBCCDU010000063.1:0-24518 GCA_039030715.1 Pseudomonadota bacterium
CAGCGAGCGCCAGCTCGGCGCCAACACGACACGCTGACAGCAGGCAAGCAAACGAGTCTGAACGTCAATATGAGAGGGGGTTTCGGCATTGGATTGGGACGTTTCTTGTCTCTGCGAGGCCTGCCTCTCCCTGCGCTGCGCGCGGTGCGCCATACGACGCCTCTTGCAGCCTTCCCCAGCCGTTCATCTGCTATGGTGTGGCCGCGGAAGGATGTCTCGAAGAAGACGAGGAAGTGGACGGCGGATGAGGAAGACGATGCCGTTGCGCGTCGTGCAATGGTCGATTTGCCGATCCCCCCCTTGCCGTAGACCGAGAAGACCTTCGCGGTGTCGATCTTCATGGTCGGGTCCATCTTGACCTGAACACTGCCTTCGCCGTCCTCGCCCTTCAGCGAGGGCACGCCGGCGGCGCGCTTCATCAGGTGTTTGTTGTCGAGCGGGCTCATCAGCTCCTCCTCATTCGGCGGCGACGGTTGGAATGCCTTCCAACCGGTCTTCCAGTTCGTCACCCGCCTGGCGGAGTGCCGCGAGCGTGTCTTCGTCGGGGGTCCAGTAGGCGCGTTCTTGCGCCTCGATCAGGCGGTTTGCCATGCGGGCGCTGGCCTGAGGGTTCAGCTCGGCCAGGCGGCGGCGCATCTCCGGATCCAGCACGAAGGTCTCGGTCAGACGTTGATACACCCAAGGATCGACCTGTCCGGTGGTGGCCGACCAGCCGACCGAGTTGGTCACATGCGCCTCGATCTGGCGCACGCCTTCGTGGCCATGGTTCAGCATCCCCTCGTACCATTTGGGGTTTAGCGCGCGGGTGCGGGTCTCCAGCGCGACCTGTTCAGTCAGCGTGCGCACCTTGCCGTCGCCGCGGGTCTGGTCGCCGATATAGACCGGGGCCGCTTCACCGCGCGCGCGGGTGATCGCCCGGCCAATGCCGCCCAGCGTGTCGAAGTAGTGGTCGATGGTGGTCACGCCCAGCTCGACCGACTCCAGATTTTGATAGGCCAGATCGATCCGGGTCAGTATCGCGTTCATCAACTCGGGCTGCGCGGCGGGCTCTCCTGTCCGGCCATAGGCGAAGCACTTGCGCTTCTGGAACGTATCCGCCAGTTCGTCCTCGTCATCCCAGGCACCCGCATCGATCATGTGATTGACGTTCGAGCCATAGGCGCCATCGGCGTTCGAGAAGACGCGGAGCGCTGCCGTGTCGAAGTCACAGCCGGTCGCGTCGGCATGATCCAGCGAATGGGCGCGCACATGGTTCATATCGGCGGGCTCGTCGGCGGTGGCGGCCAGCCAGGCGGCCTCCGCCAGCATCCGCGTCTGCAGCGGAAGCAAGTCGCGGAAGATGCCGCTGAGTGTCATCACCACATCGATCCGGGGCCGGCCAAGCGTCTCCAGCGGCAGCAATTCCGCACCGCACAGGCGGCCATAGGAGTCGAACCGGGGTATCGCCCCCATCAGCGCCATGGCCTGGGCAATCGGCCCACCTTCGGTCTTGAGGTTGTCGGCACCCCAGAGCACGAGCGCGATGGAGCGGGGCAAGGTATTCCCTTCCGCCAGATGTTTTTGCAGCAGCAATTCCGCCTGCTTCGCCCCTTCGGCCATCGCGAAGGCCGAGGGCATGCGGAACGGGTCGAAGGCGTGCAGGTTGCGACCTGTCGGCAGAGCGTCGGGTGTGCGGATCAGATCGGCGCCGGGCACCGGGCGAATGAAGCCGCCGCCCAACGCGTGCAGCAGCGCAGGCGTCTCGCTGTCGGTTTGCAGATGCCGCTCGGCGACGTCCAGATCGGCCTCGGGCAGCGCCTCGCCCATCAGGGCCAGCAGATCGGCGCGTTGCTCGGGCGAGGGCGTCTGCCCCACTACATGCAGGCCATGCGGGATCAGCGCATGCTCGAACTCGATCAGATTGCGCCAAAGCTGGGTGATCGCGTCCTCATCCGGCGTATCGGCTACGGCCAGATCCAACTCCTCGGCCTGCGCGCGTATCATCTCGGCCAGATCCGCACGGTCCGGCGCGTCTGGGGCCCCGGTCCGCCAGCGGTCGAGCGAGGCTTTCAATTCGACCAATCCCTTGTAGAGTCCGGCCTTGCCGACAGGCGGGGTCAGATGGCTGACAATTGTCGCCGCCCCGCGCCGTTTGGCCAACGCCCCCTCTGAGGGGTTATTCATGGCATAGAGGTAGACATTCGGCAGATCGCCGATCAGGCGATCCGGCCAGCAGTCTGGGCCCATGCCGCATTGCTTGCCCGGCATGAATTCCAGCGCGCCATGCATTCCGAAATGCAGCGCCACATCTGCGCCGAAATCCTCGCGGATCCAGCGGTAGAAGGCGCTGAAGGCATGCGTAGGTGCGAAGCCCTTCTCGAACAAGAGCCGCATCGGGTCGCCTTCATAGCCAAAGGCTGGCTGCACCACGATGGCGACATTGCCAAACTGAGCGCCAAGCACGAAGACCCCGCGTCCATCGGATTGATGCCTGCCGGGGGCGGGGCCCCAGGCGGCTTCGATTTCGGCCAGATGGGGCTCGCGTGCCACCATGTCTTCGGCACCGATATGAGCCGCAACATTGGCCTGCTGTCCGTGTTTCTCGGCATTTCCCTTCAGCACTGTGTCGCGCAGGGCATCCACCGTGGGCGGAATGTCGAGCCTGTACCCCTCAGCTTTCATTGCTGTCAGGGTGTTATGGAGCGACTCGAATACCGCCAGATGCGCCGCCGTGCCGACCGCACCCGCATTGGGCGGGAACCCATAAAGCACCACTGCCACCTTGCGGTCCGCGACCGTCGTGCGGCGCAGCGCAACTTGCTTGGCAACCCGATCGGCCAGTAGGGATGCACGTTCCTGATCAGACCGCATCGCGCGGGCGTCCGCGCCCTCGGCGCCCGACCGCCCACCATAAATCATCGGCCCCGTCGCGCCGTCGATCTCTGGGATCGCCACCATCATAGTGGCTTCCACCGGCGAGAGACCGCGGGCCGAGGCACTCCATTCCTCCAGCGTCTGGAACTCCAGCGCGTGGGCGGCGATGTAGGGGACATCGAGGCCGCTCAGCGCCTCCTCCGCCGCCTTGGTGTCGTTATAGGCCGGGCCGCCGACCAGGCTGAAGCCGGTCAGACTGAGCAGCGCGTCGATATGGATACGCTCTCCGTCGCGCAGGAAGGCGTCGATGGCCGGTCGTGCGTCGAGGCCAGCGGCGAAGATCGGGATTACCCGCAGTCCGCGCGACTCCAACTGACGGATCACGCCGTCATAATGCGCGGTGTCGCCCGCCAGCACATAGGCGCGCATCAGCAGAACGCCGACCGTGCCCTTGGTGTTGTCGATCCGGATCGGCAGGTCGGACACGCGCTCGCTGACGCGCCGCCCGGGCAGATCCGGGTGATAGATACCGACCTCCGGATACTCCACCGGATCGGGCGCACTCAACGTGCCACGCAGCATCTCGCGCGGGCCAGTGGCATAACGGTCGATCAGGAAGCGCACCAACGCGGCGACATTGTCGTCCGAGCCCGCCATCCAGTATTGCATCGCCATGAAATAGGCGCGCACGTCCTGCGCCGTGCCGGGGATGAACCGCAGGATCTTGGGGATCCGTTTCAGCATCCGCATCTGATGCGCGCCGGAGGAGACCTTCTTCTTTCCAGATCCGCGCAGACGCTTCAGCAACGCGATGGCGCCGCTTTCTTTGGCCCCCATGTTGAAGCGACCGAGCCGCGTTAGCTTGATCACCTCGCCCGCCGCCATGCAGCCGACAATCGCATCGCAGTCGGGCGCACGGGCCGCCAGGGCCGGCAGGATCGCGCGGACATGTTCGTCGAGGAACAGCATGGTGGCGATGATCACATCCGCCTTGGCGATATCCGCCTCGCAGCGCTGCAGGGCAGCGGGGTCCGACGACCATTCGGCGGCGGCATGTAGCGAGAGGGTGAGCCCGGGGATGTCGCGCTGCAGTCCCGCGCGCGCACGCTCGACCGGGGCAGCCAGGTGGCTGTCCAATGTGACGATCGCCACCCGCACGGGTGGCGCGTCAGCGGGCGAAATGCGCTTTGGCATCGTAGAGCGTCTCGACATCGATGAGAGCGCGGCCCTGATCGGCCGCAAATTTTTCAGTGTTCCGGCGCGCCTTGCCGCGCACGAAGAAGGGGATCTTGCCCAGTTCCTTTTCGGCCTCTGGCGCCCATTCCGGGGTGCCTTCGATCGCAATGGGGGCGGCTGCTACCGGCGCGCTGGGCGCGGGTGCATGGCTCGCCAGATGCGAGGGACCAGCCTGGTCGTGGAATTCGAAATCTTCGCGGAACATGTGCAGCAGATGCTCTTCCAACCCCATGACCAGAGGATGGATCAGGGTGTCGAAGAGGACATTGGCCCCCTCCCACCCCATCACGGGTGAGTACCGCGCGGGGAAGTCCTGCACATGGACAGGGGCCGAGATCACGGCGCAGGGAATGCCGAGCCGCTTGCCGATATGCCGCTCCATCTGGGTGCCCAGGATCATTTCGGGCTGCAGGGCGGTGATCGCGTCTTCGACTTCCAGATAATCCTCGGTGATCAGCGGCTCGACGCCATGCAACGCCGCGGCCTCGCGCAGATCGCGGGCAAACTCGCGATTATAGCAGCCGAGGCCGACCACCTCGAACCCCATTTCCTCGGCAGAGACACGGGACGCGGCGATCGAGTGGGTCGCATCGCCAAAGATGAAGACCCGTTTGCCGGTCAGATAGGTCGAGTCGACCGAGCGAGACCACCAGGGCAGGCGGGTATCCTCGGCAGGTGTTTCCAGCCCGGTGATCTTGGCGACCTCTGCCAGAAACTCGCGGGTGGCACCGACGCCGATGGGAACGGTTTTCGCCCGGGGTTGGCTGTGGTTCTTCTCCAACCAGCGCGCAGTCGAGTCGGCGATTTCGGGATAGAGGACCACATTGAAATGCGCCGCCCCAAGCCGCGCGATATCGGCGGGCGTCGCATTCAGAGGTGCACAGACATTCACACCGATGCCCATGGAGGCCAGCAGCCGTGTGATCTCCACCACATCGTCGCGGTGACGGAAGCCCAGCGCCGTTGCTCCCAGCAGATTGCAGGTCACCTGCTCCGTCCGCTCCTGCGGCCCGGCCAGATGGCGGGTGATCTGATAGAAGGTCTCGCCCGCGCCCCAGTTCTCCTTGCGTTGATAGGAGGGAAGCTCCAGCGGTACCACGGGCACCGGCAATTCCAGCGCCTCGGCCAAGCCGCCTGGATCGTCCTGGATCAATTCGGCGGTGCACGAGGCGCCAACGATCATCGCCTGGGGTTCAAAGCGCTCGTAAGCCTCGGCGCAGGCGGTTTTGAACAAGGTTGCCGTGTCCGACCCCAGATCGCGCGCCTGGAAGGTGGTATAGGTCACCGGCGGGCGATGGCCGCGCCGCTCGATCATCGTGAACAGCAGATCGGCATAGGTATCGCCCTGGGGCGCGTGCAGCACATAGTGCATGCCCTTCATGGCGGTGGCGATCCGCATCGCACCGACATGGGGCGGGCCCTCATATGTCCAGACGCTGAGCTTCATATCGCGAGCCTCTCGCGGCGGCGCAGCGGCCGGGCGAAAAGCTCGGCCAGATCGGCGGCCTGTTCGAAGCCGTGGACCGGCGTGAAGACCAGTTCGATCGCCCATTTGGTGGAAAGCCCCTCGGCCTCCAGCGGATTGGCAAGGCCGAGACCGCAGACGGTCAGGTCGGGCCGGGCCGCGCGGCAGCGGTCGAGTTGCAGATCGACATCCTGTCCTTCGGAAAGGGTCGGTCCGGTCGGCAGCAGCGCCAGATCCTCGGCCATGATCTCGCCGTGGATATAGGGCGCACCGACCTCCACCGGCACCATCCCGCATTCCCGCGCCAGAAAGCGCGCGAGTGGGATTTCGAGCTGGCTGTCGGGGAAGAAGAAGATCGTCCGCCCGCTCAGCGTCTCGGCCACTTTGGCAACTGCTGCGCGGGCACGGGCGCGGGGGGCTTCGATCACCTTGTCGACTTGTGCCGCTGAAATGCCAAAGGCGGCGGCGGCGGCGTGCAGCCAGGCCGCTGTGCCTTCCTCGCCGAACGGGAAAGGGGCGGCGATACGGTCGGCACCACGCCGATCCAGCGCGGTCGCGGTCGCGCCCAAGAAGGGTTGCGCCAACAGATAACGGGTATTGGGGCCGACACCCGGCGCCTCGTCCGAGCGGCGGGCAGGCAGGCAGCGGACATTGTCCAAACCGATCTCGGCAAAGAGGCGCAGGAACTGATCCTCCACCACATCGGGCAAGGCGCCGACGATCAGCAGTTCCTCGGCGGTCGTTTCGGGCAGCGCAGGTACCATGGAGGCGAGGCAGGCATCCTCGCCCTCGGTGAATGTCGTCTCGATACCCGAACCGGAATAGTTCAGCACCCGCACATGGGGCGCATGCATCTGGGTCAGGCGTTCGGCGGCGCGGCTGAGATCCAGCTTGATCACTTCCGATGGGCAGGACCCCACGAGGAAGAGCTGCCGGATGTCCGGGCGCCGCGCCAGCAGGCGGGCGACTTCGCGATCCAGTTCCTCATTCGCGTCGACCAGGCCTGCGAGGTCCTTTTCCTCCATGATCGCCGTGCCGAAACGCGGTTCGGCAAAGATCATAACCCCCGCCGCGGATTGCAGGAGATGGGCACAGGTGCGGCTGCCGACCACCAGGAAGAAGGCATCCTGCATTTTGCGATGTAGCCAGATGATTCCCGTCAGCCCGCAAAACACCTCTCGCTGGCCGCGCTGTTTCAGGACCGGTGTGGCGGCGCATCCTGTGGGCGGTGGGAACGGCTGGTTCATCCCGCCACCACCGGTTCGCGAGACGAGACATCCAGCCGGGCGGCGCGCAGTTTTAGCAGGAATTGGGCGGCATTCAGGACATAGGCGGCATAGGCCGCGAGGGCGAGCCACATCTGTTCCTGGGGCGCCAGCGTACCGCTGATCCAGGCCCAGACATAAGCCGTGTGGAGCGCGATCACGATGAAGCTGACCACGTCCTCCCAGAAGAATGCGGGTGCCAGAAGGTATTGACCGAAAACGACCTTCTCCCAAATCGCGCCGGTGACCATGATGGTGTAGAGGCACCCTGTCTTGATCAGGATCGAAGCTGTGGCAACGGCCAAGCCCTCGCCGGTCGCAAGGTACCGTAGGACGAGGGCCAGAGAGATTACGAAAACCAGGAACTGCACAGGCGCCAGCACACCCTGAACCAGCGTCCATCGCGTCGCATCGCGGCGCCGCCGCTGCTCCGGCGTGTAGAGCGGTCTGCCGTGGCGGCCAGTGAGCGCCAGCCCGGTCATTGCACCTCCCCTTTTTATCGTTTTCTGTGACTCGAAGGTAGGGGGAAGGCCACAAAAGTGTCAATCAAAACTTACGTCTGAAAAATTTGACGAATAGGCTCCTGGCGCGGCTTAAATCGAATCGGTTCGGGGGTTTATGGGCCTGAAATCAGCCGATCTTGGCTCGAGGGCGCCCGTATCAGCGGAAATCAAGGGTGTATGTCAGTTAAAATTGACGCAGCGGTCGTTCCGTGGTTTTGTATTTCGGTGTCCGGTGAGCGAGAACCGGTACAGGGTCGATGACACCCCGGCAAGGCGGCACCAGACTGCTGCACGGGCGTGTCGGAAGGGAGGTCAGATGGATACTCAGGACAGCGGGACAAGGTCCGCTGGTGATCCCGAGGGGCTGGCTGGCTTTTCCGATCTGCACAACGCCCTCTACGCCATTCCTGAAAGCGTCACGCAGTCCTTTGCGAAGGATGTGGTTGCGCGTCTGACCGATCGTGTTCTGCGCGAGCGCGAAGTCGGTGGGTTCGATCCACTCGCCCACAACGGCCCAACGCAGGGGGAGGTCGAGACACTCTGCCAGGCACTTGTCGCCGAGGATCCGGGCGAGGCGGCGCGGATCATCGACAAGGCGCGCCAATCCGGGCGCACGGCGGACACGCTCTATTTGCGTTATATCTCGGTCGCCGCAAGGCGGCTGGGGGAGAAATGGGTCGAGGACTCAGCCAGTTTTCTGGAAGTGACGCTGGGCCTTGCCCGGCTGCACGGTATCCTGCGGGCGCTTGGTCCGACCTTCTTCGCCGATGCGGCCGAGCGTGATATCGGAATTTCGGCGCTCTTCGTCCCGGTTCCGGGCGAAACGCATCTGCTGGGCCTGACCATGGCTACCGATTTCTTTCGCCGTTCCGGTTGGAGGGTCGATCTGCAAACCTCGCTTTCATTCGAGGATCTGGCACGCCATGCGCGCGAGAACCCCTGCGAGTTGATCGGCCTGTCCGCAGGATGTCGCGCGGTCACTGAAAGCCTCGCCCTCAGCGTCGAAGCGCTGCGCGATGCCTGCCCGGAGGCCGTGATTGCAGTAGGTGGATATCTGACAGAGCTGGAGCCTGATATCGCCCGTGAAGTCGGCGCTGATTGCATTGTCGACGATGTGACAGTTGCAGCGCAGTCGCTGCTGCAGCGTGTCAAGCAACGCTCGGCAAGCATTGACATCGCGGGCGCGCAGCGCACATAGAGCCGCCTTGCGGATGGGATAGAGCGAGTGTTCACTGAATGACATCGCACTTTCTAAAAGAACAGGGCGCCGTCATGCCCGTGCCAGAGGCGTTTGTCTCCCTGGTCTCCGCCGTGTCCGACATTGCAGTGATCGTCGATGGGACTGGGCAAGTGCGCGACCTGATCTGGAATATGGAGACCCCCAGAGGTTTCAATCCCAAGACGCTGATCGGTCACCCCATGGAAGACTTGGTGACCGAGGAATGCCGCCCCAAGATCCGCGACATGCTGGACAAAGCGGAAGCGGACGATCGCCCGAAATGGCGCGAGATCAACCACCTGATCGGTGGGATCGACGAATTCCCGATGCGCTATCAGGCGGTGCCGGCGGGCGATGCGACGATTTTCCTGGGTCACGAGATGCAGGCCATCGCGACACTGCAATCGCGCCTGGTCGAGGCACAACGCGCGCTGGATGAAGACTATGGACGGCTGCGTCAGCTCGAAACTCGCTATCGGGTGCTGTTCCAAACCTCGAACGAGGCGCTGGTGATCGCCGGTGGCAAGCGTCACAAGGTGCAGGAGGTCAACGCCGCCGCCGCGCGTCTGCTCACCCGCGATGCCGAGGAACTGAATGCGAAGCCGCTGGAGGAGCTGTTCCGGGGCGAAGACCAGGTCATGGTGCAGGAGGTGCTCGACCGCGTGACCTCCACCGGCGACAGCGAAAGGTTCAATGCCGAGCTCGCCGGCACCGGCGTTCAGATCGACTGCAAGATCTCGGCCTTCCGCGCCGTCGAGTCGATGATGATGCTCTGCAGTTTCTCCACCAGCGACCGACGCAATGACGACGAGCCCGCGATCGAGGAGATGCTGGTCGGCATGGTCGGGCGCATGCCCGATGCGATGGTTCTGACCGACGAAGACGGCGTGATCCTGTGGTGCAACGAAGCGTTCCTGGGCATGTCCGAGGTCCCGATGGTCGCCCAGGCGCGGGGCGAGATGCTGTCGCGCTTCATGGGCCGACCGGGCGTGGATATGGACATCATTATCTCGAATGCGCGCGAGCATGGCAGGCTGCGGGCCTTCACTTCGCTTCTGGTCGGCACCTACGGGTCGGAGACGCGGGTCGAGGTGTCGGTGGCCGCGCTCAGCGATGCCGGCCGGCCCAGCATCGGCTTTGTCATCCGCGATATCTCTCGCTTCGACCAGATCCCGGCGCGCAAGCCCAGTCCATCTTCGGAATCGGTCAGCGATCTGATGCAGCTCGTCGGCTCGGTGCCGCTGAAGGAACTGGTGCGCGCTTCGACCGAAGAGATCGAGAAGATGTGCATCGAGGCGGCCTTGAAGAAAACCGGCAACAACCGCGCTTCTGCGGCGGAAATCCTGGGGCTGAGCCGTCAGAGCCTCTATGTGAAGTTGCGCCGCTTCGGGCTGCTGGAATCCGGCGGGCGTTAACTGGGGGTCACCAGGCGCTTGATCAGCGCATGGGTTTCCTCGGCATATTCCTCATGCAGCAAATGACCGGCATCCACAAATTCGTGGAGCGTTATCATCGGGTTGGCCTGCGCCAGGGCCGCGGCCTCGCCTGGTGGCACCGCCTTGTCCTGCAACCCGACGACCAGATGCAGCGGCACCCGGATATGGGGCAGGGCGCGCAGCAGCGGTTCCAGATCCCATTGCGCCATCATCGACAGCGCACCGCCCACATGGTCCGGTCGCGCCAGCAGCCGCGCATAGAGGGCGAGGCCAGCCGGGTCGATCCTGGAGCCCGTCCCCTCGATCAGACGCTTTGCCGTCTGCTCGGACCCGGCAACCTGCGAGAACATCCACGGCGTAAAGGGGTTCATCGCCAGCAGCTTTGCCATCGGCGGGAACATGATGCCGGCAAGTCCACGGAACGGCGTCAGTGCCGCGTTCAGCCCGATGACCATCCTTGGCGTCAACGCACCGCTCAGGACCGTGCGCAGCGCAATCGCGGCACCTGCGGAATGACCGATCACGAGGTCCGGCGCGATCTCCAGAGTTTCCGTAAGGGCGGTCACCTCATCCGCCATTGCAGGCAGCGAGAGCATACGGCGCGAGGGGGCGCGGCTGAACCCGTGGCCTGGCAGATCCGGTGCGACGACATCAAAATCTTGCGCGAGCAGCGGCAGCAACTCGGCCCAGCTGTTGGTCGCGGCGCCCGAGCCGTGCAGCAGCAACGCAACCGGCCCCGCCCCCATCCGCTGGACATGCCACTCGATGCCCCCGGCATGCAGGAACATGCTCGCCTCGCGGTTTGGCCAATCGGCGCCATCGCTGTCCCAGTCGCGATGAGGCGTGCCGCTCATGCGCCGATGGCCGTCCTGACCGCGCCGGAAATCCGCCCTGCATCGGCGCGCGGCAAGGGCAGATACTGCGCGCCCATCGCTTTGGCGAGGTCCGCAGCCTCGGCCTGAGGGCGGTTCGACGTATCGACAAGGATCGAGGTCAGATAATCGGCCGCGATCTCGCGCGCGGCTTTAATCGCATCCTCGGCCGCGCCGGGGCGGCCCGGGGTGCCGTCCAGTGCGATGTTACCCCGCCCATCGGTCAGCAACACCAGATAGGGGGTTGCGCCACGCTGCCGGATCTGGCGTGCCAGCGCCGCGCCCGATTGCAGGGCCGAGGCCAGCGGCGTGCCCCCGCCGCCGGGCAGCACCGCCAGTCGGCGTTTGGCCTGAACCAGCGAGCGGGTTGGGGGCAGCAACAACTCGGCCCCGGTGCCGCGAAACGCGATCAGCGCGACTTTCTCGCGGCGTTGATAGGCTTCGGCCAGCATCAGTTCCACCGCACCCTTGGCTTCGGCCATGCGGGCCATGGCGGCGGAGCCGGAGGCGTCGACCACGAAGATCTTCACGCTTTCGGACGGGCGTTCGAACCGCTTCAGTCGGAAGTCGTCGGCGCGGATGGCGATGTGTGCCTCGCCGGGATGCCGCCCACGCAGTTTTTGCCAAGGTACGGCTGCACGCAGGGTCGCGAGGAGATCCAGCCGTGATCGCCTATCGGGTTTGCCTGGGCGCGTTCCGGCCGGGCGGCCATGGGTGACCGCCTTCTCGCGTGCGCCCGATCCGGCTGATCTGGCGCTACCCCTGCGCCGCGCAGTGTCGTTCAAGGCGAGGTTTGGCAGCAAGGCGCGTATCGCGTCGAGAACCTTATCCTCGACCCGCCCGGTCTCGTCGCTGTTATCCGCATCGCTGTCTGGTTGGTCTTGGTCGGGCGGCGGTGGGGGCGTATCCTCCTCCGGCTCCGCAGTCTCGGGCATGAATTTTGCGCGTGGCGCCAGAACCAGGCCAGCGGCAGTGGCAAGGTCCTGGTCCGAGACCATCTTGCGCCGCCCCAATGCCGCCAGCACCCTCGCCACACGGGCTGCCATGAGCGTCGCTCGGGCGGAGGTGATACCTGTCATCGCCGCTGAAACCGTAAGAGTTTCAAATGCGGGGTCGGGCAATCGAACCCTGGGCAACAGGGCGCGGGCCGCGGCGATATCCGCTGTATCTAGAGGCTTCTCTTGGGTGTCCGCCAGCGCAAGGCCCTCCAGCGATATATGCAGGGCGAGGCGGTCGCAGAGGCCTTCCGGCGGGCGCTCCTCAGGTGCGGCCCCTTCATCCAGCAGTATCAAACCAAACTGCGCAGGTGTGGTGCCGCCATCCGGCACCAGGCCGGTATCCAACGCGGCGCCCAACCGGGCGGCGGTGCCGGCCTCCAGTCGTTCGGCCATGGGCACGATCAGGGTGGCGCCGTCCGCCTCGGCCAACACTCCGCTCGAGTGAACCGGTGCGCCGGCAGAGAGCGTGGCGCCAAGGTCCAGCCCGCCCAGCAACCGGTCATCTGCGATGCTAGGCGGCATGCTGCGGGCTGGGGCCTCCGTCAACGCGTTCGCCAGCGCCAGCCACTTGTCGCGCACCGGTCCGGAGCGTGCGCGCAAAACGATCCCGCCCATAGCGCCCGGATCGACAGCAAGAACCGCGGCAGCCAATCCCGCAAGATGCCAGCGCTGCGCCGCTTCGCTCACACGCCCAGAACCTCCGTGATGGCTCGATCGATACGGGCGGTGGAGCCGATCTCGTCGAGCGGGTCGCGGCGCAGACGGTGGCGCAGGGCCGAGGGGGCAATGGCTGCAAGATGTGTGATCGTCACCGCGCGCGCGCCCTCCAGCGCCGCATGGGCGCGGGCGGAGCGGATCAGGGTCAACTCACCACGCAACCCGTCCGAGCCAACGGCGGCGCAGAGGCGGGCCGCGGCCTCGATCACCGCATCGGGCATCTTCACGCGGCCAAGCGCCTTGCGGGCCTTCAGAATGCGCCGCTGCTCGGCCGTGTTCTTCCGGGTCCAACGCTTCAGGAACCCCTGCGGATCGCGGTCGAAGGCGTCGCGGCGGCGCACAACCTCGACCCGCTCCGCGATATCGGTCGGCGACGCGACCTCCACCGACAGGCCAAAGCGATCGAGCAGTTGCGGGCGCAGTTCGCCCTCCTCCGGATTGCCGGAGCCGACCAGGACGAAGCGTGCGGGGTGGCGGATCGACAGCCCCTCGCGCTCCACGACGTTTTCGCCGGAGGCGGCGACATCCAGAAGCAGATCGACCAGGTGATCTTCCAGCAGGTTGGCCTCGTCTATATAGAGAAACCCGCGATTGGCGCGGGCCAGCAGGCCGGGTTCAAACACCTTCTCTCCACTGGCCAGCGCACGTTCCAGATCCAGCGTGCCCACCACCCGGTCCTCGGTCGCGCCCAATGGCAGATCCACCACGGGCGTCGGGATCTCGACAGTCTCGGTCGCGTCGTCGTCTTCGCGGCCCGGCACGGCCTCGCCCGGCTGACTGTTATAGGCGCAGTCCGGGCGGACCTGGATCGGGGGCAGCAAGGCTGCCAGTGCCCGCACTGCAGTGGACTTGCCCGTGCCACGATCTCCGAAGACCAGAACGCCACCGACGCTGGGGTCAACGGCGGCGATTAGCAGCGCTTGCTTCATCTCGTCCTGACCAACGATGGCCGAGAACGGAAAAGGGTTAGTCATCTAGAAACGGCTCCATCAGTCAGGGTCCCGAGCGGGCTGGCGCCATTCCATGTACCGCTGTCTTCGAGAATACGGAAGCGGGCGTAGAGTTCTTCCTTGAACCATTTGCCCTCGCGCACTGCCTTGATCGCCTTGGCATGGGGGCCGTCGGTACGGGCGAAACGCGACATGCTGGAGGTGTCGGGCCAGATCGAGAATGTGACCTGATGGAACCACGGAACTTCGCCCAATCCGATCTTGAACATCACGTTTCGGTCCATGCCGATGGCGCGTGAGATCGATGGAACGCGCTTCCAGAAGCGCAGCAGAATCGACGGGCGGATCGTCGCCCGGGTGAGCGCCGCCAACGGCCCGCCGCTGTCCGATGTGTCAACCGGATGGAACGGTTCCCGACCATCCCAGGCACCGCGCGCGGCGCTGGTGGCCAGAAAAACCGTCCAACTTTCACGCGACACTGCCCTATACCGCTGAAAAACATGTGTTTTTTCCAACGCGCCCTGGGCTGCTTCGACCGAAGGCCAGGTTGCCAGGATCGCGTAGACTGCGGTGTTGGGCAGGGGGGTGAAACCCTCGCCCGTGCCCGAGCCGAACAGCTTCCAGAACCCGATCCGCTCGATTTTGGCCATGGCGAAACGGGCGAACAGCATTTGCGTGAAGGCCCAGGTCCGCGCACCGATCCCGCCAAAGCGATAAAAGCTCAGACTGACGATCTCGCTTTGTTCATCCATTGTGCCGGGCCGAGCGCGCAAAGGGGCAGTGTTCCATCATTGTTTCAACCTTCCAGAGGGCATTGTCAATTATCGCGGGCATTGATACCGTCAAGTCATGTTGACAGGTGTCAATCCAAGAATCCAGATCGGCGATCCCCTTTCCAGCGCCGAAACTGCCCGCTCCGGTGCCGTTGGTATCGAGGAAGACGCGCGCCCCGGCCGTCCCACCGCAGTGGTGATCGGAGCCGGCTTTGGTGGGCTCGCGGCCGGTATTCGGCTGGCGGCCAAGGGGTATCGTGTCGAGGTGCTGGATCGGCTCGACAGCCCCGGCGGGCGCGGCACAGCCGTGCACAAGGACGGCTATCGCTTTGACCTTGGCCCCACCATCGTCACAGCCCCACAGGTCTTTCGCGAGCTGTGGCAGATCGCGGGGCAGGACTTCGATGCTGATGTAGATCTGCGCCCGCTCGATCCGTTCTACGAGATCCGCTTCCCCGATGGCAGCGCGCTGAACGCCTATCAGGACGTCGAGAAAATGCGGGCGGAGATTGCGCGTCTCAGCCCTACGGATCTTGCGGGCTATGACCGGTTCATGCGTGACGGCGAGCGGCGCTATACCTTCGGGTTCGAGGGGCTGGGGCGTCGCCCGATGAACCGGTTGTGGGAGCTGATCAAGGTTCTGCCCACCTTCGCCTGGTTACGCGCGGATCGATCGGTCTACGCCCATGCTGCGGGTCGGGTGCGCGATGAACGGCTGCGCATGGCGCTGTCGTTTCATCCGCTTTTCATCGGTGGAGACCCTTTCCACGTCACCTCGATGTACGCCCTGGTTTCGCATCTGGAGCGGGAATATGGCGTCCACTATGCGATGGGCGGCAGCAGTGCCCTGGCGAATGCGATGGCGAGCGTGATCGAGAGGCTTGGCGGGCGCCTGACATATAACACTGAGATCGACGAAATCGCGGTGGAGAACAATCACGTCTCCGGCGTGCGGACCACCGCTGGTCGGTTCGTGCCCGCGCATGTCGTGGTGTCGAATGCCGATGCGGGCCATACCTATGACCGGCTGCTGCGCAAACGGTCCCGGCGGCGCTGGACACCCGCAAGACTGAAGCGCTCTCGCTGGTCGATGGGATTGTTCGTTTGGTATTTCGGCACACGCGGCACGCGCGGGAAATGGGCCGACGTGGGGCATCACACCATCCTCAACGGTCCACGCTATCGCGGCCTGGTGCGCGATATCTTTCTGAAGGGGCATCTGGCAGAGGATATGAGCCTTTATATCCACCGCCCGACCGTGACCGATCCCAGCGCGGCGCCGGACGGGGATGATACGTTCTATGCGTTGTCGCCGGTCCCGCATCTGGGCTTTGACGACCCGGTCGATTGGGCGCGCGAGGCGGAACCCTATCGCCAGAAGGTCCAGGCGGTGCTGGAGCGCGAGGTTCTGCCAGGCCTCGGCGATCATCTCGCCGCGAGCCATGTCATGACACCGATGGATTTCCGCGACCGCTATCTAAGCCCTCATGGCTGCGGTTTCTCGATCGAACCACGCATCCTGCAAAGCGCCTGGTTCCGTCCGCATAACGTGTCGGAGGAGGTGCCTGGCCTTTATCTTGTCGGCGCAGGCACACATCCGGGCGCTGGCCTGCCGGGGGTCGTGGCCTCGGCGGAGGTGCTTTCGAAACTGGTTCCTGCGGTGGGGGTGGGCAAATGATATATCCGAGCGACCTCGCCCATTGCCGTGAGGCGATCAAGCACGGCTCAAAGTCCTTCTATGCAGCTTCGATCCTGCTGCCGCCCCGGGTGCGCGATGCGGCGCTGGCGCTCTACGCTTTCTGTCGTGTGGCGGATGACGAGGTCGATCTGGGGGATGAGAAGGACGCTGCCGTGCGCCTGCTGCGCGCGCGGCTCGACCGGGCCTATGCCGGGCGCCCCGCCAACGATCCGGTGGAGCGCGCTTTCACCGGCATGGTTCAGACTTTCGATATGCCCCGCGCCCTGCCCGAGGCGCTAGTCGAAGGACTGCACTGGGATGCGGAGGAGCGGCGCTATCAAACCCTTTCGGGCGTCCGCGAATATTCGGCGCGTGTTGCCTCGGCGGTCGGGGTGATGATGTCCGTGCTGATGGGCGTGCGCGACCGCAATGCGCTGGCACGGGCCTGCGATCTGGGTGTCGCGATGCAACTCACCAACATCGCTCGCGATATCGGCGAGGATGCGGAGGCCGGTCGTGTCTATCTCCCCCTCGACTGGTTCGACGAGATGAGCCTGGATGTGGAGGCGTTTCTGGCAGATCCGACGCCGACGCCCGAGATCGCGGTAATGGCGGAGCGTCTGCTGCGCGAGGCGCGGCGTCTCTATCAACGCTCGCAAGTCGGGATCGTGGCGCTGCCCCGCACCTGCCGGCCCGGGATCTATGCCGCGCGCTATATCTATGCTGGGATCGGTCGGCATATTGCGGCGGCGGGATATGACAGTGTCACCCGCCGCGCGCGCACCCATATGTCCGAAAAACTTGGCCTGATCGGGCTCTCGCTGGCTTCCAGCCTCGCCGACAGTGTGATGCCGCGCTCTCCCGTGCTTTACGCGCCGGCGCTGGAGGAGACGGCCTTCCTGGTCGATGCCGCGACAGCGGATCAACCCTTGCCACCGGTCTGGGGCGATGGCAGCGCAGGAACGCTGTTTTCCGTCTTTGCCCAATTGAAGCAGCGTGACCTTGCCCGCCGCGGCGATGTTGCAAGCGGCGCCGGGTCTGCTATCTGAGCATCATGGACATGATCGTTTTCATCATCTGCCTGGGCGCCTGCATGGCAGCAGGCACCACCGGCGCGGCCTTCCCACCGGGGCAATGGTACCTGAAACTGGATCGGCCGCCCTGGACGCCGCCCAACTGGGTTTTCCCGGTGGCGTGGAGCGCTCTCTATATCGCGATGTCGATTGCCGCAGCGCGGGTCGCACCATTGGAGGGCAGTGGGACAGGCATGGCGCTCTGGGGTCTGCAGATCGCGCTCAACACGCTCTGGACGCCCGTCTTTTTCGGTCTGCGCCGGTTCGGCGGGGCGATCATCGTCGTGGTCGCGCTTTGGCTGGCTGTGGCTGCGACCATGCTCAGCTTCTGGGAGCTCGACCCCATCGCCGGGTGGCTGTTCGTGCCTTATCTGCTTTGGTGTACGATCGCGGCTGCGTTGAACATATCCATGTGGCGGCGCAATCCGCAGGTGGAACCGCTGGTATTTGGGCAGTAGGCGTCAGCGCGCGAAAGCCGCCCAATCGGGGACCCTTGGCACCCTGACCGCCAGCATCGGTTTCAACAGGGGTGAGGCGAAGCGGTTCAGATCCAGCGCCTCATGCACCCCAACCGTCTCCCGCCCGTCGATCTGCGTTCGAATGGCAGAGCGGGCATAGAACGGCGCATCCAGCATCGCCTGCACCTGGCGCGGGCGATACCCGGGATCGGCGCGAGTCTCGCGCCTCACCAGCCAGGGATTGCGGGCAAATCGGGTTTTTGGGGGCACGTCGACAATCTTGGCGCTGCCATCCTCGCCAAATCTCAGGCCGACGGCCAGGGTCGTGCCATCGCGCCGTTCGGCGTCATAGAATGCCATCGTGCCGCTCGGAACGGGAAAGCGGCCCCAGGTCCAGTAACTGAAATCATCCTCGAGCGCCCGCGTCCCGAAATTCGCGTCAAAATAGCCGTGGCCCTGCCATTGCCAGCCCTTGCGGTTCAGATCGACCTCGATCCCGGCGGTCGGCGCGAAGGGACGCCAGATATGGGTGCCATCGGGTTTCAGCGGCATCTCCACATCCGTAACGCCTGCCGGGGTCAGGCGGATCTGGCCCTTGATCCGGCTGATGATGGGGTTCGAGATCTCGTCGACATCGATCACCAACTGCCCGTCCTGCCAGCGGAGAGAGGATGGACCGACCTGAAACCGGTCGCGCGCGGTGGTGAGCGCGCCCACCCCCCGCTCGGTCATCGTGAACCGCCCGCCCGGGCCATAGAGGGCGACGTTGATGCAGACATGGTTGTGCGGACGCTTTCGTCCGGTCCAGCGGTACCACGGCGAAAAGACCGACCCGATGAACGCTATAATCGAGATGCCACGTTTGCCATCGGACGAGAGCCCGTCGACATACCACCAGGCATAGCCATCCGACGGGACCTCGATATCGAAGCATGGTCCGTCAAGATCGCCTCGGCCGCGTGCCTGCCGGAGGTGAGTGCCATCGGCAGGCCCGCCCCCGGATGCACGCCGCCGCCCGCCAGGTAGAGGCCCGGGATCCGGCTGTGCGTGTTCGGGCGCAGAAAGCTCGCCATCATGCCATGCGGGCTCCGCCCGTAAAGGGAACCGCCCGACCCGGGAAACAGCGCCGCGAAGTCCCTGGGCAGCGTCAGCGCCTCGCGGCCCGGCCAATGGTCGAAATCCAGGCCCATCCGTTGCAACGCCCCGAAGGTGTGAGTTCGACATTGCTGGTACTCCTCGTCATCCCGTGTCTTGTCGGGCCGGCCGGTTGCGGGCAGGGCAGGGGCGTTGCGGATGATCTCGAACCGCTCGGGCCCGTCCGGGGCCTTGCCTGTGCCGCGATCCTGGGCGCAGATGTAAAGCGTCGCGTCCTCCGGCATTTCGCCCCGGGCGATGGCGTCGAATTCGTGCCGACAATCGCTGTTGAAGACCACGTTGTGATGGGCCAGCGGCAGACCGCTCGATCTGGCGGCAAAGCTCCAAACCGTCGCGGAAAGGGCGCGTGGTGTGACGCCACGCGCTGGCACGGCGCCCTGCATTTCCGCCCCCAACAGGCCGTGATGCAAAGCCGCAGGATCGCCGTTGAAGACGACACTGCGTGCTTCCATAATCCGGCCGGAGGCAAGATGCAGGCGCAAGCCGCTGTCGTTGCGCGCGATATGCTCGACGGTTTGGCCATAGGTGAACTCCGCACCTCGATCTGCAGCCAAATCGGCAAGCGCCTGGGCCAGGGCCGACATCCCACCACGGATGCGCCAGACACCCGCAGCCTCCGCCTGCCAGATCAGCATCAAGAGGGCGGGCGAGGCATAGGGCGACCCCCCGACATAAGTGGCATAGCGCCCGAACAGCTGACGCAGCCGCGGGTCAGAGAACCGTGCCGCCAGCGCCCCTGCCAGATTGCGCGCGCCCAGCAGGGGACGCAGCACGGCGGGGTTGCGCAGGCAGGCCCTCAATATGCCCAGGATATCCGGGCGATCAGATTGCATCACCGGCGCGTGGAATGCCTGAAACAGCCCGCGGGTTTCGGCGGTGAAGTTCGCGAATTGCCGTGCAGCGCGCGCGCCCGCGAAGGCATAGATCGCGGCGCTGCTCTCTTCCTCGTCGCTGTGCAGATCCAGGGTGCTGCCATCGGGCCACCAATGGCGGGCGAGCACGGGTTCCCGGATCAGGTCCAGATGCTCGTCTAGCCGTTCCGCGACCGAGGCAAACAGCGCCTCGAACACCGGACGCATAGTGAAAACGGTCGGTCCGGCATCGACCGGACCTGCGACGCTGGGAAGGGTGCGTAACTTGCCGCCGGGGGTCTTCGCGCGCTCGATCACATGGACATTGCGGCCTGCATGGGCCAGCCGCAATGCCGCCGCCAAACCGCCGATCCCGGCTCCGATGACAATCGTGTCGGCCCGTTCTGTCATGCCGATCCGGTATCCTCTCCGGGCTGGTCTTGCTGGCCGTTCTTCGTCAGGCGATGTTGACACCTTGGCTCAAGTATGTCCAATTTAAATGACACATATGGCTGTCATTGAAAAACGACATAACGGGAGGGCGCCATGGCCGACAAAGACCGGATCGATATCGCGGTAAAGGCGGCCCTCGGGCGGGCAAAGCGCCGTCCCGCGCCACCAAAGCTGGCTGCGGCGCTGGAATACTCCGTCCTGCCCGGCGGTGCGCGGGTGCGCCCCTTGCTCTGCCTTTCCGTCGCGCGTGCCTGCGGGGATGACCGCCCAGAACTCTCCGATGCGGCCTCCGCCGCGTTGGAACTGATGCACTGTGCCAGCCTGGTGCATGACGATCTGCCTTGTTTCGACGATGCGGATCTGCGCAGGGGCAAGCCCTCGGTCCATTGCGCGTTCAGCGAGGCCTTGGCCGTCCTGGCGGGCGACACCCTGATCGTTTCGGCCTTCGAGACACTGGCCCTGGCGGCGGCGGAGGATTGCGGTCGTGCGGCCAGCCTCACCACCGATCTGGCCATGGCCACCGGATCGCCCTGGGGCATCTGCGCAGGCCAGGCTTGGGAAAGCGAAGGCAAGGTTGATCTTGCCGCCTATCACCGGGCCAAGACCGGCGCCCTCTTCATTGCCGCGACCCGCATGGGTGCAATCGCAGCCGGGCGCGATCCGGACGATTGGGAGGAACTGGGCGCCCGCATTGGCGAGGCCTATCAGGTCGCCGACGATCTGCGCGATGCGCTTCTTGACGAAGAGGAACTGGGCAAGCCCGCCAATCAGGATGAGATCCACGACCGGCCAAACGCGGTCAGCACCTATGGCATCACCGGTGCGGTCGAGCGGCTGAACAACTCGCTGGCGGCGGCGATTACCTCGATCCCTGCCTGTCCGGGCGAGGCGGAGCTATGCGCCCTGGTACGGATGCAGGCCGATCGCCTGATGCCGGTGGCTTATGCCAACCACGCGCTTTGAGCCTGGCGCCGGGGCCTTCGGCCCGCCCGAGGGTCAACGCCCGGCCTCGGCAATCGGGCGGCTGAGAGAGCGCTTCGACACCTGGCGTTTGTCGAAAATCGCCTCGGAAGACTTTCAGCGCTGGGCGGCCAGGTTCCCGCTGACGCGTGGCTTTGCGCGGCGTGACGCGGCGCGGGTCTATGATCTAGTTTCGGGCTTTGTCTATTCGCAGGTGCTGCTGGCCCTGGTCGAGCTAGAGGTGTTTCGTCATCTGCGCGACGGACCGCAGCGCGCCGACACGCTGGCGCTGACCTGCGGTGTCTCGGCCGAGCGGATGCGCGCGCTTTGCCAGGCGGCCGCCTCTGTCGGACTGCTGGCACGCGGGGCGACCGATACCTACCGCCTGGGCCGGTTGGGCGCTGCCGTTCTGGGTGTGCCAGGATTGGAGGATATGATCCGCCATCACAAGGTCTTCTACCGAGATCTGGCCGATCCCGTTGGTCTGCTTCGGGGCGAGACGGATCCCGAGCTTTCGCGCTTTTGGTCCTATGTACGCGGCGGCGAGGGCGTCGATGCCGAGACTGCGCGCACCTACTCCGCTCTGATGGAGAGTTCGCAGCATCTGGTGGCTGAGGAGACGCTGGACGCCGTCGATTTCGGACGCTTTCGCAATCTGGCCGATATCGGCGGTGGCACGGGCATGTTTCTGGAGCATGTGGCCGCGCGCCATTCGGGCCTGGGCCTCAGCCTATTCGATCTGCCCGGCGTGGTGGCCACTGCCGAGCGGCGGCTGGGCGAAGCAGGCCTCGCTGGGCGCATCCGGCTTTGCGCCGGGAACTTCCGGACAGGTACTTTGCCCGGCGGTTGCGATGCGATGAGCCTGATCCGCGTTCTCTATGACCACGACGACCCGACCGTCGCCGCGCTGCTGGCACAGATCCATACGGCGTTGCCACCTGGCGGGCAGATCGTGATTTCGGAGCCGATGTCCGGGGGTGACAGGCCCTGCCGGGCGGGGGATGCCTATTTCGGGTTCTACACCATGGCGATGACTACCGGGCGTCCACGCTCGGCCGCCCGCCACGCCGAATTGTTGCGCCAGGCAGGCTTTGCCGATCCGGTCGAGCGCCCGACCCGCAGGCCCTTCCTGACCAGCGTAGTGGTGGCCCGCAAGCCGGGACCTGCCTGAATTACTCAAGTGTGTCCATTTTTATTGACATATAGCTGAGTAAACATAAGCTGACAGTTGCGATCCAGCTCTGCGTCCAGCGTCGTCTGCGATCAGCCAAAAAAAGCAACTGAAAGGGAGAACTCTGGATGGAAACCACCGCCGTCGTCTTCCGTGGCCCCCGAGACCTAGCGGTTGAGGATGTCGCCATCGCACAGCCGGGCGAGGAAGATGTCGTTGTTGACATTCACTATTCTGGGATCTCCACGGGAACGGAAAGCTTGCTCTGGTCGGGTGAAATGCCGCCCTTCCCGGGCATGGGATACCCCTTGGTGCCGGGTTACGAGTCGGTCGGATCGGTGGTTGAGGCAGGGCGCGCAAGCGGCTTGCGGCCCGGCGATACGGTGTTCGTTCCGGGCGCCACATGCTTTGGTGAGATTCGCGGCCTCTTCGGTGGCGCTGCGGCAAGACTTGTGGTTCCGGGCGCCCGGACATGCCAGGTCGATGCCGGGATCGGTGCCGATTCCGTCTTGCTCGCACTCGCCGCAACTGCGCGCCATGCGCTGGCCGGCCAAGTTGCCAATCCTGATCTGATCATCGGGCACGGCGTCCTTGGCCGGTTGCTGGCCCGCATCACGGCCTCCTTTGCCGCGCCGCCGACTGTGTGGGAAGTCGATCCCGCCCGTCAGGACGGCGCGCGCGGATATCAGGTGATTCACCCCGATGACGACCCGCGCCGCGACTATCACGCGATCTACGATGTCTCCGGCGACGCCGCGCTGCTCGACAGCCTGATCGATCGCCTGGCCCCCGGGGGCGAGATCGTATTGGCGGGGTTCTATTCCGATCGGATCAACTTCGCCTATCCCCCCGCCTTCATGCGCGAGGCGCGGTTGCGCATCAGCGCCGAATGGAAACCCGATGACCTGGCGGCTGTGCGACAGGCGGTGGAGGAAGGGTTGCTGCCGCTGGACGGTCTGATCACGCACCAGACCCCCGCGGCCAAGGCGGCCGAGGCCTATCCCACCGCATTCACCGACCCGTCCTGCCTGAAGATGATTTTGGATTGGAGAACGGCCCAATGACCCCCGACGGAAACGAAGTCCCGATCATCACGGACGATGGCTATGCCCGCTTGCGGGTGGAAGCGTCCATCGATCCCGATCCGGTCGCGACAGAAGTCACCAAGGACACCCAGATCATCGCGATCTATGGCAAGGGCGGCATCGGCAAGTCCTTCACGCTGGCCAATCTCAGCCACATGATGGCCGAGCAGGGCAAGCGCGTGCTGCTGATCGGCTGCGACCCGAAATCCGATACGACCAGCCTGCTCTTTGGCGGCAAGGCGTGCCCGACGATCATCGAAACCTCGACCAAGAAGAAGCTGGCGGGCGAGGAGGTGGCCATCGGCGATGTCTGCTTCAAGCGCAACGGCGTCTTCGCGATGGAGCTTGGTGGCCCGGAAGTCGGGCGCGGCTGCGGCGGGCGCGGGATTATCCACGGCTTCGAGCTGCTCGAAAAGCTGGGCTTCCACGATTGGGACTTCGATTACGTGCTGCTCGATTTCCTGGGCGATGTGGTCTGCGGCGGTTTCGGCCTGCCGATCGCGCGCGATATGGCACAGAAGGTGATCGTGGTCGGCTCGAACGACCTGCAATCGCTTTATGTGGCCAACAATGTCTGCTCCGCCGTGCAGTATTTCCGCAAACTGGGCGGCAATGTCGGCGTGGCCGGGCTGGTCATCAACAAGGATGACGGCACCGGCGAGGCGCAGGCCTTTGCCAAGTCGGTCGACATCCCGGTCCTTGCCTCGATCCCGCAGGACGAGGATCTGCGCCGCAAATCCGCGAACTATCAGATCGTCGGCACGGCCGAGACGCAGTGGGGCGAGCTCTTTGCAGGGCTTGCCGAGCAAGTGGCCGCGGCTCCCCCGGGCCATCCAGAGCCGCTGACGCAGGACGGTTTGCTGGGCCTCTTCTCAGCCTCCCAGACCGGTGCCGATTTCGTGCTGGAGCCAGCCACCGACGAAGACATGCGTGGCAAGAACGCCAAACCCAAACTCAGCCTGGAAGTGGTCTACGACGATGTTTGATCTCGACAACCTAGCCGAATTCGATGCCGCTCTTGCGGAGCTGTCGATGCCAGTTTCCGAGGACTCTCCCGCCGAGGAGGATGCCGGCGAATGACCGACGAACTCCGCTACGACAGCGCCGACGAGGCCGAGGTGATCACAGGGGTCGAGACGACCTCTGGCGATCTGGCCTCGGCCCCGGGCGTGGACGGTATGGGCTGCCATGCCGGCGCGGCGGAGATGGAACAGGCGGCCCGTGCCGCCGGGCAGTCCGAGATCCTGGACCAATACGCCCGCGACTATCCGCAGGGGCCCCATGACAAACCGCAGAGCATGTGCCCGGCCTTTGGCAGCTTGCGCGTGGGGCTGAGGATGCGCCGGG
>JBCCDU010000064.1:0-23999 GCA_039030715.1 Pseudomonadota bacterium
CAGAACCCGCTGTGCTTCGGCCAACCATGCGCGGCTGAAATCATCGTAAGCGCGAAAGCTCTCGAACTGGTCCCAGTCGTCATCGACCGCATCGACCAGGCTGTTATTGGGCCGGTGCAGATCGCCGCGGAGCTGCAGGTTGTAGGGCGGATCGGCAAAGATCAGGTCGACCGACCCCGCTGGCAGCGCTGCCATTTCGGCCACGCAATCCCCCTCGATCACCCGGTTTGTTTTGATGCCCATCGACGTTCTGATCCCCAAGAGCTTGTGTTGGGGGGAAGATGATTCGTTCGGGCGAATCTGTCAATAACTGTTTTGAATCAGTGTTTTGCTGAGTTTTCTTAACACAACATATTGTGGACGGGCCTAAACGAGCGTCTATGATGGGGTGTGATGCCCAGGTTTTTCAGCGCCAGAGCATGGGCCGCCGTGCCGTAGCCGCGGTTGGTTTCCCACCCGTATCCGGGATGCACGCGGGCCAAATCGTCCATGATCCGGTCGCGGGTCACCTTAGCCAAAACCGAGGCAGCAGCGATCGAGAGCGAACGGCCATCGCCCTTCACCACTGCGGTCGCGGGCAGCGGGAATTCCGGCGGCACGCGGTTGCCGTCGATCAGCACATGGGCGACGTCGATCCCCTCGACCGCGCGGCGCATCGCCAGATCGTTGGCCCGCAAGATGTTGAGGCTGTCGATCTCCGCCACATCGGCAATCCCGATGCCATATTCGGCCGATGCGACGATCTGATCATAGAGCGCATCGCGCCGCCTGGGCGACAGTTTCTTGGAGTCGTTCAGACCCGGCGGCAGAGCGCTGTGGTTCAGGATCACGGCCGCGGCCACGACCGGACCTGCCCAAGGGCCACGCCCGGCTTCGTCCAACCCGGCGACGCGGGCGCCGATCCGATCCTCGAGCGAGAAATCCGGTGCCGTCATCTCCGAACCAGGCGGCCCCAGAGGTCGTAGTCCGAGGCTTCCTCGACCTCCACCTCAACGATCTGGCCGGGCACCAGACCCTGGTAGTCCTCATCGATGAACAGGTTCCCATCGATATCCGGTGCATCGCCCTTGGTCCGGCAGGTCGCGGCTTCGTCATCCACCTCATCGACGATAACGTGAAGGCGGCGTCCCACCTTGGCCTCCTGCCGTTTGGCCGAGATCCGCTGCGCGGTCTCCATGAACCGCTCCCACCGCTCCTGCTTGACCTCCGGCGCCAAGTGACCGGGCAGATCGTTGGCGGCGGCGCCAGCCACATCCTCGTACTGGAAGCAGCCGGTACGGTCGAGCTGCGCTTCCTCCAGCCAGTTCAGCAGGTATTGAAAGTCATCCTCCGTCTCGCCGGGGAAACCGACGATGAAGGTCGAACGCAGGGTAATCTCCGGGCAGATCCGGCGCCAGTCCGCGATCCGGTCCAGCACTTTCTGCTCGTTCGCCGGGCGACGCATCGCGCGCAGCACATTGGGGCTGGCATGTTGGAATGGGATGTCGAGATAGGGCAGCACCGCCCCCTCCGCCATCAACGGGATCAGCCGGTCGACATGAGGGTAGGGATAGACATAGTGCAACCGCACCCAGGCCCCCAGCCGCCCCAGCGCCTCGGCCAAATCCACGATATGCGCACCGTCTTCATGCTTCAGATCCAGACCATAGGCTGAGGTGTCCTGGCTGATCACCAACAGTTCCTGCACTCCGGCATTCACCAACCGCTCCGCCTCGCGCAGCACGGCGCCCGCGGGGCGCGAGGCCAGCTTGCCGCGCATCGAGGGGATGATGCAGAATCGGCAGGCGTGATTGCACCCCTCCGAAATCTTCAGATAGGCATAGTGGCGTGGGGTCAGCCGCACGGCGCCCTCGGGGATCAGGTCGATCTTGGGATCGGGCTTCGGCGGCACCGCGTCGTGAACCGCGTGCAGCACCTGCTCGTATTGATGGGGTCCCGTAACGGCCAGCACACTGGGATGGGTGCCGCGGATCATCTCCTCCTCAGCACCAAGGCAACCGGTGACGATGACACGACCGTTTTCCGCAAGCGCCTCGCCTATCGCCTCGAGGCTCTCCGTCTTGGCACTGTCGAGGAAACCGCATGTGTTGACGATCACCGCCTCGGCGCCCGCGTAGTCGGGCGCGATGGCGTAACCCTCGGCACGCAATCTGGTCAGGATCCGCTCACTGTCGACCAATGCCTTGGGACAGCCGAGCGAGACCATGCCGATGCGCGGCTGGCCGGGGCGGCGGGCCTCTGACAGAGATGCCCGCGCCCGGTCGGGGCGCAGGTCTGGTGGGTTCATACTCATGCGCCCGCGTTAGCGCATGGCGCCGCGGCTGGCTAGTAGTTCAACTGATAGGTCGCGGGGATAAAGCCAAAGCCCTCACCCTTCGTCTCCAGGTAACCCACTGCCGAGCCCGGCATGTGATAGCCCACGAACGGGATCTTGTCGGAGGCGATCTGGCCAAGCAGCGATTTGCGGACCGCCACGGCCTTCTCCTTGTCCATGTCGAACTTCACATGCCAATCCGGACGCTGCAGCGAGACGACATAATGGTTGCAGGCATCGCCAATAAGCATCAGCCGAGCGCCGTTGCTTTCCACATGATAGGCCGTGTGACCGGGCGTGTGGCCCGAGGAGTCGACCGCCTCGATGCCGGAAACGACGCTGCTGCCAGGCTGGATCATGGTCGTCTTCTGCGCCAGCGGTACGACGTTGGACTGCACCAGCTTGCCAACCCTCGCAGTGGCTTCGGCCTCGGCCTTCTCAGGCGGCGACCAGAAATCGAACTCGGCGGCTGGCATGACATAGGCCGCATTCGGGAAGGCGGGTTTGCCATCCTCCATCAGGCCACCGATATGGTCGGGGTGGAAATGGGTCATGACCACATGGTCGACCTGATCCGCGCTGTATCCGGCCAGGGCCAGACGCTCCAGCAACAGGCCCGCATTGGGGCGCCGTCCGGTGATGCCGCCATTGCCGGCGTCGAACAGGATCAGCTCGTTGCCGGTGTTGACCAGCGTGACGGTGAAGGGGATCTCCAACTGCTCGGCTGGCAGCAGGTTGGCGGTGGCCAGCGCCTGCACCTCCTCGGCCGTCGTGTTCTGACCAAAGATCGGATGGGGGCCGGGGATCTGAACCGCGCCGTCCTGGATGGTGGTGACCTCGAAGGCGCCGATCTTGAAGCGGTAATGCGTCGGGCGGCTGACGCCCAGCATCGGTGCGGCGGCCGAGGCCGGCATGGCCAGGGCGGCGCCCGCCACAGCGGTGCCTGCGAGCATGGTGCGGCGTGAGAGGATGTTCGGCATAGGAATTCTCCCGAGCTTGGGGGGTGGGGGAGGCGCCATCCTACCCCGCGCGCGCAACTTGAGAATGAAAAATTTGTTACTGGTCTGCCGCCTGGCGCGACAGGCCGTGGGCGGTCTTGTCCCAATAGAAAGGCGCCAGGAAAAGTTCGATCACGGCTTTCCAGGCCGCGACGGCGCCCAATGTCCAATAGATCGGCAGCGTAGGCACCCAGATCAGCGACAGTGGCGTGCCCCGCCGGACCATCGCCAGCGCGGCGCAACCCAGCATCACCAACTGTCCTACACCCAGCGAGATCGCCGCAGGCCAGATCGCCCAGCCCGGTATGCTGGAGCTCCAGATCGTCTGACCCGTCGTGAGCCAGCAGAACACCGCGAGCCAGAAGAGCGGCATGGCCAGATAAGTCGCTGCCGCCCCGAGGAAGAGAATATTGAACGCAAAGAACCCACGGGCACCCAACTCGTGCCAGAGCTGTATGGGCGCGCGCATGTGACTGAGCCAGGTCAGTATATAGCCTTTCAACCAGCGCGAGCGCTGACGGATCCACGAGATCGGGCGGCAATTCGCCTCCTCCAGCGTTACCGAAGTTGAGACCGCGCAATTCATACCCGCGCGCGACAGGCGCATCCCCAGATCGGCATCCTCGGTCACGTTATGCGCGTCCCAGGCCCCCAACGCCCGCAGGGCTGACCGTCGGAAGTAGACCGATGTGCCGCCCAGCGGGATCGGCAATCGCAGGGTCTGAAAGCCGCGCAAAAGCACCTCGAACCAGATCGAGTATTCGATCTGGAAGCACCGCGTGATCCAGTTCTCGCGCGCATTGAAATAGCTGAGCTGGCACTGCACGCAGGCCGTCTCGGTCGGGGCGGCGCGCAGATATTCGGCAATTTGGGTAAGTTGATCTGGCGCTGGCTGGTCCTCGGCGTCCAGGATACCGATGATCTCGCCATCGGCGAAGTCCAGCGCGTAGTTGAGTGCGCGCGGCTTGGTACGGGGAGAACCCTCGGGTACGGTCACGCAACGTATCCAGCCGGGCAGGGTGATCGCATCGAGCGCGCGATGGGTGGCCTCGTCCCCCTCCTCCAGCAGCAGCAGCACCTCGGTCAGCTCTCGCGGGTAATCCAATCGTTCGATGGACGCCAGCAATCGCGGGACCATCCCTGCCTCCCGGTAAAGAGGAACCATGATAGAAATCTTTGGCGGTCCGCGTTTTTGGGCGAATTCGATCGCACCGTCATGGTGGATCGGCTCGGGGCGATGATGCCGCCCGGCCAACAGGGCAGCTAGGCGCAGGACAGTCGTCGCAGCATTGAGAACGAACAGGCAAAGGAGCCCGCCCGCAACGGCCAACGGGCCACCCCAGATGATCCCGGCAGTCACGGCGAGCAGCGCCACCGCAGCCGCCACGCGCACCCGCGCGAGACTGCGTACGCTCATCTGCGCCGGCGTGCGCGACGCAGCCCGAGCCGCCATTTGCGGCCCCGCCACCTGGCTCAGCGCATTTTGCAGATCGCCAGGCGTTGCCAGGGCGAAGAACGCAAAGGGGCCCGAGCCGCCCAGCGCCGCGAGCGCGTCGCCCGCCTGTTGCGGCTCGACAATCACATATGTTGTCATTGCCCCCAGACGCCGCCATGGCAACACGCGATGGGCGATATAGGCTTCCAGATCCGCAGGGTTGATCAGATCGGTATCCGGCGGGTCGGAGACCAGATCGACCACGCCCAGATTCCATTGTTCGGCAATCGCGGCGGTCAGTTCACGCTCGCCAACCGCGCTCTGCGCCAGCAGCACCTCGCCGAGGCGTCGTCCGGTGGTATTCTGCTGGGTGAGAGCCGCATCGAGCTTGCCCTGGTCGAGCGCACCCATGCGGGTCAGAATATGCCCGATCGGCGCCATATCGACACGATCCAATCCATCGCCGGGATGGCCCCCGTGGGCAAGCAACCTTGCCATAACCCCGCCTCGATGCGTTTCGCCGGACGGATCCCCTCCACGGGTCCGCCGCAACCTGTGATCGATTTGTGGTAAATTTAACTGGTTAAGGGGTCGTTAATCGGATGCTCCTCAGCCACGTCAGGGTTTGGCCTGATCCATCGCGGCGGCAAAACGCTCGAACAGATAGAAGCTGTCCTGCGGGCCGGGGCTGGCCTCCGGGTGGTATTGAACCGAGAAGACGGGCTTGTCGCGCATCCTCAGGCCGCAGTTGGAGCCATCGAACAGCGAGACATGGGTTTCCAGAACGCCGTCGGGCAGGCTTTCGCCATCTACGGCGAAACCGTGGTTCATCGAGGTGATCTCGACCTTGCCGGTTTCCAGATCCTTCACCGGATGGTTGGCACCGTGATGCCCGGTCGCCATCTTCACCGTCCTGGCGCCCAGCGCGAGGCCCAGCATCTGATGGCCAAGGCAGATGCCGAAAACCGGCTTCTCCGCCGCCAGAACACCCTGAATCATAGGCACGGCGTAATCGCCGGTCGCCGCAGGATCGCCGGGACCGTTGGACAAGAATACGCCGTCGGGCTTGTGAGCCAAAACGTCCTCCACCGTTGCTGTGGCGGGCAGGACCGTCACCTCGCACCCGGCGGAGGCGAGGCAGCGCAGAATGTTGCGTTTCGCGCCGAAATCGACTGCAACGACCCGGTGGCGCGCCGCTTCCTGTCGCTTGAAACCATCGGGCCAGGCCCAGCGCATCTCGTCCCAGCGATAGGACTGGGAGCAGGTGACATCCTGGGCGAGGTCCATCCCCTCCAACCCCGGAAAGCCGCGCGCGGCCCCGATCAAGGCATCGACATCGATCTCGCCATCGGCGGCATGGGCAATCGCGGCATGAGGCATTCCCTTGTCACGTATCAGACGGGTCAGGCGGCGTGTATCGATGCCCGAGATCCCGATGCGCCCGCGCCGCGCCAGCCAGGCGCTCAGATGCCCGGCGGCGCGCCAGTTCGCGGGCTCCGTCACATCCCATTTCACCACCATTGCGCGCGCTACGGGATCGGCAGTTTCCTCGTCTTCCGGGTTCACACCGACATTGCCGATATGGGGGAAGGTGAAGGTGACAAGCTGCCCGGCATAGGAAGGATCGGTCATGATCTCCTGATATCCGGTCATGGCGGTGTTGAAGCAAAGCTCGCCCGCCGTCGTACCGGTTGTGCCGAAGCCCTTGCCCCAGAACAGCGAGCCATCGGCCAGCGCCAGGCACGCCGTCGCGCGACCCGTCGCAGTGGGTTCCAGAAGATCGCTGGTGGGGATTTCTGACGCCATCGTTCTGCCCTCTGCTCGCGCCGCGCATTCGCGCCCGATGGGGGCGCAGAATCGGGTCTTTTGCCCGCAGCAGTCGCTGAATTTTGCGGACATTATGGCGTTGCCTCCGCGACGTCAAGCAGCCGCTTCTTTTGAAATTACCAACAAAATCAAATGGTTAACAATTTTCGCATCTCTTGCGACCCGAAATCGGCTGGTGTAATGTCCCGCGTCCACGCGAAGACGGCGCGGGAGCGGCCTGTGGAGAGGCCCAGACGGGAGTTTGACCGACATGCGCACCACACTCAGCACCGCCTTGAAGGAGGCGATGCGCAGCAAGGACCAGGTTCGGCTTTGCACCATTCGTCTTATGATGGCGGCCTTGAAGGACCGCGAGGTGGCCTTGCGCTCGGAAGATGGCAATGGCGAGCTGGACGCGGCCGAGACACGTGCCCTGTTGGCCAAGATGGTCAAGCAGCGCGAGGACTCGATCACCACCTACGAACATGCAGGCCGGATGGAGCTGGCTGAGCGCGAGCGCGAAGAAATCAAGGTGATCCGCGAGTTTCTGCCCAAACCCCTCAGCGGGCCGGAAATCGAGGCGGCGATCAAAGCGGCGATCGACGAAACCGGCGCAAGTTCGATCCGTGACATGGGCAAGGTGATGGGCAAGCTGAAAGCCCAGCACGCGGGCCAGATGGATTTCGGCCAGGCCGGCGCCCAGGTGAAAGCGGCACTCGGCTAATCCCAGGGGGCGAGAATGGCAAATAGCGACGATGCCGAACGGCGCTTTGTGCGCGCGCGCGAACTGATCGGGCGCTCGAAACAGGGTCTGGCCGAGGGGCATCGCCTGCTGCGCGGTCTGTCGGCCGAGATTACCAATGCCCGCGCACGCGGTGTGCTGCACCAGCAGATCTGGGAATGCGAGCGCTTCGCCGGACGGCGCCCGCAATTCTTTAGCCAGGCGGGTCAGGATGCTTTCCTGGATGAGCGGGTATTCCGCGGCAAGCGCGACGGTGTCTTCGTCGAGATCGGCGGCTATGACGGGATCACCGGATCGAACTGCCTGTTCTTCGAATTGATCCGCGGCTGGAACGGGTTGGTGATCGAACCGGCTCCCAGCCTGCATGCTGCCTGTGCCGCGTTTCGCCGGGCCACCTGCCTGAAGCTGGCCGTGGGTGCCGAGAACGGCACGGCTGAGTTTCTGGAAGTGACCGAGGGCATGAAGCAGATGGGTGGGCTCGTCGACAGCTATGACCCCGGCCTGCTCGAGCGCGTCAAGGAAGACCCCCGCCACAAAGGCGAGGTGATCAAGGTGAAGGTTCAGAGCCTCTCGCAGATCCTGGACGCGCATCACCTGCGCGAAATCGACTATATCAGCCTGGATGTGGAGGGGGCGGAGAAAGAGGTGCTCAGCGCCTTCCCGTTCGAGAAATACAAGATTACTGCCTGGACGATCGAGAACAACACCGCCGACCGCGAAGTGCCAGAGCTGATGCGCACCAAGGGTTACAAACGGATCGAGGCCATCGGGGTCGATGATGTCTATCTCTACGACACGGAATAGGCGCTACTCCGCCGCTTGGACGCCGATCATACCGCCGGTCTGGCGGGTCCAGAACCGGGCGTAGAGCCCGCTTGCCGCCAGCAACTCGCCATGGCTGCCTTGCTCGGCGATGCGGCCGTGCTCTAGCACCACGATCCGGTCCATCCGCTGAATGGTCGAGAGACGATGCGCGATGGCCAGCACGGTCTTGCCCTGCATCATCGCCTCCAGCTCACGCTGAATCGCAGCCTCGACTTCGCTGTCAAGCGCCGAGGTCGCCTCGTCCAGAACCAGGATCGGTGCGTCTTTGAGGATGGCGCGGGCGAGCGCGATGCGCTGACGCTGGCCCCCGGACAACTTGACCCCGTCTTCGCCCAGATGCGCCTGATAACCGCTGCGACCCCGATTGTCCGTCAGATCGCGGATGAAGACGTCGGCGGAGGCCCGCTGCGCCGCTTCTATGGCTGCCTTCTCTCCCGCGTCAGGGCGACCGTAGAGAATATTGTCGAGGGCCGAGCGATTAAACATCGCAGGCTCTTGCGTGACGGTCGAGATCTGGCGGCGCAGACCGTCCTGGGTCAGGTCGCGAATGTCGACGCCGTCCAGGGTAATCCGCCCTTCCTCCACATCGTAGAGCCGTAAGAGTAGTGAGATCGCGGTGGACTTGCCAGCGCCAGAGGAGCCGACCAGCGCGACCCGTTCGCCCGGCTTTACATCCAGCGTCAGATCCTCGATCCCGCCTCCACTGCGTCGTCCTTCCAGCCCGTACTGAAACCGCACGCCTTCGAACCGGATGTGGCCGCGCGTCTCTGCCGGTTCGACGGCGTCCGGGCGATCGGTCACCTCGTGGGCTGGGGTGAGCGTGCGCATTCCGTCCTCGATCGTACCGATACTCGAGAAAATCGTCATCGCGGTGAACGAAACCCAACCCGACATCTGGCTGAGCCGCGTGGCCAGCATCGCCGCCATAGCGATGATGCCAGGTGTGGCTTGACCGATTGACCAGAGCCAGAGCGCCGCGCCGATCAGCGCCACAGGCAGGATGCCGGACAAAATGGCAAGCACCGCGCGGAACTGCCAGACCAGGCGGCCGAAGGCGATCTGGCGTTCGCGGTGGCGGGTCAGGGCGGCGCGGGCCGCTTCCTCCTCTCGCCCGGCATGCGCGAAAAGCTTCACTGTGGTCATATGGCTGAGACTGTCGACGATCTGCCCGCTCAGCGCCGCGCGCGTACCGGCGCGTTCCTTTGCCAATTGCCGGATCCGCGGCAGGTAAAGGACCACCAGCCACAGATAGACCGCGAACCACAGCGCCAGAACCGCCAGCAGCCGCAGATCCGCCCCGCCCAGGACCAGTGCCGCGCCCAGGACAGCCGAAAAACCATAGGCCATGGCGTTCAGAAACTCGGTCACCGCGCCCGAGAGATCATGCGAGGTCTGCACCTGCTTCTGGCTGATCCGTCCCGCGAAATCGTCCTCGAAAAACTTCAGGCTCTGCCCCAGCGTATGCCGGTGCAGCCGCCAGACGGCCAGATTGAACAACCCGGGCCCCAGCGAGCGCGAAACGAATCCACTGGACAGGATCATCAGTCCAGGACGCACGCAGAGCAGGAACAGAAGCACGAGGGTGACCTGCCACCCATAGGTAGCAAAGAATGTACTCGGCTCCACCACCGCGGCGCGGTCGACCAGCCAACCGATCAGCCAGGCCACGGCGCCCTCGGCCAGGCCCAGCGCCAGCGAGACAAGCGCCAGCGCACCAATCGCGCGCCAGCTTCCCGACAGCATCCAGCCGAGGAACGCGCCCAGCGTCTGTGGCGGCGAGCCCTGACCGGGCTTGTAGGGATCGAAGAACCCTTCGAACCAACCTTCCGGTTTCCAGTGGGAGTTTTCGGTCACTCCGCTGCCTCCACGCCGATCATACCGCCCGATTGCCGCGCCCAGAATCTAGCATATAGGCCATCCGCAGCGATCAGCTCGTCATGGGTGCCCTGTTCGGCGATGCGTCCGTCCTCCAGCACGACGATCCGGTCCATGCGCTGGATGGTACTCAGCCGGTGGGCGATGGCCATCACGGTCTTGCCCTGCATCAAGTGCTGTAACTCGCCCTGAATTGCGGCCTCGACTTCGCTGTCGAGCGCCGAGGTCGCCTCGTCGAGGATCAGTATCGGGGCGTCCTTTAGCACTGCACGGGCCAAGGCAATCCGCTGGCGCTGCCCTCCGGAAAGCCGCACGCCGCGTTCACCCACATGCGCATCCATGCCGGTCTGGCCGTTCTGGTCCACCAGATCGGGGATGAACTGATCGGCGCTGACCAGGCGTGCAGCCTGCCAGATCTGCTCCTCGGTCGCCTCAGGGCGGCCATAGCGGATATTGTCGCGGATCGACCGGTGCAGCAGCGCCGTCTCCTGCGTCACCATCGAGATATGCTGGCGGATGCTGTCCTGGGTGCAGCCCGCCAGATCCTGCCCATCGATCAGTACCCGACCTGTATCCGGGTCGAAGAACCGCAGAACCAGATTGACGAAGGTCGACTTGCCCGCGCCAGAGCGCCCCACAAGGCCGACACGCTCACCGCCCTTGATCTCCAACGTAACGCCTTCGACACCCCCGGCGCGGCCGCCGTATTTGTGGGTAACGCCCTCGAAAGCGACGGCGCCCTGATGCAGCTCCAACGGTCTCGCATCCGGTCGATCCTTCAAGCGCAGCGGCTGGCTGACCGTCTCCATCCCCTCCTGCACCGTTCCGATATTCTGGAACAGCATCGAGAGGGTCCACATGATCCAGTCCATCATGCCCAGAAGACGCAGTACCAGCGCCGTGGCAGCCGACACAGCACCGACCGAGATCGCGTCCAGCGACCAAAGATAGACGGCATAACCGATGACCCCGGCCAGCAGGATGACCTGCAAAACGCAGATCATCATGGTCAGGTAGGTGTAGACGCGCGCCTGGCGGTGAAAGACCCAACGGAAGTCCTCCATCGCGTCGCGGGCGTATTCCTCCTCCTCGCGGCCATGGGCGAACAGCTTCACAGTCTGGATATTGGTGTAGCTGTCGACGATGCGCCCGGCGAGGGTCGAGCGTGCCTCCGCCACCTCCTTGCCCCGTGCTGTGATCACCGGCACGAACCAGCAGGCGACCGCGATGAAACCGGCGAACCACATCATGAAGGGGATCAGCAGGCGGCTGTCGGTCTCCAGCAGGATGAGCCCGACGCCGACGATATAGATACCCGCGTACCAGATCGCCTCGATCATCTGGTGGACCGAGTCGTTCAGCGCCGGAGCCAACTGGATTTGCTTGTTGGCGATCCGGCCCGCGAAATCGTCGGTGAAGAAGCTGAGCGATTGGCGCAGCATCTTGCGGTGGGTCCGCCAACGGATCAACGCGCCCATCGGTGCATAGAACCCCTGGGTCATCACCAGATTATCCAGAATCCATACCATCGGACGCAACAGCAGGGCCACCGCGATCATCCACCAGAGGAGGTCGCCATGATCCTGCCAGAGCCGCCCGGGTTCAGCCGCGGCCAGCACATCGACCAACTGCCCTGCAAAACGGATCAACGCCGCCTCGGCCAGAGCAAAGATCAGGCCCAGCACAAGCGAGATTGCGATCAGCCGTCGCGCCGGCCACAGCATCGCACGATAGAACGGGATCAGCCGGTTGGGAAATTCCGCATCCTGGTCATAGGGCTGATAGGGGTCGATAAGGGTCTCGAAGAATCGAAGCATAACGGCATCCAAAACTGGATCGGGGGGAAGGGCTCATACCTGCAAACGCGCAACCGGGCGGTGCGCGGGGCCAACGGGCGGCTGTGCCTGCGCGTCAGCTTGGGGTGCAGTGGTAGTAGAGCCTTACCATTCGGGTAGTCTCCCGTCTTCGATACGTATGATATACTCGCAAACGCCGTTCGCGTCGACCGTGAACGTCGAAATGAGAGCCGAGTCACCGTGCAGGGAACCATAAATACAACAGGAGTGCTGTCCCCACCCAACTGGCGGATCGGTGTCTGTGCAGGTTGCGCTGTACTCTACCTGACACTCCTAACGGCCTCGTTCGGTCTTAGTTGCGACTCGGATGCTCTTTGCGAGATCCAGATTTTCCTATTTTCATTGGCACTTTTTCTGAAACCTCTAACTTGCATTGCGCTGCTGCTACTCGTTCCCGAGGTTGCTCGTCGGATGATGGTAAGACAAAGTCGGCGTGTTGTTCTCGCAGCTGTGTGGCTGGCATTTGGGTGCCTCTGGATGTTGATATTTCCAGGGCTGCGCGCAGACACACACATCACGCCCGAAAACTACAAACTTGCCATGAAACCCAACGAACTCGATCCACCGCCATTTGACGATATGACCTCATTTCAGATTCTGGCACTCGAACTGGCAGCGCTCATCGTCATCTCGCTTGGCGTGAGTTTCGCTGTTTGCAAAGTCGGCATGCGATCGTTCTGGGGACCATTGGTTGTTCTGCTGACATTCGTTGTGTTACTCGCAGGTTATTGGAAGTTGGCGCCATGGGCGATCGTCTGGCGGGTGGATGAATATTGGGGCGACAGAATCCTCGGTTCTGTGATCTACGACGTCCTCACACTTGTGATCCCCAGCCCTGGATCCGTGATCCTCGGCTCTTATGCATTGATTACAGCGCTGATCGCTTGGTACTGGTCGAGCGTTGACCACTCGAAGGAGCCAATGTGACCGAATTGACTGACGAGAAGACCCGCACCAGCGCCTGGTTTGCCGAGTTGCGCGATGCGATCTGTGGCGCTTTCGAGGGGTTGGAGGACGCTCAGACCACCGGGCCGCATGCCCACCTGCCGGCCGGAAGGTTCGAGCGTAAGGAGACCCATCGTGACGGCGGGGGCGGCGATGCGGGTGGCGGCGTCATGTCGGTCATGCGCGGCGGGCGGTGCTTCGAGAAGGTGGGCGTCAATATCTCAACTGTCTATGGCCAACTGGGCGAGATGGCCCAGCGCAGCCTGACGGCCAGGAAAGAGATCCCGGGTCTGGATCAGGACCCGCGCTTCTGGGCCGCTGGGATCAGCCTGGTCGCCCATATGCGCTCGCCCAAATGTCCCGCGGTCCATATGAACACGCGGATGTTCTGGACGCCGGGCGGCTGGTGGTTCGGCGGCGGCTCGGACCTGAACCCGATGGTAGAGGTGACCGAGGACACGGCCTTCTTCCACAACACGCTGAAGGCCGCATGCGACCGCCATGACGCAGGCTACTATCCCCGCTTCAAGGAATGGGCGGACGAGTATTTTATGATCAAGCATTGGGGCGAGCCGCGCGGGGTCGGGGGCATCTTCTATGACGATCACTGCACCGGCGATTGGGAGGCGGATTTCGCGTTCACCCAGGATGTGGGCCGCGCCTTCATTGATGCCTTCGTGCCGCTGATCGAGAAGCGCATGGCCGAGGACTGGACCGAGGAGGACCGCGCCTGGCAGTTGGTCAAGCGCGGCCGGTATGCCGAGTTCAACCTGGTCTACGACCGGGGCACTCAGTTCGGCCTGCAGACAGGCCACAACCCCGAAGCGGTGTTGATGAGCCTACCGCCAGTGGCGACCTGGCCATAGCGGCCGAGCGGAGGAGAAACCGACGCCGCTGGTCCTACGCACCAAGCGTCAGCGGGATGTTTCGAACAACCAGATGCTGGAACTTGTAGGGTATTTATCAACCCGTCCCGCATCATACACCTGCTTGATGATTATTCTTCTGCGCCATCTTCGACCGGCAACAAGACTGCGCGCAAGGCAGCGGTTATCAATGGTCTGAGCACATCGTCCTGGCCCACGGCCATCGCGCTTGCGCCGATTGCGACCCGTCCCACATAGATGCCGGAGACGAGGCTGAGGATCACGCCCGCCTTCTGTTTCGCATCGTCGCCGCCAATCAGCGCGGCCAGTTCGTCTACCATGGGGTCGCCAAGCTGTTTGCGGATCGTCTCCTGCGCCGTGGCCGAGCCGGAGGATCGGATCGCAACGACCAAAGGATCGAATCCGCTCTGCGCGTCGGTCTTTTTCAACGCGATATCCGCAAGTGACGACGCCATATCTTCGGGGGACAAGCCGGCCAGCGGGCTGAGATCGATGCACCCTTCCATCACCGCTTCGAACAGCCCGATTTTTGCGCCGAAATACCGGCTGATCAGGGCGATGTTGCACCCCGCATCCGCCGCGATCTTGCGGGTGCTTGCGCCCTCGTACCCGGCACGCTGAAACTCTGTGCGCGCTGCAACGAGCAGCGCGTTGCGCGTCGCATCCGCGTCGCGTGTCTTGCGTTTCGATCCTGCTCGTTCACTCAAGTAATCACCCGTTGACCTAGCTCCGCCAAATAATGTAATCGTCCGCTTACTTGTCATGTCAGACATGACCCGCGGAGCCGTCTTCATGAACGACACGATTACAATAATCGACAGCAGCGCACGCGTCGAAACCCTGTTTGCACCCTATCGCGAGACGATTGGCGCGGACTTCCCAGCCTATCGCGGACATGTCTACCGTGTGATTACCTTTGCCATGCATTTTTTGGACGGCGACGAAGCGGTCCGGCCACTGATTGAAACAGCCTTCGTCTACCATGACCTCGCACTCTGGACAGACAATGAGCTTGCTTATCTTGAGCTCTCCGAAAGCCTGGCGCTCGCGGACAATGAGAAACACGGATGGGGCCTAGACCCCCAGATGCTTCGGGATGCGATCCACTGGCATCACAAGGTCTTTCCTTATCGCGGACCAAATCAACGTATCGTCGAAGCGGTTCGAAAGGCCGATTGGATCGACGCAACTGACGGGAAAATCCGAAAAGGTCTATCGAGAGATCAGATCAAACGGGTGCAGGACGCGATCCCAAACTACGATTTTGGAGCGGCCTTGCAGAGGCTCGCCGGCGATCTTGGTGGGAACCGGATCAGCGGAAACCTCCGCGTATTGCGCCGTGTCTTCAAATGGTAGGATATTAATCTAAGACGAATTCTACAGGCAGGGACGTTTCTGCCCGAATGCGGTTAGCGAGTGAGCCGGGCTTCATCCGGCGCTCCTGGTAGTCGACGCAAAGATCACTCCCGATCACGCAAGGCAGGCCAGTTCGGGTGAGTTTGTTCACGCTACCTGACCTCTCGCCCAACCTCCAATCGCGGGTTATAGTCCTGCTTTATGACCCGGCTCGAACGTCTGAAGTCTGTGCTCTTGGGCCGGCACCATGCCGAGGGACAGCATGCGCTGGCTTTCGCGTTCTCGAAATACTCGCTGACCTTCCACGACCCGATGGTCGAGCGGGCCTATCGCGATTATCGCAATGCGGTTGTCGCGCGCTCGCTGCCCTGGCTGTTGGCGATCATCGCCGCGCTCGTGCTGCTGGGCGGGATCATCGATTACATCGTGTTCGACGGAATGGCCGCCTCGGCGCGGATGCTGGCGGTGCGCGGCGCGGTCGATGTGATCATGCTGGCCGGGTTGATCCTGCTGATCCGGGGGTATCGCCCGCGCAAGCTGCAGTACTGGATCGCAGGCGGGCTGGTTCTGGTTCATGGCGTGTGGCTGATCTCGACCCCGCTGATGGCCAAGAATTTCGTGCAGTATCTGGGGGTGCTTCCGGTCAATATCCTGCTGACCTTCATCGTTTCGGGCCTAATGTTTCGCCATGCGCGCTGGATCGGGGGCGTGGCGGCCATCGCCTATGCCACGGTGATTGCGGAGTTCTATCCGAGCGAGCCCTACGGCCCGATCTTCTATCTGATGGTGCTGAGCTTCTATGCAGCCTATGCAGCCTATGTCGCCGAACGTGCAAGGCGCGAGGCCTGGGTCGAGAAGGAGGCCTATGAACGCCTTTTGAAAAACGTGCTGCCCCCGATCATCGCCAACCGGATGCAGGAGGGCGAACACCTGATCGCCGACGAGCATGAAGACGCCTGCGTCCTGTTCGCCGATATCGTGGGCTTCACCTCGATGTCCGAGAAGATGACCCCGCAGGCCCTTGTCGATCTGCTGAACGAGATCTTCACCCGCTTCGATGCAATCACCGATGATCTGGATCTGGAGAAGATCAAGACCATCGGCGACTGCTATATGGTGGCGGGCGGTCTGCCCTCGACCCGCGCCCGCGACCCTCAGCATATCGCACTGGCCGCGTTGCGGATGCAGGAGACGGTTGCCGAAATCTCCGAACGCGAGGGGACCACGCTGAAGATCCGCGCGGGCGTTCACACCGGGCCGGTGGTGGCGGGTGTGATCGGGCAGCGCAAATTCGTCTATGACCTCTGGGGCGACACGGTGAATACGGCGAGTAGGCTGGAATCCTCGGCCGCGCCCGGAACCATCCAGATCTCGACCGCGCTGCGCGATGAACTGACGGATATGTTCGAGACCGAATACGTCGCCGAGATACAATTGAAGGGCAAGGCCCAGGGGTTCGCCGTCTGGCGCCTGGTCAGCCATAAAACGGGAGGTCAGCCATGAAGGAACGGATTGCTTTGGTCACGGGGGCCTCTGCCGGGATCGGCGCCGCCACGGTGCGCGCACTGGCGGATGCCGGGGCGACGGTTCACGCTGTGGCCCGCCGGGCGGATCGGTTACAGGCGCTTGCCGGAGAGACCGGCTGTACGGCCCATGCCTGCGATGTGACCGACGCGTCGGACCGGGCAGCGCTGATCGAAGCCGTCTCGCCCGATATCCTGATCAATAATGCCGGGATAGGTGCCGGGATCGCCGGATTGATGGCCGCCGAGCCGGACGAAATCGAACGCACGGTCACCACCAATGTCACGGCCGTTCTGCATCTTCTGCGCGGGTTTCTGCCGGGCATGATCGGCCGCGGGGGCGGGCATGTCGTCACCGTGGGCTCGGTCGCCGGGCTCTACCCGACGCTGTCCGCCATCTATGGCGCGACGAAGGGGGCAATGCGCCAGATGGACCGCAACCTGCGCCTGGAGCTGCGCGGCACCGGGATTCGCGTGACCGAGATCCAACCGGGCCGCGTCGCCACCGAATTCTACGATGCTGCGATTCCGGATGCCGAGCGGCGCGACAAGCTGAAACTGACCGGGATCGCCGAGCTGACATCGGAGGACATTGCATCCGCGATCCTCTATGCGGTTTCCGCACCCGACCATGTGAATGTTGCGTCGATAGAGCTGCAGCCGACCGCCCAGACTTTTGGCGGCGTCAATTTCGACCGCGGCTGAGCGGCCTCGCTTAACTGAAATTTTCGTTTTGCCCGCGAGACTGCCAGTCTCTCGCGGGCGGAGCGCGCCTTGATGTCCCTGAAATCCAGCATCCTGAGACTCACTCTCATGCGACCCCGGACAGAGGGTAATATCTAATGACGCCAGGCGACGCGGCGCGCGGCGGGGCTGAGCCGTATCGCATCCTCGCCGCCGATGACGACCCGGAGATTCTGGAGGCTTTCGCGCGCAGTCTGTGCCCCGCCAGATCGCGCCCCAGTGAGGCGGAGTTGCAGGAGCTTGAGGCAAGCCTGTTCGATATCGTCAAACCCTGCGGGCCAAGGCTGGAATTCGACCTGACCTTTCGCTCCTGCGGCGACGATGCGGTGGATGCCGTTTCGACTTCAGTCACCGAAAATCGGCATTTCACCGCAGTTTTGATCGACCGCTCGATGCCGCCTGGGATCGACGGGATCGAGGCCATCGGCCGAATGCGCGCCATCGATCCGGGGCTGATCCTCGTCCTAGTTACCGGGGATCGCGATGAAGCGACCCTGGAGCGCCTCCACCAGTTCGAGGGCGATGAGCGGTTCTTCGTGTTCTTCAAACCCTTCTACGCGGAGGAGTTGCGCCAGTTTCTCTCGGCCGTCTGCGCAAAGCTGCGGCTGGAGCGTGAACTGCGCGCGGCCAATCAAACATTGGAGGAGAAAGTGCGCGCCCGCACTGCCGAGTTACGCGAGGCCAAGGAGCGGGCGGAGGCCGCCTCACACGCCAAGTCCCGGTTCCTCGCCAATATCAGCCACGAGGTGCGCACGCCCCTGAACGGGATTCTGGGGATGTCGGAGTTACTGTCACTTTCGCCGCTGGAGGAAACGCAACGCAGCAACCTGAACGAGATCCGGGCCAGCGGGATGTGGTTGCTCGACTTCATTAACGCCACTCTCGAATTGTCGACGATCGATGACGGAATGATCGAGATCAGCGAAGCGCCGGTGGATCCTCGCACGGCAGTTGAGGATGCTCTGGCCAGCATGGCAAGCGACGCGGCACACAAGAAGCTGCTGCTCCACCGGCGGATTTGCAGCGACCTGCAGACGCCGATCGTCACCGACCCTCAGAAGCTGCGCCAGATCCTGACCATACTGCTGAGCAACGCCGTGAAATTCACCGACATCGGAGAGATTACCGTCGCGCTGGCCATGCACGGAGCGGATCACGTGCGCTTCGCGGTCAGCGATACGGGCATCGGCGTCCCGGCCGAGGAGTGTCACCGAATCTTCGAGCGGTTCGTACAGATCCAACGTGGCAGCGACAACCCGGTCGCCGGGACCGGGCTGGGCCTGGCCATCGCCAAGGAACTGGTAGAGCATATGGGCGGCGAAATCGGCTGCACACGCGGCCTGCGGAAGGGCAGCGAGTTCTGGTTTACGATCCCGACGACAACGCCCCGCAAAGTCGGCGAGGCCCAAGCGACGTGAAGGGGTCAGGTGGTTGTCACGACCTGCCTTGCGATACCGAAGGCTTTGTCGAAAGCATGGGCGCCTGATGGGCTGAACTGGATCACCCGGCTGTCGGCCCGGCGTTTCGCCCATCCTCGCCCGGTTACATCCGACAAGATTGCCGCACCCAGCGCGCCACCCAGATGCATCCGCCGTTGGCTCCAATCCAGACAGGTGCGGCAAAGGTGACGGCGCTTGCGCCGCAGCTCCACCAGATCCAAACCCATTTCTTCGAAGAAAGCACTGCCCGACGGCGTAATGGTCAGGTCCTCGTCCCTCAGCTCCAGATGGCCCCGTGCAAGCAACGTGTCGAGTAGGGCGACGCCGCGTTCACCGGCCAGATGGTCGTAGCAGATGCGGGCCTCGCGCAGTTCAGGCTCGCGCGGGCCAGTGCGCAACCGGGTCTGCCCAGTGCTGGCGGCAAGGCCCATCAGCGCTTCCAACACCTCCGCCACATCAGCGCCTGCCAGGGCATAGTAGCGATGGCGCCCTTGGCGGCTGGGTTTCACCAGATGCCCGGCTTCCAGCTTCGCCAAATGACTGGAGGCGGTGGAGGGGGCAATCCCGGCCTCCTGCGCCAGCTCCGTCGCGGTCAGCGCCTTGCCGCTCATCAGGGCGGACAGCATGTTAGCCCTCCCCGGGTCGCCGATCAGGTTGGCTACACGCGCAATATCGGGTCCGTCTTTCATAGTTTGACTATAATCGAAACGTCAGATGCAAGCAATCCCTATACTCGGCGTATCAGTTCAAGGAGGACGCCATGACAATCACCTGTTTCATCCGCTATGAAATCGACCCGTTCAAGCGCGATGCATTTGAGGAGTACGCACGCAACTGGGGCCAGGCGATACCGCGCAACGGCGCGGACCTGATCGGCTATTACGCACCCCATGAAGGTTCGGCAACTACAGCCTACGGCGTCTACAATATCTCGGATCTGGCTGCCTACGAGGCTTACCGCGCAAAGCTCGCAGCCGACCCGCTGGGCCGAGCTAATTACGATTTCGCGAGGGCCGAAAGGTTCATCTTGCGTGAGGATCGTATTTTCCTGAAGCTCGCCTCGGCCCCACATGCGGACGGAGAGAAGCCATGATCGCCATCATCTTCGAGGTCGAACCTGCCGACGGCAAAATGGACACCTATCTGGACCACGCTGCCACCCTGCGCCCGATGCTCGAGGAGATGGACGGCTTCATCTCGGTCGAGCGGTTTCAGAGCCTCACGACGCCGGGCAAGCTCCTCTCGCTCAGCTTTTGGCGGGACGAGGACGCGGTGGTCGCATGGCGCAATCACGATGTGCATCGCAAGATGCAGCGGATGGGCCGCAGCGGTATGTTTTCCGGTTACCGCTTGCGTGTGGCAGGCATTATCCGCGACTATGGCCTGACGGACCGCGCCCAGGCGCCAGCGGATGCGCTGGAGCTCTGACGCCGGACGCTCGGGGACATCAGGGGGGTCACATGGGCCGTGTCGCGGTGATTGGTTGGGGGTCGCTGATCTGGGATCTTGACGATCTGGCCCCCCATGTCGATGGCGCTTGGCGGATGCGCAGCGGGCCGCAATTGAAGATGGAATTCACCCGCGTCAGCCCCAAGCGCAAGATGGGGCTGGCGGTGTGCATCGACCCCGATCACGGGCAGGAATGCCAGACCCATGTGATTGAATCCTCGCGCACGGATTGCACCGAGGCCGTGCGGGATCTGGCCGCCCGCGAGCGGACCGAGATTGGCAATATCGGCGCACTTTGCCGGCGAACCGGCATTCGCAAGGGCTCGGATACCCGCGTCGTAGCCGAGATCGAGGCCTGGTGCCGGCAGGGCGGATGGCAATGTGCCGTATGGACCGATATCGGCCCGAATTTCGAGACTGCGACTGGTGCGCCATTCACGGTGCTACGCGCGGTGGCATATCTGAAAGGCCTGGAGGGTGAGAGCCTGGACGAGGCTGTGCGATATATCGAAAAAGCACCGGTTGAGACGGATACGCCATTGCGCCGCGCGCTGGCGGCGGACCCCTGGTGGCAGGATCACGCGGCGCGACTGCGCACCTGACAACGCTCAGCGGCTCAGCAACATCCAGACTGCGCAGGCCGCAAGCAGGAGCCCCATCGCTGCGTTGAAAATCGCCAAACGATTGCCCTGCCCCAGAAACCGTCCAATCGCGGTGCCGAACAGTGCCCATCCTTGAGTGGCGCTGAGCCCGGCGAACATGAAGACCGCCCCCGCGATCAGTGCCTGGCGCAGCGGCGCGTCTGCCGTGATAAAAGCGCCGCCGACACCGATCGCCATGGCCCATGCCTTGGGATTGACCCATTGGAAAGCGCTGGCCTGCAGGAAGCTGAGAGGGCGAGAGGCGCGCTGTCCCCCACCGCCCGGCCGCGCCCTGGCGATACGCCAGGCCAGCCAAATCATGACACCGAAACCGATCCAGGCCATCACCGTCGCAAGGATCGGCACCACGAGAAAGATCTGTCCAAAGCCCAGTGCCACGATCATCAGCATGACCGGGAAGCCGAGGGTAATGCCGAATGCATGCGGCAATGTCCGCCGCCAGCCAAAGGTCGCGCCCGAAGATGCGAGCATGACAGTGTTCGGCCCAGGTGTCCAAGACGCGGCGAAGGCGATGCCCGTGAGATTAACCAAAGCATCAAGATCCATGATGGACTCCATTCAGGTCAGTTATATTGACCTATTCAAGAGCCTTCTCGATCAGATCCGCCTTGTCCAGGGAAAAGTCGCTTGCCAGCCAAGCGGCACGGGCGGCCTGCAATGCCTTCCCCATATGCGGCCCGGGTTTCAGGCCGCGCGCCAGTAGATCCTTGGCCCGCAGGGGGAATATGGCGGCAGTCCCCCGGGCAATCTCGGCCCCGGTCTCGGCCCATGGCATGGGCGACAACGCACCGGTGATCAGATGGGCGGCGGTCGCGATCTCGGCGCCATATTCCGCTGCGGCCCGGGCGGGCGTGTCGAGCGCATCGAGACAGATCACGATCTGATCGAGATGACGCATCTCGGCCCGCGACAGGCGCAACGCCCCTGCCGCATCTTGCGGACCAAGCGCCGCCAGCCGCGTGCGCCAGTCGGGCTCGGCTTCCGCCTCTTCCTCCCGCGCGATCAGATGGGGCAGCAACGCGGGGTTAGCACCGGGCAGCGAGGCCGACAGGACACCCGACGCTGCCATCGCTGCGACAGCAGGGGCCGGATCCGGCGCAGCGAGCAGTTTGCGCATCTCCGCCCCGATCCGCTCGCGCGCCAATCCTGCAATGTCGCCCACGGCATCGGCGCAGGCGGCGAGACCCTCGGCGTCTATGCCCTCCCCATACCAAGCATTGAAGCGGAAGAAGCGCAGGATGCGCAGCGCGTCCTCACGTATCCTATCTGCCGCCTCGCCGATGAAGCGCACGCGCCGGGCTTCCAGGTCAGGCAAGCCACCCAGCGGATCGACAAGCGTTCCGTCGGGCTCGGCATAAAGCGCATTGATGGTGAAGTCGCGCCGGGCGGCATCCTCCACAATGTCATCCGAAAAGCGGACCACCGCGCGGCGGCCATCGGTGGCGATGTCGGCACGGAATGTCGTGACTTCGAAAGGTATACCAGCCGAGACGATGGTCACGGTGCCATGATCGAGCCCGGTGGGGATCGCCTTCAATTCCGCCTCCTCCGCCCGCCGGGTCACCTCGCCGGGCTGCAGGGATGTGGCAATGTCGATATCGCTAACCGGCTGCTCCATCAGGGTATTACGCACGCAGCCCCCGACGAACAACGCGCCTTCGCCCAAGGCCGCCACGACCGCCTGCGTGGCCGGGCTTCCAAGCCAGGGGGCGTCCAGTTTCATCGTGCTGCCCCGATCAACTCCAACCGGTCCGCCAACCCTTTCAGCATTCCCGCCGTCGCGCCCCAGATGTAATGATCGTTCCAGGGCATGGCGTAGTAGTAACGCGTCATCCCATCGCGGGTATAGGCATGGCGCAACCGGTTGCCCGAGTCCATCAGGAAGTCGAGCGGGGTTTCGAAGACCCGCGCAACCTCGCCCGGGTCGAGCACCGGCTGCCATCCCACATCGACCAGCCCGACAAAGGGCGTGACGCGAAACGCCGTGCCGGTCACATAATCGTCCAACGGGCCTAGCAAGTCGATCTGATGCGCGGGCAGGCCGATCTCCTCCTCCGCCTCACGCAGGGCTGTCGCCTTGGGACCGGGATCGGCGGGGTCGACCTTGCCGCCCGGAAAGCTGATCTGGCCCGCATGTTCTTTCAGATGCGCGGCACGTTCGGTTAGGACCACATGCAGACCATCCTCGCGCTGGATCAGACCGCAGAGGACTGCGGCTGGCCGCGTCTTGCGCCCGTTCAGATAGCGCTCGCGCGTCTCCGGCATCAGGTCAAAATCCGACCTGTCGCCCAAGGGTCCGAGGGCCAGGGCGGCGGTGATATGGTCGATGGTCAGCATGGCCCGCATGGCTTGCCCGTTGCCCCCGGTCGCGTCAAGGCCGAGCCGGGACCGGCACGGGCTGGACAGAGGGGCCCCGAGAGGGTCCTATCGGTCTGGCGAATATCCAGAAGGAACCCGACAATATGAGCGAGTTGCAAACCATCCCCGCGCGGCGCGGGCGTGCCCAGCGTCTGACCGAGGGCCAGGCGCTGAAGATGATCAACACCCATGGCAATCAGGTGGTCGATACCTGGGCGTTCTCTGCGGAGGATGTGAGCGAATTTCTGTCGCTCGAGCACTGGCGCCCGACGGTGGAGCATATCTTCCCCAAGGTTGGCGACAAGCTGGTGACCAATCGCCGCCGCCCGATCCTGGCCTTCGAGGAAGACACTTCGCCCGGCATTCATGACACCCTGATGGCCGCCTGCGACAGCTATCGGTATGGCTTGCTTGGCTGCACGGAGTACCATGACAACTGCACGGACAATCTGGCCGCCGCGATGCGCGCGATTGGTATCCGCGAGCACGAAACGCCGAGCCCGCTGAATATGTGGATGAACATCCCCGTCAGCCAGGGCGGCGAATTGGGCTGGGAGGCCCCGGTCTCGCAGCCTGGCGACTACGTGGTTCTGCGCGCCGAGATGGATTGCATCATCGCGATGTCGGCCTGCCCGCAGGACATTCTGCCGATCAATGCGGGCAAAACGGTCGAGGCCCATTATCAGGTGATCGCGTGACGGCCTTGCCAAGCACTGCCAGGGCCGCCGCCCTCCCCCACCCACCCCCCGGCGCGCCGCGGCCCTGGCAGTGCTTGGCAAGGGGGG
>JBCCDU010000065.1:0-23789 GCA_039030715.1 Pseudomonadota bacterium
CCTCGGGAACATCCCACCGGTCGAATTCGCAGAGAAAATGAGGATGGAAAAACGGGCCGCCTAGGCCCACTAATGCAATCGAAGGACTCCCCGATCCGCTGGAGGGAACTCGGGGCTCAGGTCACGACAAGCCCTACGCGCTGATGGAAACTCGTCACGTTACCAAGCTTCGGGACGAACTGGACGGGCATCCAGCAAATAAGCGGGTGAAGTGCTTGCGCTACATGTTCGCTTGGGCAGTGGATGCGGGTCACGCCACCAGGAATCCGGCGAAAGAGTGCGCGCTAGTCAGGGTCGCCTCTGAAGGCTACGCAACGTGGACCACCTCGGATGTACAGGTCTTTGAAGATCGCCACGAGATTGGGTCAAAGGCGCGTCTTGCATTGGCTATGTTTCTGTACACCGGCGCCCGAAAGTCTGATGTGGTCCAGCTCGGACCAGTGAACATCCGCGGCGATCGACTGGTATTCGTCCAGCACAAGGGCAGAGAAGTGAAACCCAAGCGGCGCGACATCCCGCTAGTAGCGCCGCTCAAAGCCGTGCTGGAGGTGCCGCCGCTCGGCGCCACCACGTTCCTAGAAACCGAGTATGGCAAACCATTTTCGATCAATGGATTTGGTAGCTGGTTTAGGAAACGCTGCGACGAGGCCGGGCTCACAGATCTATCTGCACATGGTCTTCGAAAAGCGGTCGGCGTGATGGCCGCAGAGCGCGGATGCACAGCGCACCAGATCATGGAAATCCTAGGCCACGACACGCTGGAAGAGGCTGAGAGATACACCCGGACAGCGAACGCCCGAACGCTGGGAGATGCAGGCTTTGAGCGCTTATTCGGAACGGAACAAGAATAGAACCTGTCCCACTTAAGTGTCCCACCTAAAATTATCCCAACAAATTCAGAGGATTATCATAAAGATGGTAGGCCCGGAGGGACTTGAACCCCCAACCAAACCGTTATGAGCGGTCTGCTCTAACCAATTGAGCTACGGGCCCTCCGAAGATGGGTGCGGTTTGCTTAGTCAGCCGCTCTCTCGGGGTCAACCATACATGGGTTTGCATCCCCCGGCACTTGCGCTTAAACCGTGCGCAAATCACCCGTGGAGCGCCCGATGACCGAACGCCCGAATGGCCTGACCTATGCCGATGCAGGGGTCGATATCGATGCGGGCAATGCCCTGGTCGAGCGGATCAAGCCGATGGCCAAGTCAACGGACCGACCCGGTGTCATGGCCGGTCTCGGCGGCTTTGGCGGATTGTTCGATCTGAAGGCGGCGGGGTTCGAGGATCCGGTTCTGGTCGCCGCCACCGATGGGGTCGGCACCAAGCTGCGCATTGCGATCGATACCGGAAATCTGGACACGGTCGGCATCGACCTCGTCGCCATGTGCGTCAACGATCTGATCTGCCAGGGGGCGGAGCCGTTGTTATTCCTTGACTATTTCGCGACAGGAAAGCTCGAAGTCTCGGAGGCCGCGAAAGTGGTCGAGGGCATTGCCGAAGGATGCCGCCAGGCAGGCTGCGCCCTGATCGGGGGTGAGACGGCCGAGATGCCGGGAATGTACGCGCCCGGTGATTTCGACCTCGCGGGCTTTGCTCTTGGCGCGATGGAGCGGGGCAGCGCCCTGCCCGATGGCGTCAACAAGGGCGATGTGCTGCTGGCGCTCGCCTCCTCGGGTGTCCACTCCAATGGCTTTTCGCTGGTGCGCAAGGTGGTGGAGCAGGCCGAGCTCGACTGGACAAAGTCCGCCCCCTTCATGGATCTGCCGTTATCGAAGACGCTGCTGACGCCGACGCGGATCTATGTGACAGCGCTGATGGCAGCGCTCCGCTCGGGCGGGGTGCATGGGCTGGCGCATATCACCGGGGGCGGGCTGACCGAGAACGTGCCGCGGATGCTGCCCGAGGGGTTGGGGGCGCGCATCGATCTGGATGCCTGGCGCCCCGGGGTTCTGTTCGACTGGCTGCTCGCTCAGGCGGGGATGGAAGAGGCCGAGGCGCTTAAGACCTTCAACTGCGGCATCGGGCTGGTGGCTGCGGTCGCGCCGGAAAGGGCCAACCAGCTCAGCCGCCTGATGGCCGAAAATGGCGAGACCGTGATGCGCGTTGGCGAAGTCGTAGCGGGCGAGGGCGTGACCTATACCGGATCGCTGGGATGACGCGCCGGTCTACGGCGATCCTCATATCCGGATCGGGGTCCAATATGGTGGCGCTGGCTCGGGCGATGCAGGCGTCAGATGCGCCCGCGCGGATTGACCTGGTGCTGTCGAACCGTCCGGATGCGGGCGGATTGCAGAAAGCCGCCGATATGGGAATCGCGACGGCGATGATCGATCACCGTATGTTCAAGGGCGACCGCGCGGCGTTTGACGCAGCGGTGGACCAGGCGCTGAAAGCCGCCGGGATCGAGCTGGTCGCGCTGGCGGGTTTCATGCGGATCTTGACGGCGGAGATGGTCGGGCGCTGGTCGGGCCGGATGCTGAACATTCACCCGTCGCTGCTGCCTGCCTTCAAGGGCCTGCGCACCCATGAAGCCGCACTGGAAGCGCGCTGCTCCCTGCACGGCTGCACCGTACATGAAGTCTCGCCGGATCTGGATGCGGGCCAGATTCTAGGTCAGGCGGCGGTGCCGGTTCTGACAAGCGATACTACGGACAGCCTGGCCGCGCGGGTGCTGGAGATGGAGCATCGCCTCTATCCCCAGGTGCTGGAGCGGTTTGCCCGCGATCCCGAGGCCACGCGGCGCGAGCCCGTGGCGTTCGCTCATTGGAACATGCCCATCGCCTCGCGGTGATCCGCTTACATCGGTTCGATCACCATCGTGAAGACCTCGACGCCGTTCGAGGAGACATCGCATTCCACGTCGACCTGCTGCTCCTCTCCCTCGATCCGGGTGCGGTAGAGGCCTTTGACCCGGAACATGAAATTCTCCATCGCTTCTGGCGAGAAGCGTTTGATCGGTGTCGGATCCTCGGCCCCGCGCTCGGTCAGGGCGTGTTCGGTCCGCGCCTGACAGGCCAGCACCGCCTGATCGGGCAGAATACGGATTGTCTCCGCCGCGAAGACTGCGGATCCGCTCAGCAGCACAAGCAGGGCCAGGCGTTTCATCGTGATCTCCTCTCCGGCAATTTGGTGTCATGCTAGCAGAAAGCAGTGTGGGACTGTCTTCACGTTCTGCTATCTTCTGCGGGCGCGGCGCAGGTCCCTGGTTGCGGCGCGACGTGACCTCAGCCCACCGATCCGGATTCTGACCAGATGACCCGCCAGCCCGTCTCGACCATTCGCAATCTGGGACCGAAATCGGACGAGAGCTTTGCCCGTGCCGGGATCGACAGCGCCGAGACATTGCGCAATTTGGGGGCGGAGGAGGCTTATCGTCGCCTGCTGCGCGCGGGCACGCGTCCGCATTTCATCGGCTTCTACGCCCTGGTGATGGGCCTGCAGGGCAGACCGTGGAACGATGCCCAGGGCGAGGAGAAGGCCGATCTGCGCAAACGCTTCGATGCCATCGTGGCGCAGGAAAAAGGCCGCCCCGACATCGAGGCGGCCCTGGATATGATCGGTGTCGGCAGGCGCCGCTGAGGGCTCAGCCCACCAGTTCGAGGCCCGAGAAGAAAAAGGCGATCTCGATCGCCGCGTTCTCGTCCGAATCCGAACCGTGGACCGAGTTCTCGCCGATCGACAGGGCGAAGTCCTTGCGGATCGTGCCCTCATCGGCCTCGGCCGGGTTGGTGGCGCCCATCACGGTGCGGTTGGCCAGGACGGCGTTTTCGCCCTCCAGCACCTGAACCACCACCGGAGCCGAGGACATGAATTCGCAAAGCTCGCCATAGAACGGACGCTCCTTGTGAACCTCATAGAATTTGCCGGCTTGGGCGGGGGTCATGTGGATGCGTTTCTGGGCGACGATGCGCAGTCCCGCCTCCTCCAGCTTGGCGTTGATCTTGCCGGTGAGGTTGCGGTTCGTGGCATCGGGTTTAATGATCGAGAATGTGCGGGTGACGGCCATGGCTGGGCTCCTCTATACTGGTCGTGTGGGGGCCCGGCCCCCTGCTCGGTTCCGGGCGCGACGTAACATGCAGGGAGCGCAAATGAAAGCGCATTTCAGGATGATGGCGGCCTATAACGCCTGGGCGAACCGGCGGCTTTACGCCGCAGCTTCGGATCTGCCAGAGGCGGAGTATCACCTTGATCTGGGAACATTTTTCGGCTCAGCTCACGGGACACTGAACCACATCATGGTGGCGGATCTGATCTGGATCGCACGGATCAGAGGGCAGCGAAACCCACCCTTTGGGCTCGATCACATTTTACACGAGGATCTGGGCGAACTGACCTCGGCGCGCAAAGTGCTGGACGACGACATCGCGCGCCTCGTGGAAGCTCAGGACGCGGCCAGTCTGGCGGGCGAGTTCACTTACGCGACCGTGACGGACCATCGCGAGGTGACGCAGCCGCTCGCCCCTGCCCTCGCGCATCTCTTCAACCATCAAACCCATCACCGCGGACAGGTTCACGCCCTCTTGACGCGCCTGGGGCGCGCGGCGCCTGCCCTGGACCTGATCTATTTCCAGCGCGAGGCCGCATGAGCCCGCTCTTTTTCGACGATCTCAGGGTCGGCCAGGTGATCGAGGCCGGGTATAGCGTGCTGGATGAGGCGGCGATCATCGATTTCGCCGAGCAATGGGATCCGCAGGATTTTCACACCGATGCCGAGGCCGCCGGGAAGTCGCATTTCGGCGGGCTGATCGCCAGCGGGTTCCACACGCTGCTGACCGCGTTCAATCATATCGTGCAACTGCCGATATTCCAGAATGCCTCGATGGGCTCGCCGGGCATTCAGGATCTGGCCTGGATCGAACCGGTGCGCCCCGACGACGTTCTGACCACCGAGGTCGAGGTGATGTATCTGCGCCCCTCGACCCGGCGCAAGGATCGCGGCTATGCAGGGCTGGAGATCCGCAGTCATCGTCAGGGCGGTACGCTGGTGATGCGCTATCGCACCGTGGTGATCTTCGCCACTAGGCCACCTGGATCGGGTGCGGGATGATCGCATTGTAGAGCATCGAGCCCGGATTGAAGGGCACGCTGGCCGGTTGCACCTCACCGTTTTCGTCCGTGGCGCGGGTGCGGATCACATGATCGCCGGGGGTCGCGTCCCAGTCGAGCGCGAAACGCACCCAGCCCCAGGGCTCCGCCGGGCTGACAAGCTCGGCCTCCATCCAGTCGCCGTCATCGACCGACCACGCGACCTTCGCAATCGGGCTGCCGGGGCTGCGGGCGAACCCAAAGATCCGTTGCGGCCCGGGCGCGAGCGGTGCGGGCCAGGGCAGGCTCAGCGCACTCTTGATGTTCTGGGCAGTGACCGTCCGGCCATCGATCACGTAATACTCATCCGTGCGATAGTTTCGGATCTCGCTCGAGGAGACGGTCAGCCAGCCGACCCATTTCACCCAATAGGTGCCGATCCAGCCGGGCACGATCATGCGCGCCGGGAACCCGTGATCCACCGGCAAGGGCGCGCCGTTCATGGTCAGGCCGATCAGGGTGTCTGGGTGGAGCGCTTTTTCGAGAGGCATCGGGATTTCGATATCGCATTCGGGATTGAGCACATCGAGCCCCATGGGGGCCACCCAGGCGGCATCCTCGGCGATACCCACGCGCGTTAGCACATCCGAAAGGCGCGGCCCAGACCACTCCGCCATGCCGACCCCGCCGAGGGTCCATTTGACGTCGTCGCCCTCGGCCTCGCGGCTGATATCGATGCCGTCGACCTTGGCGAAAAGCGTGCGGTGATTGCCGGCGCATTCGACATAGGCCCGGACGGTATGCTGCGGCAGGGCCTGAAGATCAGCGAGGCTGAGGGTGACCACTCGCCGGACCGCGTCGCCCTTGATCTTGAGGCGATAGGTGGTGGGGTCAACTCGGACGCTTTCGCCCGCATTGCAGACGAAGAACTGCTCCGCCGGGGTCAGATAGGTGTCGAGCGCATGAAAGGGCGCCTCGAGCGAAGTTCCGAGCAATGTGAACCCGTCGGTCGACTTCTGCCAATTGGCCATGGCGCTCTCCCCTTTTGCGGGACCAAGCCGCCAGATGTGCGGGGAATTGTCAATCGGTCAGTGCGGGGGATCCGCCACGCGCTCCCATGAAAGCGCGCGCCATCTGCACGGTCAGCGCGGCCCGCCCACCCGCGCGCGGCGGATCCCTGACTGCGTCGCGCTCAGTTTCCGCGAACCAGGGCGCCGCCGGCATTCGCCCAGCCGACCATGCTTTCGGGATAGAGGCGCACGCCCTCGATCCCCGCCAGTTCGCTGAGGGCGAACCAGTTGGTCGCGGCCCAGTGGCCGGTGTTGCAGAAGCTGACCAGCTCTGGCCCACCGGGGCGATAGCCCGCCTTCTCTGCAATCGCGCGGACCTGCGGCCCAGTCACGATCTCGGTCTTGGAACCTGTGAACCAGCTATCATGGGTCAGTTGCAGGGCGCCTTCGATGGTGCCTGCCCGTTCGGCCAGTTTGTGCTTGGCCTTGCCTTCGAAGAAAGCGACGGGACGGGCATCGACCATGATCGCATTGCGCTTGCCGGCGATGACATCGGCCACGCCCGCGCGGTCGATGCGCCAGGTTTCGGCCAGCGCGAAGCTCTCGCCGGAGCGGGTGGGCGTGGTTGGTTCGGTCGAGAGTGTAAGCCCCGTGGCGGCCCAGCCGCCAGTGCCGCCGTTGAGGATGCCGATGCGGGTCAGGCCCGCGGATTTCAACGTCCAATAGACCCGGGCCGCCGCGCCGAAATCGGTCTCGTTCGCCCCCTGATGGGCGACGACCACCTGGCTGTCGCGTGTCAGGCCGAGGCTTTGCAGACGCTCGGTCAGCCGCGCGTCGCTCATCGCCTGGCCGGGGTTCTCCTTGGGCCCGCGCCAGGTGGGATAGGGCGCGTTCAGCGCGTCGGGGATATGGCCCTTGGCGAACGCCTTGGGCGAGCGGATGTCGAGCACCACCACGTCTTCAAGTGCGGCCAGCCCCGCCGGGCTGAGCACTTTGTCGAACTCCGACGCCGCCCATGCGGGCATGGCGCTGACCAGCGGCAGGGCGGCCAGGGATTTCAGGACCAGGCGGCGGGAAGGCGAGTGGGACATGGCGGGCTCCTCATCGGCGGTACTTCGTCGGGATATGGGGCCTCTGCCGGTGTGGCTCAACCCGCCCGATCGGATCTGGCGCCGGATCTGGGGGCCAATCCGCCGTTAGCAAACAGTTGCCGTCGATCAAACCCTGTCACATAACCGTTGGACGTTGCGTCTGGCGAGCGAGAGGGTCAACGAGATGAGCGCAAGCGATGGTGCCGCCGATCCGATGGTAATCTTCACACCGTCGGGCAAGCGTGGGCGGTTTCCGGTGGGCACGCCGATCCTGCAAGCGGCCCGGTCCCTAGGGGTCGATCTCGACTCGGTTTGCGGGGGCCGGGGTATCTGCTCGAAATGCCAGATCACCCCCAGCTTTGGCCAGTTCCCCAAGCACGGTCTGACCGTCACCGAGGATGCGCTGAGCAAATGGAACAAGGTCGAGGAACGCTATAAATCCAAGCGCGGCCTGGTCGAGGGGCGGCGCCTGGGGTGCCAGGCCACCGTCCAGGGCGATGTCGTCATAGATGTGCCCGAGGAGAGCCAGGTCCACAAACAGGTGGTGCGCAAGCGCGCCGAGGCACGGGAATTCGTCCTCGATCCCTGCACGCGGCTTTACTATGTCGAGGTCGAAGAGCCGGACATGCACAATCCCAAGGGCGATATGGAACGCCTGATGGACGCGCTCTGGGACCAGTGGCAACTGACCGGCATCATCGGCGATTTGCGCATTCTGCAGATGCTGCAGCCGGCGCTGCGCGAAGGCACATGGAAGGTCACGGTCGCGGTCTATTGGGGCCATGGCCGCTCCACCGGGCGGATCACCCATGTCTGGCCGGGATTCTATGACGGCACGATCTATGGCGTGGCCTTCGATGTGGGCTCGACCACCATCGCCGGGCATCTCTGCGATCTGATCACGGGCGAGATCCTGGCCTCCGCAGGGCAGATGAACCCGCAGATCCGCTTTGGCGAGGATCTGATGAGCCGGGTCAGCTACTCCATGATGAACCCGGGTGGGGCGGCGGAGATGACGGTCGCCGTGCGTGAGACGATCAATGCGATCATCGGGCAATTGGCGACCGAAGCGTTGATCGGGCGCGAGGAGATCATGGAAGGGGTCTTTGTCGGCAACCCCGTGATGCATCACCTGCTTCTGGGGATCGACCCAGTGGAGCTGGGCTGGGCGCCGTTTGCGCTGGCCACCTCTACCTCGCTGACGCTGTGGGCGAACGAGATCGAGCTGTCGATGCATCCAGACGCGCGGCTCTACATTCTGCCTTGCATCGCTGGGCATGTCGGCGCGGATGCCGCCGCGGTGGCGCTGTCCGAAAGCCCGCACAAGCAGGACGAGATGACCCTGGTCGTGGATGTCGGCACGAATGCCGAGATTATTCTGGGCAACAAGAGAAAACTGATGGCGTGCTCCTCGCCCACCGGTCCAGCCTTCGAGGGCGCGCAGGTCTCGAGTGGGCAGCGCGCGGCGCCGGGGGCGATCGAGCGCGTGCGCATCGACCCTGAGACCCGCGTGCCGCGCTTCCGCGTGATCGGCTCCGACCTCTGGTCAGATGAAGAGGGTTTTGCCGAGGCGGTGGGCAGCCGGGGGATCACCGGCATCTGCGGCTCGGGCATCATCGAGGCGATTGCCGAGATGCGGATCGCGGGGGTGATCGACGAGGACGGTGCCATCGGTCCGGTGACGGCGCTGGGCGATTGCGTGATTGCTGATGGGCGCACCTGGTCGTTTGTCCTCCACGACGGGCGCGACAGCGGTGGGCCGCTGATCACGGTGACACAGCAGGATGTGCGCAACATCCAGTTGGCCAAGGCGGCGCTTTATGCGGGCGCGCGTTTGCTGATGGACAAGATGGGCGTGGACAGCGTGGAGCGCGTGGTGCTGGCAGGGGCCTTCGGTGCGCATATCTCGCCCCTGCATGCGATGGTGCTGGGCATGATCCCGGATTGTCCGGTCGGGAAAGTCGTCTCGGCGGGGAATGCCGCGGGGACTGGAGCGTTGATGGCGCTCCTCAACTCCGCCTCCCGCCGCGAGATCGAGATGATCGTGCGCGAGATCGAGAAAATCGAGACGGCGGTCGAGGACAAATTCCAGGAGCATTTCGTCAATGCCATCGCAGTGCCCCACAAGACGGCGGAGGCACCCAATCTGGCCAGTGAAGTCACGCTGCCTCATGTGGTTTTCGCCGCAGCCGAGCCAGAGGGCGAGGCTGGCGGACGCCGCCGCAGGCGCCGCGCACGAGGGTGATTTCCGGGGTGATCACGGGGCCTGTTGCGGGCAGGCCCGTATGCCAGGCGATGCCCCATCCGCATGTCCTGCATCAGTAACAAAGCGCAGCCTCGGGTTTGCGTTTTGCCGTCCCGGACTTGATCCGGGACCTCTATTGCCATGGTCGAGCTAGAGGTTCCGGATCAAGTCCGGGACGGCAAAGCATGGCTTCGGGCCTCGCGTGGTTCCGGCAAGGCCGGCGGTGCGGATAGGCGCAGGTGCCTATCCTTCGGAGCGTCCTTTGGCAGTGCGATCGCCATCGTATTGCCGCGCGCCGGGGACGGGTGACAGCCAGGCTTCGCGGCGGCTGATCCAGCTTTCATAGGTCGGGATCAGCTGATCGGGCGCATCCAGGGCGCCCAAATGCACCTCGATCTCATCCCCGCTGCGCGCGAAGACTGACGATCCGCAGCGCGGGCAGAAGCATCGCCCTGCATAGTCATCGACCTGGCCTTCGACCGTCACAGCATCCTGCGGAAATACGGCTGCGGCATAGAACGGCGCCCCGTGATGCTTGCGGCAATCGAGGCAATGGCAAAGGCCGACGCGATAGGGTTTGCCCGTCGCGACAATGCGGACATCGCCGCAAACGCAGCCGCCAGTCAGTCGATCCATGGCATGTCTCCTCCGACAATGGTGGGGCCCGGTCTCAGCCGCGCAGCAGGTCCATCAGCCGGGCCGCATCGGTGAAGGCGGTCTTCTTCTCGGCGGCCAGGCGCTCGGCCTCCTCGTCGGCGCCCCATTCTTCGATATTCCACTGCTCGTCTATGCGGCTGAGTGGCCAGGCCTCTGCCGCCGGCATGTGCCGGTGGCTGACCGCCAACCCCAGAACCAGCGATCCGGAGAGGGTTACCAGCCCATGCAGCGCCGTCAATTGCCAGGGATCGTGTGCCTCCACCGCCCGGGTCAGCACTTCCAGCGAGGCTTGCGGCTGCGCCAGATGCATCACGCCCTCGGTCAGATCCAGCGGTGCACCAAGCTGCTGGGCCGCCCATGCGAGCAACGGGTCCCAGGCTGCGGCCTGCCGGGCAGCCAGGGCCGCCGGATGGGGTGCACGATAACAGAGCAGATCGGTGCCGCCATAGCCTGCGATCTCTGCCGCCACATCCGCGGCCATCGGCGTCACACGGTCGATGGCAGAATTCGCCGCCCGGGTCAGCGGCATCGAGGCCGGGTCCACATCCCCCGACTGCGCGCGCCACTCCTCGGCAATCGCGGCACCAAGGGCCTCGGTCGGTGCGGACAGAACGGCTTTGCCGGGGGTCTTCAACGGGCGCCCGTCGAGCCGGGGAGCGAAGCCGTTCTCCACCCGCTCCAGCGCCACCTCGGTCCAGAACACTTTCACGGTGAACCCCAGATCCGGTCGAGCGCGGGGATCAGCGCCTCGAAGTCGCTTATGATCTCGGTCACCGGGGCGCCCGCCACCCGCTCGCGTGGGTGATAGCCCCAGTCGACCCCGATTGTGTGGCACCCCGCGCCGTGGCCCATCACCATATCGAACTCCGTATCGCCGACCATCACGGCGTTCGCCGCCTCCACCCCTGTCGCCGCCAGACAGTTCAGGACCATCTGAGGATGCGGTTTCGAGGGCGCGTCATCCGCGGTCTGCCCGCAGATGATATAGCGGCGCAGATCCGCCTGATCGAGCAACCGGTTAAGCCCGCGCCGGGACTTTCCAGTCGCGACCGACATCAGATAGCCCGCTTCGTCCAATGCGCGGATCGCTGCGAGCGCGCCGGGGAAGAAGCTGGGCCTCTCGCCGTTCTGGCGCAGATGGGCGAAGCTTTCCTTGTAATGCGTGACCAGTTCCGCGCGTTTGGCAGCGCTGGCATCGGGGGCCAGAACCTCCATCGCCTCGGGCAGGGACAGGCCGACGATGCCCAGCGCCTCGGCCCTTGCGGGCACCGGCAGTCCGGCCTTGGTGAATGTCCATTCCATCGAGGCTAGAATATGCGCCTGACTGTCGATCAGGGTGCCATCGACATCGAAGATCACCAGCCGCAGGGGGGTATCGCGCATCTGAACGGACTTTTCGGGTTGGAAGGACCTCGGATCCGCGCGTGCTAACAGACCGTCCCGCAAAGTTCCAGTGGCAGGCCGAAGGCCCTGACCTTGCGTCATCGGGTGGAAAACGGCATTCTGCGCGCGACCGAAAAACAGCGGCGCATGGAACGCCGGTGCAAGCGGAAGGGACGGATATGCGCAGGATCTTGATTGCGGGACTGCTGATGACATTCGCGGGCGCCTCGCCTGCCATGGCCGGTGGATACAAGACCGTGCATTGGCCTGACCTGAAGGCCGAGATCTATGGCGAGGAAGCGCTGCTTCCCGGCGACGGGATCGTCGAATTGCAGGCCCCTACGCGCAGTCAGAACGATGCGGAAGTGCCGGTCTCGGTCGAGGCGCGGCTGCTTGATGGGCGCGGCATCCGCTCGGTCACGCTGATCATCGACGAGAACCCGATGCCGGTTTCGGCGATCTGGCGGTTTGACGAGCCGCGTCAGCGGGTGCGGCTGGGCGCCAATATGCGCTTCAACGGCCCCTCACCGCTGCGCGCGGTGGTCGAGACGACCGATGGACAGCGCTATATCACCTCCAGCCTGGTGAAGACTTCAGGCCTCGGGGCCTGTTCCGCGCCGCCGGTTGGCGACCCCGACGCGGCCCTGGCGACCATCGGGCAGATGGAGCTGTTTGACCGGACCCCGCCCTCCCGCGCCGTGCCCAATCTGCGCGAGGCGCGGCTGGAGATGCGCCACCCCCAGCATACCGGCATGCAAATGGATCAGATCACCCTGCATTTCATCCTGGCGCGCTATGTCGACCAGGTGGAGGTCTGGGCCGGTGAGGACAAGCTCTTCACGCTGGAGGGCTCGATCTCGCTCAGCGAAGATCCGGAGATCGAATTCGATTTCCCCAACAATGGCGCCGATGCCTTGCGGATCCGGATGCACGACACCAGCGATACGGTGATCGAGAAGACACTGCCCTTCGGCACCAACAGCTAACTGCCAGAGATCCGGCGCACCCGTTCCAGCAGCCAAGGCTCGGAATAGCCGAGTTCGAACGCGCGGAGATAGTCGCGGTTCGCCGCTTCCTCGCGCTTCTGGCCATCGTGATAGCGCCCCCGGATGAAATGCCCCCAGCCCCACTCGGGTGACAGTTCGAGCGCGCGGTCGAAATCGGCCTGGGCGCCCGCATCGTCGAGCTGGGCGCGCGCACGGCCGCGGTTCAGATAGGCCCCCGCATCGCCGGGTTTGTCGGTGATGATACGGTCGAAGTCGGACTTCGCGCGCGCCGGATCGCCGATCCGCAGATAGGCGACCCCGCGGTTGAACCGCACGGCAATGTCGCTGCCATCCAGCTCCAGCGCCTGGGTCAGGTCGCCCACCGCCTGATCGGCGCGGTCGTGGCGCAACAGAAGCGCGCCCCGCCCCGCCCAGGCATCGACCCAGCCCGGATCGGCGGCGATCGCACCCGCATAGTCGGCCAGCGCCTCGTCCGGGCGGCCCAACGCCTCGTTGCTGCGCGCGCGGTTGGTATAGGCCGGCAGAAGCTGCGGGTTGGTGTCGCGCGCCAGGGCATAATTGTTCACGGCATCGCTGTGGCGGCCCATCTCGGCCAGGGCCACACCGACATTCACCAGGATCTGCGCACGCGTCGTCGGCTCGAGCGAGCGGTCGCGCAGCGCCTTCTGACAGAAATTCACCGTTTCGGACGCGCTGAGCGCGGGGTTCGCGCAATTTTCCAGATCGCGCTGTCCCGCCGCCGCCAGGGTCGGCGCGGTCGCGATCATGATCGCGAAAGCCATGGCTCGATGCATAGATATGTCTCCCGTCTGCGCCTAGAGATAGGTCCGATGCCCGCTGTTGGGAAGAACTCTTGCTATTTCGCCGCCATGGGCGGATGAAATGGCAGGAGTTCCCCCAATGTCCCTGATGTCCTTGCGGCTCAGCCCTAACATCGCTGGAATGGTCTGGATGCTTGTCTCGGTCCTGGGGGCCACAGGCATGACGATCTTCGTGCGGCTGCTGGCGCCCGAGATGCATACGGCGATGCTGGCCTTTCTTCGCTCGGGCTTCGGGCTGATCCTGCTGGTGCCGCTGGTCATCGGCGTGGGCCGGATGCGCTTTACCTTGTGGAAGCTGCACCTGGCGCGAGGGATTTGCTTTGCGATTGCTCTGAATGCCGGATTTTATGCCTTGTGGAAACTGCCCCTGGCGACCGCGACGGTTCTGATGTTCATGGCGCCGGTCTTTGTGACCGTGCTGGCCGGGCCCGTGCTGGGCGAAAGCGTCGGCATCCGGCGGTGGCTCGCCGTCGGGGCGGCGTTTCTGGGCACGCTGATCATCCTGCGCCCTGGCGGCGATACGCTGGAACCCGCGGTGCTGGTCGCGGTGATTTCCGCATTCGCCTTCGCGGCGGGCATCCTGCTGGGCAAGATCCTGGCCAATGGCGATGGGACCAGCGCGACCTTCGTTTCGTCCACCGTGCTGACCGCGCTCTTCACCTTTCCACCGGCACTGACGGTTTGGGAACTTCCCCAGGGCGGGGTGGAATGGGCGATGATCGCCGCACTGGTGCTGACAGCCAGTTTGCGCACCTATGCCGATATCCGGGCCTATGCGGTGGGCGAGGCAGGGTTTCTCGCGCCATTCTCCTACCTGCGGCTGATCACCATCGGGATCGCGGGGTATTTCCTGTTTCAGGAGGTGATCGATGGCCCCACCTGGCTGGGCGGAGCGATCATCATCGGGGCCTCGCTTTACATCGCACTGCGCGAGATGCGCCTCAGCCGGCGCAAGCCCGTCTCGCCCGGGGCCGAACCGCCCCTGCCCGAGGAGATCGCGCAACCGGTCGACTTGCCCCCGGCGCGGCAGGAACCATAGTTCGGTCCCAATCCCCGCCATATTGGCACGTCAAACGCCAGGTCTGTCAGGCGGCCGCCTGCGCGATGCAGGCTTGTGTTACGTGGCCAGCGCTTGTGATACTGGCTCGTGAAACTGGCGGGCCACCGGTTCGGAGAAGTTAAGGAGAAACGGATGCGGTTCATCCTGCTGATCGGCGTCATCGCGGCGATTGCCCTGGGGGGGTGGAGCGCCATAAGCTACAAGGCGTCGGTGATGGAGGCTGATATCGATGGCCGGGCCCAGGCCGCCATCGACACTCTCGCCACCCATGATGTCACTGCTGATACCGACGGGCGCCACATCACCCTGCGCGGCGTCGCCGATACCGCCGAGGAGCGCGAGGCGATCCGCGAGGCGGCCCAGAGCATCTATGGCCGGGTCGAGGTGATCGACCAACTGACCGTATTGCAGGTCGCCGATCCGTTTTCCTTCATGGCGGTGAAGAACGAGGAAGGGGTGCTGAGCCTGACTGGCGTGGTCCCGACCGCAGCGGTCGGTACAGCGCTGGAGGCGAAAGCCAAGGCATTGTCCAAGGGCAAACCCATCGCGTCCGAGATCGATCTGGCCTCCGGCGCGCCGCACGGCGATTGGCCGGCGATGGCCGAACGCGCGCTTGAAGCCCTCGCGCCCCTGATCAGCGGCAGCGCGACCATCGACGATCTGCGGGTGCGCGTCACCGGCCTGGCCGACAGCGAGGAAGCCAAGGCGGTGACCGAGCAGGTGATCGCCTCCGCTGGGCTGGGCACCTGGCAGGCGGAAATCGATGTGCTTTTGCCGGTTGCTTCACCTTATGCCTTCACGGCGCGGAAGACGGGCGGCTCGCTCGATTTCGAGGGCAACGCGCCCGATGAAGATGTCTCAGCCAGGCTGCGCGAGCGTGCCGTCGCCCTTGCGGCGGAGGAGGCGGAAGGCGAGATCACGCTCGCCAACGGGATGCCCGATGCAGGTTGGCCGATGCTGGCCGAGCGGGCGCTGGGCGCGTTGGCCCTGCTGGAAAACGGCGCGCTGGAAATCGCTGACAATCAGGTCCGGCTCAGCGGCGGCGTCGCCAACGGTACAGAGTTCGAACGGTTTCTGTCAGTGGCGGATCCCGGATGGGAGATGCAGATCGATGTGGCCGATCCCGACCCCGGCTCGGACCTGTCCATTCGGCTCGGTCCGGATGGTCCGGCCTCCGCCACCGGGCTGATCCCGCGCCGAACGCCGATCAGCCGTCTGGCCGGGGTGTTGCCGGGGGCGGATCTGACCGAGGTCGAGGCCATGGGTGCGGGCAATGCCGCGGACTGGGATCAAGCAATCGTTGCGCTGGATGTCATTCTGAACCGGCTCGAAAGCGGCGCGATCCGGATTACCGAGGGCAAGCTGGCGATGCAGGGCAAGATGAAACCCGGCTTCGATGCGGGCGATGCGTCGGCCGCCCTGCGCACGGCACTTGGCGAAGACTGGGAGACCGAGATCAGCCTGCGGGCGGCGGCAGGCATTTCGTCGGTGACCTTGACCAGGGGCGCCACCGGTCTGGGCCTCAGCGGCAACTTACCTGGCGCGCTGGATGTGCCAACGGTGCTCGGCGTGATCGATGCCTCCGCCGAGGGGGCGCTGGCTGCCGACGGCGGCGGCGATCCGCAAAGCTGGCTTGACGCGCTGAAGGCTGCAGAGCGGCTTCTGGGCGCCTATACCAGCGGTGAGGCACGGTTGACCGAGGATGCGGTCGATGTCGAGGGTGCTCTCGCGCCCGGTCAGAGATTGGCGGACCTGCGCGCCTGGGCCAAGACGCAGTTCGGCGACCGCGACGTGACGCTCGACGGTGAGGAGAGCGAGGCGGAAGACGGCGACCAGCGCCTTAGCGTCCTGACCGGTGAACTCGAAACCCTCCGTCAGGGCTTCTGGCTGCCCGATCTGGATTTTACTGCAAACCCCGAAAGCTGTGGCGAGGCCGCAGGCACGGCCCTTGCGGCCGAGAAGATCACTTTCGTCACCGGCTCCGCCAGAATCGACGCCCAGGCACGGGCACTGCTCAACCGGCTCTCCGCCGTTGCGATCCGCTGCCTACAAGCGCCGGGCATCGCGCTGGAGATCGCGGGCCATACCGACGATGTGGGCGACGATGCCGACAACCTCGCCCTGTCCCAGGCCCGCGCGGATGCGGTGCTCGAGGCCCTGCGTGCCCGGGGCATCGACGCCGACGGCCTGGTCGCCATCGGCTATGGCGAGGCGGAACCGGTTGCGGATAACACGACCGAGGAAGGTCGCGCCCAGAACCGTCGGATCGATTTCAAGTTTACTCAGTAAGATGCGGCGAACAGCGCCCACACCGCCGAGAATTCAGTCAAGGAGACCGAGATGCCCCATCTGATTGCCGTGCCGCTCTTCATTGGGGCCGGGGATGGATATCTGCATACGCAGATGATCGTCTACTATCTGGTCGCCTGCCTGTTGGGCCTTCTGCTCGGCTATCTCATCTGGGGCTGGGGGCGTGCCGCTGCGATTGCCGCGGCCCGTGCCGAAGGCGCCCGCGCCGCGGAACGCTCCGCCGAGGCCGAGGGCAATCCCGGAGAGGTCGCCAAGCTGCGCAACGAATTGGAGATCTGCACCAAGGCACGCTCGGTCGCCGAGGCGAGCGTCGAGAAATACCGCCTGGAACTGGAAGCGCACCGCGCAGGAACAGGTGCGGAGAGGGGGGCACCTGTGCCAGAACCTGAACCCACACCCGTATCAGCGCCGCCAGCCGAGCTGATACCCGTGCCCGAACCGGATCCGGCACCCTCACCTGAACCCGAACCAGCCGAGGAACCACCGACCGCAGCCGAGACCGTGCCGCAGCGCCTGGACGCGCCCCGCGCGGGCGCGCCCGATAACCTGAGGCTCATCAAAGGGGTCGGACCAAAGCTAGAGAAGACGCTGAACGAGCTTGGCTTCTACCATTTCGACCAGATCGCCGCCTGGACGCCATCGGAGATCGCCTGGGTCGACAGCCGCCTGAAATTCAAGGGTCGGATCGAGCGCGACACCTGGATCGACCAGGCCAGAATCCTGGCCGAAGGCGGCGAGACGGAGTTCTCACAACGCAAGAAGACCTGACCAGATAGGGCATGGACCGATCCATCCGCAGCACCTGCCTCGCCGTGACAAAGCTGTGTTCGCAACCAGCTTGTGAGGCCTGGATCGACCTGCCCGGCGATCTCGGGCGACGCCAACTCCCTCAGCGGCGCCGGATCGGACGCACCCCCTGCATCCGGTCCTTGGCTTTCATCCAGAGCTCCACACCCCGCAGGAACCATGGGTTACCGCCGTAAAGCGGCTGCGCATTGAAGGGGGCGGGGTCGAAGCCGGTCGTCCCCTGGTCCGTGCCCAGAACCTTCTGCGCCAGTCGCCAGCCGAGATAGGGCGCCATCGCGACGCCTGAGCCATTATAGCCGCAGGCATGCCAGATCCCCTGCTGCTGGCCGATATGGGGGGCACCGTCGAAGGTGAAGGCGACGAAGCCGCGCCAGGAATGGGTGAGTGCTACATCCTCCAGATCGGGAAACACGCTCAGCATGATGTCGCGCAGGCGCCGGGCCGACACGTCCTCGTCGATCACGTTCAGCGAGGAGCGCCCGCCATAGAGAATTCGCTCGCCATCTGGATCCGGCCGGAAATAGGAATGCTGCGACCGGGTCTCGACGATGTTGTTTCCCTGAGGCAGCAGCGCTTTCACCCGGTTGGCGCCCAAAGGCTCGGTCGCGATTATGTAGGAGGGGATCGGCATCAACCGCCGGGCAAAGCCGCGAAACGGCCCAGACCCACCGCCGGTATAGCCATTGGCGGCATAGATCAGTTCGCGCGCGCGGGTCATCCCAAGGGCGTGATGCACTTGCCAGTCGCCGGGGGCACCGCGAATTTCGCGGATCTCGCAATGATCGGCGATCTCTGCCCCCGCTTCTCGGGTGGCCGCCAGCAGCGCCTTGTGGAACAGCGCCGGATGCAGCGCGCCATGCTGCGGGAAGTAGAGCCCGCCGTGATAAAGATCGGTGGTGATATGGGCGCCCGGCCCGGCGCGGGGGACGATCTCGACCTCCATGTCCAGGGCCTTGGCCTCGGTGCGGGCGAACTCGACCAACCTGTCGAAATGCCTGGGCGAGCCTGCAGCGAGGTAACGCCCCACGCGGACGTGCCTGGTCTCGCCCTCCAGGGTTCCGATCAGACCCAGCGTGTAGTCGAGCGACAGCCGCGCCTCGCGCATCATCGCCTGGGCGGTCTCCTGCCCGTGGGTCTTGGCCAGCTTCGCGATGCTGGTCCGGTGGCCCCAGCCGATCATGCCCCCATTGCGGGTGGACGCACCAGCGCCGGGGGCGCCTTTCTCGAATACGCACACGTCTCGCCCGGCCTCGGCCAGGGTCTTGGCGGCGTTGAGCCCGGTGAAGCCCGCGCCCATGACGGCGATATCGACCTCCGCCGGGGGTTCGCGGCCGCTGGGTACCTCGGGCGGGGCTGCTTCATGCCAGAAGGGCGTGGTTTTCATCAGGGGCGTCCGGGATCGTATCCATAGAGCCAGTCAAGCTGCCCCGCCGCGACGCCGGGCGCAAGGCGGCTGACAATGCCGATCGGCGTATGGGTCAGCACGCGGCCCAGGCCGCCGCGATGATAGAGACGCCCGTTCGCGCGACTTTGGCGTTGCACCCGGGCGACGCGGGACCAGCGCGCTTCCTCCCACGCGGTCAGGGTCCGCGGAATGTTTGCGGCGTCCTGTAGATGGCGCGCGAGGCTCACCGCGTCTTCCAGAGCCATCGCGGCGCCCTGGGCCATGAAGGGCAGCATCGGGTGAGCAGCATCGCCGATCAGGGCCAGACGCCCCTCGGTCCAGCGCACCTGTTCGGGCCGGTCGAAGAGCCCCCAGAGAAAGCAATCCTCCACACAGGCCAGCAGCGCGGTAACGGTCGGATGCCAGCCGGCAAAGGCCGCGCGCAGCGCCTGCGCATCGCCGGGGGCGGACCAGCTTTCCTCGGTCCAGTCCGGACGCTCCGCCACCGCCACCAGATTGATCAACGACCCGTCGCGCAGGTAATAACTCACCAGATGCTGGCCGGGCCCAGACCAAACGGTGGCATCGCGGGCCAGGTCCGCCCCCGCCACGCGTTCGGCGGGGATCAGCGCACGCCAGGCGATCTGTCCGGTGAAGCGGGGCGCCTCGTCCGGGTTCAGCCCGGCCCGCAAACTGGAGCGGATGCCATCCGCTCCGATCAGCAGGTCGCCGCCCATGGCTGTGCCATTGGCCAGGTGCAGCGAAACCTCCGTCGGCAGGGTGACGGCGGTCTCCGCGGCCTGACCCAAATGAACCGAGACGCCCGCGCGCGCGGCCGCGGCGGCCAGAACCTCCAGCAGATCGGCGCGGTGGACATGCAGATAGGGCGCGCCCCAGCGCTGTTTGGCGGCATCGCCCAGCGGCGCCTGGAAGATCACACGGCCCGTCGCACCGTCGCGCATCACGGCAGAGCCTGGCCGCGTGGCGCAGGCGGCAACATCGGGCAGGACCCCCAGATCGCGCAACGCCTTGCAGGCATTGGGGCTCATTTGCAGACCGGCACCGACCTCGCCCAACGCGGGAGCGGATTCGAAAAGCTGAACCTCCCAGCCAAGGCGCGCGAGGGCGATGGCCGCCGCCATTCCGGCGATGCCCCCGCCTGCGATCAGAACCTTTGGCATATCCGCCTCCCTTCGGCCTCGCGTCGAGCCTAGGCTGGCACGGGCCGGGGGGCCAGTCTCTGATCTGGCGCAAATCGACGCCGGGCCGGGCCGTTCAAAGGGGCCCGCCAGGCGGCGTAGTCTCGGTGGGGAAGGTCAGCTTTGCGGGGCTGATATTCGTCTAGTTATGGGCAAGGACGGCTGGCCAGCCGCATATCCCGCTCCCTCAAGGTCGCTATCCATCGAGGGAAATGGTCTCGAACCGGTTCGGCGAAATAGATAAAATTGAAGCGTTAACATACCGTCACCGCGCGCTCCTTGGCGGTAGCAGATGACTGCTTCGAACCCAACCGAGACACGCGGGGCGCTGCGGCGAATGGCTGCTTGCGCGGGCCGTTGGTAGGGTCCGCGCCAAAAACCTGTCAGAACACCGAGTGGTTTTGGTAAGGGGTTATGGTCCCAGAGTTTTCTGCGATATCCGTTAGCTTGGGGGCCGGGTCAGAAACGACCGTTTTAGGAACGCACCGAAATTCACTGCACAACCTTTGCGAGTCTTATGGCGAGCCTCCGGAGGTCGGCTTCGAACCCAAAGTGACGGATGTTGCGTCCAGAACGATTGGCCGCTCGGCCAACCGCACGCTGTTACTTGATCACCTACGCACAGCTTAGTGACACCGTCGCTAAACCAAGACTTCCGCGATAGGGTTCGCTTGACGACGTGATTGAGATGGGGATTAGCCAATGGCTCGTGTTGTTTATGCTTGTCGCTTCGATGTCGCATCCGAGGGCGGCATGGAAAGCGTTCTTTCCATCTACAAAGACTGGATAATTAGGCACTACAAGGGCCGACGTGAACTCCCCGAGTTCAACTTCGACCTGGAGGCCCCAGACGCGCCCGGGGCACTTCCTACCGGTCATTCACTGACTTCCTCGATCTATGAGGACGATGACCGGCGCGTAACACGCATTTGGTGGTCTTTTCCTGATGACAAAGATGCGAGTTTGAGGTGGGCGAATGAAGTTCGTGTTGGTCAGTTTGGAGACCGCTGCGGCGTCGAGCACCTTATCTCCATCGAGTCGGTCGAATACAGTGTAGCGCCTGCTAGGCTGCTATTTGGGTCGCCCCGTGCAGTCCGGGATATCTGCACGAAGGTACCCGCCTACATAGGGGAAATGCAGGTTCGGGCCGAGCCATACGTCTTGGAGCAAGATGGGCTAGATGACCTCCTTACACTTCTAACGAGTGATCTCCGAAAGCTGCCTGTGGTTCTTCTTTCGCCCAATGCCCGCGGCGAGTCGAACCAGATCGATCCTGCGAAGCTCGCGCGCAACCTCGCTGGCGTGGCGGTCGTGGTACGAGTCGAAGACCCCGAGTTGACTTGGGATTTTGCCGACGAGGTCGGTCGGCAACTGTCCTGCTTCAATGGAGCGGCTCGGATCTACTGGCCCGGGTTCTCGAAGGCATCTGATCCTCGAAGCCATCGCTTGTTCTTCGGGTCCTGGATCGAGCAGATGGGGCCTGTGGTCGCCGCGAGGACAGTTGAGCGCGCAATCTTCGCTGTCGCGGCGTTCCGGTATGTGCCTGACAAGCGGATTACTGACGTGATGCGGCGCGTTGAAGCCGCTGAACGCCAGAAGGTTCTTGAGCAGAAGCGGGCGACAGGTGACGAATTCTGGGAAGACTATGAGCAAACAGTCGACAAGCTCAGGGAGGCAGAGGAGCAGAACGCTGGACTAGAGGCGGAGAACGCCAATCTAAGGGCGAACAAACAGGTCTTTTTTGCCGCTGGACCCGAAGGGCCCGAAGAACTCACCCAGACCGAAGCAACCGAAGAACTCACTTTCTCTTCCGTCGCGGAGGCTGTGGAAGCTTCTGCGCAGGGATGCGAGAACTTGGAGATTCTCGACACGGTCACGGCCGCGGCGGCGGCGAGTCCCTTCCAACGCCCCTATGACATATACAAGGCGCTGAGCGATCTTGACGAGATTGTCGATGCTTGGAGCAAGAACCGGGACGAGAAGGGGAGCGGCGGAGACCTTCTACAGCATTTGCGCGACCGAGGCTGGGGAAAGCGGAGCAGCATGCATATCTCGGATACGACCCGCGGGAAGTACCGCTCCCATTACGAATTTGAGTATCAAGGCAAGAAGCAGCTGTTTGAGCCTCACATCACTATTGGCGCCGGTGACCCGAACTCATGTGCGTCAATCCACTTCATCTTCGACCAAAAGCGTTTGAAGATGGTCGTGGGGCATGTCGGTAAGCACCTGCCGAACACGAAAACCTGAGCCATCCGTGTGCTGTTCCGAGGGTCACGACCCAGCTTCAGCTTCTTCCCGAATTGCCGATGACCAGCACACGTGCGCTCATTGGCGTAGAACATCAGCCATACTCAATCTCAGATTGTCTTGCAGAATTATGCCGGATACGACCGTTTCTGAAAGCTGTCATTCGCCGAACGTGCGCAAGGTCCGCGCATCCGCAAATATTATTGTTTGCGGATGTGCGAAGTCAGTTCCTTCAGTTGTCCAGGAAGCTCCGCAGCTTCCGTGAGCGCGAGGGGTGCTTCAGCTTGCGCAGCGCCTTCGCCTCGATCTGGCGGATGCGTTCGCGGGTTACCGAGAACTGCTGGCCGACCTCTTCCAGCGTATGGTCGGTGTTCATTCCAATCCCGAAGCGCATCCGCAAGACGCGTTCCTCGCGCGGGGTGAGGCTCGCCAGCACGCGAGTCGTGGTGTCCTTGAGGTTCGACTGGATTGCACTGTCCAGCGGCAGGACGGCGTTCTTGTCTTCGATGAAATCACCGAGCTGGCTGTCCTCCTCGTCGCCGATGGGGGTTTCCAGAGAGATCGGCTCCTTCGCGATCTTCATCACCTTGCGGACCTTCTCAAGCGGCATTTGCAGCTTGTGCGCCAGTTCCTCCGGCGTTGGCTCGCGGCCGATTTCGTGGAGCATCTGGCGCCCGGTGCGGACGAGCTTGTTGATCGTCTCGATCATATGGACCGGGATACGGATCGTGCGCGCCTGATCGGCGATCGAGCGGGTGATCGCCTGGCGGATCCACCAGGTCGCATAGGTCGAGAACTTGTAACCGCGGCGGTATTCGAATTTGTCGACCGCCTTCATCAGGCCGATATTCCCCTCCTGGATCAGGTCGAGGAATTGCAGGCCGCGATTGGTGTATTTCTTGGCGATGGAGATCACCAGGCGCAGGTTTGCCTCAACCATCTCCTTCTTGGCGATGCGGGCTTCCTTCTCGCCCTTCTGCACGGTCTGGACGATGCGGCGGAACTCGGGGATGTCGACGCCGACATGCTGGCCGATATCCCCCACTTCCGAACGCAGGCTTTCCATCCGGTCCCGCTCTGTCGAGATCATCTTGTCCCAGCCCTTGCCGGGCAGGGTCGCGACACGGTCGATCCAGCCGGGGTCCAGCTCGGACCCGCGGTACTCGGTGATGAATTCCTTGCGGTTCACCCGGTAATGGTCGGCCATCTTCACGATCTGGCCTTCGATGGTCATCAGCCGGCGGTTGATACCGTAGAGCTGATCGACCAGCGCCTCGATCCGGTTGTTGTGGAGATGCAGGGCATTCACCTGCTCCACCACTTCATTGCGCAGGCGCTGATATTTGCGCTCCTGCCCGGCGGAGAATTTGCTGTCCTCGTTTAGTGCCGCGTCCAGACGCTCGGTCTGCATCGCGCGCAGCATCTCGTAGTTCTCTGCGATGGCATCGAGGCTCTCCAGTACGCTGGGTTTCAGCTCGGCTTCCATCGCGGCGAGCGAGAGGTTGGCCTGCGCCTCCTCGTCGTCCTGATCGTTTTCGCC
>JBCCDU010000066.1:0-23681 GCA_039030715.1 Pseudomonadota bacterium
ATCTATGTGAACGGGGTGCTGGAGCAGAGCTCGACCGAGGCGTTCACCCTGGACGTGGTGGTGGACGAACTGGGCATCACCAAACGCGGCACCACCGAGGGCGCGATCGACGAGATCCGCATCTGGGACCATGCGCGGTCCCGCGCTGAGATCGCCTCGGCCATGGACACGACTGTTGATCCGCAGGCCCAGGGGCTGCTGGGGAATTATCGTTTCGACAATATCGCGGAAATCGATGATGCCACCGGCAATGCAGCGCCGGTTGCCATTCCGGCGCAGACGTCGATCGAGCAGTCGACCTCGCCAGTGGTGTTCGGCCAGAACCTGTTGCCGATTGCCGAGGATGACGGGCTGTTTAACACCCCGGTCGATCAGGCGATCATTCTGGATGTCCTGGCGAATGACAGCGATGCCGACGGGACGATCGATCCCGACAGCCTTACCCTGATCACTCAGCCGCTCTCGGGCAGTGCGACGATCCTGGGAGATAACACCGTCTCGTTCACGCCCGGAGCCGGGTTCGAGGGGATCGTGACCTTCCAGTACACGATCCAGGACGATGACGGGGCGGTGTCTGTACCGGCGACGGTGACGGTCGAGGTCGGCAACGCGGCGGGAAATGTGCCCCTGCCGGTGGATGACGTGTTCTCGACAGTCGAGGATGCTATCGCCGTGCCGCTTGCAGTCACGCTCAACGATGTGGACCCGCAGGGGGACGCGATTTCAGTCGCCAACTTCTCTCAGGCTCAGAACGGTACGGTGACGCTCAATAACGGCGTTCTGGAATATACGCCGGACGCGGATTTCACCGGCACCGACACGTTTACCTACACGGCGACGGATGGAAACTACGAGTCTGGCCCCGCGACAGTGACGATCAATATTGCCGAGTCGTTCACCCAGCCACAGACGGTGATCGACTCGCGGATTGCGCCGGAGATCAGTCCGTCGGGTCTTGCCTTGACGGTCGAGAAGGTGGCGCAGGTGCCGCTGTCCAGCATCGGGGTTCAGCCGGATCTGAACACCATGGCCTTTGCGGGCAACCGCCTCTTTGTCGGGACCGAGGGCGATGTCGATAACGAGGGCCGTATCTGGGAGCTGGTCGATGACGGCATGGGGGGCCAGGAGTGGGAGCTCTTCATGGATATCGGCCAGGTGATCCCGGCGGTAACGGGGCGCGACCTGGACAACTCGAATCCGCGCCATGGCGGTATGCGGGGCCTGGATTTCCACCCGGGCTTCGATGACCCCACCTCGGACGGATATGGCAAGTTCTATACCTCGATCATGGAGGATCGCCCCACCGATCCCTCGCAGCACACGTACCTGAGCGATGCGGCCGACCCGATCAATGCTGACAGTGTTTTGGTGGAGTGGACCTATGACCATGTGACCGAGGAAGTCATCACGTCCAGCTATCGCGAGGTCTTCCGCATCGGGATGCCGGTCTATGACCACACGATCCGGCAGATCTCGTTCAACCGGTTCGCCGAGCCGGGGGATGAGGATTATGGCCTGATCTATGTCGGCCATGGCGATGGTTCGATCCAGTCTGCGACAGCGGGCGGTGGCCAGAACAACGACGCGTTGGGCAAGATCATCCGCGTGGATCCGCTGCAGAATGGCAATGACAGCTACTCCGTGCCCTCGACCAACCCCTTCGTGGGCGATCCGACGATGATCGATGAAGTTTATGCCATCGGTTTCCGCAATCCCGCGCATTTGAGCTTTGCCGAGGACGATCTGGGCAACTCGCACCTGCTGGTGACTGCCGTCGGGCGCGACAATTTCGACGAGGTGAACCTGATCACGCCCGGCGGCAACTATGGCTGGTCCGAGCGTGAAGGCCCGCTGGTCCACGTGGCCGCAGGCGGTGGGATCGTCAACGGTGTCGCGCCGCTGCCTGCGAACGAGGCTGATTTCGGCTATACCATCCCGGCCACCTTCGTGGCCCATGGTGGCCCGGTCGGGGCGGGCTTCATCGGCCGGGCGTTGACCGGTGGGTATGTGGTGCAGAACGAGAACAGCGAGCTGGATGACCAATTCATCTTCGGTGAGTTCGCGACCACGGGCCGGGTTTTCCACGCCGATCTGGACGAGTTGGTCAACGCGGTCACGACGCTCGATCCCAACGACCCGACCCGCGACGAGGTGTCGGAGCTGTCCTGGGTCACGGCGCAGGAACTGATCGTGCTCTACGATCACGATAACGACGACTCGACTGCGCCGCTGCTGCGCGAATCGCTGAAGGATGCCTTCGACGACGAGCCGGATTACGAGTTCAACTTCACCCAGGGCCTGTCGCGCGTCGATCTGCGCTTCGGCCAAGGGGGCGATGGCTCGCTCTATGCGTTCAACAAGGCGAATGGCTGGGTCTATCTGGTCGAAGGTACGGAATTCGACGACCTTTTGGTGTAGACTTTCGCGGACGCACAATCCGGGCCAGCCGCTGGAGCGGTGGCTGGGCCGGGCAAACCAAGCGATCAGCGGGGTCCGGTGCGCCGGGCCTGCCTAGCCTCGAGAGGGTCGAGCGGTGGACAAGCTGAAGTCGATGAATGTTGTGGACCTGGTGCGCGATGTGGCGCTGGCCCGACCGATCGATCGGTTCGGGCTGATGACGCTGCTGTCGTCGCTCTACTTCTTTCAATATTGGGGCCTCGCGCTCAACGATTTCAAGAACTGGCCCTATGATCGGGATATCGTGCTTGTTCTGATCCTGATCAGCGCCATCGGGATCGTGCTGCCCCGGCTCTATCTGATCACGCTGGTCAATTCGGGCTTCTATGTGGGCGCCTATCTGATCAATGCGCCGATCGCGTCGAACAACCAGACCTGTGCGGCGTTCGTCAGCCTGGTGATCCTGGCTGGCACCATGGTCAGCCTGTCGCGCATGGCGCGCGCCGGTGGCGGCGTGGACTTTCGAGAGAGCGTGTTTCAGGCAATTTCGGGTCCCGGCAGGTATCTGCTGGCGATCATGTATTTCTATGGCATCTACCACAAGATCAACACGGATTTCCTGAACCCCATCGTCAGTTGCGCCGTGGTGCTCTACCGCCCGCTGGCCGAACCGTTCGGGCTGGATGAGTGGTCGCTGGGGCAGTATTCGGCGATCTATGCGACCTTCGTGATCGAGGGGATCGCAATGATCCTGCTGTTCTCGCCCCGCTACAAGCGGCTGGGGATGCTGATCGGTATTCCGTTCCACATCATGATCGGCTGGACGGGTTATGCCTATTACAAGGACTTCTCGACAGTCGTGCTGGTGATGTACGCGATGTTCCTGCCACGCGAGGCAATCGACAATGCCATCGCCTTCGCCGGGCGCTATGTGGGCGGGCCGGTTATCGCGGCGAATATCGGGCGCTGGGTGGTGATCGGACTGTTCGCGGCCTATCTGGCGAGTGTGCTGGTCGGGCAGGGCTCGACCGGACTGGAGCCGACTCATGAAGGCTTCACCTGGTTCTTCACGATCTATGCTCTGGCCTTCCTGGCATTCTGTGTTGCCTTCGTGCCGATGCGCATGAGCGATCCGCTGACCGATCTGGCGATCCGGCCCGCCTGGTTGGCGATCTTTCCGATCGTATTCTTCGTCAACGGCGCCAGCCCCTATCTGGGCCTTAAGACGGAATCCTCGATCGCGATGTTCAGCAATCTCTATACGGAGCGGGGCGAGACCAATCATCTGATCCATGGTCAACTGCCCTTCGCCGCAGATTATCAGAATGACATCGTGACGCCCGTGTCCTCGAGTTCCGAGGCGTTCGACGGCGATGCGCTGCCGGGTCATCCGATGATCCGCTATGAATTCGACCGGCTGCTCGACCGCCACGCAGGCGTCGAGGCCGAATTCTTGCACAATGGTACGCCGCGCAGTCTGGATGCGAACTGGACCAACACCTACCAGACCGCCTCGCTGCTCGAGCGGATGTATTTCATCTTCAAGCCGCTGGAGCAGAGCCGGCCGCAAGAATGCACCCACTAGGCCGGCGATGACGCAAGACCAGACCTATACGCTGATCGCCGCGGGAACCGGTTTTGCCACCACGTTCTTCCTGCGCCGGTTTTTGGCCGAGGCAGGATCGGATGTGCGCATTCTGGTGCTGGAGCGTGGACCCAACATGTCCGGCCAGCAGTTGATTGACGCGCTGCCCGACGAGCCGCTTTCGAGCGAGCCCCTGATCGAGACGCAGAGCGGGTTTGGCAAGAACTGGCGCTTCTCGGTCGGGTTCGGTGGCGGCTCGAACTGCTGGTGGGCCTGCACGCCGCGGATGCTGCCGAATGACTTTCGGCTAAAATCGCTTTATGGCCGGGGCGAGGATTGGCCGATCTCCTATGACGACCTCGAACCTTACTATTCCGAGGCCGAGGCGGTGATGGCGATCGCGGGCCCGGATGCGACGCCGTGGCCGATGTCGCGCCCCTATCCGCAGGGGCCGCACCGATTGTCCGAGCCGGACCGGATCCTGCAGGCGCATTTCGGCGACGCCTACATCCCGCAACCAACCGCAAGGTCGCGCGACGGGACCGAGAACCGCAGCGCCTGTTGTGCCAATGGCGTCTGCTCGAACTGCCCGGTAAATGCCAAGTTCACCATCGAGACCGAGATGGGCGAGGTCTATGCCGATCCCCGCGTGACCCTTTTGACGGGGGCGGAGGTTCTGCAAGTGGTCACCGAGGGCGGCCTGGCGACGGGCGTGCGCTATCGCGAGCAGGGGCGCGAGGTCGAGGCGCGTGGCGATCTGGTTGCCCTGGGCGCCAATGCGATCTTCAATCCGGCGATCCTGCTGGCCTCGGGCTTCGAGGACCCGGCGCTCGGCCGCTACCTGACCGAGCAATGCGGGGTCGAGGCGCATATCCTGCTGGATGGCGTCAAGAATTTCTCGGGCTCGACGGTCATCACCGCCAATGGCTTCATGTTCTATGATGGCCCGCACCGCGCCGAACGCGCGGGCTGCATGGTCGAGAGTTTCAATCGCGGCAAGCTGCGGTTGGACTATGGCCGCTGGGCCGAAACGATCTCGATGCGGCTGATTTATGAGGATGAACCGCAGGCGGACAACCGTGTCGTTCTGGGCGCGGATGGCAGGCCCGTCGCGATCTACGAGGCGCGCAGCCCCTATGCCGAGGCGGGGATCGCGACCGCCCAGGCAACCTTCGAGGAGTTGCTGGCCCCGCTGCCGGTGGAAAGCTTCCAACTGCTCGACCCCACGAAGAACGAGGCGCATGTGCTGGGCACCGCCCGGATGGGAAATGACCCGGCGACCTCGGTCGTCGACGCGGATCTGATGCACCATCGCGTGCGCAATCTGCTGGTTCTGGGCGGCTCCTCCTTCGTCACCTGCGCGCCGGCCAATCCCACCCTGACACTTTCAGCGCTGTCGCTGCGGGCGGCGGCGCGGCTTTTTGGCGACAGCGATTGAGGGGGCGGCTATGGGCTTGACGCGGCGCGGTCTACTGGCGGGTTTCCTGGGCAGCGGTGTGGTCATCGCGGGCGGCGTCCTGCTGTCCTCGCCGCATGGGTATGTGAAACACGTCATCCGTCAGCACTTTTCTGCCGAGACCCTCGACGAGGAAGATTTGGACCGGTTTGCAGAGGACTTCTTCGCGCGCCGCCCCCGATGGAACACGCTGGAGCAGCGGCTCTTCGGGCGGCTTGGCGGTTGGGCGGATATGACGCCGCTGGTCGACCGGTGGAGCGTCCGCAAGATGCGCGAGGATGCGCTGACCGCGTTCGTCCTCGGCTCGAACGCGATGACGCGGGCGAGTTTGAGCGAGCCGGTCGAGTACCTATATTTCCCTGATCCCTGGGAAGCGGGCTGTGTGATGAATTGGGCGTGAGAGGCGTAAGATGACCGAGAGCAAGGATCCCGCCTATATCGTCTATGACGGCGACTGCCCTTTCTGCTCGCGCTATGTGCGGATGATCCGCCTGCGCGAGGCCATCGGCAATGTCGAACTCATCGACGCGCGGTCGGGCGACCCGCGTGTGCAGGCGCTGATGGATCGGGGCTACGACCTCGACGAGGGGATGGCGCTGGTCGATGGTGAGCGGATCTATTGGGGCGACGATTGCATCAACCGGCTGGCGCTGATGTCGACGGCCAGCGGTGCGTTCAACCGGATGAACGCGTTGATCTTCCGCTCGGCTACAGCGTCCCGGCTGCTCTATCCCGTGCTGAAGGCAGGGCGTCGGGGTGTGCTGACCCTGCTGGGCCGCAAGAAGATCCGCGATACGATTTGAGACGCTGCGCTCTTTGCGAGCATGCGGGCTTGTGTATTCTACCGCTGCTTGCAATTTGATCGGAGAGCGAGATGCATTTTCAGACGTTGCCCCGCCGCCTGGCGCTGGGCGTTTTATTGCTGGTGTCGCTGGCAGCCTGTGCTGCAAAAATTCCACCGCCGCTGACCCAGGAACAACGCGATAGGTATAACGTAGATCGGGTGGTCGTGACGTTGCCCGCGGAGAGCCGGGTCTGGTGGGGCGATGGCGACACCACAGCGGCCAAGTCCCTGGGGGTTGATCTGGCCGAAGGCGGCTCGATCGATACGCCGGAGGGGCAGGGGGCGCTGTACGATCTTGCGCGCGAGCGGATGCAGCGGACCATGGATCGGCAGGTCAGAGAAACGCTGGCAGGAGTGGCGCCTGCGCAGATGAGCGTGGTGATCACCAATATTCATATCTCCTCGGCCGCGCAGCAGCTTCTGGTGGGTGGCAATCATATCATCGACGGGGCGGTGCAACTCTATGACCTGACCACTGGTGAGCCTTTGACGGCGCCTCAGCAGATGGTCGGCTTCGGTGGCGGTGGCAGCGGGATCCCGGGTGCGATCGTGGACGCTACGCGCTCGGATCCGTTCGAGCGGGTGGCGACGGATTTCGCCAACCGGACGCGGGACTGGATCAGCGTGAGTGCGGAATATGAATTGCTGGTCACCGAGAGTGGCAACGAGGTTGAAGTCGACGTTCCCGGCCCCGCGGAAGACGCCTTGGTTCCGCCGGAGCCTGCAGCCGAGCCCGAGACCGACCCGGTGAGTTAATCGGAATCCGCGCTTTAGCGCGGATGCGCCTTTGCATCAGCCCCTCCCTAGCCCTCCCCGTATCCGGGGAGGGGAGACGGCACCCAAGCGCGTCAGGATCGGGCCTTGGCGCCATCGAGCGGGGGGAAGCGGGTTTTGGCCGCTGCTTCGGTCCAATCCATATGGTTGCGGACATATTCCTGGCTGGCGTCACGGGGTGGGTTGTAGTCCCATGAGGTCAGGAGTCCGGCCTCCATCGCCGCGTGGACGGCGCGACGTTGTTTCTGGGTTGCGATAACATGGGTGCGGATCGCTTCGCTGTCCCAGCGCCGGGCGACCTCTTGTGCGAAAGCCCTGGCGCGGTCAGTTTCGGTGCCTGCGAGGTTGTGGCGTTCGCCCGGATCTTTGGCGAGGTTGTAGAGCTGCGGTGGGTCCACGTCGCAATGGATGTATTTCCAGGCCCCGCGACGGATCATGAAAATCGGATGGCTGGCGCATTCGGCGCAGTATTCGACCACCGCTTCGTCCGGATCGTCCTGGGCCGTCCCCCGCGCCAGCGGCATCAGGCTGCGCCCATCGATCGGCATGCCATGCGTCCCCTCCCATCGTGCGATATCGAGCATGGTTGGCAGGATATCGACTAGCGAGCAGGCCTGCGGGACCTCGCGTCCGGACAGACCTGGCCCAGCCATGATCAGTGGCACCCGGGCGGAGTGTTCGAACATCGCCATCTTGTACCAGAGACCCCGCTCGCCCAGCATATCGCCATGGTCCGAGGTCACCATAACGATAGTGTCGTCTAGCTGGCCTGCCTCCTCCAGCGCCTGGACGATGGCGCCGACCTTCGAGTCGAAATACGAGGTGTTGGCGTAATACGCGTGGCGGGCGTTGCGGATTTCCTCCTCCGATACATTCACCTTATCTGCCTCGATGCCCTGCATCAGGCGCTGGGTATGCGGATCCATCGGCGCATCCATATCCGGCATGTCGATGGCGTCGTGGTCGTAGAGATCCCAGAATTCCGGTCGCGCCACGTAGGGGTCATGGGGGTGGATGAAGCTGACCACCATGCAGAAGGGCGCCGTGCCTTCCATCGCATATTCGAAGAGGCGGCGGCGGGCGAAGAAAGCTGTCTCCTCGTCGTACTCGATCTGGAACGTGGTATTGGCGCGCCCTGCTTCGCGCACGGAGTCCATGTTGTGATACCACTTGTCGATCCGCTCGTCCGGCAGTTCCCAGTCCGGGGTCCAGGCATGGTCGGACGGGTAGATATCGGTGGTCAGCCGCTCCTCGAACCCATGCAACTGATCGGGGCCGACGAAGTGCATCTTGCCCGACAAGCAGGTGCGATAGCCCGCCTGGCGGAGGTAATGGGCGAAGGTCGGGACCGACGCCGGAAACTCGCTGGCATTGTCGTAGGCGGCGATCCGCGTCACCAGTTGCCCCGACATGAAGCTGAAGCGTGACGGCGCGCAGAGCGGCGCATTGCAATACGCCGCATCGAAGCGCACGCCCCGGTCCGCCAGCGCATCCATATGGGGCGTTTTCACCAGCGGATGGCCATACGTGCCGGTGAACTGTGGTGCCAGTTGGTCGGCCATGATCAGGACAATGTTCGGGGCTTTGCTCATCGCGATATCTCCAACTGTTGCGGCGCTCAGAGAAGCGGCGATCGCGGGCGCGATCAACCCTGCCAGCGACGATTTCGGGCCGTATTTGGTTCAGCCGCGACGTCGCCGGGCGTCGATCGGGCTTGACCCCGAAATTGGAGAAGATCACTCTGACACTAGCGATGTGTATGGAGGAGTTCACATGCTCGATCATGACGCGAAGCTCGATCTGCCAAGGATGGATCTGCCGATCACCGACCGGCCGGAAACATCGTTCACTCTGCCATCCAGTTGGTATGTGGACCCCGCGATTTTCGAGCGCGAGAAAGAGGCGATCTTCTATCGTACCTGGCAGTATGTGACCCATATGTCGGCATTTTCTGCGCCTGGTGACTACGTCACGCTGAAGATCTGCGACCAGAATATCTTTGTGATGATGGGGGGAGATGGCGCGCTGCGGGCATTCTATAATGTCTGCCGCCACCGCGCGCACGAGCTTCTGAGCGAGCCTCAGGGCAATGTGAAATCCGTGATCGTCTGCCCCTATCACGCCTGGACCTTCGAGAGGGAGGGGCGGCTGCGTGGTGCCCGATTTTCGGACCAGCGACCGGATTTCGACAAGGCTGACTACGGGCTGCGCCAGATCCGGCTGGAGGTGTTCTGCGGATGCATCTTCGTGAATCTCGATGACGAGGCGGAGCGCCTGACCGAGATGGTCGGCGGTGTCGAAGACGACATTCGCGACATGGCGCCCTATCTGGATCGCCTGAAGATGCTGAGCTCCGAGACCGATATGCTGGGCGAGACCCGTCAGAAGGCCGGATGGAAAGTCGTCGTGGACAATTATGTCGAGTGCTATCACTGCCAGCATGCCCATCCTGACTTTGCCTCGTTGATCTGCATGGACAAGTACCAAGTCGACAATGGCCGGTATTGGTCACGTCAGCTAGGGCCCGAGATCCGGAACGAAAACAGTGCCTATCCGGTTGATCCGAAAGTCGGGCATCAGGCGTCGGCGTTCTGGTACATCTGGCCGAATACGACATTCGGTATCATGCCGGGATCCGAGGAGATGGCCGTATTCGCCATTCGCCCGATCGACGCGACCACGTCCAGTTTCGAGGGGCATGTGCTGTCCGTGACCGGCGAGGCCAACGTCGCGCGGAACGAGTATACCGCCAGCATTCTGGCGCCGGAGGATATTGCGCTCTGCGAAAGCGTGCAGCGTGGGCTAAAGTCGAAAGGCTACAGTCAGGGTCCGATCATTTCGGGCGACAAGGCCAGCGGCGAGGGCGAGCAGGGCATCCACCTCTTTCACAAACTGGTGCATGATGCGCTGACGGCGTGACACAGTACGCGGGGACTTAACGCAATATTAGCCCTCTCGATTAACTGTTGGTGGTGCAAAGGAGGGCACCACCATTCGCTCGCTGAGGACCATATTCGGAAAGCTGCGCCTGATGGTGCTGACCCTGGCGGGGCTCGGGTTTGCCGCGGGACTGACCGTCGCGCTTTCCGCGTCTGCCAATCGCGCGGAGCAGACCGCTCTGGTGGACGGCGCTGTACCGGCGCTGATGGCGGCGCATGATCTGCGGATCAGAGTGGAGCTTTTGCGAGCGCAGACCGTTGCGTTGGCCCGTGCCGACACTACCGGCGATGTGGATCGCATAGGCGCCGATCTGGCCGGCGAAGTCGGCCTCATCGTTCAGGCGCTGGCGGATGGGCAATCTCACTTCGAAGTTTGGCAACGTGACCTGCTGGGCCGCGAGTTTTCGACGATGGAAGCGTTGGCGGAAGAACTTACGGTTCTTGCGGGCCGCCGCGTCGAGCAGCAGGCGCGGTTGGCGGATCTCTCGACCAGGCTCTCGCTTTTGAATCTGCAAGGGCTCGGTTGGCTGGAGGCACGGCTGGCCGAAACCTCCGCGATGCTGGATGCAAGCTTGGGGGAAGTCGCTTCCGAAGAAAGCGTGCCGGAGGAGATTGCGTTGGGGGAGGGCGGGCTGGCCCCAGATGAGTTGATCCACCAGTTCCGACAAATTGCGGCGTTCTCCGAACTGCGCAACCTGGCCCACCGAATCAACGAGCAACTCCGCTGGGCGCTGGTCGCTGATGAAGGGCGAGAGCTCGGCTGGGTCCGCACCGACCTTCAGAAAAGCTTCGAAGCGGCGGAAGGGACAATCGCCTCGCTGCCACCCGGCCCAGGTCCCGCGCTGGCGACAGCATTCGACGAGCTTGAGACGCTTGCCCTTGGTCCTGCAGGTATTCTCGAAGAACGTGCGTCGGGCACGCGGCTGGATTTCATCTTTGCGGAGAAGCGCGAGGCGCTTGCGCAGTCGCAGGCAAGGCTGCTGGGGGTCGCTGCGCAGTTCGAGGGGCAGGCCCAGGCAGCGTTGAAGGTACAGACCGACACAATGGCGGCGCAGTGGCAGGCATCTTCGTTGATACCAGTGGGCCTAGCTGTCCTGCTTATGATCGCTGCGGGTGTTGGGCTCTCGCTTGTGGTGGATCGGGGCATCTCGCGGCGATTGGCGTCGCTGTCCGATCAGGCTCGTGCCTTGGCTGATGGACGTCTGAACGAAGCGCAGCTTGTATCCGGCGCAGACGAGATCGCCGATGCCTCGCGCGTTCTGGACTGCGTCCGCGCGCGGATCAGGGACCTGCAAAGATCGAATGACGACTTGGATCGATACGCCAGCGCTGCGCTGAATGACTTCCGCGCACCGCTGGCCGGCATCGCGAAACTCGCCGATTGGATTGCGGAGGATGCGGTTGGCGCGCTGCCCGCAGACTCGCGCGGTCAGCTAGAGATGCTGAAACTGCGCAGCGAGCGCGTGCAGGCCATGCTGGGCGGCGCACTGGATCACGCTCGCCCACAGGTGGACACCGATCCGGAGCCTGATGTTGAAGCTGCCAAGCCGCTCGATCTGGAAAACATGGCGCGCACGCTCATGGATCTTGCGGCGCCAGAGGGTGGTTTTCGCCTGACCTATCGCGGGGCGTCGGAGGCTGCCGCGGCGCACGGCGCGGTCCTCAATCGGGTGCTGCTCAACCTGATCACCAATGCAGTGATGCATCACGACCGTGAGGGCGGGGAGGTTTTGCTGCAAGCCGAGCTGTCTACGGACGCTCTCAACCTGCGTCTGCTGGATGACGGCCCTGGGATCCCGGCGGAGACCCAGGAAAGTCTGCGAACCGCCATAGCGACGGCAGGTAGCGAAGTGCCAAAACAAGGTCTCGTTCTGGTAAACCGGATCGTCGAGGAAGCAGGCGGTGAGATCACGCTCATATCCGACCCGCAGAAATTCCGCGGGACTGCATTTGCCCTGCGCTGGCCGCTCACAACTGCGGCGGTCGCAGAGGCTGCCACAGAACAAGCGCCGCAGGAAGACACGGTCGAGACGGCCCCCGCTGACGCGGCTGCGCAGGACGTGTCGGCTCGCGCGGAGCCCGGGCGACGCAGGCTGTTCTCGCAGGCGGCCTAGGCGCCGGCGCATACGGTTGCACCCGCCTCCAGACCTGTTACACCCTCTCTGCCGTATCGATTGCGGAGGGGACTATGCCGGAACACGTCCTGATCTTCGAGATGGCGCCTCGTGATGGGTTGCAGAACGAAGCCCGACCAATCCCGACTGCCGACAAAGTGGCGCTGATCGACCGATTGAGCGCCTGCGGCTTCCAGAAGATCGAAACCGTCAGCTTTGTCAGCCCCAAATGGGTGCCGCAAATGGCCGATGGTGCGGAGGTTATGGCTACCCTGACCCGCGCGCATGGCACCCGCTACACGGCGCTGACGCCCAATCTGCTCGGCTACGAGCGGGCGCGCGAAGCGGGGGCGGACGAAGTCGCGGTTTTTGGCTCGGCCTCCGAAGGGTTCAGTCAGAAGAACATCAATTGTTCGATCGAAGAGGGGCTGGCGCGGTTCGCGCCCGTCTGCGAGGCGGCGGCGCGGGACAGGGTCCCGGTGCGCGGTTATGTCTCCTGCGTCACCGATTGCCCTTATGACGGTTCGGTGGCGCCCCAGCGGGTGACCGAGGTTGCCATGCGATTGCACGACATGGGCTGCTATGAAATCAGCCTCGGCGACACGATTGGAGCCGCGACGCCGGAAAGCGCGGCACGGATGCTGGATGCCATCACCACAGAACTGCCGCCGTCGCAACTGGCGGGGCATTTCCACGACACGCGCGGGCGGGCGTTGGAGAATATCGCGGTCAGCCTCGACGCCGGGCTGCGGGTTTTCGACGCCTCGGCCGGGGGGCTCGGCGGTTGCCCCTACGCCCCCGGCGCAAAAGGCAATGTTGATACCATGGCGGTGGCCGAACTGCTTGCGAACCGCGGCTTCGAAACCGGCCTTGACCTTAAGTGTCTGGCCGAGGCCGCCAGCTTTGCCCGAACGCTGAGGACGCCTGCATGACTGAAACCATCCGTATCGATCACGACGAACGGGGCGTCGCGACCCTGACCCTCGATCGGACTGAGAAACACAATGCCCTCTCTGCCATCATGATCGGCGAGTTGACCGGAGCTGCGAAACATTTGGGCGCTAATCCCTCGGTTCGCGTGGTCGTGTTGACAGGCGCCGGAGAGAGCTTCTGCGCCGGTGGCGATCTCGACTGGATGCGTCAACAGATGACCGCCACGCGGGCGGAGCGGATCGAACAGGCCCGCCATCTTGCCCACATGCTGCGCGCGTTGAACGAGATGCCCAAGCCCCTGATCGGTCGCATCCAGGGCCAGGCTTTCGGCGGGGGCGTCGGAATGATGTCGGTCTGCGATTGCGCCATAGGTGTGGAGGATGCGCGTTTCGGGCTGACCGAAACGCGGCTGGGTTTGATCCCGGCAACCATCGCGCCCTATGTGCTGGCCCGGATGGGCGAAGGTCCCGCGCGCCGGGTGTTCATGTCGGGGCAACGGTTCGACGCGGCGCGAGCCCGCGAACTTGGGCTTCTGGCAAGGGTTGTCCCGCCTGGCGCCCTGAACGATGCGGTTGAGGCAGAGGTCGCGCCTTACCTGTCCGCGTCGCCCGCTGCTGTCGCTGCCGCCAAGGCACTGGCGCGCAGCCTGGGGCCGCCGATCAACGAGGCGGTTATGGAACAGACCATCGAACGATTGGCCGATACATGGGAGACCCCGGATGCCGCCGAGGGCGTCGCCGCGTTTTTCGAGCATCGCAAACCGGTCTGGTCCGGCTTGACTTAGACCTCGTTTGGTGTCTTTGAGCGCGTTGGTTCTGTCACGCTCGTCCTGCGCGAAGCCTAGCGGCTTTTACCACGAGGTTCCTTTATGCGGTTTCGCATGGGCGTGTCTCGCCGCTCAAGTCGATGCCGCTCGCAATGGATCGTTTCCTCGCAAGAGCAAGGTTAGAAGGGTGGTCTCTCGCCGTCATAGACATCCGGGTCAGAGATTTTCGCTCTTGCGGGCCAGCCAGGGCAGCATGGCCGAGAAGTCCTTGCCCGCGCCTCCATCCTCCAGAAATGCCTCGTAAAGCTCGGTCGCCTTTGCCCCCATCGGGGTCGCGGCCTGCGACGCGGCAGCCGCCTGCTGGCTGAGATGCAGATCCTTGAGCATCAGATCGGCGGCGAACCCTGGGGTGTAGTCGTTGTCCGAGGGCGATTGCGGCCCGATGCCCGGCGCCGGGCAATAGACATTCATCGACCAGCTATAGCCCGACGAGGTCGAGACCACATCGAACATCGACTGCCGATCGAGCCCCAGCTTGTCGGCCAGGGCAAAGGCCTCGCAGGTGGCGATCATCGTGGCGCCCAGGATCATATTGTTGCAGATCTTGGCAGATTGCCCGGCGCCAGAGGCCCCGCAATGCACGGCTTTTTGCCCCATGATCTCGAAAAGCGGCTGGGCCTTGGCAAACGCGGCCTCGGTCCCTCCTGCCATGAAGGTCAGCGTGCCCGCAGCCGCGCCGCCGACGCCGCCGGAAACCGGCGCGTCCACCGGTAGCAGGCCCGCGCCCGCCGCCTGATCGGCGACAGCCCGGGCGCTTTCGACATCGACGGTCGAGCAATCCACCATCGCCGTGTTGCCTGCTGCCGCGGGAACGATCTCGGCATAGACTGTGCGCAGGATCTCGCCGTTCGGCAGCATGGTGATCACGGCATCGCGGCCGGTAGCAGCCTCGGCGGCGGTTGCGGCGTTGTCCGCACCTTCTGCGGTGGTTCCGGCCACGTCGAAGCCGGTCACCTCGTGGCCTGCCTTGACCAGATTGATGGCCATTGGCGCGCCCATATGGCCCAATCCGATGAATCCGATTTTCATGGCGCGGGGTCCTCCCTCAGAATGTCAGGTCGCCGCCGGGCGGCGGGCTCAGCATATGGGCGACATCCTCGGCCTGGATATCCTCCAGCCGCGGGCGGGCCCATCGCGGGTTGCGGTCCTTGTCGATCACAGCGGCGCGGATCCCTTCCAGGAATTCGCCCTCCTCCATGCAGCGCCAGACGAAGCGATATTCCTGGGCGAGCGCCTGTTTCACGGTCATCTCACGCGCATTCCTTATAGCCTGAAGCGCGCAGGCGACCGATAGAGGGCATTGTTTGCGGAGCGTCGCGGCGACTTTACCGGCATTCTCCGTTTCGCGAGTTTCCAGTTCAGCGAGGATGCCGGACGCCGTATCGGCCAGGAACCAGTCATTTATCTCTGGCGCATTGTGGAGGCGCGACCCGGGCGGGCTCTCGGCAAAATTTGCCACCTTCCCCGCATCGCCGCTGGCACAAAGCGCTGCGATCAGATCCACCCAGCGTGCGCGGGGCACGAAGCTGTCGGCAAAGCCCGCGAATATCGCATCGCCCGCATCCATTCGCGTGCCGGTAAGGCCGAGATATATCCCCATCTGTTCCGGCGCAAGGGCCAGGAGCCGCGAGCCGCCCACATCCGGGATAAGACCGATCGAGCATTCCGGCATGGCGATCTGCGCGCTTTCATCCACCACCCGGTGCGAGCCATGGCACGATACGCCAACTCCACCGCCCATTACGAAACCCTGCATCAGCGCAATGTACGGTTTGGGATAGCGCGCGATCTTGGCGTTCAGGCGGTATTCATCGGCCCAGAATTGTCGGCCAAAGGCGAAATCGCCCGCCCGGCCGGTGCGATAGAGGTCGACGATATCCCCACCCGCGGCGAAAGCCTTGTCGCCGGCCGCATCGATGATCACCAGATCGATCGCGTCCTCAACCGCCCAAGCATCCACTGCGTCCTCGATTGCGCGCAGCATGTCATAGGTCAGCGCATTCAACGCCTGGGGCCGGTTCAGCGTGATCCGCCCGGCACGCCCTTCTACCCGGATCAGGATGTCCTGGCTCATCCGGTCAGCAGAGCGATGGTGTCCCGGACTTGATCCGGGACCTCTGGTGCGCAGTTGACCCCCGAAGGCTCAGCGCGGATCGGCAAGCTGCGCATCGTGTCAGTTCATGGTTGGGATGACAAACTCCGCCCCTTCCTTGACGCCTGAGGGCCAACGCGCCGTCACCGTCTTGGTGCGGGTGTAGAAGCGGAAAGCATCCGGCCCATGCTGGTTCAGATCGCCGAACACCGACTTCTTCCAACCGCCGAACGTGTGATAGGCTAGCGGCACCGGGATCGGCACATTCACGCCGACCATGCCGACATTGATCCGGTTGGCAAAGTCGCGCGCCGTATCGCCATCGCGGGTGAAGATCGCTGTGCCATTACCGTATTCGTGGTCCATGGCGAGCCCGATTGCCTCGTCATAGGTCTTCGCGCGCACGGTCGACAGCACTGGACCGAAGATCTCCTGGCGGTAGATCTCCATATCCTTTGTCACATTGTCGAACAGGCAGGCGCCGACGAAGAACCCGTCTTCATAGCCCTGCATCTTGAAGCCCCGTCCATCGACGGCCAGCTTTGCGCCCTCGGCCACGCCCTGGTCGATCAGACCCATCACCTTGCGCTGCGCATCCCCGGTCACCAGCGGTCCGAAATCCACATCGCTGCCATCGGTGTAAGGGCCAATCTTCAGGCTCTCGACCCGGGGGATCAGCTTTTCGATCAGGGCGTCGGCGGTTTCCTCGCCCACCGGCACGGCGACCGAGATTGCCATGCAACGTTCGCCCGCCGCGCCATAGCCCGCGCCGATCAGCGCATCCGCGGCCTGGTCCAGATCCGCATCCGGCATTATGATCATGTGGTTCTTGGCGCCGCCGAAACACTGCACCCGCTTGCCGTTGGCGCAGCCGCGTTCGTAGATATAAGCTGCGATGGGGGTCGAGCCGACAAAGCCCACGGCTTCGATATCCGGATGGTCCAGGATGGCGTCGACGGCCTCCTTGTCGCCGTTCACCACCTGAAGGATGCCGGGGGGCAGTCCGGCTTCCTCCATCAGGGTGGCCAGCATCATCGGGACCGATGGATCGCGCTCTGACGGTTTCAGGATGAAGGCGTTGCCGCAGACGATCGCCGGGCAGAACTTCCACATCGGGATCATGGCGGGGAAGTTGAAGGGCGTGATGCCCGCCACCACTCCCAGCGGCTGGCGCATCGAGAACATGTCGATCCCCGGGCCCGCGCCATCGGTATATTCGCCCTTCAGGAGATGAGGCGCGCCGATGCAGAACTCCGCCACTTCCAGCCCGCGGATCACATCGCCCTTGGCGTCGGGCAGGGTCTTGCCATGCTCGCGGCTCAGCGCTTCGGCCAGCTTGTCCATGTCGCGGTGGAGGAGTTGGACGAACTGCATCAGCACCCGGGCGCGCTTCTGCGGGTTCTCCGCCGCCCAGGCCGGCTGCGCGGCCTTCGCCACCTCCACCGCGTTCGCGAGGTCCGAGGCATTGCCCAGTACTACTTGGGCCTGCACTTCACCCGTGGCCGGATTGTAGACATCTGCAAAGCGGCCCGATGTGCCTTCTGTCTCTTTGCCGCCGATATAGTGGTGGATCTGGGTCATGGGGGTCCTCCGCCGCGCGTGATTTTCCGCACTTGATTAACGGCCATTGCCGCCGGGGGCAATCCGCACCATCGGTCAGGCGGCAGTGCGTGCCGTCCGGGCGATAACATCGAAGACTGCGTCGATCTGATCGGCGGTGTTGTAGACATGGGGCGAGATCCGCATCACCGCAAAGTCCGGCGCGGCGAGTTCCGAATCCGGCTCCTCGTGCCAGGGCGTGGGCCATTTCACCAGGATATCCGCCTCGGCCAGCGCGCTGCTGATTGGGTCCCGCATCGCCTGCGGAATTGCGAGGGCGACGGCGGCCGTTCCGGCATCCTGCGGCGTCAGGCATCTCAGGCCCTGATCTGCCGCACGGGCGCGGGCATGGGTGTTCAGGGGCGCCAAGCTGGCAGCGTAGGTCTCGCCCGGTTCCTCCAAGACCAGTCGCAACGCCTCGCCCTGGCCGAGGCGCACCGCCAGATTGGCATCCATGGGCTCTATCAGCCCCGGCTGCCCCAGCCCGGGTGACATCCAGAAGATCGCGCTCTGGCGCGGCCCGCGCACCCATTTGCGGGTGGTGGCGACCAGGGCATCGCAGCCCAGTTCCGCTACGCGTACCGGCACCTGACCGACGGCCTGTGCGGCATCGACGATGAAGCGCGCGCTCTCGGGCCGGGGCAGGGTGCCGATGGCCGCAACCGGATAGGGATGGCCGGTCACCGAAGTGACCATCGGGGTGCAAATCGCGGCCACGTCCTCGTCGATCCGCTCGGCCCATGCGCTCAGATCCGGGGTGGCGAAATCGATTGGCGGCAGGCGTTCGATATGCGCCCCGTTTTGCGAGGCGATCCGATCGAGCAGGCGCAGGTTAGCCCCCCATTCATGGGGCGCTACCAGCACGCGTTTGCCCGCCATATCCAGCCGCGCGACGATGGCCAACCATGTCGCGACCGTGGTCGAGGCAAGGCCCGTTTCCTCCAATCCAGCCCCCAGCAGACGGGCGGCATTCGCGCGGGTTTGGGCCAGATCTCCGGCAGATTCCGCTGCGGCCTCTTCGGCACCGATCTCGGCCTCACGCTCCAGATGGCGGATCATCCTCCGCACCACGCGGCGATCCGGCAGGCCGTGACCGGCGGCGTTCAGATAGGTCATGCTCATCCGGTCCAGCCTTTCTGCCGCATCCGCCAAAGACACATCTCGATCCGGTCCTGGCCAAAGAACGGCTCGCCGTCATAGACCAGCAGCGGCGTGCCCCAATGCCCCGCGGCACGCTGGGAGGCTTCGTTGGCGGTGATCTTCGCATCATGGGCGCCTGGGTCCGTGGCAATCGCCGCCTCCATCTCGTCGAGATCCAAGCCCGCCCGCGCGGCCGCATCTTTCATCTGGGTGCCGGCGTTCCAGGGACCCATATCGCCGAACAGCAACCGGCTGAGTTCCGCATAATAGTCCAACCCCTTGCCCGCATCGCAGGCCGCCACGGCCAGCCGTGTCAGGTGGCGAATATAGGGTTGCTCCTCGGCAATCCGGCTCGTCTCCATATCCTGCACGATCGGATCGGGTTCGGGGCGCGCAAAGGGGATCCCCAGCATGTCGGCAACCCTGGCCGTGTCGCGCACCAGATAGGACAGCCACATCGGATCCGACTTTTCGAAGAAGTCCGGTATGCGGATCGCAATTGGATAGACCGGGCGCAGCGTCAGCGCGACGTCGGGCAGGGCCGCAACTTCGACCATCCGGCTGCTTGCCAGATAGGAATAGGGCGAGCGCATGGTGACATAGGCATCGATCTGATGAGCCATTCGGTTCCCTCGTGCTTTGGTGGGGTCAGACTAGGCGCATGGTCTGGGATGCGCTAGACACGCTTTCGAAAAGGAGGGTTGCGCTTGGCATCGCTCGACCGGGCATATGGGCTGAAGGGTGCGGCAATCGCGCTGGGGACTGCGGCGGTGGCCGGGCTCGTGCATGGGGTGCTTGCTTCGGCCCTGGACTCCATTCTGTTGAAGGTGCCACTGCTCCTCGTCTCGATCATCGTGCTGGTGATCGCGGGCACCGTTTCTGCGCGGCGCAGCCTGGCAACTGCGGCGCTGATCGCTGTGGCGATGGCGCTGATATTCTTTTGGATGCGTTGGTTCGGATGGTCCGCGATGGCGGATGCGGCGCGTTTCGTGACCGAGCCGCCCTGGCGCTGGCCGGCCTATCTGGCCGCCGGTGGGGTCACGGGCCTCTGGATTGCCGAGTTTACGGCGACCCTGTCGGCGGCCATTTTCGGCTGCATGGCCGGACATGAGAGGTCGGGTTAATCCTCCTCCATCGACTGATCCCAGAAGGTCGCTTCGATCTTGTGGCCGTCGAGGTCGCGCAGGAAACAGCCGTAATAGGGTGCTCCATATTCCGGGCGCGGCCCGGGTGCGCCATCATCGCTTGCGCCATGGGCGACACCGGCAGCGTGAAAGGCCCGGACCTCCTCCTGGGACGAGGCCCAGAAGCTGACATGCGTTCCGTTGCCCACGCTCGCGGGTTCGTCGTCTAGCGGCACCCCGATCCAGAATTCCGGATAAACCCGGCCATAGGCGACCGTGTCGGGATGCTCGATCAGCCGCTTGGCCCCGATGGTGGCGAGCACGGCATCATAGAACGCCACGGCCCGGTCGAACTCATTCGTGCCCAGCGAGATATGCGACACGATCGATGGATTATCCATTGCCCGGCTCGCGCTTGTTGCCGTCCAGACGCCGTGCGGCGAGGGTTTCGATGGCGCGGTTCACCTCGCGATCCGCCTTCGAGACACCGAATTTCGCAGCGTTGGCGTCGCCCTTGCGGCGCTTCTCATCGCGCTCTCGTTGCTTGCGCGCACGGCGCAGATTGGTGGGTTCCGCCATTCACAGCCTCTTTTCGAAATAGACCCGGTCGAGCCCGTGTTCGCGCCTCTTACCTGTCTCATCATATCCCAAAGCCGGATAAAGCGCGAGATTGCCGGTCATTTTCGCATTGGTGTAAAGCGCGATCCGGTCATGGCCCCGCCGCCTGCCCTCATCCTCCGCAAAGGCGATCATCTTGCGGCCCAGGCCCCTGCCCTGGGCATCCGGCGCCACTGCGATGTTTTCCAGGAACCACAGATTGCCCTTCTCGAAAGCCACGGCATAGGTGTCCGGAGGCGCGCCGCTGATCCAGACCCGGCCTGCCGCGATATCCGTTGGAAAGTCCTGTAAGGCCGGGGGCGGCACCTGCCCGATCTCCGCCTCGTATTCGGCGAAGGCGGCCCGTGCGATCCGTGTCAGCGCGGGTGCATCGGCGGGTTCGGCCAGACGGATCATCTAGGCGCTTAGATGTCCCGGACTTGATCCGGGACCTCTTGCTCGCGTTGCATCCAGCATCGCCATAGGATCATTTCGGGCCGATCATATCCTTTGGCTGAACAACCTTGTCGAAGGTCGCCTCGTCGACGAAGCCGAGGCGGATCGCCTCCTCCTTCAGGGTCGTGCGGTTCTTGTGGGCGGTCTTCGCAACCTTGGTGGCGTTGTCGTAGCCGATCTCGGGCGCCAGCGCGGTCACCAGCATCAGGCTCTCCCACATCAGTTTCGAGATCCGATCCTCGTCCGCTTCGATGCCCTTGACGCAGTTTTCGGTGAAGGCGCTGGAGGCATCGCCAACCAATTGCATCGATTGCAGCAGGTTATAGACCATCATCGGCTTGTAGACATTCAACTCGAAATGCCCCTGGCTGCCCGCGAAACCGATCGCCGCATCGTTGCCCATCACATGGGCGCAGACCTGGGTCAGCGCCTCGCACTGGGTGGGGTTCACCTTGCCCGGCATGATGGAGGAACCCGGTTCGTTCTCCGGCAGCATCAACTCGCCCAGACCGCAGCGGGGGCCGGAGCCCAGGAAGCGGATATCGTTGGCGATCTTGAAGAGACTCGCCGCCACTGTTTTCACAGCGCCTGACATCTCCACAATCGCATCATGGGCGGCCAGCGCCTCGAACTTGTTCGGCGCGGTCTTGAATGGCAGTTTGGTGATCTTGGCGGCATTGGCAGCGAAAAGCTTGTCGAAGCCTTTCTTCGTGTTCAGACCAGTCCCGACCGCCGTGCCGCCCTGGGCCAGCGGATAGACATTCTTCAGCGCCTGTTTGATCCGCGCGATCCCCTGCTTGACCTGATAGGCATAACCGCCGAATTCCTGGCCCAGCGTCAGCGGCGTGGCATCTTGCGTATGGGTGCGACCGATCTTGATAATCCTGGCGAAGGCTTTTTCCTTTGCTTCCAAAGCGGTCAGCAGTTTTTCCAGCCCGGGCAGCAGCACGTCATGGGCCATGGTCGCGGTTGCGATATGCATTGCTGTCGGGAACGTATCGTTCGAGCTCTGCGAGCGGTTCACGTGATCGTTCGGATGCACCGGGTCTTTCGAGCCGATCTCGCCCCCCAGGATCTCAATGGCGCGGTTGGCAATCACCTCGTTGGCATTCATGTTGGATTGCGTGCCCGACCCCGTCTGCCAGACAACCAGGGGAAAGTTGTCGTCCAGCTTGCCCTTGATCACATCGTTGGCCGCCTTGACGATGGCGCGGCCCAGCTTTTTCTCGAGATTGCCGAGCTCCATGTTTGCCTCGGCCGCGGCGCGCTTGATCACGCCCAGCGCGCGGACCACGGCGACCGGCTGACGCTCCCACCCGATGGGAAAATTCATCAGACTGCGCTGGGTCTGTGCGCCCCAATACTTGTCCGCGGGAACCTTTAGGGGGCCAAAGCTGTCGGTTTCGGTGCGAGTCTCGGTCATGAAGGGCTCCTGAAAGGCGAGGTCATGGTATGGGCGCGCGGAATGCAGGCGCCCACCGGCTATACCCATCGCGGCGGATCGGCGTCAAATCCTCACGGCCCGATGGGGCGGGCGTTTGTGGCCAGAAAACTGTCGATCAGGATCTTCACGCTGGGATCGAGGGCCTTGGTCTCCAGATGCATATCCTCCAGCCCGGCGACCTTGCGGATCTGCGCGGCCAGCGGGTCTTTGGGCGAAAGATGCTGCCAGCCCATCCACCAGTCCGGGAAGCTGCGCGTCTCGACCTCGTGATCCAGCAGGATGATCACGCTGTGATGGCGCGGATCCTTGGCAATCGCATCGAAGGTTGCCTGCACCACGTCCTCAGGTCCTTCCAGCGCCTGCAGAAAACTGCCGTTGGAGAAGATCAGGACACCCGTCAATCCGTTGACTGCATTCTTGCGGCGGGCGCGGTCCAGCAGTTCCGGTGCCTCCGGCGAGAAATCCAGGGAGCGGCTGGTGCTGATATAGACAAGTTGTCGGATCATATAACTTCCAGGCCAACCGCTGCGAGGCCACCGCTTGAAGCCGGGGCCCTCGTGCGCGCCACTCTAATGCTTGCGAAACCGGTCGAGGCTCACCACCTCGGCCGATGGACCGGGGGCGTCGGGATCGGTGTCGTCATCCTGCTCACTGGCGGTTTGTGGCTCGTTGCTCTCGTCGCCCAGCGTCTCCATCTCGGCCTCGCCGGCTTCGTGGCCATCGAATTTCAGCCCGAATTCTACCGACGGATCGACGAAGGTGGTCACCGCATCCAGCGGGATCACCAGGGTTTCCGGCTGATCGCGGAAGGTCAGTGTCACCTGGAACCGGTCGCCCATCACCGCGAGATCCCAGTATTCGTGCTGCAGCACGATGGTCATCTCTTCGGGATAGGTCTCATGCAGCCAATCGGCGATATCCACACCCGGATGGGTTGTGTCGAAGCTGATATAGAAGTGATGCTCGCCGTCCAGCCCGTGCTCGGCTACGATCCCCAGCACGTCGCGCAGGAGACCCAACATCGCGCGCTGCATCAGCATGCCATAATTCAGTTCTGCAGGGTTCGACATCGCGGCGATCTTCTCCCCTCACGGTTTTCCGACCATAGACGATTCGCCGTGCGAGGGAAGGGGCCAATCCACGTGCGGGTCAGGTCAGTCGATCTGGGGAGTGAGGGTGCAGGCTTCTGTTGCCAGGCGCCTGCGAGCCCCGCCTGAAGCGGCTAAGCGTCAGGAGTTAGGTTTCGGTCTTATCGCTGCATTACGCAGCGACGGCGACCGGAGCACGGTTGTCATTGGCAACTGTACAAATTGGGCCGATACGGTGGCACCCAGCCGAGCGAAAGCTAACCCCTTTAGACG
>JBCCDU010000067.1:0-22752 GCA_039030715.1 Pseudomonadota bacterium
GACAGCGCAACCGTGTGCCAGCCGCAGGCCAGCGGTTCGGCCAGGGCGGCATGGCGGAAGGGCACATGATCGGGCACGGTCACCAGATTGCCCTCCGGCACCGCGACCCATTCGGCGAAGCACCCCTCGCGCGGCGGCAGCGACAGGATCTGGCGGCTGGCGCAGATATTGCCCCAGCCCGCGACGCAGTCGGGGCAGGCACCGCAGGATACCAGCGGATTGATCGTTACCCGCCGCCCGCTTTCCGCAACCACGCCCGCGGCTTCATGGCCCAGGATCAGGGGTGCGGGACGCCGTTCGTCATGGCCTGCCCAGGCATGCATGTCGGACCCGCAGAGCCCGACCGCATGGATCTGCACCAGCACCTCGCCCGGCGCTGCCACCGGCTCGGGCACATCGCGCAGCGCGATCTGGCGGGGACCTTCATAGACGAGTGCGCGCATCGCAATCTCCGATCTTTCGCCGAGCGTTCGGACGAACAGAGAGGGTGCCACAATCGCGGCCCCTCCCCAAGCTCCCTCCCCGGATGCGGGAGAGAGGGGTGCGCCCGCAGCGCCCGCTAACCGCCCCCATAGAGATAGTTCGGCAGCCAGAGGACAATCTGCGGGAACCAGAAGATCAGGACCAGGCCGATCAACTGGATCACCATGAACTGCATCATGCCCAGATAGATGTCCTTCAAATCCCATTCCGGCACCACGCCCTTGAGGAAATAGGCGGAGAGCGCAACAGGTGGGCTGAGCCAGGCCGTCTGCAAATTGACGGCTACGAGGATCGCAAACCAGATCAGCAGATCCTCACGCCCCAGACCGAAATCGAGGCTTTCCACCACTGGCAGCAGGATCGGCACGATGATCAGCACGATCGGCACCCATTCCAGCGGCCAGCCCAGCAGGAAGATCAGCGCCATGATCAGGATCAGCGTCCAGGTTGCCGACATATCGAGCGACAGCAACAGCTCGGTCAGCATCTTCGGCGTGCCGAGGTTGGAGAACACTGCCCCGAAGAAGTTCGACGCCGCGACCAGGAACATGATCAGGACCGTGATTTCCAGCGTCTTGATCATCGCATCGTAGAGCCCGGGGATGGTGAATTTGCGATACCCGACCGACAGCAGGATCGACCCGAAGGCACCGCAGGCCGCGGCCTCGGCCGGGGTTGCCCAGCCCGCCAGGATCGAGCCCAGCGCAAACGCGATTAGAACCGTCGGCGGCACCAGCCCCATGAAGAACTCGTACCAGAGGTCCGAGAAATAGAACCCGCCCGGTTTGGTCTTCTTCAGCCAGTTGAACGCCGCCCACATGATGCCCAGCCAGGCCAGCGGGATCACCAGCCCGCCCAGCGGGAAGAGGCTGAGCCCGCCGCTCGCCCCCTCGACGCAAAGCCAGATGAACACAAGCAGCGCCAGCGTCACCGTCAGGATTTCCAGCAAGTAGAACGGCGAGGTATCGGGCTGCTCATCCTCCGGCAGGATCGGACCCAGACTTGGATTAATCCAGCACCGCCCGATGGAATAGATCATGTAGAGCACCGCCAGCATGATCCCCGGGATGATCGCCGCGCGGAAAAGATCGGTCACAGGCACCTCCAGCACCGGCCCCATGACGATCAGCATGATCGACGGTGGGATCAGGATGCCCAGCGTCCCCCCCGCCGTGATGGTCCCCGCCGCAAGCTGCACATTATAGCCGGACTTGTTCATCGTCCGCGCCGCCATGATGCCCAGAATGGTCACCGAGGCCCCGACGATCCCGGTGGCCGCAGCAAAGATGGTCGAGACGAACAGGACCGCAATGAACAGCGCGCCGCGGGTGCGCGACATCATCAATTGGACGGCGTTGAACAGACGCTCCATCAGGCCCGCCTGCTCCATCATGATGCCCATGAAGATGAACAGCGGCACGGCAACCAGTTGATCGTCCAGCATGGTGGCGTTCACCTGCAACTGCAGCAGGAAGAAGGTCAGCGCACTGGATCCGCCCCATGAGCCGAAGATGAAGCCAAGGAAGATCAGCGTGAACGAGATCGGGAAGCCGACGAAGATCGAGAACAGCATCACCGCCAGCATCACCATCCCGATCGCGGGTTTCGAGAGGCCCACATCGCCGACCAGGCCGCCGATCTCGAAGGGCAGGATTTCCGGGAAGAAGACGTTCACGAACGCGAATGCCAGGATCAGCCAGTAGAACGGGAAGATCCTGAGGAAAATCCGCTCGCGGTCCTTGCCCATCTGATGGAAGGCGCGGAACAGCTCCGGGAAACCTTGCAGGAACAACAGCAGCGCGCCGATCGGCATGGCCGCGCGCGCCGGCCCCATCACCGGGGCCCAAGTCGAGTCGCTCGCTCTCTCCCAACCGTTATATGCAAAGCCGTTGCGGATGTTGAAGGCGTCCAGCGTGTAATCCAGCGCCGTCCAGAAAAAGAACAGCATCGCCGGGAAATAGAACAACATGTAGAGCGTCGCATCCACCGTCGCCTGGGTCTTCGTCGACCAGTTGCGATAGAGGAAATCGGCCCGGATATGCACACCGCGCATCAGCGCGTATCCGGCGGCGAACATGAACAGCACGCCCCCCAGCATCCGGCTGATATCGTAGACCCAGAGCGTGGGTCCAAGGCCCCATGCGCGGGCAACGTCGTCCATGCCGTTGGCCGCGAGAATACCGAAGGAGGTGCGCGAGACGACCTCGTAGACCGTCACGAAGATCATCGGGATCAGCAGGATGCAGATGATCCGGCCCGCCCACAGGTTCAGCACATCGATGAAAGCCGTGATAGGGCGCTGCCAGGACGTCATCCCTTCCGGCGTCTGGCCAGGTTCTTCGGCCCGCCGCTCGGCAATCAGCTCGTCCGTTATGTCGAGCTCACCCATTTCTGGTTCTTGTGCCATCCCACTCCCCCAAGTGCAAACGCCGCCCCGGACCCGGGACGGCGCGTCGATTGCAGCCTTAGCTTACTTCAGGCTGTCGGCAAAGGCCTTGCCAAGCGCCGCGTTGGACGCCTGCGCACCGGCCCAGAACGGCACCGCCACGGCGGCGAAGTCCTTCTGGCTCTGCCAGACTTCGGCGAAGAATTCGTTCTCGGCCGCGTTCTTCTCCAGCGAGGCCCGGGCCGCGTTCATATAGGCCGGGAAGTAGTCCGCCGGGGTGTCGTGCAGGATCACGCCATGGTTTTCGACCAGATCCTTCAGCGCCTTGCCGTTCTCGTAGATGCGATAGGACATCGCCTTGGACAGCGAGGCATTCGCCGCCACTTCGATCGCCGCTTTTTCCAGATCCGTCAGCGAGTTGTAAACATCGCCGTTGATGTAGAGATCGGCGTTCACCACGACCTGGTGCAGACCCTGCAGATAGTAATGCTTCAGCACTTTCTGGAAGCCAAAGACCGAGTCAGGCTTGGGGCAGCACCACTCGGCCGCGTCGATTGTGCCTTTCTCCAGCGCGGGCAGGATATCCCCGCCACCCATGGCGACCGAGGCCACACCGATATCCTTGTAGGTCTGACCCGGGATGCCCGGAGGCGTCCGGAAGCGATATTTGCGGAAGTCGTCCATCGAGGTGATCGGCTCTTTAAACCAGCCCAGCGCCTCGGGGCCGACCGGTTGCAGCATGAAGCCTTTGACGTTCACGCCCATTTCGTCCCAGAGCTGGTCGTAAAGCTCCTTGCCGCCGCCATACTGGAACCAGCTCAGGAAGGCGATGTTGTCGATGCCCACACCGGCACCGGCCACGGGCGAGCCGAACAGCATGGCCGCCGGGTGCTTGCCCGACCAGTAATGCGTCCAGGCGAAGCCGCCCTCGATCAGACCCTTGTCGACCGCGTCCAGCGTCTCGCGGACACCGACCACGGCACCGGCGGGCAGAACCTCGATCTTGACCGATCCGTTGGTCAGCTTGGCCACGTCCTTGCCGAACTCGTTCAGCATGAAGACTTCATCCGCTTTCGCCGGGATCACCGACTGAACGCGGATAACGGTTTCCGCCCAGGCCTGCCCGGCCAGTGCGACTGTTGCCACGGCGGCGCCGCAGACAAGCTTCTTGAATACCGACATAAATTCCTCCCTTGTCGTATTCTTGGTTTTGATCAGCCCTGGGGGCATGATCACGAGAACTCTGATGGGATCGGTGGCTGTTCTGGCCCAGGCGATCCCGCCTGTATTGCATGCTTCAGGCGCGCAGATCCTCCCCGATGAAGTCAGCAGCCCTCTCTCCGATCATGATCGCCGGGGCATTGGTGTTTCCCGAAACGATGACAGGCATGATCGAAGCGTCCGCGACACGCAATCTGCCCACACCATGCACTCTCAGCCGTGAATCCACCACAGCTTTCGGGTCGTCGGCCGGGCCCATCTTGCAGGTCCCGGTCGGATGATAAATCGTCGTGGATGTATTGCGTGCCCAATCCAGCAGCTCTTCGGTGTCATCGCCGATCCCGGCACCCGGCGCATGCTCGCCGGTGATGCTGGCATTCAGCGGCGCCAGCGCCGCGATACGGCGCGCGATCCGCACCCCCTCCACCAGCTTTTCGCAATCGGAAGCGGTCGACAGGTAATTCGGCCGGATCGATGGATGCGCCATAGGATCCGGCGATTTCAGGCGGATCTCGCCAGTGCTTTCCGGACGCAGAACGCAGATCGAGGCGGTGAGCGCATCGAAGGGATGCGGCCCCTCGGTCGGGCTGTCGGCCGAAAACGGCTGGATGTGGAATTGGATGTCCGGCGTCTCCAGATCCTGGCGGGTTTTCAGAAAGGCCGCCCCCAGGCTGGCCGCCATGGTCATCGGTCCGGTGCGCCTGGCGGCAAATTCCAGCGCCATGCCCGCACGGCGCAGGAGGCTGCGAGATTCCGTGTTGATCGTGCTCGCGCGGCATTTGAAAACCGGGCGCGCCTGCAGATGGTCCTGCAAGTTCTTGCCCACCCCCGGCAGCTCGTGGGCGGTGTCGACCCCGGCGTCGTGCAGCACATCGCCGGGTCCGATCCCGGACAGCATCAGCAACTGGGGCGAGCCGATGGCCCCGGCGGCGAGGATAACCTCGCGCCGCGCCATAACGCGCTCGACGCGGCCCTCGCGGTCGATCTCTATCCCCTTGGCCTCGCCGCCCTCCACAATCAGGCGCCGCGTCTGGGAATGGGTCAGCACGGTCAGGTTCCCACGCCCCCGCGCCGGTTTCAGATAGGCCTTGGCAGAGGAGCAGCGCAGCCCGTCGCGCATGGTCAACTGAAAATGGCTGACCCCCTCCTGCTCGCCGGAATTATAGTCGGGATTGGCGGGATAACCGGCGGTCTGCGCGGCCTCCATCCAGTCATCGACGATCTTGCGCCCCAAGCGGGACCGCGAGACACCCAGCGGCCCCCCGCCGCCGCGTGTCTCGCTCTCCCCACCTTCCCAATCTTCCGACCGTTTGAAGACCGGAAGAATGTCGGAATAGCTCCAGCCCAGATTGCCAAGCTGTGCCCAATGGTCGTAATCCTGGCGCTGCCCCCGCACATAGAGCAGCCCGTTGATCGAGCTCGATCCCCCCAGGACACGCCCGCGCGGCCACTTGATCGCACGACCGTTCAGACCCGGATCGGGTTCGGTCACGTAGCACCAGTCGGTCTTGGGGTTATCGAGCGTCTTGAAGTAGCCGACCGGAATATGAATCCACGGATTGCGGTCGGGTCCCCCAGCCTCTATCAGAGCGATGGTGATGTCGGGCCGCTCCGAGAGCCTGCTGGCCAGCGCACACCCGGCCGATCCGGCACCAACGATGACAAAATCGAACTCCAAGACGACCTTTTCATTGATTTTTGAGACTTTTTGACGTAATCGATATCAGAACAGCAATGCAAACGTCTGACAACCTTTTTCCCGGAGGACGAAAATGAAATCGTCCGAGCCATCAGGCAACATAGGTACGAGCCCCGGAGACGACGTGATCCCATCCGGAGCAGGCACCTCCGCAGACGGGCAGCGCACGATGGGCGAGCGGATCCCGACCAATCTGCGGCTGCTGCGGATCATCGATGTGGTCGCCAATGCGGGCGAGCCGCTGAGCCCCAGCCAGATCAACACCCATCTGGGCCTGCCGAAACCCTCGATCCACCGGCTCTGCCAGACATTGCTGGACGAAGGATATCTGGCCCGCGACGCCGATCCGCGCAAACTGCGCCTGTCGCGGCAGGTGCGCCTGATGGCGACCCGCATCCTGGGCGCCAGCCATGTGCATATCGCACGCCACCAGATGCTGATGCAGATCGCCGAGGAACTGCGCGAGACGGTCAATTTCGTGGTACCGGAGGAGGCCGGCATGCGATATGTCGACCGGGTCGAGGCGGATTGGCCCCTGCGCGTGCAACTGCCGGTCGGCACCAATGTGCCGTTCCATTGCACCGCCAGCGGCAAATGCTTTCTGGCCAGCATGACCCCGAAAAGCCTGCGCCGTTTCCTGGGCGCGCTGCCGCTGAAACCCCTCACGGCGCATACGCTGACCGATCACGAGTCGCTTCTGGCCCACCTGAAACAGGTCCGCCGCGGCGGTGTCGCCACCGACCGGGGCGAGTTCATCGATCATATGAACGCGGTGGCCGTCCCCGTGACCGGACCCGAAGGACAGTTCATCGGCGCCATCGCCGCCCATGGCCCCGCCAGCCGACTGACCGAAGAGCGGTTCGAGGAGATCTCGGCCGTGCTGCTCGACAGCGCGGTCAAGGTGGCCGAGCAGATGCTCTGAAAACCGGCCCTCTCAGATCACCGTCTTCATGCGATAGCCAGGGGCATAAAGCAGCCGGACATAGGTGATCGGCTGCACCCCCTGCCAGGTCGTGCGCTCGACCATGAACAGGGCAGCGTCCGCGGCGCAGGCCAGCGCCTCGCCCGCCGGACCGGCGGCGACAGCACTGAACTCGATATCGCCATAGGTCAGGGCCGCGTTCTGCACCAGCCATTCATTGGCGCTGATCCGATCCAGGGGCGCGTCCAGAATGCCGGGCACCGCATCCGGGTTCACCCATCGGTCCTCCAGCAGATAGGGCCGGTCATCCGCCAGATGCAGCGTTTGCATCTGCAAGAGCGGCAAGGAATCTTCCAACCCCAACCTCGCGCGGACGGCCAACGGCGCCTCCGCCACGCGGCACTCCAGTAGCATGTGGCGATGGGTGGCGCCCGATGCCTCGATCTCCTGCCGGATCACCGGGATTTCCAACGTGGCGCGGCGCACCGGGTTCAGGCTGACCCGCGTACCGGCCTTGCGCCTGCGATCCAGCAGGCCGGTTTCCGCCAATTCTCGCAGCGCCCGGTTGACCGTGCTGCGGGCGCAGTCGAACTCGCGCGCCAAGCTCTCCTCACCCGGGATCAGCGCCCCGGGCGGCCAGACCCGTGCGCGGATCCTGCGCAGAACTTCGGCTTTCACATCGCGATAGGTGGTCGGCTGGCTCACAGCGCGTGCCTCAGGCGCCGGGCGACGGGGCGATAGCGCGCCTCGACCCGGTCGCGCGCGGTGTGGCGGCCGTCGCGCACCTGGTGGCGCCCTGCGGACCAGAGGTCCCGCACCCGCCCCGTACCGCCCGCGAAGATCCAGGCATCCAACGCGGTGTCGCTCTCCAAGCCCTCCAGGTCCAGATCCGTGGTATCGAGCCGCATCAGATCGGCCCATTTGCCCACCTCGATCGCGCCGCTATCGCGGCCCATCGCCTGGGCGCCCCCCTCGCAAACCGATTGCAGCAGAACCCGCCCGGTAGAGCGGGCCTCTTCAGCCAACAGCGCTCGGCCCCGATCGCGCAGCCGCTGCGAGTATTCCAGGCTGCGCAACTCCCCGGTCAGCGAGATCCGGATATTGCTGTCGGAGCCCACACCGAACCGGCCCCCGGCTTCTTGAAAGCGCGCCCCGTCGAAAATCCCGTCACCCAGATTGGCCTCGGTGATCGGGCAGAGCCCCGCCACGGCGCCGGAACGCGCGAGGCCCAGCGTCTCCTCCGGCGACATCTGGGTCGCGTGGATCAGGCACCAGCGCGGGTCCACATCCATGATCTCCAGCAGCCACTTCACCGGCGTCGCACCATGGGCGGCCAGCACCTCCACCACCTCGGCGCGCTGCTCGGCGATATGCAGATGGAAGGGCTCGTCCGGGCGCAGCCGCGCCGCTTCCGTCAGCGCATCGACCGTAACCGCGCGCAGGCTATGGGGGGCGACGCCCAGCACCGTATCGGCGGCAAGGAAGGCAAGCGCCTCACTCGCCCCCTCCAAAAGCCTGGCGAACCCTTCAAGATCATTGCCAAATCGCCGCTGGCCGCCTTCCAGCGCACGGCCATCCGTGCCGCCCTGCATATAGAGGACCGGCAGATGGGTCAGGCCGATCCCGGTCTCCGCCGCCGCCGCCGCGATGCGCGCCGACAACTCGGCGGGGTCGTCGTATCGTGTGCCGTCGGGCTGGTGGTGGAGGTAGTGAAACTCGCCACAGGCGGCAAAGCCCGCCTCCATCATCTCGACCTGGGCGAGGGCCGCAATCGCCTCCACATCCTCGGGCGTCAGGTGATCCAGAAACCGGTACATCAACTGCCGCCAGGTCCAGAAGCTGTCGCTGCCCTGCGGCCCGCGCGCTTCGGTCAACCCGGCCATTGCTCGCTGGAATGCGTGGGAGTGCAGGTTCCCGGGCGCGGGCAGCAGAATGCCCGCGGGTGCGTCGCCCTGCCCCGGCGCCACCTCCGCAATCCGGCCCTGATCGTCGACCCGAACCCTCACATCGCGATGCCAGCCCCCGGGCAAAAGCGCCTGTTCGGCGGAAATGGTCTGCATCACGACGCCCCTGGATTGACATTATGTCTGCACATAATATTAAAATGCGCAGGCAATTCAAGCCGAGTCGCAGCCCGATGAACCTGCCCATGAGAAAGCTCTTCACCCACTGCACGCTGGCCCGGATGACCCCGGGCGATGGCGCTTACGGCCTCGTGGACGACGGCGCGGTCGCGCTCGACGGTGCGCAGATCGCCTGGGCCGGGCCTGCCGATGCGGTGCCCGGCGCCTTTGCGGACTGGCCCGCCGAGGACCTGCAGGGGCGACTGGTCACCCCGGCCCCCATCGATTGCCACACGCATCTGATCTTCGGCGGCGACCGCGCGCGGGAATTCGAAATGCGCTTACAAGGCGCGAGCTATGAGGAGGTCGCCCGCGCGGGCGGTGGCATCGTCTCGACCATGCGCGAAACCCGCGCGGCGTCCGAGCAGGATCTGATCGCCAGCGCCCTGCCCCGCCTCGACGCCCTGATCGCGGAAGGCGTGACCACGGTGGAGGTCAAATCCGGCTATGGCCTGACCATCGCCGGCGAACTCAAGATGCTGCGCGCCGCGCGCGCCATCGCCGACCGGCGACCGGTCACCATTGTCACAAGCTGGCTTGCCGCCCACGCGATCCCCCCCGACCATACCGACCGCGCCGACGCCTATATCGACGAGGTCGCCGTGCCGGGCCTGAGCCAGGCCCATGCGGAGGGTCTGGTCGATCAGGTCGACGGCTTCTGCGAGGGAATCGCCTTCTCGCCCGATCAGATCGCACGCGTCTTCGACCGGGCGGCGGAACTGGATCTGCCGATCAAGCTCCATGCCGAGCAACTCTCCGATCTCGGCGGCGCGGCCATGGCGGCCAAACGCGGGGCGCTGTCGGTCGATCACCTGGAATATCTGAGGGCGCAGGGCGTGGCAGCCCTCGCAACCTCCGGCACTGTCGCGGTGCTGCTGCCGGGCGCCTTCTATACCCTGCGCGAGACGCAATTGCCGCCGGTCAAGTCGTTGCGCGATGCCGGGGTTCCCATCGCGGTCGCGTCGGACGGCAATCCCGGCTCCTCGCCAATGTTCTCGATCCTGCTGGCGATGAACATGGCCTGCACCCTGTTCCGTCTGACACCAGAGGAAGCGCTGCGCGGCGTCACGGCCCATGCCGCCCGCGCGCTCGGCCTGGCGGATCGCGGCCGGATCGCCCCCGGCCTGCGCGCCGATCTGGCAATCTGGGACGTGGCGCACCCGGCGGAGCTCGCCTATCGCATCGGCTTCAATCCACTGCACCGGCGCATCTTCGGGGGTGTGGGGTGAGTGTCACTCTGACACCGGGCGAAACCACGGGGCTGCGGGCGATCCATGACGCCGTGGGGCCCGTGACCCTGAAGCCTGCCGCGCGCGCCAATGTCGAACGCAGCGCCCGGATCATCGCCGAGGCTGCCGCAGGCGACGCGCCCGTCTATGGCGTGAATACCGGTTTTGGCAAGCTCGCCTCGATCCGCATCGCGCCCGGGGACACCGCCACCCTGCAGCGCAACCTCATCCTATCCCATTGCTGCGGCGTGGGGGCCGAGACCCCCGCCCCGATCACCCGTCTGATGATGGCGCTGAAACTGCTGTCTCTGGGCCGTGGCGCCTCCGGCGTGCGGTGGCAGGTGATCGCGCTGCTCGAGGGGATGCTGAGCCGGGGCGTGACCCCCGTGATCCCGCTCCAGGGCTCGGTCGGCGCCTCCGGCGATCTGGCCCCGCTGGCACATATGTCCGCCGTGATGATCGGCGAGGGAGAGGCCCGGCTGCCGGATCATCCCACGCCGCTGCCGGGGGCCGAGGCGCTGGCCCAGGCGGGCCTCGCCCCGGTAACGCTGGGCGCCAAGGAAGGCCTGGCGCTGATCAACGGCACGCAATTCTCGACGGCCCACGCCCTCTCCGCGCTCTGGCAGTTCGAAACCTGCCTGGACGAGAGCCTGGTGACGGGCGCGATGTCCACCGATGCGGCGATGGGTTCCGCCGCACCGTTCCGGCCCGAAATCCACGCCCTGCGCGGCCATCCCGGCCAGATCGCCGTCGCAGGGCGCCTGCGCGAACTGATGGCGGGTTCGGAGATCCGCGAAAGCCACCGCGAGGGGGACGAGCGGGTGCAGGACCCCTATTGCCTGCGCTGCCAACCCCAGGTTGCGGGCGCCGCGATGGATATCGCCAATACGGTCAGCGAAACCCTGCAGCGCGAGGCGACCGCCGTCACCGACAACCCCCTGGTGCTGAGCGATGGCAGCATCGTCTCCGGCGGCAATTTCCATGCCGAGCCGGTGGCCTTCGCCGCCGATCAACTGGCGCTGGCGATCGCGGAAGCCGGCTCCATCGCCCAACGCCGCATCGCCTTGCTGGTCGACCCCGCCCTCAGCCACGGTCTGCCCGCCTTCCTGACCCCGGAGCCGGGGCTCAATTCAGGCTTCATGATCGCCGAGGTCACCTCCGCGGCCCTGATGAGCGAGAACAAACATCTCGCAGCCCCCTGCTCGGTCGACTCCACGCCAACCAGCGCGAACCAGGAGGATCATGTCAGCATGGCCGCCCATGGCGCGGTGCGCCTGCACCGGATGCTGGTGAATTTGCGCGCCATCATCGGCATCGAGGCCCTGGTGGCGGCGCAGGGTATCGACCTGCGCGCACCGCTGAAAACCTCGACCCCGCTCCGGCAGGCGATCCGACGCATCCGCGAGCTTTCGCCCGCACTCGTGCATGACCGTTTCCTGGCCACCGATATCGAGCGTGTCGCCGGCTTGGTTCAGGATCGTGGCCTGACCGCCGCGAGCGAGCCCTCGGGAGCACGCTCGTGACCCAAAAACCCGATTGTGTGTTCTGCCGGATCGCCCGCGGCGAGGTTCAGGTACATATCGTCTGCGAGACGGACGATTTGGTGGTCTTCTGCGACCGCAATCCGATCCGCCGCGGGCACCTGCAGATCCTCCCGCGCATGCATATTGAAACCTTCGACTTGCTGCCCGAAGCCCTGGCCAACGCCATCCTGGCGATGGGTCAAAGCCTAGCGCGGGTGCAGAAGCGTCTTTATGGCGTCGAACGGGTCGCATTTCTGTTTACGGGCGGCGATGTGAACCACGCGCATGCCCATCTCGTGCCGATGCACGATAAAACCGACATCACCTCGACACGCTATATCGCCACCCCCGATCTGACCTTCGCGGATCCACCTTTCGCCTCCGACGCCACGTTGCGCGACACAGCGACCGAGCTTTCGGAGGCACTGTCTGCGGCAATGTCTGACGCAGTGATCGGGCAAGACCGCGTGCCAAGCTAATTTGGGAGACCCCGCCTTGACCGACCCACGCCACAACACCCGCGACGTGAAGGCCCCGACCGGGCCCGATCTCATTTGCCGCTCCTGGACAACCGAGGCACCGTTCCGGATGCTGCAGAACAATCTGGACCGCGAGGTGGCGGAAAATCCCAACCAACTCGTGGTCTATGGCGGGATCGGCAGGGCGGCGCGCACATGGGCGGATTTCGACGCGATCTGCGAGAGCCTGAAGACCCTAGGCGAAGATCAGACCCTTCTGGTCCAATCCGGCAAACCGGTCGGCGTCTTCCAGACCCATGCCGACGCCCCCCGCGTCCTGATCGCCAACTCCAACCTGGTGCCCCATTGGGCCGATTGGGACCATTTCAACCGGCTCGATAAGCTCGGCCTGATGATGTACGGGCAGATGACCGCAGGCTCCTGGATCTATATCGGCACCCAGGGCATCGTGCAGGGCACCTACGAGACCTTCGTCGAAGCCGGGCGCCAGCATTACGACGGCGACCTGACCGGCAAATGGATCCTGACCGCGGGGCTGGGCGGCATGGGCGGCGCGCAACCGCTGGCCGCAGTCTTCGCTGGCGCGTCGTGCCTGGCTGTGGAATGCAATCCCGAAAGCATCGATTTTAGGTTGCGCACCAGATATCTGGACGAGAAAGCCGACACGCTGGACGAAGCCCTGGGGATGATCGATCGCTGGACCAAAGCGGGCGAGGCGAAATCGGTGGGTCTCCTCGGCAACGCGGCCGAGATTTTCCCCGAACTCGCCCGTCGCGGCATCCGGCCGGATATCGTGACCGACCAGACCTCGGCCCACGATCCGGTCAACGGTTATCTCCCGCTCGGCTGGAACCTCGCCGAATGGCGCCAGAAGCGCGAGAGCGATCCCAAGGCGGTCGAGGCCGCCGCCCGCGCCTCGATGAAAACCCATGTCTCCGCTATGGTCGACTTCTGGAAGGCGGGCGTGCCGACGCTGGATTATGGCAACAATATCCGCCAGGTCGCGCTGGAGGAGGGGCTGGAGGATGCCTTCGCCTTCCCCGGTTTCGTACCCGCCTATATCCGCCCGCTGTTCTGTCGCGGCATCGGCCCGTTCCGCTGGTGCGCCCTCAGCGGCGATCCGGAGGATATCTACAAGACCGACGCGAAGATGAAGGACCTCTTTCCCCAGAACACCCATCTCCACCAATGGCTCGACATGGCGCGCGCGCGTATCGCCTTCCAGGGCCTGCCCGCGCGGATCTGCTGGATCGGCCTCGGTGAGCGGCACCGCGCTGGCCTGGCCTTCAACGAGATGGTGGCCAGCGGAGAGCTGAAGGCCCCGGTGGTGATCGGCCGCGACCATCTGGATTCCGGTTCGGTCGCCAGCCCGAACCGCGAGACCGAGGCGATGAAGGACGGTTCGGACGCGGTCTCCGACTGGCCGCTCCTGAACGCGCTTCTCAACACCGCTTCGGGGGCAACCTGGGTCAGCCTGCACCATGGAGGCGGCGTGGGCATGGGCTTCAGCCAGCATGCGGGCATGGTGATCGTGGCCGACGGGACCGAGGACGCCACCCGGCGCCTGGAACGGGTCCTCTGGAACGACCCGGCAACCGGCGTCATGCGCCATGCCGATGCTGGCTATGACGAGGCTATCGCTTGCGCCCGCGCACATGATCTGGCGTTGCCCCGGATCCTCTGACGCCGCGCTGGCTGAATTGCCGGAAAAGAGATTTCGATCCCCGCCCCCACCCCCAACACCACCAGCCGTCGGCTGGTGGTGTTGGGGGTGGGGGCGGGGCATAAAAAGCGTGCGTGCGCCAGCACGCTCCTCTGGCGCGACAAGCGCCCTTACGGCGTTCCGACCTCGAAGACTGCCAATTGGTCCTCGCGCACCGACTGACCCAGCCCCGGCATCTCTGTAATGCGCAGCGCACCGTTCTCCAGCACGAACGGTTGCTCCAGCAGATCGTCGCGCAGCGGGTTATGCGTCCGGTCGAACTCGATCACCGGGGCGTTCTGCAGCGCCACCGGATGGGCGGAGTGCGGATTGAGCGGGATCGTCGCAATCGCGTGCAACGCAGCCGTGACCGCAACGCCAGACCCCCAGACATGGGGCACCACGCTGACCCCGTGGCAGGCGGCCAGGGTCAGGATGTCGCGAAACGCCGTGAAGCCGCCGCAGGCTGCCAGATCGGGCTGGACGATATCGACACAGCCACCCCCGATCAGATCGCGAAACCCATAGCGGGTGAACTCGCACTCGCCGCCCGCCACCGGGATCGACGTCTCGGCGCGCACCTTGCGATATCCGTCGCGGTCCTCCGGCACCACGGGCTCTTCGAAGAAACGGATGTCATAAGGCGCCATCAGGTGGGCCATGCGCACGGCGGTGCCCGCGTTATAGGCATGGTTTGCATCGACCATGATCGCCATTTCTGGCCCCAGCACTTCGCGGATCATCGCAATGCGGGCCACGTCCTGCTCCAAAGGCAGGAGCCCGATCTTGACCTTGATCAGACCAAAACCCGCCCCGGCATAGCCCTCGACCTCGGCGCGCAGCTTCGCCATCATCGAGGTCGTATCGGCATAGTCCGTCGGATAGTAGCATCCGGTCGCATAGGCCTGGACCCGGTCGCGAAATCGCCCGCCCAACAGCTTCCAGACCGGCAGCCCGCAGGCCTGGCCCGCCAGATCCCAGCAGGCGATATCCAGGGCCGAGATCGCGTCGATATAGGCGCCCTTCTGCCCGAAATCGCGGGTGGCGACATAGTTTTCCTCCCAGAGCCGCACAGGCTCGGTCGGATCGCGTCCGACCAGGCGCGGGCCGAGCACCTGATCGATCACCGCGGCGACGGGCTCACCCGGGCCCCATTGCCCGCCCTCGCCCCAGCCGGTCAGGCCCTGATCGGTCTCGATCCGCACCAGGCAGGAGTTCCGCTCTGGGAACATCGCCTGGCTGGAAAAGAACGCCTTGTCGCCGGTCGGCACGCGCAGACGATGGGTGGTGATCTTGGTGATTTTCATGGGCAAACCCCTCCGGCCTCAGCCGAAGGGGTAGCAGCCAACACGCCGCCCCGCCAGATCAGAGCACGAAATCACCCGCATCCAGCACATGGATGCCGGTCAGTTCGATCTGGAAATCGGACTGCCCGTCGCCATCGGTATCCGCCTGGACCAGGGTGAGGTCGTTCACCGCCTGACGGACATGGCGCAACTCGCCCGCCGCGCCGGAGAATTGCGCTGTGCCGATGAAATCGAACACCTGATTGCCGCCGCGCGTGGTATCGGCATCCAGGCGGCTGATCTCGATCCGGTCGCCATCCTCCCAGTCGCCGATGACGTCGCGCTGGCCCGCGCCCACGCCGCTGTCATCCACGCCGAAATAGATGAAGCGGTCATTGCCATCGCCGCCGAACATCACATCTGCGCCGCGATTGCCGTAGAGCTTGTCGACCCCCAGTTCGCCGAACAGCGTATCATCGCCGCTGCGCCCGAAGATCCGGTCGCCGGAATTGCCGCCCATCAGGATGTTGTCGCCGCTGTCGCCGCGAATATCGTCGTTGAAGCGACTGCCGATCAGGTTTTCGATCGAGATGAGCTGATCGCCCACCGCATCGCCCAACGACGAGACCAGACCCGCCAGATCCATCCGCACCCGCGCGCCAGCGTCGTCATAACTGGCATAGTCCATGCCGGATTCCCCATCCAGCATGTCGGCGCCCTCGCCGCCCATCAGCGTGTCGTTGCCGAGACCGCCCAGCAGCGTGTCGTTGTCCTCTCCGCCGGAGAGCTTGTCATCGCCCTGGAACCCCTCGATCATGTCCTCGCCGGTCAGGCCGAAGATCCGGTCGACGCCGCCATGGCCGCGGATATGGTCCGAGGTATCCTGCCCGCCCAGTTCTTTCAGGCTGAAATCGGGCTGCTCGCCTTCTTCCGGATCGGGGTTCACCTGCTGGTTCGGATCATTGGGATCGACGAACAGGATCTGCTGCGCATCCGGGTTCACCACGCGCAGCGTCACCTCGTGATCGGTCGAGACCTGCTTGTCGCCGATCTTCTCGCGCACCCGGAAGATGAAGCTGGTCTCGAAGAACAGATCGCCCGCTTGGAACACCGAGGCATCCGGCGGCGTATAGCTGAAGCCGCCATTGGGGTTGAGTGTCAGGCTGCCCAGGTCGCCGTTCTCGTCGCGGGTGAAATCTGGCTCCTCGCCTTGCCCCGGCGGGGCCACCGGCTCGGTCTGGCGCACTTCGCCGCTGGTCAGGCCCTGGACAAGCTGGAAGATCACCTCGTCGCCATCCGGGTCCGCGCCGATCAACTGATCGTCGAAGATCAGGCCGGGCGAGAATTCGAAGATCTGATCCAGCGATTTCGGCGCATCCTCGCGCCCCGCGATGCGGATGCTGATCGTCTGGCCGGCCACGCCGTCGCGGCCGTCGGCCCCGTCGCGGCGGTCGTCGAACAATTGCGTCAGACCGTCATCGTCGAACGCATTCGGATCGCGCACGGTGTACGAGAAGTTCCCCGCCGGTCCCCGGTCATCCAGTTCGGGGCGGTAGCGCAGCTCGCTCAGTTGCTCGGCGCTGATCTCGTCGCCGACCTGAAGCACGACCTCGACCTTCAGGGGCGTGCCGAAGCCCAGCGGCGTCGGCAGTTCCTCGATGAAGAAGACCGTGCCCTGGTCGGGCAACTCGTCGATGGTGACCTCCAGCGCCTCGCCTTCCAGGTCCACGGGCAGGTCGATCCCCAGATCGACACCGCGTGCAATCGGGATGGCCGCCGTGCCGCTCGCGCCGGTTTCGAGGACATCGAAGGTCACGGGGCCTGTGTCGAAGTCATAGGATTGGTCGGTGATGAAGTGCAGGCGGGTCATCTCGTCGAGGCTGAGGATGCTGTTATTGCCGACCGGACGTTGCGAGCCATCCTCGCGGATCACCACCAACTGACCGCCATCGGGGCGGCGGGTCAGTTGGAAGGTATTGTCGGCGGCGATATCCTCGTCCGTTGCCTCCAGCCCGATCGGGATCGGGTCGTTCTGATCCTCGGTGATGACCAGTTCCTTGTCGGCCTGCACCACCGGATCCAGATTGCGCAGATCCACCTCGGCCAGGAAGTCGAAGTCGAAATCGATCAGTTCGAAGTCGAAATAGGTCTGACGCAATTCGGTTCCGCCCAGCGCGGAGGCGACGGCCGGGTCCAGACCATCCAGCACCTCGGGACCCGGGGTCTCGACCACCAGCACACGGTCGTCGAACAGCACGATCCTGTCGATGTCGTAGAGGAAATCCGAGACCGACAAGACATCGACGCCGTCGCCGCCGCGGAAGACATTGCGCAGGATGCCCGGCTCCGTCTCCGCCGTCGGCAGATTGGTATCGGGGTCGAAGAACAGAAGATCCGGGAAGACGCCCAGATAAAGCGCCTCGTCATCACCCTCGCCCAGATCGAGGGTCGAGCCGGTGCCGCGCGTCACCACCCGGTCATTGCCCGCGCCGCCGAACACCTCGTGCTGGCCGAAGGCGCCGATCGCGAAGCTGTCGTTCCCCTCGCCGCCGAACAGGGTGAAGTCAAACTCCGGCCCCAGATCGCGATAGCCGCGCACATCCGTCGGACCAGCGTACAGCGCCGAGACATCCTTGGTGATCAGGTCGCCGGGATCGCCCTCGGCAAATCCCGCATTGATCTGGTCCGAGAAGTCCGAGCCGACGATGATCTCGAACTGCTGGGCCTCGTCGCCGGTCGCATGGTGATCGGTGCTGCCGTCGGGCGCCGTAATGCCCAGGGCCACCACCTTGGTCTGATCCGCATTCGTGGTCACCGAGATGCCGATCCCGCCATCGGCGTTGATGTAGGAGAGCGTATCCAACCCCGCACCCCCGAACAGGAAATCGGCGCCGTTCTCGCCCTCGATGGTGTTGTCCAGCGCATTGCCGAAGATATCGTCATCGCCGGCACCGCCGATCACATGCTCGATCCCGAACAGGATCGCGGTCTCAACCGGGTCCTCGGAATCCTCCGGGTCGTCCAGGGTCGCGGTGCCATAGACCAACTGCTCGCCCGTGAAATCGTTGATCAGATCGACGGGCGGATTGCTCTCACCCGCGAACGCATCCAGCAGGACCCGGGCCGAGCGGTCGGATTCTTCGGGGAAGAAGGCCAGGCCCCGGTCGAACCGCATGTCCAGCGTGTCCTGTCCGGCCCCACCCCACAGGAACGATTTGCCCGAATGCGAGCGGATGACATCGCTGGTCGGGATCGCCAAGATGGTCGCGAGATCGCTGTCGCTCAGCGCATTCACCTCGCCACGCAGCGCGTCGGGGTTCAGCCGTTGCAGCACCAGTTCGAAATCCCGCGGCGCGCGCGGCGGCGGGGTTTCGCCCGGGTCGTTGTTCGCACTGTCACCGGGGAACGAGAGCGTCCGGCTGAGCGGCTGGGCCGAGCCGAAGCCCAGCACGTCATCGCCCCCGGCACCTGCGATATAGTCGAACCCGCCGGTGCCGAAGAGCGCATTGTCCTCGTTGTTCCCGACGATCTCGTCGTCTTCCTCGCCGCCGATGATCCCCTCGACATCGCGCAGCACATCCGTGTTGGTCTCGGTCACCGTTCCGCCGGCATCTTCCGAGAAGAAGCTGCCCGAAGTGGTCGCCACCCCATCCGCGCCGTTCACGCCCAGCCGCGCAAACAGGTTCTGGCTGGTCAGACCGCCGCCGGTGGTGATGATATCCTCGCCGCCATAGTCGAAGGCAACGATGTCAAAGCCGTCACCACCATTGAACAGATAATCGCCCCGCAGCAGCGTGCGCCCGGCATTGTCGCCGCGCCACAGGATATCGTCGCCCAGACCGCCGAAGAGGGAATCGTTGCCCCCCTGCCCGGCCAGCCGGTCGTCGCCGCGGAAGCCAAAGATCCGGTTGTCGCCCGCATCGCCGAACAGGATGTCGTTCAGTTGCGATCCCTCCAGATCCTCGAAACCGCCGATCTGGTCGCCCTGCGCCTCGCCGCGAAAGCCGCGCCCAGCATTGATCTCGCCGGTGGTGCCGTTCAGATGCGGATCAAGGCGGATGAACACGCTGGTCGCCGCATCGCGATAGCTCAATCGGTCGCGGCCATCGCCGCCCTCCAGGATATCGGCACCCAGCCCACCCGAGATCGTGTCGTCGCCCTCATTGCCGCGCAGGACATCGCGCCCGCCACGGCCCGAAAGGCTGTCATCGCCCGCGCCCGCCAGGACCGAATGCGCCTCGTCATCGTCCAGGAACACATGATCGAAATTCGAATTCTCGGGTAGGAAGAAGCTCTCGATAGACAGGAACGTATCGGCGCTGTCATTGCGGTCGATCAGATCGATATCGACGGCCCGGCTGGTGTCGAAGCTGACGCCGTCGTCGCCCTCGCCGCCATCGAGGGTATGGCGGTTGCCGCGCATCGAGATCTCGATGAACTGGTCGTCGCCGTCGCCGCCAAAGGCGCTCATGCGGTTGTTCACCAGCTCGATGATATCGTCGCCGCGCCCGGCATCGATCAATTGCAGATCGCCATCGGCGATGATCAGATCGTTGAAGTTGGAGCCGCGCGCCTCCTCGATGGTGGACAGGAAGTCTACCGTGCCGTCGCCCAGAACCGTGGTGCGGGTGCCCGCGATCTCCAGCCCCGCGACCTCGCCCGGGCCCGCCAGGATGAAGCCGCCGACCAGAATGAACTCATCCACCTCGGCGCCCAGGAAATCCTCATAGCTCACACGGTCGATGCCATCATTGCCGCGCACGGTGTCGCTGCCCTCGCCCGGCAGAATGGTGTCGTTGCCGCCAAAACCCTGTAACGTGTCGGTGCCCCCCAGACCGATGATCACATCGTCGCCCTGGGTGCCGTTCAGCGGGTCATTCCCCTCGGTCCCACGGATCGCTGTGTCTTCGCCGGTCTGGGTGCCGGGGCCGACCAGGAAATCCGCAACCTCCACAATCTCCGAGGTTTCCTTGTCAACCTCGAAGGTCTCGTCGAACAGGGTCAGGATCTCATCCGAGTCGGTGAAATCGAAGATGTTGAACGTCCGGCTGAACAGCTCGTCAAAGCCGATGCCGATGCTGCCGCCGAAATCGAACAGGCCCAGATCGACATCGATGCCGAACTCGGCACTGGCCGCCAGGCCCTGCAGAAGGACGTCCAGGGTCAGGCCCAGGCCGGTCTGGTTGCGCACCTCGCCGCCCGCGCGCGTCTCCACCTTCACCACCGTGTCAGTGTCGTAGACGACGTCGAACTCGCCCTCTTCGCCATACCAGGGGGTTTCGGTGATCGCCTCGGTCGCGGTCACCATTTCCTCGCGCCAGATCGTGTCGGTCAGCGGGAAAGTCTCGGTCGGATCCTCCGGGCCGATCGGGGCGAAATCCAGTGGGATGATCTCGGTGCGCTCGCCGCCAGGCGCGTCCGCATCGGTGATAAAGATGGCATAGGCGAATTCGGTCTCGCCCGGCACCGGCACCGGCGCATCCTGATCCTCTCCCAAAACGGGCGCCGACTGGGCCACGGATTCCTGATTGTCGATCCGGGTGAAGGCCGCGTCGCTCCCCGCCGGCCGGCTGACCACGGCACCCGCGATCGAGGCCGTATCGCCGGTGAAAGCCCCCGGGATCCCCGCATCGAAGTCCACGAACAGATCGATATCGGTGGCGAATTTCGCGCTGTCCTGGGCCAGCTCCTTCAGCCGCGTCTCGACCGCCGCGCTTTGGAAAACTCCGTCTACGTCGAAAATGATGGTCTTGCGCGTCAGTTGCACATCGACGCTCTTCGCCGTGACCCCATCGGTTTCGAAGAACGTCATGCGGGTTTCGACATCCGGCGTGACGGTGAAGAACTGCACCAGCGGCAGGCCGCCGATCAGTTCCACATCGATGAGGTTGTAGGTGAAATCGGCCGAGATCGTCGCCGGCCCAACCTCGATATCGGTTTCCGAGGTCAGCTCCAGCGGCGGGAACCCGCCCCCGGTCGCCTGGGTCGCGATTCCGTCCACATCCAGCGTCAGCTCGATTATATTTTCCTTGTTGGTGTCCTCGTCGGTGACATAGGCGCCCAGATCCTCGTCGAACCCATCGTCCGAGACCGAGAAATCCGGGATATCCAGCACGATCTGGCCCAAATCGATCTGCTGCGTGGTGGTGACGTCCGCCTCGAATTCCGGCTCCTCGTCGCCGACCAGATCGACGGGCACCTCCTCCTCCGCCGTGCGGGTGCCGTAGAGATCCTCGATCTGCACGGTATAGACCCCATCGAAGGTCGAGACCGGCGCGTCCAGATTCTCCAGAACCTCGGTCGTGGTGGCGCCGAACACCTCGAACTCATTGGCGTTGCCGAACTCGTCCACCCGGCCCGTCTCGAACGAGAAAATCGGGATCGAAACCCCCAGATCGAAATCGAAGATCTCGTCCGTGCGGTTCTTGCCCAGCACGCCGTAAGTCGCCTGCAACTGCGCCGCCAGTTCCAGAATCGCGTTCAGATCGGCCGAGAGTTTAGGGAAGACCGTCGAGTACCCCCCATCGGGATCGGTCGGGTCGAACACCGCCTGCGTCGCGACGTTATAGACATCGGTGACCGCAAGCTGCTCGCCCGGTACCGCGATGGCGATGTCGTAGTTCTGGACGATATCGACCGAGCCGGGATCGAATTCCCACACGAACTCCAACCCGAACCGCCCGGTGATCGAGCCTTCGACCTGCGCGCGGAACAGCTCCACCTGGCCCTTGAAGGGCACCTTGGCGCTGACCGCGCCGCCGATATCGAAATCGCCGCCAACCGGTCGCTCGCCACCGATGCCCAGAAAGATCGTGTCCCCGATCGGTTCGCTGGATGGCCCGAACTGACCTGTACTCGCCTCCAGATCGACATCGCTCTCGATCAGGATCTGATCGGCATCCAGTCGCAACATCACGCTCTCCCCCAACGCAAACACAATGGCGGCAAGCAAGCCCAGCCGGGGACAAACTGCCGCCAGGTCACGGGGACGTTACCACGCTGCGACAAAAGAGCCTTGTGAAAATGTTCACAGGCCGTCGCTTTCAATTTTTGCGAGAGTTTTGGATGGTGGGCGTGACAAGGATTGAACTTGTGACCCCCTCGATGTCAATTAATGGGTTGTTCTTGAACCTATTGAAACGACTAGATTTTATATCTGAATATCAAGGCGATATGCGCACGAAACGGCAACCTGCGAACCCGTTTTAGTTCATATGAACTAGGTGGACACATCGCTAGGCTCGGGCAGAATTTCGGCCTCGGCAATCATGATCGCCTTTAGGGCGATTACCGAAACGCCGTTCAAGCGCGCTTCTCCGATCAGCTCCTGCAGCCTCTGCTGGAACGACCGGGACGATGACGGGCCACGATACATCGTCAGAGCTTCCTATGGTGCTTAACCAGCACACCCGGACCGCGCACCCATAGCCAAAACCAACCGAAGTCCCGCATAAGGGTCGGGATTGAGTTCCACCCAAATCGGAGCAATGGCCACCCCCACTTGATGTGAAGCGAAAGCCGACCAACACGAGCGTCGAAAGGGTCATTCACCAGAAGGCTCCTCATTTTGTGATCTGATTAGTGCTGGAGCGTCGGGGTCCGGCTTGGATACGCGCGGTCCATCCGGCCTACCGGCTTTACAACGTTGCCCGGCGCTTTCATCCGGGACGTATCCGGCCCTTACTCGTTCGACGTGGGA
>JBCCDU010000068.1:0-22173 GCA_039030715.1 Pseudomonadota bacterium
ATGCGATGGATATCGCCCGTGACTGCCCCGCCGAAGACCGTTACCCTGATCCTGCATATGCCATCCAAAGGAAGCCCATGCACCGCAGAACGGTCCTTCTTACTGGTTTGACGGCTCTGGTGGCGGGTGTCGTTCCGGGCGTCTGGACGTGGCGATGGCATGGGGGCGATGTCGCGCATGACGCCGCCATCCGTATGTTGTCGGACGCCCGCCGGACAGCGCAATTACAGCCGCTGGTGCCGGCGCCTGCCCTTCTCGAAACAGCGCGGCGTCAGGCGTTGCATATGGCACGCGTGCAACTGACGTCACATCTCAGCCCCGACAGGCAGACCCCGGACGGGCGCGCCCGTCAGGCGGGGTTCGAAGGCCGGGTCCTGGGGGAAAGCCTCGCCGAAACCTACGAAGGGCCAGAGGAAACGATGGCGGCCTGGCTGTCGCAGCCCTCGACACGGGATGTCCTGATGGATCCGAAGGCCGTCGTTTTCGGTCTGGCCTCAGAGCAGGGCCATGATGCCCGGAACTGGATGTCCCTGGTGACAGGGGCCTGATATCCGACACTTGGAAACGGGGCGCCATTGCGTCGCCTGTCGGTCGGCCAATACCCCCAAATCAGGCCCTATTCAGCCTAATAGATCCTATTTTGAGGAGGTTTGCCGCTGCACTGCGCGCTGCAAGGCCCGCTCGAAGACATCGACGGCGTCGTCCCAGGTGTGCTCTGCCACGGTGGCCGCTGCGGCCTCGCCCATGGCGGCCCATCGGGCCTCGGGACCCGAGAGCAGATCGACGGCATGATCGGCCATGCCCTTCCAGTCGTCGATCTCGACAAGATAGCCGTTCACGCCAGACTCGATGACATCCGGCGCCCCGCCAACGCGGGTCGATATCACAGGGGTCCGGCTGGCCATGGCTTCGATGATCGGTAGCCCAAAGCCCTCCATACGGCTCGGGAACAGCCACAGATCGCAGCTACGGTAAATCTCGGCCAGGGCCCGATCATCGGGGTTTTTGGGCTTTTCCACCCAGTCGGGCCAATCCTCATCGCCCGCATTCACGGCGACGGCGCGCAGTTCTGGCAGGGCGTCACGGGCCTCTTTCAGGGCACGCGCGGCGGTTTGCATCCCCTTGGAGGCCTGGACCCGGCACATCAGGCCGATCTTCGGGGGCCGCCCACGAGGTCGGGGCGCGCTGTTGAAAAGCGTCTGATCGACCGCGTTGCGCATAATTTCGACATCGGCACCGGGATTGCGCTCCAGAATCATTGCTTTGAGGCGCGTGTTGAGGGTGATGAATGTGAACGGCATCTCCCATGTGGGGGCGATCTTTTCGATCTCCTGCCCGGGGGCACCGTAATCCTGCATGAAGTAGGCCTTGGCCCCCTTGTTGTCCGACAGGGCCTGAACCCAGGGCGCGGTTTCCCACCAGGTCGCGACCACGACATTGGCATCGGGCAGATCGGCATCCGTCACGGGCCGCCCCGTTTCAAGCGTGGAAACCCGGTCGAGCACCGGGTCGAGAAACGGCCCATCCTTGCGGGCGGGCAGCCAATGCCTGTCACGCAACAGGGTTTTGAGGCGTCTTTTAAGCGTTGGCTGGCGCTGCGGCTGCGTGATCAGACGAACATCATGGCCGCGCGCCACGAGGGTGCTGGCGACGATGCCGATGACGCGAATGCCGCCGTTCATGAGGTTCGCCGGCAGCACGAAAGTGATTTTCACGGGGATAGGCTCCGCTGGTCTGGGCGCCCGGCCCGATATTGGCCGCAGGTCAGGCTTTGGCGCGCGCCGTCATGTACTGGGTCAGGACGTGGATGAAGCTCATATGCATGTCTTCGACGATGCCGTAATTGTCGGCTTCCACATGCATGACATGGCGTGCGATGTCCTTCAGCTTGCCCCCCTTGAAGCCGACGAAGGCAATCGTCGGCACGCCGCGTTCATTGGCATAGGCGCAGGCATTGACGACATTGGGGGAATTGCCTGACGAGCTGACCACCAGAAGCGCATCCTTGTCGGTCAGGTAGTATTTCAACTGCTCCGAGAAGACGGTGTCATAAGAGATATCATTGCCAAGCGCAGTGAGGATCGGCCCGTTGGAGGTCAGCGCGACCGTGCGCAGGGGCGGCTGCCCCTCCACATAGGTGCCCTTGGCGCAGTCGCAGACAATGTGATCGGCGATCGCCGCGGACCCGCCATTGCCCGCCACCCACAGCGTGCCACCTGCCTTGCGCACATCGTCGATAACGGCCTGCACATCGGCCAGAGGACCCAGTTCGAAGGCCTGGATGGTTTCGGCGAAGCGTCGGTAATAGTCGGTGACGAAAGCACCCAGATCATCGGTCGGCATCGCGATCACCCTCATTGCTGCGACATGGGCCTGCTATGGCTTGGCTGCTCTATCGCTGTCAATGATGGCGGATATTTGGCGCGCATGCTGTGCCATTCCGGGGTGCTCCCTTGCTCCTCGGGGGTGGACCTGCTTAGAACGTGGCCGAGCACACTCGACCATGCAGGCCCCATGATCCACTACATGACAACGCAAGGCGTGGGCGATGCCTGGGTCGGCAATGAGTTGCGCGTCGTGCAGGCCGCGGATGTGCCCTTCGCGCTGCATGCCCTGATGCGGCCCGAGAAGACCTACTTCACCTCCCCCGATATCGACGCGCTGAACCGTGACACGACCGTGCTTTATCCGCTGTCGAAAGGCGCCGCGCTGAAAGCGGTTCTGGCGGCCCCGGGCCGTTTCGGCGGCCGGTTCTGGTCAGCCCTTGGAAATGCTTTGACCGGGCGACGTGAATCGACCCGAAACCGCCTTGTCGGCATGTGGCATTTCGCAGTGGCCTGCCATTGGGCGGGGGAGCTGATGGACCGTGATGTGGCCCATATCCATTCGCAATGGATCCATTCCGGCGGCACGGTGGCGATGTATGGCGCCTGGCTTCTGGGGCGCTCCTTCAGCTTCACGGGCCATGCGGCCGATCTGTTTCGCAACCGCTCCGCGCTCCATGACAAGATCGCGCGGGCCGATTTCATCATCTGCATCTCGGAGTTTCACCGCCAGTTCTATCTCGAAAACGGGGCCGATCCGGCGAAGCTGCATATCGCCTATTGCGGGATCGACACGTCACATTTCACGCCGAAGCGGCGGACGCGGCCCCCGGGCGAACCGGTCCATATCCTGTCCTCGGGGCGGCTTGTCGCGAAAAAGGGCTTTCCGGTCCTGATCGAGGCCTGTGGCCTGATACGAGACCGCGGCTTTGAGTTTCGCTGCACCATCGCAGGCTCGGGGCCCGATGAGGCGGCGCTCCGGGCGCAGATCGCCGCTGCAGGCCTGGATGACCGGATCACGCTGACGGGCGAGGCGCTGAAGCAGGAGGACATCCCCGCCTTCATGTATGGTGGCGATATCTACACGCTGGCCTGTGTCTGGGCCGCCGATAACGATGTCGACGGCCTGCCACAAATGCTGATGGAGGCGATGGCCTGCGGGTTGCCTGCGGTGTCGACCCGCCTTGTGGGCATTCCCGATCTGATTCACGATGAGAAAACGGGCCTTCTCGTCCCCCCGGAAGACCCGGAGGCGCTGGCCGAGGCCCTGATGCGCCTGGCAGGCGACGAAACGCTTGCGAAAACCCTTGCCGAGGCCGGATATCGTCATCTTATCGACAGGTTCGATCTGCAGACCTGCCTTGAACCCCTGATTGATCAATATCGTGCCAGATTGGATCCAAAGTGATTATCACCCAAACCCCCTATCGCGTCAGCTTCGCCGGTGGCGGCACCGATCTTCCGGCTTTTTACGAAGATGAATATGGCGCCGTCCTGTCGGTTGCCGTGCAGCAGCACATGTATGTCACCGTGTCCCCGCGTTTCGACCGGACCACCCGGGTCGCCTATACGCGGGTCGAGATCGCCGATGGCATCGACCAGATCGACCACACCATCGCGCGCGAAGCGCTCAGGATGACGGGTCTGGGCGAGCATCTGGAGATCACCACCGTGGGCGATGTGCCCGCTGGCACCGGTATGGGGTCATCCTCCAGCCTCGCGGTGGGCATTCTGAACGCGCTTTATGCCTACAAGGGTCAGGTCACGAGCCCCGGCGCGCTGGCCGAAAAGGCCTGCGAGATCGAGATCGACATCCTGCAGAAACCGATCGGGCGGCAGGATCAGTACGCGGCGGCCTTTGGCGGCGTGAACTATATCCGCTTCAATCCCGACCATTCGGTCGATGTGGAACCCGTGCCGACGGCGCCGGAATTCCTTGACCAACTCGAAAAGCACATCCTGCTTCTCTACACCGACCAACAGCGCGACGCCGACACGATCCTGAAAAAACAGTCCGAAGGCAGCCGGTCCAAGGTCGAGGTCTTGCGCGAAATGCGCGATCTGGCCGGTGAACTGCGTGTCACCATGGGCGGTCAGGGCAATCTGGAGGATTTCGGGCGCATCCTGCACGAGGGGTGGGAATTGAAACGCTCGCTCGGCTTCGGGATCACCAATCAGGGCGTCGATGACTGGTATCAGGCGGCCCGCGCCAATGGGGCGATGGGCGGCAAGCTTCTGGGGGCTGGCGGCGGTGGCTTCCTTCTGGTGATGGCGCCCCCCGAACGCCATGAGGCGATCCGCGACGCCGTGGGCCGCCCGCGCGAACTGCCCTTCCGCATCGACCGGCGGGGCAGCCGGGTGATCTATATCTCCGACCGCTATACCTTCTGAGTGTTTGATCCCATAAGGACGGGACCACATGACAGGGTCGATCCAGAACGCCTGAGAGGGGCTTGCGCATGAAAATTCTGATCACCGGCGGTGCAGGGTTTATCGGGTCGCACACCGCGGATGCGCTTCTGGCCGAGGGGCACGAGGTCCGCATCCTCGACAGCCTTGAGGCACCCGTCCATCGCGATGGGGCCTGGCCCGACTATCTGGACCCCGCGATTGAGTGCATGAAGGGCGATGTGCGGGATGAAGACGCGATGCTCCGCGGCTTGCGCGGGGTCGATGCCGTCTATCACCTCGCCGCCTTTCAGGATTACCTGCCCGAGTTCAGCCGCTTCTTTTCGGTCAACGTCACCTCCACCGCGCTGATCTACGAATTGATCGTGCGGGAAAAGCTGCCGATCCGGAAGGTCATCGTCGCCTCCAGCCAGGCCACTTTGGGCGAGGGGCTCTATCTGGATGCCGATGGTCGCCGTGTGCTGCCCGGCCTCCGGCGTGAGGCCGATCTCAGGCGCGGGATCTGGGACATTCAACCGGATCAGGGTCAGACAGGCCCGCTGCAGTACCAGGCGACCGATGAAAGCGTGGCCAACCCGCAAAACTGCTATGGCACCTCGAAGATCGCACAGGAAAATGCGGCTCTGAACCTAGGGAAAATGTACGACATCCCGACCGTCGCGATGCGCTATTCCATCGTACAGGGCCCGCGGCAGAGCCTTTACAACGCCTATTCGGGGGCCTGCCGGATCTTTTCGCTCAGCTTCCATGTCGGCCGCGACCCGGTGATCTATGAAGATGGCAACCAGATCCGGGATTTCGTGAATTATCTCGATGTGGTCGATGCCAATCTCTGTGTGCTCAAAGATGACCGGGCCAATGGACAAATGTTCAATGTGGGCGGCGACCGCGCGATCAGCGTGGGCGAATTTGCATCCGTGGTCGGGCAGGTCTTCGGACGCAACGACTACACGCCGCACGCCTCGGGCAAATACCGCTTCGGCGACACGCGGCATATTCTGTCGGATGTCTCAAAGCTGAAGGCACTTGGATGGGCGCCGACGCGCAGTTGCGAGGATAGCGTGCGCGCCTATCGCGACTGGATGGACAGTGCAGCCCCCGCCGAGGACATCCTGGAGCATTCCGACAGGATGATGGCCACGCTCGGCGTGGTTCGCGATGTGGAGGTCTGATCCATTGGCAGGGACAAAAGCGCTTCTTCTGGCCGGTGGTCTCGGCACGCGGCTCAGACCGCTGACACTGACGATCCCGAAATGCCTGATCCCGGTGGCCGGAAAGCCGATGCTGGATTACTGGCTCGACGCACTGGAGGTGGCCGAGATTTCAGAGGCGCTTCTGAACACACATCACCTGCGTGACGAGGTCAAAATATGGCTCGACACTGCTAATTCGAGCCGATCTGTGACCATCACAGAAGCTTATGAGCCAGACCTTCTGGGCTCGGCCGGGACCGTCACCGCCAACCGCGATTGGGCCGAGGATGCCGATGCCATCGTGGTGATCTATGCCGACAATCTGTCGACGATCGACCTGCACAGCTTCCTTGCCTTCCACCACGCCCATGGCGATCCGATGAGCATGGCGCTCTTTCACACCCCCTACCCCAAGGCCTGCGGGATCGCGACGCTGGATGACGAAGCGCGGATCGTGGATTTCGTCGAGAAGCCCGAACATCCGGCAAGCGACCTGGCCAATGCGGGGCTCTACGTGCTTGACGGCAAGGCCTGGCGCGAGATCGCGGATATGGAGGCCTTTGATTTCGGTTTCGACGTGCTGCCCCGCTTCGTGGGTCGGATGCGCGGCTATGTCCATGACGGGTATCACCGCGATATCGGCACGCCCGAGGCGCTGGCCCAGGCCGAAGCGGATGCGCCGGGCCTCACTTGGCCCGCGCCATGACTGCCCCCTCCCCTGCCCTGCGGCCTGCGGCCTTCCTGGACCGCGACGGCACCGTGATCGAGCTGGTTCATCACCTGACCGACCCTGCCGATGTACGGCTGATCCCCGGCGCGGGCGAGGCCATCGCGCGTCTGAACGCGGCCGGGATCGCGGTGGTGATCGTGACCAATCAATCAGTGATCGGGCGCGGCAAGCTGACTGAAGCAGGCCTTGAGGATGTCCATGCCGAGATGACCCGGCAACTGGCCCCCCATGGCGCGCGGGTCGACGGCCTCTATCACTGCCCCGTTGCGCCCAAGATCAAGGATCCGCGCGTGATCGAGCATCCAGACCGCAAACCTGGCCCCGGCATGCTGCTGCGCGCCGCGCAGGAGATGGCGCTCGACCTGTCCCGATCTGTGATGGTGGGCGACACGATCTCGGACATGCTGGCGGGCCGAAATGCGGGCTGCGCGGCCTCGGTGCTGGTGCGCACCGGCTATGGCGACAGGGTCGATGTGCCCGATCCGGCTCTGGACCACGCGGTGGCGGATATGGCAGAGGCGGCGAAGATTGTTGAAACCATTTCCAAGGGCAAAGGATAGGCCATGAAAATCCTGATCACCGGCGGCGCGGGATATGTCGGCAGCGCCTGCCTGCGCCATATGGCGGCGGAAGGCCACGAGGTTCTGGCCTATGACAATCTGGCCATGGGCCATGCGGCGGCGGTCGCGGGCCATGGCCTTGTAGAGGGTGACATTGCGGATACCGAGACACTGACCGCCACGATGCGGGATTTCGGGGCGGAGGCCGTCATGCATTTCGCCGCCGCGACCTATGTGGGCGAGTCGGTCGAAAACCCCGATTACCATTACGGCAACAACATCCAGGGCACCCGCAGCCTTATGAACGCGATGCGCGCCGCAGGCGTGGAGCGGATGCTGTTTTCCTCGACCTGCGCGACCTATGGCATGACCGACAGCCCGACCATGTCCGAGGCGACCCCGCAGGAGCCGTTTTCGCCCTATGCCCGCACCAAGCTGGCCGTGGAATGGATGATCCGCGATTTCGCGCACGCCTATGGCATGGGCTTCACGCTTCTGCGCTATTTCAATGCCTCGGGTGCCGACCCTGATGGGCAGTTCGGGGAAGATCATAAGCCGGAAAACCACCTGATCCCGCTGGTTCTGCAGACCGCGCTCGGCCAGCGCGACAAGATCTCGATCTTCGGCACCGACTACCCGACGCCGGACGGGACCTGCATCCGGGATTACGTGCATACCTCCGATCTGGCCTCCGCCCACCGGCTGGCCATTGAAGCCACCACGCCCGAGACGGCCGAGGTGTTCAATATCGGCACCGGGGTCGGGCAATCGGTCCATGAGATCATCGCCGCCTGCGAGCACGTGACCGGCCGCGACATCCCGCAGGAGATCACGACACGTCGCCCGGGCGATCCGCCACGGCTGGTGGCTGACCCGGCGAAGCTGAAGACACAGCTTGGATGGGACCCGCAATATACCGATATCGAGAAAACCATCGCCACCGCCTGGGAGTGGCACCGGAGCCACCCCGAGGGCTACGGGGATCGGTAATGCCGTCGCGCCGCGAGCTTGATGAGGCCTTCGCCCGGCATCCCGTGGTCGGATCCGAGCCGCGCACCGACATATACGGTCGGCTCGGCGTGCATCCCGACCGGCTGAACCCCAAGAACCTGATCATCGAGGCAAAGGTATTCGCCCGCACCTTGCGGCGCAACGACACTCCCAAACCCTTCGTGATCTATGGCCGGCCCCGATCGGGCACCACGCTTCTGGTGCGGCTGTTAGACCAGGTTCCCGCCGTGCGGTGCGAGGGGGAGCGACTGCATTACCTGCTTCTCGACCCGGTGGGGTTTCTGGCCCGCCTGCCCCGGCGCGCCGGCCGCGACGTGCGGGCCTATGGCGTGAAGCTCATCTCCTATCACCTCATGGAAATTCAGCGCATCCGGCGGCCACTGGCCTTTTTCGACCGGATCGCGGATTTCGACTACAGCGTTCTGCACCTGACGCGAAACACCTGGGATCAGACCCTATCCTTGGCAAAAGCCCATGCCAGCGGGCTCTATTTCATGAACGACAAGGCGGGCGTGCAAACCCTGCGGCTCGATCCCGAGCGCTTTTTGGCGCTGCTGACATGGAATGCCGAGATGCTGGCCTATGAGACCGAGGTGATGGCGCATGTGCCGCATCATCCGATCCGCTACGACACCGATCTGAAGGATGCGGATCGCCATCAGGCCACGATTGACGATCTCTGCGCCTATCTCGGCGTGCCCTCGGCGCCGGTGAAAGCGACGATGAAACGAACCGGGGGCAAGACGGGGCTGCAACGGGTCGAAAACCTCGATGAGGTGGCCGCCCATATACGGCAGAGCGATCTGGCCCATCTCGTGCCGGACGGGCTGTAGTCCCGCGCGATCAGGGTGCTTCGGGAACGGCGGGGGGAATACGCGTTTCGATCTCAGCCACGGCGCGGGCCTTTCCGACACGCAGAGCACGGCGCTGATAGGCACGGATGAAGGCGACAAGCTCGGGATCGTCCAGTTGCCGCTCTCGCCGGAGCCAAGCGCCGAGATAGCCCTGCAACATCGCCAGCCCGCCCAGGACATAAGGCGGCTCTGCCATCCGAAAGACGCAGGTCGCCAGGTAATAAAGCGGGTCAGACCCCATGAAATACTGCCCGAACCCGTGCCGACGTCGCCCCGTCCAGATGGACTGCTGTGACGATCCCATGGGCCTCAGATGCTCGAACCGCAGCTCGGGCGCATCCCAACTGACCGCGATCCAGCCAAGTTGGCGGGCCTTGTGACAGTCGATGGCATCCCACATCACCTCCCGCACAAAGCCACCAATCGCCTCGAAACAGGCGGTGCGGTAGAACTTCGTCATGCCCGCCGACATCTCATCGCCGCGTCGTTCCGACACCAACACGCCGCCGCGGCGCATATAGGGCTTGCCCGAACAGGTGCCGATGCGCGGATTGGCCTCCATCCGCGCGATCAGCCCTTCGAAATATCCATGCGGCAGGTCGAGATCGAGATCGAGCTTGCAGAGATAGGCATACTCAGACAGCAAAACAGTCTCTAACCCTGCATAAAACGCCTCGATCACGCCCGGGCCAACGGCGCGGTGGCCACGGTCGGGCTTGGCGACCACGCGGATCCAATCGTGACGCGCGGCATATTCGGCCAGGATCTGCGGTGTCTCATCGGTGGAGCCGTCATCGACGATCACCCAAAGCGCCGGGCGGATCGTCTGGGCCACGACACTGTCAAGCGTGCGGCGCATGTAATCGGCCTCATTCCGGCAAGGCGAGACGAGAAGATAAGCGCGATCTGCGGTCATGGCATGCGGGTTCCCGGTTACTTGCGCGTTATCGCGCGGATGTCTTCCTGCCTTTGCCGCAACCGCTGATGCAGAGACCTGAGACCGGCCATGCGGGCCAAATGCGTCGAGAGAAACAGCCCGGCCCCGTAACGGCGCATGTTGAAGCGCCAGCGCTGCATCTTATTGCGGGCCATCAGGGTCATGCGCTCGACCGGCCCGGGGATATGCGGCGCGCCATTGGGCACGTAGCCGCGCGCCTCCAGAAGCGGGCCGACCCGCCCTTCGATCAGGGCGACCTCATGGGGTGTGGCCTTGCGTTTCCAGCTGAAGGCGATCTTCGGATCGGGCGGGGCGAAATTGGTGCCATGGTAATATTCGAGCATTTGGGGGTCGAAGGGGACGCCCAGAAACGCACAGACCCGGTGCAGTTCAGGGTCAATCTCGGCCATCAGGGTCTCGAAAGACAGGGTCAGCACGCGATCCTCGGCGATCTCGGCCTGATCCCATCCAAGTTCGGTCTTCAGCCAGAATTTGGCCCCGAAATAGCTGTGTCCGACCCATCCCATGCCAATCGCAGAGCGCGCAACATCGCGCGGATCACGCAAAAGATGGATGAACCGCGCCTCGGGAAGCGCGGCGGCGATCTTGTCGGCATGCCGGTGGATGTTGAGGGTCAGGACCGACCGACCTTCCGGGCGCAGCCCTTCGATCATGTGCCCAAGCAGGTCCAGACCATCGAGGGTAGATGGCAGATCGAGGTCGAAATTCCCGAAAATCCGATCCGCGACCAGCGCCGCGCGGTCATATCGCCAGCCATCCGGGGCGGCGGGATCGGGGTGCAGGTGATCAAACAGGAAATCGACCTCACCGGGATTGGCGATGCCGGGATGGCTGTTGAGCATGAGCCTGAACACGGTGGTGCCGGACCGCAGGGCCCCGTAGACGAAAACCGGCGCCGGGGAGGCGGCGTGAGCTTCGGTCATGGCGCGCACCCTTTCCTGTCACCTGCGGCCGGACGGCGTCGAAAGGCCCCCCGGGGAATGCAATCTGCCGTTGCTCTCTAAACGATCAAACGGAACCTGTGCCAGCGGATATTGTCGATGAAATCAGCATGGTGCCCCGTAGGTGCATCGTGTAGTCAACCCGCGACGCAAAAGGCTATCCGGGAAAATTGATGCCGCACCGAGTGCTGATCCTTGCTGAAAGCTGCAATCCGGAATGGCCATCTCTCCCGGTCGTCGGGTACAAATACGCCCGCGCACTGGCGAAGGTGGCCGATGTCACCGTCGTCACCCAGGTGCGCAATCGCGAGAACATCGAAAAGGAAGGCGATCTGGGCGCGCCGGTCGTCTATATCGACAACGAATGGATCGCCTATCCCATTTACCGGATGTCACAACTGCTGCGCGGCGGCCGGGAGGTTGCCTGGTCCACCAACCAGATGCTGAACTACCTGCCTTATGTGGAGTTCGAGCGGCGCGCCCACCGGCATTTCCGCGATGACCTTCGCAAGGGGGCCTTCGACATCGTGCACCGGATCACGCCCATGTCGCCCACCATGCCGAGTTACGTGGCGGGGCGCACCCGGCAACCCTTCGTGATCGGCCCGCTCAACGGCAATCTGGACTGGCCGGACGCCTTTCACGCAGAGCAAAAGCGCGAACGCGAGACCTTGCGCAAGTTTCGCCATCTCTACCGCCACCTGCCCTATTCGAAGCGCAGCTTCACCGAAGCCAAGGCCATCTTGGCGGCCTTTCCGCATACCATCGCGGATTTGCCCGACGCCACTCGGCCCCAGACCGTGTCCTTCCCCGAGATCGGGTTCGACGAGGCGCTGTTCAACGATACGGGCCGCAAGCCCGCCTTTTCGGGGCCCGGGCCTTACAAGTTCCTCTTTGCCGGGCGGCTGGTGCCCTACAAGGTCCCCGAAGCGGCGATCCGGGCGTTTGCGACCTCGGAGCGGTTGAAACCCCACAGCCTTCATGTCGTGGGCGACGGGCCCGAACTGGACCGTCTCCGCGCGATTGTGGCCGAGGCCGGAGCGCTGGACCGCATTCATTTCGAGGGCCGCAAATCCCAGGCGGAGGTCGCGGATTTCATGCGGGATAGTGACGCTTTCATCTTTCCGTCCATTCGAGAGCTTGGCGCCGGTGTCGTGATCGAAGCCATGGCCTGCGGCATGACCTGCCTTGTGACGAATTACGGGGCGCCCGGGCATCTCGTCGGGCAGGACCGGGGGGTCCGGGTGCCGCTACAGCCCATTGACGGGCTGGTGGATGCCTATCGCGCGGTGATGGAGGACGCCTTGGATCGGCCTGCGGATTTCACAGCCATGGCGGCCCGGGGCCGCGACTATGCGTTTGGGAACTTCACCTGGGATGCGAAAGCAACCCATACGATACGGATCTATGATGCCCTGATGGAGGGGGCCCCACCCCCGGCGATCGAGGCCTACAGCTGATCTCCCCCCGATCGGCACCGCTCAGATCGCGGACAGTCTTTCCCTGTTTCGGGAACAATTGCCCGCCTATATGCCACCCGATGCAGCACTGACCGATTTTTTATCGGCTGAAATGAATTTTCTGTGGGCCTGTTCCCGTAGCTGATATATTCGCTGATATATTCAAAAACGAGTTTATGCGGTTCCTGTAAAGGTAAGTTTATCATGTCGACCACCACTGTCCGCCGCTCCCGGTTTGCGGCACTGAGCGATCTGGGAAACTGGGGCATGTTCTGGCTGGTCGTGTCGACTTTGGCCGCCGCTGCCTTTTTCTTCGACGGTATCGACGCCTTGATGCGGGCCTGGAGCCGCCCCGAATACAGCCATGGTCCCTTGATCCCGGTGCTGTCGCTGCTGCTGTTCCTGCGGCAGTTGAAGACCGTTCCAGAAAATCCCGGCCCCGTCCGCGACAGGTGGGTCGGGGTCGCCGTGGTCGCCGTGGCGCTGGCCGTCGCAGCGGTCGGCAAGCTTGCCCGGATCGACGATATCATCATCTATGCCACGATCATCTGGGTCGGCGGCATCCTCCTGATCAGCTTCGGCTGGCAGGTGGGCAAGCATTTCTGGCCGCCGGTGCTGCATCTGGTCTACATGCTGCCCCTGCCCGACACCTTCTATTACAAAATGACGAACTCGCTGCAGCTGATCTCATCGGAACTAGGCGTGTTCTTCCTGCGGGTGCTGAATGTCCCGGTCTTCCTGCAGGGCAACATCATCGATTTGGGGGTCCTGCGGCTGCATGTGGCCGATGCTTGTTCGGGGCTGGCCTATCTGTTCCCGATCCTCAGTTTCAGCTACATCTTCGCGGTGCTCTACAAGGGGCCGACATGGCACAAGGCGGTGCTACTGATCTCGGCCGTGCCGATCACCATCGTCATGAATTCCGTGCGCATCGCCATGGCCGGTGTGATCGCCAACACCTGGGGCCTCGAATGGCTGAACGGGTTCACGCATTTCTTCGAAGGATGGGTGATCTTCATCGCCTGCATCATCCTTCTGTTCCTGCTGGCCTGGATCATGCTGTTGTTCCAGCCCAAGAAGATGAGCCTAGTCGAAGCTCTGGATCTTGAAACCGATGGTCTGGGCACACAGGCCATGCGCCTGCGCCTCGTGCAGCCGTCCAAGGCGCTGATCGCCTCGGCGGTTCTCGCGGCGGGCGCAGCGGGCGCCTGGCAGCTGATGCCCGAGCGGGGCATCACCACGGTCGAACGGGACAGCTTCGCGCTCTTCCCACGTCAGCTTGGCGACTGGCGGCAAGTCGGTCCTGCCCAGTTGCTGGAACCCGATGTCGAAGCAGCCCTTCGCGCGGATGATTACCACCAGATCACCCTGCGAAGTGCAGATGCCGCGCAGGATGTGGGCCTGTTCATGGCCTGGTACTACGATCAAAGCCGCGGGGGCGTACACAGCCCCGAGATCTGCCTGCCCGGGTCGGGATGGGAAATCGCCTGGCTTGAACGCTCCGACATCACCGAAACGATGGGCACGGACACCCCCTTCAACATCAACCGGGCGATCATCGAGCGCGGGACGACGCGCATGATGGTCTATTACTGGTTCCAGCAGGGGGAACGTCGCGTGGCCTGGGATATGGCAGCCAAGTTCTACCTGATGGTGGACGGCATCGCGAGCGGCTCAACCGATGGGGCCATGGTGCGCCTGACGACCCTGATCGGAGGCGACGAGACCGATGCAGAGGCCGAGGTTCGGCTGCAAGCTGTCCTGGAAGAGCTGATGGACCCCCTGCCCCGCTTCATTCCCGACAGTTGAGGCCGGGCGGGATCACGTGCGATATAGCGGGCTCCCGAAGCAGGAAGCACATCCATGATCATCAATGCCGCGCATGATTTCGGCTTTGTGCATATTCCGAAATGCGCCGGCTCCACGATCCGGCAGCAATTGCGTGGCATGGACGATCTGGACGAGCGGTTCTTCCGGTCTCTGGAACATCCGGATCTGGGCAAGATCAACGCCAATCATCTGCCGCTCGATATCCTCGACCGGTTCTATCCCGAGGATCTCAGCGCCCTGCGTTCCGTGACGAGCTACACGCTGGTGCGGGACCCGATGGATCGGTTTCTGTCCGGGGTCGCCCAATATGTGCGCGGCGGCGGCAACGATCCAGGGGAGCGGATGGAGCCCGGGCAGATGACACCGCAGACCGCATTGCGGATCGCGGGCACCATCATGGACCATATGCAGGAAACCCAAGGCCTCACCGATCACCGACATACGCTGTTCATGCGGCAAGCCGCCTATGTGCGGCTGCACGGCACGCAGGTGATCGACCATGTCTACCCGGTCGAGGCGATCAACGATCTCATGGACAGGCTGGACCATCAGCACGGGCTCACGCTCGAACGGGATCAGGTCTGGAACCCCACCGTCACATACCGTGTGCCTGCCATGGCGGGCGGGTTGAAGCGGGTGAAAGATGTCGCGCGCAAGGCCTTGCCTCTCTCGGCCTATGCCCGAATGCGCAATCTCGGGGTGAAGCTGTTCACGACGAAGGGCGCGCCAGCCTTGACCGAAACGCTGCGCAACGACGACAAGGTTCAGCGCTTTGTGAACAGTTTCTACGCCGAGGATGCTGAGATCTATCGCGCAGCACAGGCGGCCCACCCTGCCCCGCAGGCCGCCTAGCGCCGCCAGGCTGTCAGATCGGCCCCGATCAACGTTTCCAGCTTCCCGACATCGTCGCTGAATGCAGCCAGAAGCTCGGCCCGGAAACCCGGATCGGGCGGGCTCGGGGATGCGGCCACGGTATCTGCCGGGCGGGACAGGTGCTTCATCATGACAACGCTCGGCTGAATGCCCGCGGCGTTCAGCAGGCGCTTGAGCGGCCGCACGAAGGGCTGCAACAGGGCCGGTGGCGCAGAAATCATCTGCGTGAGCCACGGAAACCGGGCCTGCCTGCGGGTGTTCGTCTTCGGCAGGCTCACTGGCTCGGGAAAGGGCGGCAGGTCGAGAAATTTCAAGATGCGGTCAACCACGACCTGCGGGTCCGTCACGATATCCTCGAAGCGCAGGATCAGGACCTGCTCGGGTCCGAAACGGTCCAGATACCGCGCGACCTGATCGGCATAGCTATAGACCTCCCGGTATTGCAGCTGTCGCGGTTCCGGGCAGTAGGCCGGCAGGTTCCGCCCCGCCGCACGTTCCGCCTGCAGGGCCCAGGCTGCTTCGAAACTGGTCTGATCCTCCCGGAACCCGTCGCGCAACTGGTGATAGAGCGACCGGGCCGCATCGGCGGGGTGGCGCAGCGACAGGATAATCCGTGCCTCCGGGTTGGCCTGATGGATATGGGCGGGGGCATCCTTGCTCACCAGATACCAGGCCGACGCCTCTCCGATCGTGGCACCTTCGGGGGCCTCGGCGAAAAGCGCGTCATAGGCCGCCCGGCTGTCGACCTGCGCCAGACCGGGAAAATCGGTGCAGAAAAAGAGCGGCTCCTTGGGGCTGCACATGAACACATCCGGGTGCTGCGCGAGCAACACATGCAGGCTGGAGGTGGCGGCTTTCGGGGGGCCGACCAGAAAGAAATCAGGCCCACGCGGCACGGGTGCGGTCCCATTGGGGAGCTGTGTCATTGCAGTCCAATCCCTGACGCCCCGGCCCATCGCCGCGTGTCATAGCAATGGCGGACACGACCCGCAACATGGGCCAGCCGACAGCGCAGAGTATGGGTGTCAGTCACGGACGGCCTTGGTTCGCACCCACCCCAAAAACGCCCGATCCGGGGACCGCAGGACCGGGCGTCCGGTCTCGGCCCACCAGGCCCGCCATTCGGCTTCCAGCGCGTAGACATCCCAACCGGGCATCAGCGTGCGGGCCTGATCGAGCGTATCGGCGGACAGAAGCGGGCGCCCTGCCCGTTCGATCACCTCCCCACGGGGTGTGACGCGCAGGATATCGCCCGGCTCTTCCTCCAGATGGTAATCCGGCAGTGCATCGGCGGCGATCATCTCGCGCAGCATGGCGCGAAAGACGCGTCGCGGACTGGCAGACCCGGATTTCTTCAAAAGCGTTTCCACCGACACGCGCCATTCATTCTGCCGCCCGCAATGCTTGCGCGCCAGTTCGTAGATGCGCCGCTCCAACGGCTTTCGCATGCGAAAATAATCCCGGCTCAGCGTCAGCACAGATTTTGCCTGCACCGCACGATAGAGCCAGTCCGACAGCGTCACAGACACACTGACCATCCGGCCCGCGCGGGTACGGCGGACGATCTGCCAGGCTTCGATCAAACCGAAGCCCTGGGTGACCTCGACCCCGCCGGTGGCCATGTTGGTGGTGATGCGCGTCCCGGCCAGCCGCTCGAACGCATCACGCAGGCGGCGGTAGCCATCGCCCGATCGATCCCGCCCCGTGGCCAGAAGCAGATCATGGGCGGTCAGCTGCAGGGTACGTTCCACCGGGCGTCCCATATTGATCGCCGCCATCAGTTGCGACGTACAGAAGATCAGGATGTCCTTGTCGAAGATGGTCGCCCGCCCCTTGACCGAGGGCGTCACCGTGATCTCCACCCCGTTATGCTCATAGGTGAGGATGCGCCGGTCGGGACGGGTGGCGAGCGAAAAGACCGGATGCTCCATCGTCCCCAGATCGCCTTTGGGGACGGGATCAAAAATATCACATAGAAAGAAATCCCCATGCGGCCCCAAAGCGCCGCCTGCGCTGCCTGTCATCTACACTGCCTGCCCGATTTTTTTCGTGGTTTCGGTGACACCAAGCCTAGGGGCCTGTGGATAAAACGTCCAGCGATTCCCCCTGAGCGATCGGGGGTTCGGAGTCACCTTATCGGGGTATCGGAGTCGTCTGATCGTGGGATTGGAGTCGGCGCACTGAAAAGATCGTGCGAAAAAGACTGTTGTTTCAGGCCATTATGCCGAGCCCGGATTCGCTTAACTAGAATAATAACTCAAAATAACTAAGCAGGGATCAGCTATGGCCGCGACCGAACACCGAAAACAGGCCTATTTTTCTGAGAACACGGCACCAATGTCGCGGTTTTTCTTCCATGTACCGGGTTTTGTGATATTCTGAGAAAAACACGGCACATCGAGCAGCGAGCGCCCATATGACAGGTCCTGACGACGTCCCCCCCTATCTTTCTATCACACCCGACCGCGCCCTCGAAGATATCGGTGCACCGATGACGACGGAAAGCTTCGCCCGGCTGGCGCAAGCATGCGCAACGGGGCGCGAAGACCTCGTGGGCCGCGGTCTCGATGATCGGGGGCGCAAAACCCTGCGTCGGTTTTCAACGTGGGAAATCACCCGCTACTTGATCCCCGTCGCCCCCGCACATTTCCGCCGTGTCCTGCGTCAAAATCCTGACCTGCCCCAGGGGCTGACCGAAACAGATGGTGGGGCAAAATGGTTCACCCTCGATGAGGTGCTGCGCCTGCGGGCCCATTTTGCACAGGAAGGGTCGAAGTCGAAATCCTATCTGCCCTACCGCCCAGGGGGGCTTCCGGCCAAGATCGCGGCGGTGGCGAATTTCAAAGGCGGGGTGGGCAAGACCTCGACCGCCGCGCATCTGGCGATGTCGGCCGCCCTTGATGGGTACAAAGTGCTGGTGATCGACCTCGACAGTCAGGGGTCGATGACGTCGATCTTCGGTGGGCGCGTGGCCGATGAATGGCAAACCGTCTTCCCGCTCCTCGCCCGCCATTACGGCGAACATCTGCGGGAGGAGAACCACCGGCGCCTTGATCGGGGGGAAGCGCCGCAAAGCTTCGACGAGACGCTGGAGGAAGCGCTGAAGCTCACTGCGGGCGATCTGGTTCAGGAGACACACTGGCCCAATATCGACCTGATTGGCGCGCAGCTCGATCTTTACTGGGCAGAGTTTCAGATCCCTGTCTGGCGCATGGCAAGCCGCGGCTGGAAGCTCTGGGAGGCGCTGAGCACGCGCCTTGAGGCCGACGGCATGCTGGATCGCTATGATCTGGTGATCCTCGATACCCCCCCTGCCCTCGGATATCTGACGATCAACGCGCTCTCGGCCGCCGATATCCTGCTGGTCCCCGTCGGTGCGTCGTTTTTGGAGTTCGATTCCACCGGCCGCTTCTTCGACATGCTGCACGCCACCTTCAGCTCCATCGAAGATAGCGAAAACATGGCTGCGCGTGCCTTGGGGCTAGGGGAAACCCGGTTCGAATGGGATGCGGTCCGCGCTGTCATCACCCGCTTCGACGGCAACCAGCAAGCCGAGATGGCGGCGCTGATGCAGGCCTATATGGGCGAAAGCCTCAGCCCCTACCGGCAGGACTTCACAGCGCTGATCGGCCAGGCAGGCGAGCAAGTGGCGGGCATCTACGAGGCGGATTACCGCGATTTCAACCGCGAAACCTATGCGCGCGGCAGGGCCGCCTTCGATGAAACCTATGCCGGCTTCAAGCGTCTGCTGGTCGGGGCCTGGCGGCGTGATGAACTGGCGGCAAGCCAGGCGGCAGAATGACGGGGAGGGGCTGAGACATGGCCAAACGCAAACGGTTGACGCCAGCGCTATTCGGGGGCGCGGAACAGCCTCGAACCAGCCTGACAGAGCCTGTTTCTGATCGACCACCCATTGCCCGCGTCGCATCCGAGACAGCATCTGAGGCGGCCTTTGCAGAAGTGGCGGGGGCGTTGGCCTCAGCCCGCGAAGAAGGGCGTCTGATCGTCCGGCTGCCCCTTGAGGCGATCGAGACCGCGCATCTGGTGCGCGACCGGATCGCATTCGATGCAGATGAGATGGCAGCGCTGAAGGCGTCGTTGGAGGCGCGCGGCCAGCAGGTGCCGGTCGAGGTTGTGCCCCTCGGCGACGGTGATGAGGGGCGTTACGGTCTGATCTCGGGCCTGCGCCGCGTCATGGCCCTGCGTGAGATCGGGGCAGGGGAGGTGTTGGCGCTGGTCAGGCAGCCCGACAGTTCAGCCGATGCCTATCTTGCCATGGTCGAGGAAAACGAGATCCGCGCGGGCGTGTCCTTTTATGAACGCGCGCGGGTCGCCTCGGAAGCGGCACGATTAGGCCTGTTCGACACGGCTCAGGCGGCCATTGCGCATCTCTTCGCCCAGGCCAGCCCGGCAAAACGATCCAAGATCGGGTCTTTCGTGACAGTGCATGAGGCTCTGGGATCGCATCTGCGCTTTCCGGCCGCCATTCCGGAGCGCCTGGGCCTGGAAATGGCCAAGGCCCTGTCGGAGGATCGGGGATTTGCGCGGCGGCTCTCCAAGGCGCTCGACCAGACGCCTCCGCAGATGGCATCCGAGGAACGTGCGCGTATTGAGGCGGCGCTGCGGGGAAACGCAAAAACGGCCCCTAAACCGGCCCGGAAAGAGATCGCGCCGGGGGTCTTTGTCGAGCGGGGCAGGGGCCGTCTGATCCTGACGGGGCCTGCGGTCACAAACGACCTAGAACAGGCCCTCACCGATTGGCTTCACAGCCGGTCGTGACGGTTTCGCATGCGAAAATCCCGTATCAGGCCCGTATCAAACCTCGTGTCAGGCCCTATGCCAGGATCGTCTGATCAGGCGACCAGAGCCGTGAACTCATCAGGCTCTTCGATCTGCGGCGGATCCGTTTCGGAATAGGTGCCCTGCCCATCGGTCAAGGCATTCCACAAGTCCCCGGAATTCGAGGCATCCATCATGTCGCCATTGAAGGCCACATTCGCCTGACCGCTTCCGTCACCCGCGGCAGTCACATTGAAGATGACCTCATCGGTTTCATAATCGAAGGTGATGGTGGCATCCTGGTTTTCCGCAAGACCGATCAGTTCGATGGTCTCGAAGCTGCCGAGGATTTCATCGGCACCGAACAGCTTGTCCTGCAGCGCGCTGCCGTTCAGGGCCGTGATGTCGATCCCCAGGATGCCGTCGCCCAGATCAATCCCCGAAAGGACATCCGGGGCGTCGCCAAAGGCACCGGAGCGGAACTCCCCGATCCCGGCAAACCCGTCTTCATCGGCCACGAAGTCGATCCGCCCGCCATCAAGCTGCAGGGTCGCGGTGTCGCCATCATCCCCGTCGAAACCGACATCTGCCTCACTACCGGTAATGGTCAGGCGGCTGCCCTCCCCAAGCGTCATATCGGCGCCAGAGGTGGCCAGGATGGCCTGCCCGTCGGTGACAGAGATATCAGCCGTCCCGTTGAAGTCGCCGGTATTGGCCAGCCGTCCGCCCGAAAGGTCCACCGACAGAGTGTCGGTATCGTCATAGCCGTTCATCCAGACCTGACCGGCCTTGTCGATCCCAAGATCTCCGCCCTCGTCACCGGAGGTGATTTGCCCGTCGATGGTCAGATGGCCGTGATTGACCTGAAGCTCCCCGCCGGACCCGAAATCCAGATCCTCGATGACCGTTGTGCCGCCGTAATAGACCCAGTTGCTGGCCAGATCGACACTGTCGCCGTCCATCGGGATATCTTCGGTGTCCCAGTTGATGCGGTTGTCCCACCGGATCCCGTCCCCGAGACTGTCCGGTACAAAGCGCAGGGTCTCCGTGCTGGTCCGCTCGGGCCCGTCATAGATGCCGAAGCCCTGCTGGAAATAGGCGATGATGTCATCGGCCGTCAGCGGGTCGCTGCTGTCGAGGCTCATCTCGGTGCGCAGATGCTCGGCAAGATCATCAACCGTGGCGTTCGGATCGCCCAGAAGATCCCGCGTGAAGTTCTGGATCGTGATCTGATCGAGCGCGGCGGGGTCGAGCCCGTCGACATTGGCGTCGGGTTCGTTGCCTCGACCGTTTGGCAAAGCCCAGTTGTAGACAACGGTGTCGTTGTAGAAGACGGTCTCATCGCTGGCCTCGTTGATTGCGACGGTCTTCTTGGCGTCGTTGTATTCTTCGTGGAATTCCGGAACCACGCCGGGCTCGACCAGATGCGCGATGATGTTGTCGAGAAGGGTCGAATCCATCCCGCGCCCGCCGACGCCCCAAGTGGTCGCGCCTTCGAAGTCCGACACGACGTGAAAACCGCCATTGGACACGACATTGTCGGTGAGCAGGGTGAAATTGCCCACATGTTCCCCACCGACGATCCCGCCGAGGAAGTTCACACCGATATTGTTGTCGACGAAGACGTTGTCTTCGATGAAACCACCGGGCCGGATCTGGGCGCCGAAGGACGCCCCGCGCATGACGATATTGTCACGGAAGGTGACGTCGAGGCCTTTGTGGTTGATGTAGACATTGTGGTTGAACTGGCTCGGGGCGAGCCCGTAATCCGTGCTCATGTAATAGTCGTAGTCGGCTTCCCAACCATTATGATCGAAGAAATTTCCTTCAACCAGAAGGCCTTGCGGTCCATTGGCGAAAAACCCCGAGGCGCGGTCCAGATTGGCATTCCAGGTGTCGCCGCCCTGGGTGGGAACCTCCGTCGTCGCATCCAGGATGGTCGAATCCCGCAGGGTCATCGCGCTCAGGTTCTGGAAGGCAATCTCTTCGCCCGACGAATGGATCCCGTCGAGGATGTAGTTCCCCCCGCTCAAAACCTGGAACTTGTTGTCAAACTGCACATCGCGGATGACGATATTCCAGCTTCCTTCCTGGAACGACCTCAGATCGCCGCTCAGAACGGGCAGCTCGCCTTCCCCATAGGAGCCGATATAGAGCGGGTGTAGTTCATCTTCCCCGTTGGTCCCCTGTTGAATAAGCCGGTCGACGTAATATTCGTGACCCTTTTCGAACAGCATCCAGTGCGATCCCG
>JBCCDU010000069.1:0-21953 GCA_039030715.1 Pseudomonadota bacterium
ACGGCGACTTCGCCTATTCCGCCGACAGCTACGCCGACGACCTGCCTTACTGGGACTACCGCGGCGCGTCACCGCAGCTCATGGATCCAGCCTTCAATCCAACAACGGGCGGGCCTGCGGCAGCAGACCCGATCCATCCGAAAATGCCGACAGGCTGACCCCGCCCGGATTGGCTGCATGGCGGGGCGAGCCGATCTCCGGCGGCAGACCGGAGGCCGAGGCACCGAATGTCGGGCGCGGACCCAGGCTGGCCAGTTGCGGCGCGGGCGCGGGCGGCAAAGGCACCGGATCCGGCGCCGGGCCCAAGCCCGCGAGAATGGTCGCAAACCGGCCCCGGTATTTCTTCGCAAGCTCCGGCGTGCGCGAATGGTAATGCCCCGCGGCGGTCGACCACTTCCCGCTCTCGCCATGCAGATCGCTCAGAAACTTCGCCGCATAGGCCGCATTCGCCGCCGGATCGAACATCGCGGCGATCGACTCGAACGCCTCGCCATGCCAGCGATAGTTGATCTGAAAACACCCGACATCGAAAGACCTCGCCCCGCGTGCGTGGTGCTTCATCACGAAGTCCAGCGCTTCCTCGCGCGTCTCGAACCAGAAACCGGCGCCTTCCATGTTCACGGTCCAGGGCCACGGGGAAAGGTTTCCGCCAATCCGGCGCCCGGTCTCGGTCCGCGTCAGGGCGCGCAACACATCCACCGGCACGCCGCGCGCCTCGCCCGCGACCCGGGCCGAGCTGTCGCAGATGGCCGAGATCTCGCGCTTACTGGGCGCCGCCACGGCGACACTTCCCAACAGAAAGGTCAAAGATATCAGGACCCAGCGCATCTTACCCACCGCCAATCAGCGGGATCAGACGATCCTGGAACAGGGTTACGGCCAAGCCTGTCATGAAGCTCATCGAGATCCAGAAGGTAATCGCCACGGCCCCCAGCTTGGGCACGAAGGTCAGCGTCAGCTCCTGCACCGAGGTCAGGGCCTGAATCAGGCCGATCACGATCCCCACGACCAGGGCTACGAACAGGATCGGCAACGACATCAGGAACGCCGCCCACAGGGCAGCGCGCATGATGTCCATGATCTCGGGGCCGGTCACATTCTGTCTCCGCCCAATATGTGAGAGTGTTAAGGCCGGATCAGACCGGCATCCGCAGGATTTCCTGATAGGCTTCGACGACCTTGTCGCGCACGGTCACGGCGGTCTGCACCGCCATCTCGGCACTGGCCAGCGCAGTGACGACCGAGTGGGGATCGGCGCGACCGGCCATCCCGGCAATCGCCGTCTGCTCGCCACCGCGCAACGCGTCGACAAAGCTGGCGGCGGTCTTGGCAAAGACGTTGCCCGCGCTCTGCTGCTCGTTGGGCTGCTGCACTGGGGTACCCGGTTTCAGCGCGCCCTGTGCGGTCATGTAGAGCTTGCTGGCAAGGCTGGAGGTGAGTTGCATCGTCATGTCTCCTTCTGGGGTCACGGGATGTGTCGGTTGAAAAATCAGCGGTTCAGAAGTTCGAAGAGCGAGCCGACCATGCGCCTGGTCTGGTCGAACATGCGCAGATTGGCCTCGTAACTGCGGCCCGCCTCGCGCGCGTCGGCGATCTCGACCATCAGATCGACATTCGAACCGTCATAGAACCCGTCCGCACCCGCCATCGGGTGCGAGGGGTCCAGCACGCGCTCCAGTTCCGTTTGATCCAGATGGATTCGGCCGGTCGCGACCGCGCGGGCATCCCCTTGGGCGTGGACTTCCTCGAAACTGATGGTCTTGCGCCGGAACCCGGGCGTGTCCGCATTGGCGATGTTTTCGGACACCATGCGCAGGCGCGTCGCCTGGGCATCCATACCGCTGGCCGCCGCCGTCATGCTGTTAAGAAGGTCACTCATATCTGTCCCCTGAAATCGGTTCAGCCGCGCCGGCCGAGCGTGGCGCGCAGGATGTCCATGGATTTGCGCATGATCCCCAGCGCCATGTCGTGGTGCAGCTTAATCTCGGCCCCGCGGGCCATCTGATCCTCCAGCGAGACCGTATTGCCATTGGCCGAGGGCGCGCCGACCTTTGTGCGTTGCAGCACCTCCATCCCCGGAAGGCCCGCCATGCCGCTGGCCTGGGCCCCGCCGCCGGTATGTCCCGCACGGGTCGCAGCGGGCACGAAACTGGTGCGCGGCGCCTCGCCGCCCGGGGCGCGATAGATCTCGGCAAAGGGTTTGATGTCCTGCGCCTTGAAGCCCGGCGTATCCGCATTGGCGACATTGTCGGTGATCAATGCCTGACGTGTCGCCGAATGCCGCGCGAGGCTGCGCGCCATGTCCAAAACCGTAATGGAACTTTCCACAGGGGATTCTCCCAACCGTTCTCACTGAAAGGCGGGCTTAACGATCAGAGATTTATAAGAGGTAACCTTAGCCCGCCGCCGGATGCCCGGCTTTGGGACAGTCACGCGGATCGGAGAGCAGAATGATCGACATCGCCAGCCTGGAAGCGGAACTCGCCCGAATGCCGCTGCGTCAAAGATGCGGCCAGGTGATCGCCGCCGATGGCGGGGCGATCACGGTGACCGGTCTGGGAACCCAGGCGCGGCTGGGCGACCGAATCCGCATCGCCGACGGTCCCCGCGCGCCGGGCATGGATGGCGAGATTGTCGCGCTGTCGGATCAGGGTGTGCGGGCGATGATCTACGGCCCGGTGGAGGGTGTGGCGCTGGCCGATCCCGTCTGGCTGGTGCCCGACAGCCCGTTGCGCCCCGCCGACGGCTGGATCGGGCGTGTGGTGGATGCTTTCGGCACCGCTTTAGATGGCAAACCCCTGCCGCAGGGCGATTACCCGGCGGAATTGCGCCGCGCGCCGCCCGCGGCCGCGACCCGTGCGGGCCTGGGCGCGCGCCTCGCCACCGGGCAGAGCGTCATGGATACGGTGCTGCCCCTGGTGCGCGGACAGCGCATCGGCCTTTTCGCGGGCTCCGGCGTCGGCAAATCCAGCCTGCTGACCCAGCTTGCCCAGGGGGTGGAGACCGATGTGGTCGTCTTCGCCCTGATTGGCGAGCGCGGACGCGAACTGGGCGAGTTCATCACCAACGGTCTGGGGCCGGAGGGGATGAAGCGCGCCGTGTTGGTCGTCGCCACCTCGGACGAATCGCCCCTGGTCAAACGCCGCGCCGCCTGGACGGCGATGGCGGTGGCCGAACATTTCCGCGACCGGGGCAAGCGCGTGCTGTTGCTGATCGATTCGCTGACCCGGTTCGCCGAGGCGCATCGCGAGATCGCGTTGACGGCGGGGGAGACCCCCTCGCTGCGGGCCTATCCACCCTCGACCGCGAATCTGATCGCGGCGCTGGCCGAGCGGGCGGGTCCGGGCGAAGCCAGGGACGGCATCGGCGATATCACCGCGATCTTCGCGATTTTGGTCGCGGGTTCGGACATGGAGGAGCCGGTGGCCGATATAACGCGCGGCGTGCTGGATGGGCATATCGTGCTGGACCGGGCGATTGCCGAGCGCGGGCGTTTTCCCGCCATCGATGTCGGGCGTTCGGTCAGCCGGGCCCTGCCGGTCGCGGCCTCGACTGCTGAAAACCAGTTGATCGCCGATGCAAGGCGCATGGTCGGTGTCTATGAAAAAGCCGAACCGATGATCCAGACCGGCCTCTACCGTCCCGGCGCGGATGCGGAACTGGACCGCGCGGTGCGCCTGCGCGACCCGCTGGACGCTTTCTTTGCCGCCCGCGCCCCGGAGGGTCCGACGGAGAGTTTCACACGGCTGGAGCGGATCCTGAGCGAGGGCGCGCCTGCATCCGTCGATTCGGGAACTGCCGCCGATTCCGATGCCAGGGTCAAAGCCGGGTCTAACGTCAGGCCCGTGCCCGAACCCGGATCCGGGCCGCAATCCGTGGAAAATGGCTAACGCAATCTCAATTGTTCCGCCGCACCCTAAACGCCCGGTAACCAATGAGGCATGCCGGATCGAGTTGGGAAGACGATGTCCGTTCAGACCTTTGAGGAGTTCGACCGAAAGGTCGGCGCAGTTCTGATGCCCGCTGCCGAAATGGCGCGGGTGGAGGAAGCTTTTCGTCTGGACGTCAAGACCCGGCGCGAGTTTCTGAAAATGCGCTCGGCCCTTCTATCCATGCAGAAGGACTGGGCCGAGGAGATGTTGCTTCAGGTCGTCACCAAGATCCCCCAGGACAGCCAACTGACCGTTCGCGCCGTTCTGGCACTGAAATCCATGTTCGAAAAGCATTTCGATCTGCTGATTCGGGGCCGTTTCAACGGTCCCTTCGTGCTGTCGCTTCGTCGGCTGGGGACATTCTGCCTCTATCACGGCATCGCGCCGGGTCCGATCCACAATGGCTATAGCTCGGTGCGCGACCAGGTTTATGACACCTTCGTCAACGGCGATGGCGGATCGCTGGAGGAGCAGGCCTCGGTCTATCGTCTGCTGACCCGCTGGACGGCGACCGAGTGCTTTCACATCCAGCAGATGCACAACCAGTTCTGGAAGATACACGCGCAAGACCTGCTGGCCCATGGCGAGAGCCGGTCGCTGCCGCTGCCCTATCGCATGATCACAACGTTGGAAAATGTCAGTCAAAATTAGATTGTATTTTAAAGGTTTAGCGATTTTCGCGGATAGGATTTGTTAGTGAGTTCCCCCGATAGTCCTCGCAAGAACCATTACGGTTCGTTGGCCAAGCCGGTCCTTGCGGGACACATCTTCCGACCAGGTCCGGACGCCGCGTGACGTCAGAAGGGCGTACCATCGACCCGGTAAATCCCGGGATGTGTGAAAAGCGGTCTTGAAGACCGTACGCCTTGAAAGGAAAGCCAAATGGCTAGCATTCTGACGAACAACAGCGCCATGGTCGCGCTGCAGACCCTCCGCAGCATCAACTCGAATCTTGAAGGTGTGCAGAGCCAGATCTCGACCGGTCTGGAAATCGGCACCGCCAAGGACGACGCTGCGATCTTCGCGATTTCGGAGGTTATGCGCTCGGACGTGGCAGGCTTCGATGCCATCACCAAGTCGCTGGATCTGGGCTCTTCGACCCTGGCCGTCGCTTCGAACGCCGCCAACTCGATCGGCGACATCCTCGAAGAGATCAAAGGCAAGATCGTGAACGCCGCGGAATCGGGCTTTGACGCCCAGACGCTGCAGAACGAGATCGTGTCGCTGCGCGATCAAATCGGCTCCATCGTCTCCGCCGCCCAGTTCAACGGCACAAACCTGATCGACGGTACCGCCGGCAGCCTGAATATCCTGGCCTCGCTGGACCGTGACGCGACCGGCGCTGTGTCCACGTCGAACATCACGTTGGGCGCGCAAAACCTCAGCACCGCTGGCGGTGCCGTTCGTGGCGGCCTGACGGGATCAACCGGTGTGACGACCAATGCCGACGATGCGACCTTCTCGCTGGATGCGGCCTTTACCGCCGACGGTTCAAACGTTCTGGTAATCGACTCGACCAACCTCGCGGCAGGCGACCGCTACGAAGTGAGCGTGGGTGGTGTCACAGCGTCCTACACCGTGACCGCGGAAGATCTGGCGGCGACCGAACCGAACGCGGTCATCGCGACCGCTGTGCGTGATGCGGTGCTGTCGCTGAATGTCGAAGGCCTGGTCATCGACTATGACTCTGGCGCCGACGATACGCTGGACTTCGGCAATGACGGTGCCGGCGCGGTTGACCAGGTTGTCAGCGCCTCGGTGACCTCGGTCGGCACAGGCGGTCTGGCTGCCCTGGCGACCATCGACGTTGTGGGCGATCAGGCTGGCGCTTTGGCCTCGATCGAAACGCTGATCCAGACCACGGTGACCACGCAGGCCGCCATCGGTACGGCGGAGCGCCGGGTCGAGATCCAGGCCGAGTTCCAGCAGAACCTGATCGACAGCTTCAAGTCGGGCATCGGTTCGTTGGTCGATGCGGATCTGGAGGAGGCTTCGGCCCGTCTTCAGGCCCTGCAGGTCCAGCAGCAGCTGGGTACCCAGGCGCTCTCGATCGCCAACCAGTCGCCGCAGTCGATCCTGTCGCTGTTCCGGTAACATGACATCCCCGGGGGTGGGCATGGCCCTCCCCCGGACTTCTCTCTCAAGGGCCGGCTGAATCCGGCCTCACGCCTTCGACCGGGAAAACCGGGAGGCATTTGAGGATCAAGCAATGACTGCTGCACAGAATGCTCAATCGGCTTATCAGAACGCGACAACGGCGGTAAACACACCCCGTCAAATCGAATATCAGGCCTTCGCCAAGGTCACGCACCAATTGTCGGCGGTCCTGGGAAAGGAACGCGAGGCGTTCCCCCAACTGGCCGAAGCGCTGCATCAGAACAAGCGGCTGTGGACCACGATTGCGACCGATGTCGCCGTGGGCGAAAACGGCCTGCCAGACCTGCTACGCGCCCGGCTTTTCTATCTCGCCGAATTCACGCGCGAACATTCGCGCAAAGTCCTGAGGGGCGAGGCCGATGCCGGCGCCCTGATCGAAATCAACACCGCCGTCATGAAGGGCCTGCGCGACAGCCTGAGCAAGGCTGGAGAGGGGGCGCCATGCCCGGCCTGATACTGAAACTCGGCCCGGGCGAGCGCTTTATCGTCAACGGTGTGGTGATGGAGAACGGCTCGCGCCGCGCGCGGCTGAACATCCTGACCGCCGATTCGAACGTGCTGCGCCTGCGCGATGCGATCCATCCGGATGAAGCGAACACCCCGGTGCGCCGGGTCTGCTACATCGCCCAGCTTGTCCTGGCCGGCGAGGTGAAGGAGGAGGAAGCGCAGGAGCAGCTCCTCTCCGGCATCGATCAGCTTTCCCAGGTTTTCGACGACGCCGACAGTGTGGGACGCCTACAGGATGCCCGCGGCGCGGTGGAGGAGCTGCGATTCTATCAGGCGCTGAAAGCCTTGCGAAAGCTGCTGGAGCTGGAAGACCAGCTAATGGCGATGGCAAGGCCGAGCTGATGTTCGCGCCGCTTCTGCCCGCCACCGGCGTTGTCGGCTTTCGCCTGCTGGAACAGACCGAAGCGACCCAGCGCGCCGTCTTCGAACGCCAGCCCGAGATTGCGCGCGAGATCGCCTATTTCAAGGAGAACATCGGGGCCGCGCTGACGCCGGAAGATCTGATCAATGACCGCCGGTTGCTTCAAGTGGCCCTCGGCGCCTTCGGCCTGGATGAAGAAATCGACAAACGTGCCTTCCTGCAAAAGATGCTGGCGGAGGGGACGGACGATCCCGACAGTTTCGCCAACCGCTTCGTAGATCCGCGCTATCAGGCTTTTGTAGAGGCCTTCGGCTATGGCAATGCGCTGGGCGCGCGTGTCTTCCTGCCCGGCTTCGCCAACGAGATCAGCGATGCGTACAAGGAACGTCAATTCGAGATCGCAGTCGGCGACCAGAACAACAGCCTGCGCCTCGCGCTGAATTTCCGGCGCGAGATCGAGCAATACGCCAACGCCAGCGACCCAGACGGCACGGCCTGGCTTTCGGTTCTGGGTGACCGGCCGGTGCGCTCGGTCTTCGAGGGCGCCTTCGGTCTGGGGCAAAGCTTTGGCCAGTTGGATGTCGACCGACAGCGCGACGAGCTGCGCGAATTCAACGACCGTACCTTTGGCAGCACTTCGCTCGAGATCTTCCGAGATCCGGCGGAGGTCGATCGCGTCATAACCCGCTATCTGGCGCGGGAAGCGGCGGCCAGTGGGCCCTCGCCCACCACGCCCGGTTTCACGGCCTTGACGCTGTTGAACAATGCGAGCGGGGGTCTGGGTGCGGCCTCGATCCAGAACATCCTGAATTCTGTTCGCGGCTGACTTTACCTCGATCCATTGCCCCACGGGCTGAGCCCGCGTTGCTGACGCTAGGCCCGGCGCTCGCGCGTCGCCCGCGTCTCCGCCGGGTCGATCCGCACGCCGTTGCGGCCATAGGCACCGATACCGCGCTGTGTGTTGTCGATATTCGCAAGACGCTTCGCGGCATCGCGCGCGCCTTCCAGATAGGCCGCCAGAAGGCTTTGATTGCGGCTGGCCAGACGCTGGATGCGCTGGATCTCCAGCGCATGACGTTCCGCCACATCGCCGGGCAGTTTCTGCAATTCACGCTCCGCCTCCTCACGGCGACGGTCGGCCTTGGCCAGGCGTTCGGTCCTGCCAGTCAGCAGCGACTGGCGGTCCTGTTCCAATTGGCTGACGAGACGGCGCAGACGATAGGCCCAGGTGAGGTTTTCAAGCATCGCCACGCTCGCGCGCCTGCAGGGCCTGGAAAATCTGCTCCGACAACCCGATTCCGCCGCGGCTGACCAGCGCCTTGGCCTGCTCCGCCGCCAGCAGGCCCGCGAAGGCTTCCTCCCCCGCGCCACCGCTGAAGCTTTCACGCGATTTGCCGAGGCCTGAATGGCGCAGCATCTCGGTCAGAAAGACCGCCTCGAACTCCTCCGCCACCGCCCGCAGCCGCTGATCGTGGCTGACCTCCGGCGCGGTATGGGGCGTGGTCCGGGAGCCGGCAGCGCGATCGGGCGCGCCTGGCGTCAGGGTGACCGGCGGCAAAGCCGGCAGCGAGGAGATTGAAGTCATAGCGCATGGATCCTTTCTGGGTCGCGCGATTATGCCTGCTGGCGGTAAACGATTGGTAAGGCTTGGCAGGGATAATCCGGCGCGTGAGAACCAGGAGGGTCCCGACATGATCGGCCTAGAAGGCTTTGGTGCGCAGACGGCGGATGCCTCTGCCCGCAAACCCAGTCCGGCGAAAGCCCAACCGAACGAGCAATCGAACAGGCAGTTGAATGGGCAGCGCGGTGGCGATGCCGACGGGCGCGCCAAGAACCCAAATCCCGACCAGCAGAGGGAGGCATCGCCGCAAGGCGCGAACACACCCGATCCGACGTCTGGCGCTGCGGGGCCGGCAAGCCAGGCGCGTTCGGGTCCCGGTGGCACCGAGGTCGCGGCGACGCCAGGGCCGATTGCTCCGGGCTTCGACACGCGACCCGCCACCGCTGGCGAGGCGGATTTCGCCGATGTTCTGACAGCACTGACACCGCAGGAAACGGCGAGCGAAACGCCTGTCTTGCCGGTCGATGCGAAACCCGCTGCCGCGCCGTCTCAACCGATCGTGCCGGGCGTCGCGCTGACCGTCGACGCCCCCGAAGCTTCTGCCCCTCAGCCAGGCAAAAGCCCTGACGAGGTGTCGCCTCTGGCAGCTTTCCCAAAGCCCGTTGCTGCGCCCCCCGTAACGGCTGTCGCGGCGGCGCCCTCGCAGATCGAGGCGATCCCCCTTGCTTCGTCCCCGGGCTTCGTTGCCGAGATCCAAACGCGCGGACCCGCCGCAGCAACCGTGGCCGTGGCACAGCCGGCGGTGCCCCAGGGTCCGGTGGCACAAGCGCCGCCACTGGCCGGAACCACGACGCAAGCATCTGATCCTGCGATAGAAAACATGGCTGTGGCGCAGATCCCGAAAGTCGCGGCAGACCCTGTCGAGGGCATCGTCGATGAGGGTGGGGGACGCCGGATCGACACTGCGACTGCGCAGCCTGCTCAAATACCGACGACAGTGCTTGCACCGCCCCAACCGGCGGGTCCGCCTGCGCCGGTCGCGGCCACCGCTCAACCATTGCAGGGGAACATCGCGCAACCCGCCGCCATTTCTGGGCGCGAGGCCGGGCTCGCCGATCCACTCGCGCTAGAGGAGGCCGGGCTCGAAATCTCGAACGCACCGACAAGCGAACGGCGCGCCGCCGCCCTGCAGCCGGTGCTGGTGCATCTGCCCGCGAATGGCCGCCCCACCGCCCATGCGGCGGCGATCGCAAACCATCTGGCCGCCGCTGTCTCGCGCCCCGGTCAGGATCGGGTCGAAATCCGCCTGGACCCGCCAGAACTTGGGCGTGTCAGCATGACCCTGGCGATCAACGACCAGGTGGTCACCGCGCTGATCAGCGCGGAACGCCCGGAGATTGCCGATCTGATGCGCCGCCATGCCGACCTGCTGCAACGCGATCTGGCGGAAGCCGGGTATGACGGCGTCGACCTGCAGTTCGGGACCGCCGAACGGGGCGACGGTCAGGACACCACCGGCTTCGATCTGGCGGCAATTGCCGGCATCGTGGCGGGCTCCGCTCCGGCTGACCAAGCCGCTACGACACCGCAGGCGTCGCCCCTGGCCGGGGGCAATGCCCGGCTCGACATTCGTATCTGAGGAGAGTTTCATGGATGCCACAAATCCGACCAGTGCAGCCGGGGGCATCACCCCCGCGCTGACCGCGCCGCGCGCAGGCAATACGTCCGAGGCGGCGACGACGCTTGCCCAGGACTTCGATACGTTTCTGACGCTGCTGACCGCACAATTGCGCAATCAGGATCCGTTGGAGCCGGTGGACTCCACCCAGTTCGTCGATCAACTCGCCACCTTTTCGGGCGTTGAGCAGCAGGTACAGACCAATCAGCAATTGGGCTCGATCCTCGAGAGCCTAGGCGCAGGTGCGAACAGCCTTGCCGACTGGGTGGGACACAAGGTCGAGGCGGCGGCAGCGATCCGCTTCGATGGCGCACCGGTCGAGTTGACGACCAAACCGCTGGCAGAGGCGCGTCAGGCAGCCCTGATCGTGACTGACGGCACGGGGAAGATCGTCGACACCCAGTTGGTCGATCCTGCGGCTAACCGGATCACGTGGGACGGGCTTGATCGCGATGGCGACCCGCTGGAGCCGGGCCTCTATAATTTCGAGGTGCAACGCAGCGACGGACCGGAGAGCCTGCCAAGCGATACGCCCAAGGGGTTCGCCCAGGTGACCGAGGCGAGGCTGGTGAATGGCGAGATCCGCCTGATCCTGGACGGCGGGGCGGAAATCGCAGCCGCGGACGTCACCGCCCTGCGTCCCGCGAACTGATCCGATCCCGGCAGGAAAAAGGCCCGCGCCCGGATGATCCGGGCGCGGGCCTTTACGTGTGCCACATGCTGGGACTGAACCGGCCCCGGTCAGATATCCTGACGAACGATGTCGGTCAGCAGCACATTGTGGACGCGAGATCCCAGAACCCCGCGCGCGGCATGGAGCAGCGAGGCGCGCAGATCCTGCATCACCTGTTCGGCCGTGAAGACCCCCCCAAACCCGCCGGATTGCGCGTGCCGGAACAGCACCTGCAAAAATTCGTCGCGCAACTTGGGTTCGTATTCGAAGACCAGATTGCCAAGGCCCTGTTCCGCCTCGATCGCCATCGACATGACGATCAGCGCGCCGACCCGTTCCCCTTCCAGCACCGGCACGACGAATTGTTTGTTGAGCTTGATGAAATCCGCGTTTTCGAGCGGCGGTTGCTCCTCTTTACCGCTACCACCCTTCGCCTGTCCGGCGGCGGCGTATTTCTCGCCTTCACCGCTTTCAGCCGCGCCGTGATCGTTCTCCGCCCCGTCAGACTCGGCGGCCATCTCTTCCTCTGGCGGAGGGGGCTTCATGAAATGGCCAGCGGCGGCCCCGCCGGCGAGGCCGACGACACCCAGAATGACAGGAAGAAGTTTCATCTGCGCACCCCTCAGAACGGTAAAATAATGTCGGCAACTTGCTGGCCATAGCGCGGCTGCTGCAGATCGGTGATCTGTCCGCGCCCGCCATAGGAAATCCTGGCATCGGCGATCTTGTCATAGGTGATCTCGTTGCGGCGCGAGATATCCTCGGGCCGGATCACACCATGGACACGCAGGTCGCGCAGCTCGAAATTCACCCGCACTTCCTGATTGCCCGCGATGATGAAATGCCCATTGGGCAGAACGTCCACCACAGTGGCAGCGACGCGCAGGGTAATCTCCTCTTCGCGGCTGACCGAGCCGGACCCGGTGGACCCGGACCCGGACGAGACCTGTGCCGCGTTTTCGGGATCGATGCTGGAGATATCCGCGATCAGACCGGGGAGACCCAGAAAGGCGGTGACCGACAGATCCTCGTTCGCGGACCGGCTGCGATTGGTCGTGTTCTCGATCTCGGCCTCCTCGTCGATCTCGATCACCACGGTGAGAATATCGCCGCGCCCTTGCGCCCGGCGGTCGCCAAAGAGCGACGTGGGGCCGGAGCGCCAAAGCGAGGCGGGTGTCGCGATCTCGCGCCTCGGCTGCAAGATCGGCGCCTGCTGGCGCGGGGTCGCCAGGGCCACACGCTCGGGCGTGGTCGGCAACGGGTCGGTGATGATCTGACCCGTCGGGCTCATCGGCGGGGGTTGACCGATATGTTCCAGCCGGTTGCAGCCCGCGAGCGCGATGGCGACCATCCCAAGGGCGATCGCGCGGCTCATCGGTGCACCGTCACTTCGCCGGGGCCTTCGATCCGCCCGGTGATCACAGCGCGTGTGTCCAAGTTCATCACCTGTATCCTTTCGCCTTTGCTGCCGCGGCCCAGCGCGCGCGCCTCGGTCACGATCCATAGGGGTCCGGCGACATAGCTGAGCCGCACTAGGTCGTTGCGCTCCACCACTGCCGGGTTTCGCAGATCGCCGGAGCGGATCGGCCGCCCGGCATAGAGTGTCACCCGCGCCTCGCGCCCGATCGCCTGGTTGGGATCGCTCAGCGCACCCGGCACATCGAGCGCACCGTGACGCACATCCCCCGGCCCGATCACCGATTTGACCGGGATGGAACGCGATGCGACCAGCGTCCCCTCCGCCCCGGCCATAGCCGGTGTCAGGCAAAAGATCGCGAGAAGCGCGGCGCGGATCATCGGATCTGCACCGTGGCGCCCAGCATCTGGTCGGCAGCGGTGATCACCTTGGCATTCATCTCGTAGCCGCGCTGTGCCTCGATCAGTTCAGTGATCTCACGCACCGCATCGACCGAGCTTTCCTCGAGGAAGCCCTGCCGGAAAGTGCCGCGGCCATCGGTGCCCGCATCGCCGATATTTGGCGCGCCGGAAGCTGCGGTTTCCAGGAACATGTTGTCGCCAATGGCCTCCAGCCCCTTGTCATTGGTGAAGTTGGCCAGGGTGAACTGGCCCAGAACCTGGGTTTCCACCTGGTCGTTGAAGCTGGCGACCACTTCGCCATCGGCATTGATCGCGATGGAGCGTGCATCCTCCGGGATCGTGATGTCGGGGACGACAGGATAGCCGTCCGAGGTGACAATCAGCCCGTCGCCCGTGCGTTTCAGCCCACCATCGCGGGTATAAGCGGTGAGGCCAGAGGGCAGCGTGACCTCCAGATATCCATCGCCCTCGATGGCGATATCCAGCTCGCCACCGGTCTGGCGCAACGCACCTTGTTCGACATCCATCGAAACGGCAGCGGGCCGGACCCCCAGGCCCAGCTGCACGCCCGCGGGCAGGATCGACCCGTCCGAGGCATTCACCGTGCCCGGCTGGCGCACCTGCTGATAGTGCAGGTCGGCAAACTCGGCCCGGCGGGCGTTGTAGGCCGTGGTGTTCATATTGGCGAGGTTGTTCGACACGACCTCTACCCGCATTTGCTGCGCTTCCATCCCCGTCGCAGCGATATCAAGTGCCCGCATCCGCGTTCTCCTCGGTTAGCACGTTAATTCGGTTAACACTTTAATGATGTGGCGGCGCCTAGCTGGCGCTGCCGATGGTGCGGACCACCTGGCGGATCCGCTCATCTTCGTTTTCCAGGAAGGACTGGCCCATTTCATAGGCGCGCTGGACCTCGATCATCCGCGCGATCTCGACAATCGGGTCCACATTGCTTTGTTCCACAAAGCCTTGAAACAGTGTCGCGTTTTCTGCGGGGACCAGTTCCAGCTCGGTTTCGAACAGGGTTCCGCCTTTGCGGGTCAACTGCGTCAGGTCATCGACCGTAACCACACCGAACTGGCCGATCGGCTGGCCGTCGGCGACAACGGTACCGTCGGTTGCAACCTCGATCTTCGCGGCGTCGGCGGGGAAGAACAGCGGCGCGCCGCCGATATCCAAAACCCGCTCGCCGGCATAGGTCACCACCTCGCCTTCGGCGTTCAACGCGAAGCTGCCGGCGCGGGTCAGGGCTTGACCCTCGGCGGTTTCCACCATGAAGAAGCCTTCGCCCTCGATAGCGAAGTCCAGGGCGCCGCCGGTTGCACGCAGGCCGCCCTGCTGGAAATCCGTGGTGCGCACCCGGGCGGCGGTCTGCGCAAGGGTGCCGCCTTCCACATCCAGCCGGTCGAGCACTTCGGAGAAGACCGTGCCTTCCCGCCGGAAGCCGGTGGTCGAGACATTGGCGATGTTGTTCGCGACCAGCTGCATCTCCTTCAGCAGACCGGATTGGCGGGTCAGGGTGACATAGCTTGGATTATCCATCCTCTAGCGCCTCCTCGATAAGTGTTCGGACGTTTTTCGACGCTTCCATGACCGAGCGCGCATCGCGCATGGTCAGATCCCGGCCCAGTTCGGGCGGTGCGAGGAAGGCTTCCACCTCGCTGCCAGGCACAGCCGGAGTGCCGAGCGCGTCCTCCGCGCTCTGCCCCGCCATATAAGCCGCCAGGATGCGCCGCTGATCGGGACCGGCACTGGCCGCGCCTTCCCATTCGCCGGCCTGCCAGGACAGGGCCGCGCGCTCCTCGGTCAGGTCGGGGCCATCTGGTGCCCCGTCCGATGCCTCGGACAGGGCGTTCAGCGCCTCCCCGGGGGCGCCTGATTTTTCGAATGCCTGGGCGCGCAGGCGCGCCGCCTCAGCGCCTTCCAAACCGTTCAGCACCTGCAGGGCCGCATCCGGTGCGTCCATGGCCAGGTGGGCCCGGGCCGCCGCCAGCATCACGCTGGGCCCGCCCCGGCGCAGCGCCGGACGCAACACATCCAACGCGGCATTCGGAAGCCCGGTGGAGAGCAACTCGCCAGAGGCCACGATGCGCGCATTGTCGCCTGCGGCGCTGGTCGCGATCTGCTCCTGATAGGCCAGCACTGCGCGCGAGTAATCGACATCCCCTGCCTCCGCCGCCGTGGCGGTTTCCAGAATCGCGTGGCCCGCATCGCGCAGATCGGTCACATCGCCCTCGGTCTGCGCAATGGTGCGCGCGATCTGATCGAGAACCTCCGGCAGACCATCGGTGCCGGCCCGGGCGCGAAATTCCGCAATCTTCAGTTTCCGGCCCAACGGGCTCTGCCGATGCATGAAAGCGGCGATCGCCAGTCCCTCGGTCAGATCGGAGGGTAACGCCGCGCCGCGCCTGCGCAGGCTGTCGAACAGCAGGAGCAGGGCTTCCGGGGCTTCCATAGTCGCGCCCCGCGCGAGTGCCGCATAAGCCGCTTCGGCTTCAGCCACCTTTCCCTTCGCATCCAGCAGCCGCGCCCGCGCCAAGTCGTAGGCAGGCCCGTTGTCCCCGGGCACCCGGCCGAGCAGAAGGTCGATCTTCATCGCCAGCACCTCGCGATCGCTGTCGAGGGCGTTGAGAAGCAATTGTGGCCCCAACAAGCGACGGATCTGCGGTGAGAGGGTAGCGAAAGCGTCCAGCAGGGCGGCTTCGTTATCCGGGTCGGAGATCTCCTCCGGAAAGGGCAAACGGGCAGCGCCCGCCCAAAGGCTGACGGCGCCAGAACACATCCCGGCCTCTGCCAGTGGCCCGTGCGGCGAGACGGGATACCCATCGATCACCCGGGCCATATCGGTCAGAAGCGGGGTCTCCGGCAGGCCCTCTCCATATAGGCGCAGGATCTGCGAGGCCTCCGCCCCCAGCCCGTGATGGATGTAAAGCCGGGCGAGGCGGACAAGCTGTTTGGGATCGGATTGGTCGAATTCGCCCAGCAGATCGCGACGCAGGGCGGCGATCTGCTGCGCCGGGTCGCCGCTTGTACCCCAATCGGAGATCGCGAGCTCCAGGTCGGGTATGCAGACCGGCTTCTCCTCCAGATCTGTCTGCGACTGGCCAGGCGAGATCTCGGCCGGTGGAACCTGTGCCACCGATGCGAAATCGCGATCATAGGCGGTGCGCACCCGTACTTGCGGATCAGGCTCAACCGATGGCGAGGCTGAGGGTGCCGAGCCAGGACCCGTGCCGTCGGGCGTCGCCGGCCCGGCACTTGCGAGGGCCGGTCCACCCGGCGGTTCGGACCCCGCGGTGGGATCGGCGGATGCACCGGGGCGCAAGGGCGGCCCGGCCTCCGATGCGACCGGCGCGACTTTAGGGTCGACGGCATCGGGTTCGAGCGCATCCTGGCCCGGTTCGGCTAGCGCGAAGTCCTCCGCCGTCTCCGGGTCGCGGAACTCGAGCAGGCCCTGCTCTGCCGCGCGGGTCAACTGTTGCAGTAGGCGCTGCTGTGCGGCTTCGATTTCTGCACGGTCGATGGCGGTTTCCGCAGTCACTTCCGGCACCCCGGATCCGCTATTCGATGCGGACGCGACGCCGCGACGCTGCGCGCGTCTGGGCGTCAGAGAGTTGTCGGGGGCCAAAGCGGTTCCACCCCGGACAGGTTCCGCTTGAAAGGCGGGGGTTTCGGCCACCGGATCACTCGCCGCGTCATTCAGAGCATCATTCGCGGCAACTCCCGCAAGCGTTTCGGCCTCGGCGTCTTCCGGTTCTGTTAAGGGCGCTTCGGTCGCCACAGGTTCGACCGGCGGAACATTCAGATCGGCGAAGGTACCCTCGGGGGTCGCTGCCTCGCCCGGCTCGTGGAAATCCAGTGTGAGCAGGCCGTCATCCGCGCTCATCGAGGCGCGGCAGTCGCAGTTGAGCGAGAGGCGCACGCGACCGCCTGCCTGATCGACGACCTTGCGGGCGGAGGTGATGCGGCTGGCCCGGCGGCCCGGGAAAATCTGGCTGGTGTCAAAGGACACATCGGCGCCAGGCAGCAACAGATCGAACTGGCGTGGCCCGACCTGTTCCAGGGCATAGCTGCGCCCGTCCAGGATCACGCGGACGCGGCTGAACGTGCCCTGATCGCTGGCGATTAGGGTCATCTGGTCCTGCGCCAGGGAGAGGCCCGGCAGCAGGACAAGGCTTATGGCGAGGAGCGCCTGCCTCATGCCGCCGATTTCGCTTCGCGCAGAGCTTCGCTGAGGTCGCCGAAGCTGGGACGCACGCTGCCCGGCGTGTTCTGGCGCCCGACCTCGACACAGATATCCGGCGCGTGGTTGTGCAGATTGGCGACCAGCACCTCCCGGATCAGCAGGTAGAAATGGTGATCGGTTTCCACGACTGTCTTCACCTTGGTCGCGAAGGGCCCAACGATGCCATAGGCAAGGAACACCCCAAGGAACGTGCCGACCAGCGCACCGCCGATCAGCTTCCCCAGCACCTCCGGCGGCTGGTCGATCGACCCCATGGTTTTGATAACGCCGAGAACCGCCGCGACGATGCCAAGCGCGGGCAGGCCATCCGCCATCTGCTGCAAGGCATGGCTGGAATGCATCGCATGGTGGTGCATTGCGTCCAGCCGCTTCTCCAGCACCTCCTCGACCTGGTGCGGGTCGTCATAGTTCATCGTGCCCGCGCGCATCGTATCGCAGATCAGATCGACCGCGGCCTTATCCGCCAGAATGCGCGGGTATTTCTGGAAGACCGCGCTTTCCTGCGGCTCCTCGATATGTGCCTCGATGTCCATCGGGTTGGCGCGTGCGATGCGGATGAGCGTAAACAGCAGGCAGAGCAGGTCCTGATAGTCCTGGTTCTTCCACTTCGCGCCCTTGAACACTTTTCCGAGGTCTTTGATCGTATGCTTCACGTCGGCAAAATCGTTCGACAACGCAAAGGCGCCCACTGCCGCGCCGCCGATCATCATCATCTCGTAGGGCAGCGAGCCGAGGATGATCGCCATTTTACCCCCGGCGATCAGATACCCGCCGAAAACCATAACGAAAGTGATCAAGATACCGGCAATTCCGATCATCGGCTCACATACCTGTTCAAGTTCTTTGAACCGCGCGCAGCAAGTCCCTGGGGCAAGCAGGATCGCGGCTGTTTCGAAGGCGACTATCGCGGAAAGGCAGTTAAGAAACGGCGAACTGCCGGGACATCCTTCGGTTTTGTCGAGGGGCCGGCGCCGTCATTCGGTCGGCGCATTGGCGTTCTGCCCGGCGATGTAGATCGAGACGGCATAGGCTTTTTCGGCCGACAGCCCCGCCAGGATATCCGCGGCGGATGTGCCCTTCATGCGCGAGATCAGACCCGCAGCGAAAGCGACATCCATGCTCTCGAAGATCGGGGCGGCGCGTTTGGGGTTCATTGTCTCGAAGGTCAGGACCAGCTTTTCGACATCCTTCTCCGCTGCCTGATCGGCAATGCGCAGGGTGTCGGCGAGGCGGGTTTCCGCCTCCTCCAGCCGGGCCATCTGATCGCGCAGTTTGGACTCGGCAGCTTCGATGATTCGTTCTTTTTCGACCAGCCGCTTGGCGCGTTTGTCGAGTTGAGCCTCACGCTCGCGCAGCGTTGCCAGCAAGGCGGCGAGATCCGCATCCGAAATCGCCGGTTGTACCTCGGGGGCGTCCATCCTGGGCTCGCCATCGGACAGTTCCGCCAGTTCGGTCGCTACGGCACTGTCGGGATTGGTCAGACGCAGAACCGCCGAGACCAGGAAACACCCGGCCAGAAGCACCATCGCGGAGCGATCCTTGCCCTTCAGAGCGCCTTTCATGACGCCGCCCTCCCAGCCATTTTATCCAGCGCCTGAAGCAATTCCTCGGATATCCCGGACTCGCCCGCAGAGAGCGATTGATCCGGATGCGCGATGGCTTCGGCCAGACGCAGTTCATCATCTGCTCGGTCTTCCATTTCGTCGATGGCGTTGGCCAGTACCTCAGGGGTCTGGGTTTCCTGCTCTGGCTCGCGACGGGTTGGCTCTGGTTCCGCAGCGTTCCTGGGCTGCACGGCAATGCTGGCGCCCAGTTCTTCCGGTTCGCGGTCTGCCGATGACACGGTAGCCGCAGCTTCGACCGCTGGTTCCTCGTTTGCCTCTGGCACCGATGCGGGGGGTTCCGGCGTCTCCATCTTGGCAGGCCGGATCGCCGGCGCAGGATCCGGCGACAGAACTTGGGCAGTTTCGGGTTCCGGCTCCGCTTCTGCTACCTCCGCCAGCGGCTCGACGCTGGTGGCCGGAGCCGTAGGGGGCTCTGCTGATTCTGCCGCAGATGCCGCGGCTTCACCGGCGCCCGCTTTGTCCTCACTGCGCGGTTCGCGCACGGCCACCAGCAGCAATTCCAGCCGCCCGGCTGCCTGCTCTGCTCGTTTGGTGCGGCTGTCGAGTTCCCGCTTCGACCGCTCGGTGACCTGCTTCGCCTCGGCCAGTGCGCGGTGCATCTCGTCGACCTGGGTCGACAGCGAGGCAATCGCGCCGCCCAACCCGTTGTCCAACCGGTTCAGGCGCCGCAGCCGCCGCGACAGAACCAGACAGTAGAGCGAGGCACAGAGTGCCGCGAGGATCAGCAGACCGTCAGCAATCAACTCCATATCCAGCCCCTCAACGTAAAATGAATCGTGTGATCAGCAGATCGCGAATCCGGTCGGGTCCGGTCACGATCTGCACCCGGCGCAGCAATTGGGCGCGCAGCCGCGGCATCGCGCCCGGATCTTCCAGGTCCCGCTCCTCCACCGCGCGCAGGAAGGTGTTGAACACGTCCAGTACGCGCGGGCGCAGCAGTTCCATCTCCGCCAGATATTCCGGCGCAACCTCCAGCTCCGCCTCGATCAGCAGGTGCTGGGCGCGGGCATTTGGACCAAGCGAGATGATCATTTCGCCGGTGGGAAGGAAGGCGACAGGGGGAAGATCAGGCTCCGCCTTGGCCTTGGCGCCGTCCTTGCTGTTCGCCTTGTCGCCACCGAGGGGAAGCGCGACCATCCCGGAATAGGTGGCGAAAAAACCCCCGCCGCCGCATAGTAACAGCGCAACAAGGGCCAGGATCAGGCCCATCTTGCCCTTCTTCTTGGGCGCCTCGTCCGCGCCGTCTTCAAGATCGGCGACTTCTGCGGCAGCAGTATCAGACATTCTGGTCTCACCGGCTTTTTGTTTGATGAGCCCAACTGATAGTCGTCACAAGCTAACCTAATATTAAGCGGCGCTGACCGATCTTGCGTTCACACCAGAAGGGTTTGACCTGCCATGTGCGGGTGTGAGGATGGGTTTCGACCGTGACTAATCTCCTGTCAGCCTGGGAAGCGATGCAACCGCAGCGTAAGGTCTTTGTTGTGGCCGGAACGCTGGTCGTTTTCGTTGTCCTGGCGATGTTTTTTCGAATCGCGACAGCGCCTTCGATGGCCCTGCTCTATTCCGGCCTGGACTCGACCGCCGCCGCGGGCGTGGTCGAGGGGTTGGACCGTCAGGGAATCGCTTACGAGGTGCGCAACGACGCGATTTATGTGCCCTCGGATGTCCGCGATCGCGCCAGAATCAGCCTCGCGGGCGAGGGATTGCCCGCTGCAGGTGCTGCGGGATACGAGCTTCTCGACACCCTGTCCGGCTTTGGCACCACCGCGCAGATGTTCGATGCAGCCTATTGGCGCGCGAAGGAGGGGGAGCTGGCGCGCACCATTCTGGCCAGCCCCCAGGTGATCCGTGCCCGTGTACATATCGCCCAAGCCAACCGGCGCCCGTTCGAGGAGGGCACGCCGACCACCGCCTCTGTCATCGTTTCGATGAGCGCGGGTGCGCTCAGCAGGCAACAGGCGGAGGCGATTCGCTATCTTACCGCCTCGGCGGTTGCCGGTCTGGCTTTGGAGAATGTCGCGGTGATCGATGGCGAGAACGGTGTGGTCCTGCGCTCGGGCGAGGCGGAAACCAACCCGGCGACGAGCGGCGATCCGACCGCGCGGGCCGCCGCCCTGCGCCGTTCCGTCGAACGCCTGCTGGAGGCGCGGGTCGGCCAAGGCGCTGCGATCGTCGAGGTTTCAGTCGATACGGTCCGCGACAGCGAGACGATTCGCGAGCGGGTGGTAGACCCCTCCAGCCAGGTGGTCATTCATACCGATACCGAGGAAAGCAGCGACAGCGCGCAAGGCTCCGCGACCGGCGTGACCGTTGCCTCGAACCTGCCCGATGGCGAGGTCGAGGGTGGCGATGGCTCCAACCGCCAGGCCCAGCAGACGCGCGAGCGGGTGAATTACGAGGTCTCCGAAGTGCTGCGTGAGCGGGTGCGCCCGCCGGGCGAGGTGCGGCGCATCTCGGTCGCGGTCATGGTCGATGGCCTGCGCGAAACCGATGCAAACGGCAATGTGACCTGGGTTCCACGGCCGGAGGCCGAGCTTACCTCGCTGCAGACGCTGGTCGAATCGGCGGTGGGGTTCGACAAGGCCCGCGGCGATGTGGTGACGATCCAATCGCTGGAATTTACTGGCCTGGGCGAGCAGGGCACGGTGGCCGAGGCCGGGTTCATGGACTTCGTTTCGGTCAATCTGATGTCGATCATCCAGCTTGTGACCCTGGGCCTGGTTGCGCTGATGCTGGGCCTGTTCGTGGTGCGCCCGATCCTCAATGTGGATCCGCCGCCGCCGCTGATCGATCCGCTCGACCAGGCCGTCGGCGCGGATGGCGCGCCCGGGCTGCAAGGTCCGGCCACTGTCGGCGACAGCATCGCCGCCGCTGGCGAGGTGATCGACGCCGAAGCGGTGGGCGAGGATCAACTGGGCCTGTTGCGCGACGCGGTCAGCGACCAGCCTGACGAGACCATCCGCCTGCTGCGCAGCTGGCTGGACGCACCGGAAGAGGAGGCGCAGCCGACATGAGCATTCGCGCGGTTCAGTTCGAAGAATTCTCTGGCAGCGAGGCTGCGGCACCGGCCCAGGCGCCGGCCCCGCGGCTGGATGCTGAGGCGTTGGAAACCCTGCTCGCCAAGGCGCGGGGCAAGGGCCGCGCGGACGGGTTCGCCGAGGGCGTCGCGATGGCCGAGGCGCGCGCCGAGAGCGAGTTGCGCATGGTGCTCGACACACTCACCGAGCAGATGACCGATGCGGGCCAGTTGCGCCAATCGGTCGAGACCGAGGTCGCCGACGCCGTGGAGCGGATCTGCGCCGCCTTGTTCGGCGCCATCGCGCCATCGCTGGCCGCAGCGGGTTATCTGGGCGAGATCACAGCCGCCGTTTCGGACGCCCTGCGCAGGGCAC
>JBCCDU010000070.1:0-21780 GCA_039030715.1 Pseudomonadota bacterium
CCCCCTGCCGCTGTCCAGGGGGAGATCAAAAAGGCTACCTCTGGCACGGCGTCAAAACGGGAGCACCTATCATCAGGTCTGAAACGCGATACGGCACGGGACCAAAGCCTGCATGGGGCCTCCCCCGCCCCTCCTCCACACTCCACTCGCTCCACAAGAGTAAGCGTTGCACCTGGGCCCCAGACGGCGGCGGCGATCATGGGGGTGCTCTCCGGAGATCCGGGCGTAAGCCCCTCCCCCGAGTGGCTACGAGGATCGGGAGAGGTTTTGGGCAGCTGCGCAGCGCGCTCCAAGAGCCGTGAGTGGCCCAGACTCCCTGGGCAGAATGGCAAACTCCTCTCCACCCCCCCAAAATGATCCGAAAGAAACAAGGGAGAGAAAACCTCTCAAACCCGAAATACGAACGAGGGGGGAGAGCCCACGCTCTGATTATTTCTCCTCTTTCATATCTCTCAAGGGCTGCGCGCACCCCCACCTTACAAAGACCTGAGGTTCCACCATGACGTCTTTGGGAACTCGATTGGGATGGCACAGTTCGAAGCGCCCACCGAGCGGCTTGAAATCGTCAGCGAACTCGTGCTCGACAGATATCCGCTGCCCGAGCCCTTGCCGGAGGCGAACATCCCCGGCCTCTACCCCTTCAGCTACACAATCGACGAGCAGATGGACCTGGGCGCGATGCTGCAACCCGAGAACCCGGAAGACGAGAGCACATTGCGCGACTGGCTTGCAGCCGAGTTGGGCGACCTGGAACAGGGGCAATACGATGCGCTCTCGCTACTGGCCGGGTTGAACCGGGCGGTCAATGATGCCGTGACCTACGAGGCGCGGCAGGTCGAGGGCACGCAAACCGCCCGCGCAACCCTGCAAAGCGGCGCGGGCACTTGCCGGGACATGGCGGCCCTGATGATCGATGCAGCCCGAATTCTGGGCTTCGGCGCACGGTTCGTTACGGGCTATCTCTACTCCCCCGCGCTGGACAGAGGGTCGGGCGCGTGGGGTGGCACCGCCAGTATCGGCGCTGCGGCCACCCATGCCTGGGTGGAAATCTATGTGCCAGCGCGCGGCTGGATCTCTTACGATCCGACCAACAATTTCATTGAAAGCGCGGATCTGATCCGCGTTGCCACCGTGCGCAGCGCGCGCCAGGCCGTGCCGGTTTCCGGCAGCTATTCCGGCCCCACGGGCACGCGCCTGTCGGTGGCGGTGGAGATTACCGCGCTGCCGACACCGCCCGACGATGGCAATGCCAGACAGATGGTGGATGCCGGTCCGTCTGACGCAGCGCCCGAAAACATGGATGCCAGGGCATGAAGAAACGCCTCGCCTGCGCGGTCGCGCTTCTGCTTGCGGCCCCTTTCGCCTTGGCCGAGGAGATCGGCGATGTCTCGACCGCTTTCAAATTGTTGGGGGCGAACCACAAAATCGTGGTGGAGGCTTTTGACGATCCCGATATCAGCGGCGTCACCTGCTTCCTGTCGCGTGCCAAAACCGGTGGGATTACAGGCTCGTTGGGACTGGCCGAGGACACCTCGGACGCCTCCATCGCGTGCCGCCAGACCGGCCCGGTCGCACTCGCCCCGGACCTGGAGGATGGAGAACGGGTCTTTCGCCAGCGCACATCCATTCTGTTCAAGAAAATCCAAGTGGTTCGGTTCTTCGACGAAACCCGAAACACCCTAGTCTATCTCAGCTACTCTGATCGGTTGATCGACGGCTCGCCCAAGAACTCGATCTCCGCCGTGGTGATCCGGCCCTGGCCGGAGGGGTAACCGGTGGCGCCGCAGGATCGAGACATCATTCGCACGACTAGCCTGGCGATCATCGCGACCGTGGCCGTTCTGGCCTGTCTAAAGATCGGCGAGCAAGTGGCAATTCCGATTGCCTTGGCCGCGCTGTCCGCCATGATCTTGACCCCGGCGGCAACACTGATCGAACGGGCGCGCCTGCCGCGCAGCCTCTCCTCTCTGATTGTGGTCGCAGCGGGCGGAACGCTCGTGGCCGGGATTTTCTATGTTCTTCTGCCAACAGCCGATGAGTGGCGCGTACGCGGACCCGAACTGTTGCGCGATTTCGAGCGCGTTCTGCGCAACGTGACCGAGAACGTCAGCGAAACCGCAGGCATCGAGTCGGAAGTTGTGGACGACGCGGTCGAAGTTGTCGGGACCAGCCAAAATTTGATCGCCGATCTCGCGCTGGGCGCCCCTTCGGCGTTCGCCAGCGTTCTGTTCGGGATCTTCCTGACCTACTTTCTGATCGCGGAGCGAGCACGCGTTTTGCGCGGCGCGCTGTGCCTCGGCAGCACACTCGGCAATCGCATGATCATCGGGCGCATGCTGCAGGAGATAAGACAGGAGATCGGGACTTATCTGTTCACTATCACATTGATTAACATCGCACTGGGCACCCTGGCCGGGCTGATGTTCTGGGCATTGGGGGTCCCGACACCCGCTGTATGGGGCATCTTGGTCGCGCTCCTCAACTTCATGCCCTATATCGGTCCGATGATCATGAATGTGATCGTCTTCGCGGTCTGCCTGGTCGCCTTTGGCACGGTCGAGCAGGCCATTTTGCCGGTCGGTCTTCTGGTCGTGCTGAACCTGCTGGAGGGCAGCTTCGTGACGCCCAGTCTGGTTGGGCGCCAGGCCCAGGTCAGCGCCTTGGCCGTGTTTCTGGCGGTCGCGCTGGGCGGTTGGCTTTGGGGAGCGGCCGGTGCACTGATCGCAACGCCCGCGCTGATTATCGGGCGCTCGTTCGCGCGCCGTATGATATGAACGAAACCGCCGATGCGATGCGACGTGCTGCCATTTCAGCGGCGTTGCCGGGCGCTGCATCGCCGATAGCCAGCAACCAGACCCGGCGAGAGAACCCACGCATGTCCCTGACGCCCAGATTTCCCAAACGCCCCGCAGGCCGCTTTAATCTGCTTTTGACGGCGGAGGAGGCGTTCCCCGCGCTCGAAACCCTCGCGCTGGAAGCAAGGCGCACGCTTTGGCTGGGGTTTCGCGTCTTCGACCCGACAACGCGGCTGCATGGCCCGGCGCGAGAAGTCGCGGCGGATTGGGCCGGCCTGATCGAACGCAAGCTCGAAGAGGGGGTGGAGGTCCGGCTCCTCCTCTCAGATTTCGACGCATTGGGCCGGGCCGAACTGCACCGTGCCACCTGGGAAAGTTTGCAGGCCCTGACTGAAATCGCGCGTGCCTCGCGGCCGGACGGCCTTCATTTATTACCCGCGCTGCACGACGCTCATGCCAAGGGCCTGACGCGGCTGGTTCTGGGCCCGGCGGCGATTGCCGCGGTCGGGCATCGTTGCCGCGAATTGAACGAATTGCCTGAAGACGCGCGGCGAGAGGCCTATGCCGCGATGCCAGGCCTCTGGCGCGCAATCCGGATCGACCAGGATGGACAAGCACGGTGGCGCATCGGGCACCTGCCGCGACTGACACCCGGGACGCTACACCAGAAACTGGCCGTGGCGGATGGGGAGCACGCCGTCATCGGCGGCCTGGATGTGGACGAGCGGCGCTATGACAACCTCAACCACAGCCGCCCGGCCGAGGAGACCTGGCACGATGCGTCGGTCCTGGTTGAGGGACCCGTGGCCGACGATATTGCACGGCATTTCGCCGAGCAATGGAACCACCACCGCGCGCGTGCAAGCGAGGCGCTGGATCTCTATGGAGCCTACCGGCCCGATCATGCGGAGCCTCTGCCGCTGCCGCCTGCGCCCTGCGATGTGCCTGCTGCTAAAACTGACTTGGCTTCGGCAAACGATCCGCACCTGCAGATGCTGCGCACGCTGTCCTTTCGCTCGCGCGAGCCGGGCTCTTCGCTGTTCCCACGCCCCGCCATCCGCGAGCTTTTGAGCGCCCATCTGAATCTGATCCGGCGGGCGCGACGTTTGATCTATATCGAGACGCAGTTTTTCCGCAGCCGCCGGATCGCCCGCGCGCTGGCCCGGGCGGCGCGGGCCAATCCCGATCTGGGCTTGATCCTAATCCTGCCCACTGCGCCCGAAGACATCGCCTTCAAAGGCCGGCTGAGCCTGGCCGAGCGCTTCGGTGACCATCTGCAGGTCAGATGCCTGGACAAGGTCACTCGCGCCTTCGGTTCCAGGGCCGCGATCCTTTCGCCCGCGCGCCGGGTGCCAGACCGGCAACCCGGGCGCCAGCGTATTGCCGGGGCCGAGATGATCTATGTCCATGCCAAGGTGGCGGTCTGCGATGATGCGGTGGCAATCGTCAGCTCCGCCAATCTGAACGGGCGCAGCCTGCACTGGGATACCGAGGCGGGTGTGCTCTGCACCGACCAAAAGCGCGTGGCGCATCTGAGCGCCAGACTGCAAGCCCATTGGTACCCAGCATCCATGCCCGAGACGGGCGCAACCGGGGCCGAGCAAGCCGCCAACTGGGCGAAAACCGCCGCCCACGAAGCTACGCTGGCCCCTGCAGCACGTACGAGCCTGCTGGTCCCGCACTGCACCGCTGCGGCGCGCCAGGATGCCGTCCCCGTTCCCGGTGCGCCGGGGGAGTTGGTTTGAGATCGTGCGGCAACGGTTATCGGACAACCAGTCGGCTCATCGATAACCGGAACTCCTATGCCCAACACGCACGCCAGCTCTGCCAGTTGGCCACTCGTCCGCAAGAAACTTGGCACGGTCAGAAAGCGTTACCGCAGAGTGCAGTCATATGAGAGCGTTATACTCTGGCAGAACGCTGGAATTTCTTATCCGCTACGCGCGGGATCCGCTGCAAAGTCACCTGATTCTCTGGGGTCACTTTCCGCATTCTGCTCAACCGGCGGCGCCCAGCCGCGCTCGGCGCGTATGCTGAAACTTGCCTCCTTACCGCGCAGGTCTGCTTCGGTTTCTTTGCGGACCTGCTTGGCCCTCTCGACATAGGCCGCGTTTTTGTGGACCGGGATGTCCGGGTCGTAGACATCGGCCAGCAGGACCATATGACGTCGGTCGTGTTCGACGAACTGACGGGCCTTGCGCTCGGCTTCAAAAGGGTGCTCTCCCAGTGCTTCTAGGGTCGAACGCCCGGCGCGAACCGCGCTGTCGAAGGTTTCGCGGATGATGTCGCGGCACCCGGCCGCGTAAAGCTCGTAAACATGCTGCCGGTCGACCGCGCGCGCGATCAGTTTCACCTGCGGATGGTTGCGATGCACATGGCGGACAATCCCGGTGATCTGCTCGCGGCCGTCGATTGCGACGACGAGGACGGAGGCGCTTTCGATCCCGGCGGCTTCCAGAAGATCCGGCCGTGTGGCGTCGCCGAAATAGACCCGGACACCGAATGCGCTGACCAGATCAAGCTGTGCGGAGCTGTAATCCACCACCACTGGTTCGTGACCAAGGCCGCGCAGCATGTGGTTGATGATCCCGCCAAAACGACCATGGCCCGCGATGATGATTGAACCGTTGGGTACGTCGTCCTCGTGCCGCTCCTCATTGGCGACATTGAGCCGGGGTGCGATTGCCCGTTCGTAGAGGATGAAAAGCGCAGGCGTCAGCAGCATAGAGAGCGCGACAACCAGCAAAAGCTGATCCGCCAGCGCCTGCGGGATGACGGCGTTGTTCACCGTCAAGGTCAGCAACACGAAGCCGAATTCGCCCGCCTGCGCCAGACCCAGGGTGAAAAGCCAGCGATCCGATCCGCCAATCCCAAAAATTGTCGCCAACGCAAACAACACAGCCCCTTTGACGACCACCAGGCCAACGGTCAACGCGACGGTGGTCCACAGGTTCTGGGTCAGAAGGTCGAAGTCGATACCGGCACCGACTGTCATGAAAAACAGTCCCAGCAGAAGACCCTTGAATGGATCGATATTGCTCTCAAGCTCATGGCGATACTCGCTGTTGGCCAGGACCACACCGGCGAGGAACGTGCCAAGCGCCGGGGACAGTCCCACCAGCGTCATCAGGAGTGCGATGCCGATGACCCAGAGCAACGCCGCTGCCACGAAAATCTCGCGCAGGCGTGCGACCGCGATGAAATTGAAGATCGGCCGGGTCAGCAGCGACCCGACCACAATCACCGATGCTATGGCGCCGATGGTAACCAGCGCCTGCTGCCACGCGGTGAGTCCATCGACCAGGCTCATTCCATGGGGCTCGCCCGAATGTCCACCGGCCCCGTGCCCGCCACCATGCGCCAACCCCGCCAATTCCGGCAGCGCCAGCAACGGAATCAGTGCCAACATCGGGATTACCGCGATGTCCTGGAAGAGCAGCACCGAGAAACTGCCCTGACCGCCATCGCTTTTCATCAGGCCCTTCTCGTTCAGGGTTTGCAGCACTATCGCGGTGGAGGAGAGCGCGAGGACCAACCCGACGGCCAGTGCAACCGACCAGGATTGGCCCAGCGCCATGGCGCAACCTGCCACGATCAGCGTGGTGAGACCGACCTGGAGCCCGCCGAGCCCAAGAAGACGGGATCTCATCTGCCACAGCAGACGCGGTTCAAGCTCCAACCCCACGAGGAACAGCATCATCACCACGCCGAACTCGGCAAAGTGCTGTATGCTGATCACATCGACGTCGAAGAGGCCGAGCAGTGGGCTGATCGCAATCCCCGCGATCAGATAGCCCAGCACCGATCCCAGCCCCAATCGTGCTGCGACCGGCACGGCAACGACACCGGCGCATAGGAAGACGAAGCTCAGGAACAGCAATTCGCCCATCAGCCCTTTCCCCGGATCGGCAATGTATCGGAGCGGACGCTCTGCATATCGACGGCCCTGTCAATGTCGTATCGATCATCGCGCAGCGCTTCTAGCAGCCTGACATAGCCCGCAATATGCCGGTCAACCGCGCCATCCTCGGATGCTTTAAGCGCCGAATGCAGAACATATGGCGCCGGAAACCGCATCTGGCACAGCCTAGCGGTCTGCTCCAACGGCGACAGGAACGTGCGCAGCGGATAGTGCTGGAGACCCCGAGGTCCATAGGCTTCATGCGGCCCTGCTGCGGTCAAGGCAATCATCATTGTCTTGCCTGCCAACCGGTCCCCTCCCGACCCATAGGCGAAGCCGTACTCAAGGACCAGATCGATCCATTCCTTGATCAGCGAAGGTGTCGAATACCAGAAGAGCGGAAACTGAAACAGAATGACGTCCATCGCCAGGATCCGCGCCTGTTCCGCCGCGATATCGATGTTGTACCTGGGATAGAGGCGGTAGAGATCGACGAAGGCGATGCCCTCGATTGCCGCGGCAGCCTCGGCCATGGGCCGGTTGACCCGGGACGCGCGGTGGCCCGGATGGGCATAGTAGACCAAGAGGCGCGCCATGGCCGATCTCTCCCTGCAATCCGCGCTGCGATCGAAAACGATCACGCCTCGTACTCAACCCCACCCGACCGACGCAATTCAAGAACCAGAGTTTTGTTTCACTGTTGGTGGAACCACCGAAATGGCCCTACGCTGGTGTTGCGAGTGCCCGTGTAGCATCACGGATAAATCTCCCAACATGTCACCACGCCGCCAAGGGTGGCAGCCTCAAAGCGTGATGCGGCTTGCCGCGAAATCAGGGGCCGGACCCTCAGCCCTCGCCTTTCGCCAGCCAGACAGTGACGAGGATGGCGATGATCGCCGCGAACTGGAAGAAGATCCGGTAGCGCATCATCTTGTTCGAAAAGCTGCCCGACGCCTTGCCCGTTCCGAAGCCGATCACCCCGATGATCAGGACGCCCAGCGTGATCATGCACAGCAGGACGGCGATATAAAAGGTTGTGCCGGACATGGGTTCTCCGATCAGGCTCAGCGCATGATGCGGTCGATCATGCGCGTTGGCAGCAGACGTTTCAGATACCCGGCGACATAGGTCGGCCGGGTCACGTAGTATCTGGGCCGCGGGCGCGGGCTGTCCAGCGCATGAATTACTTTGGCGGTCGTCGCATCGCATTGCAACTCGCCCCAATCGACCGGGGGAGAGTTGGCATAGAGACGCGGCTCGACCGTGTTCTTGTAGAACTCGGCCCAGACGCTGGGCTTGTCCTTGATCCAGCGTTCGTAATGGGGCTGCGACTTGATGCGGATCATGGTGTTGATCGGCCCGGGCTCGATCAGCACCACCTTGATGCCCGACCCGTGAAGCTCCATCCGCAGGGTGTCCGAATACCCCTCCAACGCATGTTTGGTGGAGACATAGGGCCCGCGCATTTTCATCCCGATGAACCCGAGGACCGAGGAGCATTGCAGGATCCGCCCCTGACCCTGCTTGCGCATCACGGGGATCACCTGGCGCGTCAGTTCGTGCCAGCCGAAGAAATTCGTCTCGAAGATCTCACGCCAGGCATCCGTCGGCCAATCCTCGACAGCGCCCGGCATCCCGTAGGCGCCGTTATTGAAGAGGGCATCCAGCGTGCCGCCGGTAGCCTCCAGCGTTTCGGCCAGGCCCTGGGCGATGCAGTCGGTGTCCTGATAGTCGATGCGCGGGCTTTCCAGCCCCCGGTCGCGCAGGCGGGCGCAATCCTCCTCGCGGCGGCACGAGGCGAAGACCCGCCAGCCCCTGTCACGCAGCGCGAAAGCCGCATGTTCGCCAATACCGGAGGAACATCCGGTGATAAGAATACTACGCTGCACGGTGGAACCCCTTGTTGAATACGTTCTGGACTAGCTGATCCTATGGTCCAGGGAAAGCGCTCAGGCCGGCGCCACGGGTGTTGGCAGGATCCGAACCAGCCGAAGCAGCCAGATCAGGGTTCGCCAAACACTGACGATCAAACCGATCAGCCCATAGGCGAAGCCGAAAACCAGCATGGTTGCGATGAAGACCGTGGTGCGCACGATCCGGCCCGCTCGGGTGCGCCCCCGGCTGAACAGCCTCCATCCCCAGGTGAAGAGCCCCCAGGAGGTGCGCAGGTAATAGACCGCGATGATCAGGTTGACCGCCAGCAGCATCAGCACCCAGTTCGGGATACCGGGGATCGCGCGGGTGCTGATATCGCGGTCATGGGTCTCGTCGCGGGTGACGATATGGATCGCGTGGATGACTTCGGCGGAGTCCGCCGCGGCGCGTGCGATGACCAACGCACTGTTCTTCGGCACCTCGACCACCACGCGCTGGCGCGGCTTCGCGATCAGACGGATGCGGTCGCGCCCGGTCCGGGTAATCCCGACGGCGAGCTGGCGATTTTCGCTGGCCAGCGCCTCCAGCAGATCGCCATGGGTAACGGCATCTTCCGCCGCGCGTCTGGCCCGTTTGGCCGGGCCATCGATGACGATCAGGTGAACATCCGCCGCGTCCGCCGCTGCTTGCAGGTCGGCCAGCTTCATCTGAACTCCGGTCTTGCCGCGCAGGGCGCCGTCGCGGACGCGACCGCTCAGTACAAGGGTGCCGCCTTGCGAGGCCCGCATCCCCTCGACCAGCCGGTCGGGGGTCAGCAGCGCCGTCTCGCCCGGGCGGGTCGGCGCCCCGTCGCCGAACCCGACCATACGCGGACCGGACGTGTCGGCTTTGCCAAGCTCGGCCACCTGCACCCGCGTCATCGGCTTGTCGAGAGCATAGAGCGCCTCGCGCAGGACGCGATAGGGTTGGGCGGGTACCGAGATATTGGGGTGGGGCCTGACCTCTAACCGGTCGCCCAGCTTGAACACCTTATGCGCCATCTTACCGTCCCAGAGACGCAAGACCCCGCGCTTGGCGAGTTGGGGAGCAAGCGGCCCCAACTGCTCCACCCGATGTGTCGGGATCACCACATTCGGCATCTGCCCGTCGGGCGAAGCGGCCCGCAGGACGGTGTCCAGATCATCGCCCGAGTTCAGCCTGGTAGATCGCCCCAGCTCGTCGATCAGCGACCAGTGGCCGTCGGTTTGGCCGAGCACCAAGGCAGGCGTGCCGCCATCTCGCGCAACCCGAAAGACGGTATCGGGTAAACCGCCGAGCCCATCGGCATGACGCGCAGCGCCGCCGACCTCGTCGCCCAGGCGGCCCAGCTTCCAAAAGCCGGCTTCCACCGTAGCGGGCGCCAGCAGCAAAACCGCTAACAGCAGCAATACCGCACGCAAGATCACAATCACCCCTCGGGCGGCAATGTCTCGAAGGCGGGCATGCCCTCGGGAACCATGTGAAAGGGTTGCTTGTCGCAGGTATAGATCGCGATCTGCGGGTTTCCGAAGGCGGTCGGGTCATCCAGCGTTCCGATCTTTAGGACGATCTGGCTGCGCTCCTTCAATCGGGTCGCGACATGAGTACCGCAGGTTCCGCAGAACTCGCGCGTCACCGGCGCCTCAAGGTCCGATCGCTGGAACAGCTTCGGCTCGCCTATGGTGTAGGCAAAGCCATCCTCCGCCATAAGAAGGAAAAGATGCGGCGCCCCGCCCGAGATATATTGGCATTCGCGGCAATGGCACTGCCCGCTCACGATCGGCTTGCCCTCGATCAGATAGCGCAAAGCGCCACAATAGCAGCCGCCCTCGGTTGTCATCGTACACTCCCGATCTAGCGTCGCTCACCCGCAGTTTAACCGGCGTTGCGGTCCGGCTTCCACCGATAATCGCCGATCAGCGCTTGCGCCGCCCACCCGCACTGCGGCTGTGAAAAGCCGGGTCGCGGCTCGAAACCCAGCGGATGAAAGCGGCCAGGCGGGGATGTCCGCGCAATGCCTCGATAGTGGAATAGTCGCGGGCCAGTTCCGCCTCCGTCAACGTCGCGTGGATTTCGTTGTGACAGATCTGATGGAGCAGCGCGGTCGGCCCGTGCTTGCCGCCCTTCAACTTGGGGATCAGGTGATGCAGCGATTGCTTCGCCCAAGGCGGGATCGGGCGGTGACAGAGCGGGCAGATCGGCGGGTTCGGATTCATCAACCCAGAGATTAGCGCCCGGCCCACCCGGTGCAAGGCCATGACGGTACCGGCGACTGAACGATCAGGGCGGGGAGTCGCGGATCACCCATCAGAGGGTTCAAATCAGACTTGCCGCCTCCCGTCCCGCGCTGTTTTATGCCCGCGATCGATCAAGGGGAGGATGGTATGGCCTGGTCGCCGAACAGCACGAAAGTCAATTCCTGGAACGAATGGGACCCGCTGCGCCACGTCATAGTCGGGCGGGCTACCGGCTGCCATATCCCACCGCCGGAACCCGCGCTGGACGCCAAGGTGCCCGAGGACAGCGACATGCGCGGCCAATGGGGGATGCGTCCGCAAGAGACGATAGATCGGGCCAACGAGTTGCTGGATGACTTTTCGGCTTTGCTGGAGAAACGGGGCATTCGGGTGGACCGGCCCGAGCCGATCGACCATAGCCAGCCGGTGACGACCCCGGATTTCCACACCGGATCGCAATTCGGCTGCATGCCGCCGCGCGACGTCCTCCTCACGGTGGGCTCCGAGATCCTGGAGGCGACGATGTCCTATCGCTGCCGCTGGTTCGAATATCTGAACTATCGCCCGCTGATGCAGCGGTATTTCGACGAAGACCCGAACTTCCGTCACGAATGCGCACCGAAGCCGCGGCTGACGGACGCGGATTACCATCCGGACTATCTGTCGGACAAAATCGGCGAGGCCAAGCGCCTGGAATGGGCTGCCGAGAAGTTCTTCGTGACGACCGAGGAAGAGCCTCTGTTCGACGCGGCAGACGTGCTGCGGTTCGGCCGCGACCTTGTGGTGCAACACGGGTTCACGACCAATCTGAAAGGGATCGAATGGCTGCGTCGTCACTATCCCGATCATCGGGTCCATACGGTGAATTTCCCGGGGGACCCCTATCCGATCCATATCGATGCCACGTTCACGCCGATCCGCCCCGGCCTGATCCTAAACAACCCGCAGCGCCGCCTGCCAAAGGATCAGCGCGCCATGTTCGAAAAGAACGGGTGGGAGATCGTGGATGCCGCCCAGCCCGCGCATAACGCGCCGCCCCCGCTCTGCTATTCCTCGACCTGGCTCAGCATGAATGTGCTGGTGCTGGATCCCAAGACGGTTTGCGTCGAAGCGTCGGAAACCTGGCAGATGGAACAGCTCGACAAGCTGGGGCAGGAGGTGATCCCGGTGGATCTGCGCGACGCCTATGCCTTTGGCGGCGGACTGCATTGCTGCACAGCCGATGTCTATCGCGACGGGGATTGTGAGGATTACTTTCCCATGCTCTGATGCCCCCGCAGCAGTGCGCCGTTAATATTGGTTATCTTTAACCGCGGCTTAAATCGGCGCGGCTAGCGTTCTCATAAGGGGAATCGCGAAAGGAAGAAATCTATGCTGCGTTCCAAAGGGATTGGCCCAACGCCAATCCGACGTCCCTCATCGCCGATGCTTGCCCATGGAATAGATGGCTCGCCCTGGCTGATGCTGGTGGATGACGATCAAATCAGCGCCATGGCGGTGCGCCGGATGATGGCACGCCTGGGGCGGGATCTACCGCTCCTTCACGCGATCGATGGGGTCGACGCGCTGGATCATCTGCAGATGTCCGGCCATCCCCGCCCGACGGTCATGCTGCTAGACCTCTACATGCCACGGATGGGGGGGCTCGACTTGCTGCATTGCATGGCCGCGATGCCGGGCCGCGATCGGATCAGCGTTTTCCTGATGACGTCGAGCGATACACCCAGGCATCTCTGCGCTGGATACGAGAACGACATCACCGGGTTTATCTACAAGGACCGCGACTTCGACGGTTTGGCAACCGCCCTGGCACAGTTGGAACCGGCGACGCGGGCGCTGGCGGGCTAGACTTGCGCTTCATTCTGGCCAGTTCGGTGGAGCCGCGCTAGGCTCCGCCTTATGGAGATCACACCCCTTACAGGCGGTCTGGGCGCCGAGGTCACCGGTGCCGATCTGAAGGATCCGGACCAGTTCGACATCATAGCAAAGGCCTTCGCCGCCCATGGCGTGCTGGCGATCCGCGACCAGATTCTGACTCCGGAAGACCAACTTACCTTTGCCGAGCGGTTCAACCCGATCAACGTCAACCGCTTCTTCGCCAAGGTTCCGGGCCACCCGCGCGTCGCCATGGTATTGAAGGAAGCCGATCAGACCTATGCTATCGGCGAGGGCTGGCACACCGACCACTCCTATGACCAGGCCCCGGCGATGTGTTCGATCTTGCACTGCATCGAAACGCCAAAGGTCGGTGGCGACACCTGTTTCGCATCCATGAACGCGGCATATGAAAGCCTGTCGGACGGGCTCAAGACAACCTTGCTGGGACTCAGGGCTTGGCACTCCTCGCGCCACGCCTTCGGCGCCAGCCAGGACGACCATGAATCGCATCGGGATGGTCGGATCGGGAACGCGGAGCTGGCAACCCAGGACGCGTTGCACCCGGTGGTGATCAAGCACCCGCTCTCCGGCAAGCCTTGCCTTTATGTGAACCCGGATTTCACAACCCATATCGACGGCTGGACGGCGGAGGAGAGCGCAGCGCTCCTCGGTTACCTCTACACGGTGTGCCAGAAACCCGATTTCCAGTGCCGTGTGCGCTATCGTCCCGGCACGGTGGTAATATGGGATAACCGCGCGACCTGGCACAAGGCGATCAACGACTATCACGGCCACCGCCGCCTGATGCACCGGGTGACGGTGGAAGGCTGCGCGTTGGAGCCATGGGCTCCGGTCATTGGGCTTCACTGAGTTTGCACTCAGTGCCGCAAGGCCCGTGGCAAAAGGGATCCAAATGTGTCGACCATCGAACTCCTGTATCGCTGATGCACTCAGATCACGCCTCGCCCGCTTCTTCGACGCGACTGACGAAGACGAAGGGCACTACTATTCGCTCGGTTTGCTTCGAGCCCGTATCGAGACCGATATATCCGATGGAGAAGTCTCGCGTATCACCAGAGATATCTTCGATGGCCTGAGCGAAATTTTTGAGGAGTTGACGGGCAGACCTGAAAGAGAGGAATTCGCAAACGCGGTCTCGATTGAAATGCTGGACCTTTTCGATGCCTGGAGTGCGAAAGCCTATGACAAGCTTCCCCTCCACGCAGAACTTATCAATTCCCACAGACCCTATCGGAATCGCCGTTAGGCAAAGCGAGGTAATCTATGACCAAGCCCATAGGCGAAATCACGCTACAGACGATCGCCATGCCCGCGGATTCCAACGCCAATGGCGACATCTTCGGCGGCTGGCTGATGGCGCAGATGGATCTGGGCGCCTCGGTTCTTGCCCGTCGGCGCGCTCGGGGCCGCGTGGCTACGGTCGCGGTGGACGCGATGCAGTTCCATCGCGCGGTCAAGGTGGGCGATGTGGTCTCGATCCATTCGGATATGCAGCGCGAAGGTCGATCCTCGATGAAGATCAGCGTCGAAGTGTGGATTACTCGCCAGCCTTCGGGCGACCATATGAAGGTGACCGAGGCGACGTTCACTTTCGTCGCAATCGACGAGAGCGGGAAGAGCCGCCCCCTGCCCTAACCGGTGCAAGCCTCCAGCTCCGCCAACTGACGCGCGTAGAGATCCTCGACCACCGGCACCTGATCGGGCTTGGTGGCGACGACCGAAGCATCCTCGCCGCTGCCTTCGACCTGCAAGCCTGCCGCCCGGGCACGGTCAAGATAGCGTTCGCGCGCAGCGAGACTGCATTCCAGCGCCCCGGTCTCGGTAACCTCCGGCTCCAAGGGTGCCTTGCGATCCACCGTCTGCGCCGTACAGGCACCCAGAAGTAGCAGAGCCAGCGGGCCGCCACGCAGCAATATGAGTTTCATCGTCATCTCCCATGGTTTTCTCTGAAACGCTGCCGGATGGAATTCAGTTGCAGCGAAAAGAGGTGCGCAGGATATGGACGCGAAATCGGGGGTTTGATACACCACATCTATGAGTGATATCTCCGACGACAACGATATGCAGGGTGTGGTGGCAGAGCCTCTGGCACGGGCCCTGGGCGACCGGTATCTGACTTACGCGCTGAGCACGATCATGCACCGCGCGCTGCCGGATGCGCGGGATGGGTTGAAGCCGGTGCATCGGCGAATCCTCTACGCGATGAACAATCTCAACCTGTCGCCAACCAGTAAATATCTGAAAAGTGCCAAGATCTCGGGCGACACAATGGGGGACTTCCACCCCCATGGCGACCAGGCGATCTATGACGCCATGGTCCGGCTTTCGCAGGATTTTGCGCAGCGTTATCCCCTGGTCGACGGGCAGGGCAATTTTGGCAATATTGACGGGGATAACGCGGCCGCGCCCCGCTATACCGAGGCCAGGATGACCTCGGTCGCGATCGCTCTGCTCGAGGGATTGAACGAAGACGCCGTCCCCATGCGCGAGAATTATGACGCGCGTCACCTGGAGCCGGAGGTGCTGCCTGCGGCGTTCCCGAACCTGCTCGCAAATGGCTCCAGCGGGATCGCGGTGGGCATGGCGACCTCGATCCCGCCGCACAATGTGGGCGAGATCTGCGAGGCGCTGCTACACCTGATCCGCCATCCGGAGGCGCGGGTCGACACCTTGGTCGAGATGATCCCCGGCCCGGATTTCCCAACCGGCGGCGTGCTGGTCGAAAGCCGCGAAAGCATCCTGCAAGCCTACAAGACCGGACGCGGCGGCTTCCGACATCGCGCCACCTGGAGGGTCGAGGATATGGGCCGCGGCACCTGGCAGATCGTGGTGACCGAGATCCCCTATCAGGTGCAGAAGTCCAAACTGGTGGAGCGGATCGCCGATCTGATCAACACCCGCAAAATACCAATCCTAGGCGATATCCGCGACGAGAGCGCCGAGGACATTCGCCTGATCCTGGAGCCGAAGTCTCGCAGCGTCGATCCGGGCGTCCTGATGGAAACGCTGTTCAAGCATTCGGATCTGGAGGTGCGGTTTCCGCTGAACATGAACGTGCTGATCGATGGACGCACGCCCAAGGTCTGCAATCTGCGCGAGGTGTTGCGGGCCTTCCTGGATCATCGGCGCGCCGTGCTTCTGCGCCGCTCGGCCCACCGCATGCAGAAGATCGAGCACCGGTTGGAGGTGCTGGACGGCTATATCGTTGCCTTCCTGAACCTTGACCGGGTGATCGAGATCATCCGCAACGAGGACGAGCCGAAGGCGGTGCTGATGGCCGAGGACTGGGGCGGCGGCGTGCGCCTCAACGAAGTGCAGACCGAGGCCATTTTGAACATGCGCCTGCGCTCGCTGCGTCGTCTCGAGGAAATGGAACTACGCAACGAGCGGGACAATCTGCTCTCTGAACTGTCCGATCTGACAGCGCTGGTCAAAGACGAGGCCCTGCAATGGGGCCGCATCGCTGATCAGGTGCGCGAGATCCGCGACAGTTTCGGTGCGCCCCGTGCGCTCCGCCACCTGCGTCTCGCCGAAGATATCGTGGAGGCACGCGCCGCCACCGATCCCTGGCCTCAGGGTGCCCGGCGCACGGGACTGGCCGACGCGCCCGCCTTCGAGGAAGTGCCGTTGGAGGCGATGATCGAGCGCGAACCGATCACCGTGGTCTGCTCCGCCCAAGGCTGGATCCGCGCCATGAAGGGCCATATCGCGCTGGATCAGGAACTGAAATACAAGGATGGCGACGCGGGCCGCTTTGTCTTCCATGCGGAGACGACCGACAAGATCCTGGCCTTCGCCTCTAACGGCCGGTTCTACACCCTGGGGGCCGATCGCTTACCCGGCGGACGCGGAATGGGCGAGCCGGTTCGTCTGATGGTCGATCTGCCAAACGACGAGGATCTGCTGGCGCTGTTCATCCACCGCGCCGGCCGGCGCCTGCTGGTCGCCTCCACCGCCGCCGACGGCTTCGTCGTGCCGGAGGAGGAGGTGCTGGCCCAGACCCGCAGCGGCAAGCAAGTTCTGAACGTGAAGGGCGAGGTGGAGGCGGCCGTCTGCGCCGAAGTGCATGGCGATCACATCGCCGTCGTCGGTCAGAACCGGAAGCTGCTGATCTTCCCCCTGCCCGAATTGCCCGAGATGACCCGGGGCAAGGGCGTGCGTCTGCAGAAGTACAAGGATGCCGATGGCCGGCTTTCCGATGCGCGCTGTTTCACTTTGGAACAAGGGTTAACATGGCTGGACCCCGCAGGCCGGACTAGGACCGAACGGGACCTGCAGGAATGGCTGGGCAAACGCGCCTCGGCCGGGCGAATGGCACCGCGAGGATTTCCTCAGGATAATCGTTTTACGTGACTCCAGGTGATTCCCTAATTTGCGATTTTTGCAGCTTTGGACGGAAAAAACGGCGCCGAACGCCCGCATTTCGCGCGTTTTTATTCTATGTTGCAGCGTAGAGGGAGAGGGGCCGACAGGCGCTACCCACCGGCAGTTGAGCCGACATGCGACATCCTAACGTATCGTCAAGTTTTGCGGCGAATTACGGCAGGCTTGCCACATTTCTGCCTCAATTCAAATCTACCCATAATCTCATGTTGCGTTGTGCTGTCACAGCCACCTGTATCCTAGTTGCGTGCGGTACGGCGGGGTGTGCATCACTCGAGAGGGTGGAACACACCACCGCCTGTTCCGCAGGCAACTGGGACAGGGTGGGCGAGAATGACGGCCGACTGGGGATTACAACCCAGGATCGCTTGGAATTTTTCCAGGACTGCGAAGAGTCCGGACAACCGGTTGACCTCGTTGCTTACCAGGCAGGGAGGTCAAGGGGCTTGTCCATCTACTGTACCGTCGAAAACGGCTACGAACTGGGCCGCACCGGACGACAATACGATGGGGTTTGCCCAACCGCCGTGGCGGCTGATTTCCTGCAGGGCTATGAACAAGGCCGCCGCGAATACGAACGCGGCAGCGACCGCTACGTCGGCATCAGCCCCGATGTGAGTGTTGGCGTCGGAATCGGGATCGGCAATCGCGGCCGGGTCCGTAGCGGAGTAGGCATCGGCATCGGTCTGGGCCATTATGGGCGGCATCGCTACGGCCACTGGTAGACGCGAAAAGGCGCCGGTTCCCGGACGCCTTTGAAAGCTCCACTTGACTCCGCTTCACTCCGGCTTGGCTGCCTGAAGGATCGGATAAAATTGCGTGAAAACGAAGTCACTCTCGGCATTCGCTTCATGGCAGGCATTGCACGCTTCCGCAGGAAAAACCTCGGCGGTTTCGGCATAGGGCGGCACATGGTGTCCGAATGAAAAATAGGCCCAGCCACCGGGCATGTTAGGGAAGCGCGCACTGTCCTTGACCGTCAGTTCCAAGCCCGCGAACGCGCCCTGCTGATAGCCGACGCCTGATACCTCCAAGGATGCTCCAGTCGCCGGATCGTCGTCGTTCTGATAGACCAGGGTTAGTTCCTTGACCAGTTGCGCACCCTCCCGCCAAGTCCCAATCGCGGCCCGATGGGTAAAGGCCGAAGGTTCGACATAATCGTTGTGAAACTCGGGAAACGGGGTGGCACCTTCATTCCGCACATGCGGTGTCAGGGGTGAGCCGACAAAGACCCACTCGCGATATCCTTCCGGACGTTTCGCAGTCTTGGGTCCGGTGAATTCGGCACGGGCGATCTCCTGCGCCAAGCTCATCTGGCCTAGAACCAGGGGCGTGCCGGTCAGCAGTACACCGCCAAGCACAGGTTGGTGAGTTTCGAGCCTCTCATGGCAGCCTCCTTGTCAAACGGGATCCGATGGCAGAAAGATCGGGAACCGCACAGCATGGGGCCAATACCGTTTGAATATAGCGGCATAGGCGACGGTTATAGCCTGAGGAGGGGGAATGGAATTTCATCAGATCCGCTTTTCCTAGCAGCCTGCGACACGTTGAATTTTACCCGCGTGGCCGAGATTTGCTCGGTCAGTCAACCGCCCTCACCGTCGCGATCCATAAGCTGGAGGATGAACTGGGTGGGCCGCTTTTTCACCACGACCCACGCCAGATCAGCCTGCCAATCTGGGCCGCACCATGCGCACCCATCTGGCCCGAATCGAGGAAACGCGAACCCTGGCGGGCCGGGCGGCACAGGCGGTTCTGGACCCAGATGCCAGGATGCTGGATGCCGGTCTCTACTCCACCGTTGGGCCGCCCCTCTTGGCCCCCGCGCTGGAAGCGTTCAGCGCCATCGCCGCGGATGTGGAGCTTGTACTCTATGATGTGTGGGGGCCGAAAGCATACGACCTGCTGCTATCCGGCGCGTTCGACTGCGCGATTGTTGCCCGCCAGGCGCAACTGCCCGCACGGGTCGAGGCGGTTCAGCTGACGACCGAGCAGATGGTGATCGGCGCATCTGCCCGACTTTCGCTGACCGGGCGCACTTCCATGCAATTGCGAGAACTCTCCGGCCAAGTCTATCTCGACCGGCTACGATGCGAATTCCGCGAGCCGATCAGTGGATTGATGAAACATGAGGGAATCACGCCAGTGACCCGCCCGCGCAGCGAGTCGGATGCCTGGATCCTGCACGCAGTCGCAATGGGCGAGGGGGTCACCATCGGACCGCGCTCGATCCTAGACACGCCGGGGGTGATCGCCATCGATATCGAAGACGCGGTTTTCGAGCGCCCGATCGATCTGATCACGGTCACAGGGCGCGCACTGTCACCAGTCGCACGCCGCTTCGTCGACTGCATCGCGGGATTTGACTGGACGCGCTACTCCGCTGCCTGAGCGGCCGTACTTTCCTGCTCGGCCAGGAATTTCTCGGCCTCCAGCGCCGCCATGCAGCCCATGCCAGCCGAGGTCACCGCCTGACGATAAATGTAGTCCGTCACATCCCCCGCCGCATAGACACCGGGGATCGAGGTGGCGGTCGAGTCCGGCTTGGTCACGACATAGCCGCCCATATGGGTTTCAAGCTGGTCCTTCACCAACTCGGACGCGGGCGCGTGGCCGATGGCGATGAAGATGCCGGCCACCGCGACCTGCTGCGTCTCGCCGGTTTTGGCATGGGCCAACCGGGCGCCGGTCACGCCGTCGCCTTCGCTTCCCAGAATTTCATCGATCTGGTGATCCCAGATGATCTCGACCTTGGGGTGGTTGAACAGACGTTGCTGAAGAATTTTCTCGGCCCGCAACTCGTCGCGGCGATGAACCAGGGTCACCTTCTCGCAGAGATTGGCGAGGTAGAGCGCCTCCTCTACCGCCGTGTTGCCGCCACCGACCACGATCACGTCTTTGCCGCGATAGAAGAACCCGTCGCAGGTCGCGCATGCCGATACGCCGAAGCCCTTGTATTTTTCCTCCGATGGCATCCCCAGCCATTTCGCCTGGGCACCCGTGGCCAGGATAATCGCCTCAGCTTTCCAGATCGTGCCGCTGTCGCAGGTGGCCGTGAAGGGCCGCGCCGAGAGGTCGAGCGTATTCACGTGATCGGCCACGATCTCGGTCCCGACCGATTGAGCATGCGCCAGCATCTGCTCCATCAGCTCGGGGCCTTGCGTCTCGATGATGCCCGGCCAGTTCTCGACCTCGGTGGTGATGGTCAACTGCCCCCCTGGCTGGATGCCCTGGATCAGCACAGGCTCCAGCAGCGCGCGGCTGGCATAGACGGCTGCTGTGTATCCGGCGGGGCCCGATCCGATGATCAGACAACGGGTGTGGCGGGTTTCGGTCATCGGGCTCTCCTTGAACAACGGCTTCTAGATACGCGTTCGGGGCCGTGTCGCCAAGGGGCCTGGCGCGCCTATCCGCGACGCGGCAGCCCCCAATCGCGCAGCAGGCCCAGAAACGGCGCTAGACTGTCCTTGCGGCTGCGGATCGACCATGCGGGGCGCCAGGCGAGCCGGCACACATCGTCCCACTCGATCTCGGCATCCGGCAGGGCAAGGTCGCCTTCCGGCGTGCGCGGATAAGGGCCTGGGGAGGACATCAAGCGAACCTTTCAGGCGACAGGGCGGCGACCGTCTCGGCCGCCAGCTCATCGGAGCGGCCCCGCAGGATCAGATCGGCGCTCAGCCGCGCCATCACCGGAGAAGTCTGGATACCATACCCCCCCTGCCCCGCCAGCCAGAAAAAGCCGGGGGCTGCGGGGTCGAACCCGGCAACCAGCGTCCGGTCGGGGGCAAAAGTGCGCAGGCCGGCCCATCGCCGCTCCACCCTGGTGACGGCCATGGTCGTTGCCTGCTCGAACCGGTGCAGCCCCTCGGCCAGCACCATCTCGTCGGGATGGGCATCCTGGGGCGCAACTGGATCCTGATCGGCGGGGGAGACCAGCAGTTTCCCCGCTTCCGGCTTCGCGTACCAGGTCTCTGACGCCGCGACGATCACGGGCGATCGCGAGATATCCAAATCCTCCGCCACCGGCAGGATGGCGGCGGAGCGGCGCAGCGGGCTCAGACCAACCGCCGCCACATCGGCCAGTTCGGCCACCTGATCGGCCCAGGCACCGGCGGCATTCACAAGGATGGGGGCGGCGAACTCTGCGGCACTGGTTTCGACATGCCAAAGGTCGCCCTGTCGCCTGATCGCGCGGACATCCGTACGCGTTTCCAGCGCGGCCCCGGCAATGCGCGCCTCGCGCAGGAAGCCCTGAAGCAACCGGTCCACGTCGATATCGCAGGCTGAACGCTCGATCGCCGCGCGGTGGAGCTTTGCAGGATCGAGAAGCGGGAAGAGCGCGCAGGCCTCCTCGACGCTGACCTCCTGCAAACCTTCGGCAGCCGCCAGTTCGGTCTCGAAGGCGGCGTTCTCGCCCGGCTGGGCCACATACATGAAGCCGCGGGGCGAGAGGACATCGCGCTCCGCCAGCTCGGCCCCGCTGGCCATGTTCAACTGCCGCAGAACCGCGTTTCCATAGTTGCAGACATACACCGCAGCGGAGCGTCCGGTGGCGTGATAGCCGGGCGCCTCCTCACGCTCGAGGATTCGCACATCCGCATGGGGCGCCAGCCGGGCTGCGGCGCTGATCCCAGCAATGCCGCCCCCAACAATCAGAATGTCCGAGCGGATC
>JBCCDU010000071.1:0-21402 GCA_039030715.1 Pseudomonadota bacterium
TATGGTTCGTCCACATTATAACCGGCGGCTTCCATAAGCTCTGTAATCGCCCGATCATGAAAATCACTATTTTGACGAACGTCAAGCGCTGGTGGGAGCCGACGTCCGGGCGGGGCGCGGGCGCGCTCTCCGCCACGGAATGACCAATCCGCGCCGCATCGATCTGCATATCGTCGCGCTGTACGGCGGCGCCGGAAACCGTCTCGCCAGTTGCATGACCCGCCGGGCGTTGCCCGCGTGCTATCGCACCGCCAAAGGGCTCGGCAGGAACCAATCCGCGTCTTCTTTCGCCGATCTGACCCGCTTCGTCCGTGACTGTCGCCGGGATATCCGCCCGTAGCCCACCTCCGTCCACGAGGCTCGACAGCTGCGCAAGCTCGGGGCTCAGGCTCCATCCAGACTTCTGTGCAGCCACCTGGCAGCTTTCGATCAGAGCGCAGTTCTTCGCGACGCGCCGATGTGCCTTCATATCCCCATCGCGATAGGCGTTGATCAGACGCAGGCTTATGGGATCGACACCCGTCGCCTCGGCCACCTTGTCCATATGGCACTCGATGGCGAAATCCACGCCCGTAATCCCAAAGCCCCGCATCGCGGTCGAGGGCGTGCGGTTGGTGTAGACGCAGTACACATTCGAGGCGACATTCGGGATCGTATAAGGCCCTGGCAGATGCCCGGTCGATTTCTGCACGGCATAGCTCGAAAGCCGCGTATAGGCGCCCGCATCGAAGAACCCGGTGAAGACCCGGGCGACGATCCGCCCATCGCGCATCACGCCATCCGTGATCCGCCAGCGCTCGGCCCCGCGGGGGGCGCCGACCTGCATCTCCTCGGCCCGATCCCACATGAACTTCACGGGGCGCCCGGTCAGCCGCGCACCCAGAACGGCCATTGGCTCGTGCAGACTATCGACCTTGCCGCCGAACCCGCCGCCTACCGTGCCACCGATAAAATGCAGTTTCGAGGAAGGCATCTCCAGAAACTTCGCCGTAGTACCGAGCGAGAAGAACAGGGCCTGAGTCGATGTATAGCAGACATAGCGGTCGTTCTGCTCCGGCGCCGAGATGGCCCCGCAGGTCTCCATCGGGGCCTGTTCGATCGGCGACATCTGATATTCGCCCTCGACGATGAGATCGGCCTCGCGCAGTGCAGCCTCGGGATCGCCAAAGCGCAGCTTCTGATGGTCGTAGCGGCCGTGGTATTCGAAGGTGTTGCCGGGATAGGTCTCGTTGACCACCGGGGCGTCGGGTTTCAGCGCCTCCTCCGGGTCCAGCACATGGGGCAGCACGTCCCACTCGACCCGCACGGCGTGGCAGGCCTGGCGCGCCAGGCGTTCACTCGTCGCGATCACCGCGCAGACCGGCTCGCCGATATAGGCCACCTTGGAATGCGCCAGCAGCGGCTCGTCATCCTTGCCGAAATTGATCAGGCTCAGCAGCGTGTTGATATTATGCGGCACGTCCTCGGACCGGATGATGCGCACCACCCCCTCCATCCGCTCCGCAGCCGAGGTGTCCAGCGCCACGATCCGCGCATGGTGATGGGGCGAGCGCACGCAGCGCATATGCAAAAGCCCATCGAACAGATGATCGTCATAAAACGGCGTGCGCCCGGTCACGTGACCCAGAATGTCCTGGCGGATCACCGGCTGGCCGATTTCGTTCAGATCGTCGTTGCGCTCATCGGCGAACAGGTCCTTGCGGAACTCGATAGGCATCAGGCGACCCTCCCCTGGCGTGCGGCGGCCAGGATCGCGTCGACAATCGGCTCGTAGCCCGTACAGCGGCAGAGATTGCCCGAGATCGCCTCGATCACCTCCGCACGCGACGGATTGGGGTTGTCATCCAGCAACGCCCGCGCCGCCATCAGCATGCCGGAGGTGCAATAGCCGCATTGCGCCGCAAAGCCCTCGATAAAAGCCGTCTGCAACGGATCGAGATCCGGGCCGTTCGCCAGCCCAGCCACCGTGCGTATCTCGCGCCCGGCGATGGTCTCGGCCAGGATCAGGCAGGAGAGTTGCGGCTGACCATCCACTAGCACCGTGCAGGCCCCGCAGGTTCCCTGCCCACAACCCCATTTCGGTGTGAGATCGCCGACGCCACGGCGCAGCGCATCCAAAAGATTGGCACCTGGATCGACGAAGGTCGCCGCCTCGGCCCCATTCAGCGTGAAGGTCACCGGTGTCTTGGCCATCAGCGATCCTCCCACAACAGGGTCCGGCGCAGATGCACGGGCGCTACCTCGGCCCGATACCATGCGGAAGCGAGCGCATCGTCGGGTGGCGCAAGTCCCTCCAGCGCCACATCCAAGGCGGGCGCAATCCCGGCCGCATCCAGCGCTCGTCCCTCCAGCGCCTGCTCCGCCGTGTGGGCGCGCAACGGCGTCGAGCCCATTGCGCCGAATGCGATGCGCACATTCGCCAACCGCCCGGCGGAGCGGTTGAGCCATGCCGCGATCGACATGACCGAAACGCCCTTGGGTTTCACTCGGCTGACCTTGCGAAACCGGAATGTATCGCCAGCCGGGCGCGAGATCGCGACAGCCCGCACCAGTCCAGACCTGTCACGATTGGCGAAAAACACCTCCAACGGCTGCTCGCTGCCATCGGCCATCTGCGCCACGCCGTCCAGCGCCAGCAGCGCCGTTGCCAGATCGCCATAGGGATGGGGTGCGTGCAGATTACCGCCCACGGTCGCCATGTTGCGGATCGCCGGACCACCGACCGCCCGTGCCGCCGGCGCCAGGAAGGCCAAATCTCGCGCCCCCAAGATCGCGGCCATGGTAACGCCCGCGCCAAGGACGATGCGATTACCCTCCTGCCGGATCTCGCCAAGTGCGGGGTCTGTCGTCCGCAACACCCGGCGAAAGCCAGGATCGCCATAGTTCACCGCCCGCATGACCAGCGTGCCACCGCCCAGATAACGCGCATCCGGCCCAAGGGCGTCCTGCACCTCGGCCAGCGTCCGGTAAGTCGCGACCTCAAGCATCGGCGATCCCCATGTGCGCGGCGATGGCGTCGAACCCGGCGACATAGACGCCGTTGGCCACCAGATCGGCCAATTCATCCTCGCGGCCCTTGGGCGTGTCGAACCGGCTCTCCCATTCCCACATCGTGCGGTCGCCATCGGTCACGGGATAAAGCCTCACATGGGCGACATAGTTGAAAAGCGGAACCTCGGTATCCAGCAGGCAGTACGAGAAGGTCTGCTCCAGATCCGAAAGCGTCAGCAATTGCTCGCGCAAGGTCTCACCGCTTTCCAGTCGGAAGTTGCGCACGCAGCCGACGCAATCTGCCGGGCGAGCTCGTTCGATCTGACTGGCGGCGACGGCAGGATGCCAGCGATCATGACCATTGAAATCGCGGATCACATCCCAGACTGCCTCCACCGGAGCATCTATCACGGTGCTGCGGATCACGCGCGCCAACTCAGCCCCCGAAATGCCGCTTCAGGGCGTCGAAGCCACCCTGGAACACATTGCTGCCGATGCCTTCGACCAGATCGTTTTCGTCCTCCGGCGCACAGGAAAATTCCGCCGACCATTCGATGAAACACCGCTCGCCCTCGGTCACCGGGGTCAGCCGAAGCGTGGCGATATAGTCGCTGAGCGGCATCGGGCTCTCCAGGATCGCATAGGTGCAGAACATGTCATAGTCGCTGAGGCCCAGAAGCTGCTCGCGCAGATTGTCCCCGTTCTGGAGGCTGAAGTTGCGGATGCAGCCAACCTTGTCGCTGGGCAGCGCATCCTCGATCCGGCTGTCGCGGATGCGCGGGTGCCATTTCGGCAAACCGTTGAAGTCGCGCACGCGCTCCCACACCTGCTGGGCAGGCGCATTGATGACCGAGGAGACATAGACCCGCGCCATCAGGAGCCGCCCTCATCCTTGGGCTTGGGTGCATTGGCGGCCTCGTTGGCGACCCGCTGCATGTCGGCGGCCTCGCGGATCAGACCCGATTGCTTGGCCAGATTGGCGCCGTCGATGCCGATATCGTGCATCAGTTCGTCGATCATCGGCGCCTGGACGCGATAACGCAGGGCCGAGTTGATCACCTCATCCGTCGGACTGCCACGGGCGGTACCATCGCCGAAGGCACCTGCGCCGGCCCCGCCGAGCTCCATGATCTTGATCTCGTTGATTTTCTCCAGCGGTTTGACCTGGGCGGCAATGATCCCTTCGAGCCGGGTGAGCAGATTGCGCCTGAAGAGCGAGGCACGGGCTTCGTCGGTGAGGATGTTCTCCGCCTCGTTGACCAGCTTTTGCGCTTCGGCCTCCACTGCGGCCCGCACCTTGGCAGCTTCGGCGGCAAGTCTCGCCTCGGCGGCCTCCTTCTCGGCCCGGGTGACATCGACGGATTTCGCGCGCTCGGCCTCTTCGGTCGCGCGGGCTGTCTCGACCTTCTCGGCAGCTTCGGCGGCACGGGCGCGGGCGGCATCGGCCTCGATCGCCGCAGCGCTTTCCTCCAACGATTTGCCGTAGAGCGCGATGGCCTTCTCCATCGTCGCTTCCTGCACCCGCTTCTCACGTTCGATCTCCAGGCGGCGACGTTCGGTCTGATGCTCGATCCGTGCATCGTCGAGCCCGCGTTCCGAGGCGATCTGACTGCGTTCAATCGCCTCCTGGCTGGCGATCTCCACTTCCCGCAGAGCCTTAGTCCGCTCGATTTCCAGCTCTTCCAACGCCTTGCGTCGGGCGATCTGGCGGGCCTCGATGGCTTCCTCCTTGGCGATCTCGGCGGCGCGGGTCTTGGCCTCCTCCTCGATCCGGGCGGCATTGATCATCTCCTGCGCCGCGATATTGGCCTGATCGACGGCGCGGTTGCGGGCGATCTCGCGTTCGCGCAGATCCTGCTCATAGGCGATGCGCTCGGCGGCGAGTTTCTTCTCCTTTGCAATGCGCGCGGCCTCCACCGCTTCGGCCTTGGCCTGCTCGCGCTCCTCCACGCTCTCCTGGCTTTGGATCCGCTCGAAGGCGACCTGCTTGTCCTGAGCGATGCGCGCGGTCTCGACCGCCTCGCGCGCGGCAATCTCAGCCTCGTCTACCGCCTGATTGCGCGCGATCTCCAGTGATCGGGTCTCGCGGTCCGAGCTTATGCGGGTAGAGGCGACAGACTTCTCCTGCATGATCCGCAGCTTCTCGGCGGCTTCGCGGGCGGCGATCTCGGCTTCCTGCACAGACAAATCGCGGGCGACCTCCTTTTCGCGCGTGGTCTGTTCATAGGCGATCTGCGCCTCGGTCACCGCGCGCTCTTGCGCAATGCGGGCTTTCTCAACCTCCTCGCGGGCGGTGATCCCGGCGGCATCTACGGCTTTCTGTCGCTCGATCTCCTCGGACTGGGTCTTGCGCTCCTTGGCGATGCGCGCCTCCTCGATGACCTGCTCCTGCGCGATACGGGCCTTCTCTACAGCTTCACGCGCGGCAATCTCGGCGGCATCGGTTTCCTGTTGAGTGCGGATCTGCTCCTCGCGCACGGCGCGTTCCTGCAGGATGCGGGCCTTCTCAACCTCCTCGCGGGTCGCGATCTCGGCCTGGTCGATGGTGCGTTGCCGGTCGATCTCGCGTTGGCGGATCTCGCGTTCAGAGGCGATGCGGGCCTCCGAGATCTGGCGTTCATTGGCAATCCGCGCCGTTTCGATCGCCTCACGGCTCAGCAGCGTCGCCTGCTCGGCGTCCCTCTCGCGTTCCGAGCGCTCACGGGCCAGTTCGGCGCGCTGCTGGGCACGGCGGAATTCGATCTCGCGCTCCTGCTCCAGCCGCGCATTCTCGCTGTCGCGCTCGATATTCAGTGCCTCTTTCTCGGCCTCCAGATTGCGCGCCCTGATCTTGATCATGGCGTCCTGTTCGATATCGTTGCGCAGCTTGCGGCGCTCCTCAATCGCCTCGATCACGCTGGTCAGACCCTCCGCATCGAAGCGGTTCGAGGGGTTGAAGTACTCGATATCCGTCTGGTCGATATCGGTGATCGCGACGCTTTCCAGCTCCAGCCCGTTCTTGTCGAGCCCGCTTTGCGCCATCTCCAGAACGCGCGCGACATAGGCGTTGCGGTTCTCGTGGACCTCCTCCAGCGTCATTTCCGAGGCAACGGTGCGCAGTGCCGAGATAAACTTGCCGGAGAGGAGATCGTGCAACCGCTCCTGCTCCAGCGTCCTGCGGCCCAGCGTGGATGCGGCCAGTGACACGGCCTCGCGCGTCTGGCGCACTCTCACATAGAATTCCGCGTCCACGTCGATGCGCAGCCGGTCCTTGGTGATCAGCGCCTCGTCCTTCTCGCGGGTCACTGCGAGCTGCATCGAGTTCATGTTGACCGGCGTGATGTCGTGGATGATCGGCCAGACGAAGGCGCCACCGTCGATCACCACCCGCTCGCCCAGGAACCCGGTGCGCACGAACGCCACCTCCTTGGTCGAGCGACGATAGAGCCAGTGCATCACCCAATAGGTGATGAAGATGACGATGACGGCTGCGATCAGCCACAGGATCAGTTGTCCGATCAGTTGTCCGGTCATGGTTGCATCCTCCCTCGGACCATCTCGATTTCTCGTCCGTTGTCCGGCATCGTGTTATTCCGTCAGATAGAATTCGATTGTCGTGATCACGCGGACCAGCTTGTCGATCTCGAAGAACTCGCTGTTCGGATCTCCGGTGTCACGGATCGAGAAGTTGCCCTGACGCGCCTCGCGGATGGCGCCGACCTCGACCCCCGCGTTGCTGGCAAACTCCTCGGCGGCGAGCCGCGCGTTCTCGGTGGCTTCACGCAGCATTGCCGGCTTGATCGTGTTCAGGTCCGTGAACATGTACCGTGGTGAGCCAGGATCGACTTCCAAGCCCTGCGTGATCAGGCCCGACAGAGCCTTTTCCGCGGGTTTGATCAAATCGACCTGACCGGTATCCACCGTAAGGCTGCCCGACAGCTCGAACGATTGATCGATGATCAGACCCTCTTGATTGCGGAACGTGCGGTCATAGACATCGACCGCATAGATTTCGACATCCGCCTCCTCGATGCCGACGCTGGCGAGCCGCTCCAGGATCTGGCGCTCGATCGCCGCCAGTTCCGGCGCCACCACCGGCAGGTCCGCCCTTGTCGCAGCGTTTACGCCGTATCGTATCGACCAGACCACGCGATCCGCCTTCACCGTCCGCTCGGAGAGGCCCCGTACAGTCGCCGAATTGGCGTAGATCTTGGCCGCAAGCATGGTTTGGCCGATGAAGTAGCCAGCGACCGCAATGCCCGCCGCGAGGAAGAGCCCAGCAAACGCGATACCGAGATGTGAGGATCGATCCATGATCTCAGCGCCCAATCCGTTTGAATTTCGCCGTCTGCTCGGTCAGTGCGATTTCGGTCGGCAGACGCTCCATCGACGAGGCGCCATAGAAGCCGTGGCAATTGCTGGTGTTCTTCAGAACGAACTCCGCATCCTCCGGCATCGCAACCGGTCCACCGTGCACCAGCACGATGGCGTCGGGATTGACCTCCAGCGCAGCCGACGCCCATTCGTCGGTCAAGGCCGGAGCTTGCTCCAGTGTCACCCCGGTTTCGGCACCGATTGAGCCGCCGGTTGTCAGGCCCAGATGGCAGACGATGATATCCGCCCCCGCCTCGGCCATTGCCACCGCATCCTGGGGCGAGAACACGTAGGGTGTGGTCAGCATGTCCTTCTGGTTCGCCATCCGTACCAGATCGACCTCCAGCGCATAGGACATGCCCGTTTCCTCCAGATTGGCGCGGAACGTGCCGTCGATCAGCCCAACGGTTGGAAAGTTCTGAATGCCGGAGAACCCCGCCTGCTTGATCTGATCCAGGAACCGGTCCATCAGGCGGAACGGGTCGGAGGCGCACACACCCGCCAGAACAGGTGTGTTCTTGACCACAGGCAGAACCTCGCCCGCCATCTCCATCACCACCCCATTCGCGTCGCCATAGGGCATCAGTCCCGCCAGACTGCCGCGCCCAGCCATGCGGTAGCGGCCCGAATTGTAGATCACGATCAGGTCGATCCCGCCCGCCTCCTCGCATTTCGCCGAGAGGCCTGTGCCGGCGCCACCCCCGACAATCGGCTCGCTCCGGTCGCGCATGGCGCGGTATTTCTTCATCAGCTCAGAGCGGTCGAACATGCTGGTCTTCCTTGTCTATGGCGCTCAGAAAAGAGCGCGGCGGGGCCCGAGTAAGTTGGGTTCAAGCTGCACCTCCTGCCGTGCGTTTGGACGGTGAACCGTGCAACTGGCGGAAGGTCTGCACCACCAGCGCCGCGAAGTCCGGGTCGTTGACGTTCTGCGGCACACGGATCAGTTGGCGGGTGGAGGATTGCTGCACCGTCTCCTCCAACGCCTTGAACAACGCGGCATTGGCAGCGGGGTCATGGAACGCCATCCCCGGCGCATCCAGCAGGCTGACCCCGCCCTCGGGCAGGAAGAACCGCACCGGGCCGGTCATCTGGTTCAGCCGCTCACCGATCCATCGACCCATCCGGTCGTTCTCCTCCGGCGTGGTCCGCATAAGGGTGATTTGCGGGTTGTGTTCGTAGAGGTTTCGCCCGCGATACTGCTCCGGCACCGTCTCGGGCGCGTTGAAGTTGACCATATCCAGCGCCCCGCAGGCGCCGATATAGGGCTTGCCCGCGCGGATCGAAGCACCGAAGCGATCCCCATCGGCGGCAAAGACGCCACCGGCTACCATATCGCAGATCTCGGTTGTAGTGAGGTCGATGATGGCGTCCAGCATGCCGCTGTCCATCAGCTTCTCCATCGCCCGACCACCTGTGCCGGTGGCGTGAAAAACCAGGCAATCGTAATCCGCCTCCAGCGACGCCATGACTGCCTGAACACAGGGCGTGGTCACACCGAACATGGTCAGCCCGATGGCGGGCTTGTCCGCCACAGGCTCGGCAGGGACCTGGCGCGCCGTCACCATACCGGCCAGGGCCGCCGCCCCGTTCGACAGCACCTCGCGCGTGATCGAGTTGATGCCCTGAACATCCGCCACCGAGTGCAGCATGAGCATATCGGAGGGGCCGACATATTGCCCGACATTGCCGCTGGCAACCGTCGAGATCAGAACCTTGGGCACGCCGACAGGCAGCGAGCGGAAGGCCGGAGCAACCAGCGCGGTGCCCCCCGAGCCGCCAGCACCGATCACGCCCAGAACGTTTTCCTGCTGGCCGATCCAGCGCTCGAAAGCCAGCGTCATGCCCGCGACCGCGCTGCCCCGATCACCGGTGAAAACGCCCGAGCTACCGCGTGGATGGCATGCGGCCACCACGTGGGCGGGCACATCCGCGTCCGACACACCACCAGTGGTCGATAGATCCACAATCGCCACGGTCAGGCCCTTGGACTTCAGAATGTCACGCATGAAGCGCAGTTCGGGCCCCTTGGTGTCCAAGGTTCCACAGACATAGACTGTCATTCGTCCTCCCTTACGGCGGCCGGTATGAAGCGGTCGGATATTGTCATTCGCGGCATTGCTGGCGGGTGTGGTGGTCCGTGCGGAGTTTTCGATCACCCGCACGGGAACAGCGCGCGACCAGCGGGTCGGCGGCGCCGGGTTCGACATCCAGATCTTGCGCATGGGGCTTTGGCGCTGCGGCCCCGGTTGCGTGGGCACCGAGGCAGGTTCTGGCGTTTCGTCATGGGCGTGACGCCCGACACCCAGCAGGGCCTGCTGCAAATCCTTGTCAGCGGCCAGGGTCGTGCTGTCCATCACACGATTGATCCGACCGTTGACCATGATCGCCACCTGCTCGGCCACGGCACACGCGACGCCGATATTCTGCTCGATCACCAGAACGTCGATATCGCCCTCCTGGCCCAGACGGATCAGCATCTCCTCGACCTGGGCAACGATGACGGGGGCCAGCCCCTCGGTCGGCTCGTCCATCACCAAGAGCCTGGGGTTCAAGAGCAGCGCGCGGCTGATCGCCAGCATCTGCTGCTCGCCGCCGGAAAGCTGCGCACCGCCGTTCTGGCGCCGCTCGGCCAGTCGCGGGAAGGTGGCGTAGATCCGCTCGGCGCTCCACGCTCCGCCGCGTTTCTCGACCAGCTTCAAGTGTTCTTCCACGGTAAGCGAGCGCCACAGCCTGCGCCCCTGCGGCACATAACCGATGCCGAGCCGCGCGATATCCGCAGGCCCGCGCCCGGTCAGAGCCTGGCCATCCATGGCCACAGTGCCGGAGGACGCCTGTTCCAGCCCCATGATGGTCTTGCAGAGGGTGGTCTTACCCATCCCGTTGCGCCCGACCACGGACAGCACGCCTTGATCCAGCGTCAGGGTCACGCCCTGCAGCGCATGGCTTTGTCCATAATAGACATTGAGGTCGCGGACCTCCAACCGGGGCGTGGCGCGGCGCTCAGCCATGGCGTCCCTCCCCCGGATCGCCCAGGTAGAGCGCCTGGACCTCCTCGTCGTTCTCGATCTCGGCGGGTTTGCCCTCTTTGAAGATCCGTCCATTGTGCATCATCGTCACGCTCTCGGCGACGCGCAGCGCCACATCCATGTCATGCTCGATGATGATGAAGCCCATATGGCCGGGCAGGCCGGTCAGGATCTCGATCAACTCGGCACGCTCGGTCGGGCTGAGGCCTGCCGCCGGTTCGTCGAACAGGATGAAGCGCGGCGCGCCGGCCAGCGCCATCGCGATCTCCAACTGCCGCTGCTGACCGTAGGAGAGGGTCGAAACCTCGGTATCGCGATAGTCCTCCAGATGGACGACGCGGGTCAGGTTCTCGGCACTCGCCATCAGGGCATCGTCGCGGCGCGGCCTGCGGAACGAAAAGCGCGAGCGCGAGACGCCCGTGCAGGCGAGATAGATGTTGTCGATCACCGTCAGCCCGGTGAAGAGGAGCGAGATCTGATAAGTCCGGCGCAGCCCCCTGCGGATCCGCTCCTGCGGCGGGAAGGATGTAACATCCTCGCCAAAGAACCGGATGGTGCCCATCGTCGCCGGGAAATCGCCCGTCACGCAGTTGAAAAGCGTGGTCTTGCCTGCGCCGTTCGAACCGAGCACCGCGCGACGCTCGCCCGGACGCACCGTGAGGTTTATGTCCTCCATCGCCGCCAGCGCGCCGAAGAACTTCGACACACCACGAAGCTCCAGCGCATGGGCGGTGCCGGTGGCGGACAGACGCTCGGAGACTGTGGCGGGTGCGTTCATGGCCCGTCCCCGCCGCGGTCGAGCAGCGGATCGCGGCCCCGGGCGGCGCGCCACTTCTCCCAAAGACCCAGGATGCCGTCCGGCGACCAGAAAACGATGATCAGGAAGCCGACCCCGATCAACAGTTGGAACCGCTCGCCACTGAGGCCGACAGCGACCAGAGCATCCAGCGCGAAGGTCTTCAGGAGCACATAGATGAATGCACCAATGAAGGGCCCGACCGGGTGTCGCAGACCACCGATCACTGCGATCACCAGAATGTCGATCACCGGTCCGATTCCCGCCGTGCCGGGCGAGATCTGCGCCGATTGCCAGGTCAGCAGGATACCCCCAATCCCGGCAATAAGTGCAGCAAAGGCATAGGCCGCAACCCGATGACCCGTGACGTTATAGCCCAGCGCCGCCATCCGACGCGGATTATCCCGCACCCCCTGCAGCGCCAAGCCAAAGGGCGCCCGGCTGACATAGAGCACCGCCAGATAGCAGGCCGCCGCCCAAAACAGCGTGAGGTAATAAAACGCCTCCGGCCCCCTCCAATCGATGCCGAACAGCATCGGCGGCAGCACCCCATTGAAGCCCGAGAAGCCATTGAAGATCACATAATTCTGGCGCGTGAAGTAAAAGAACGCCGACGCGATCGCCAGCGTGATCATGATGGTGTAGATCCCCTCGGTCCGCACCGCTAGCCAACCGGCAAGCGTCCCGAACAGCACGGCAACCGCCAGCGCCAGCGGGATCGCGACATACCAGGGCCAGCCCTGAGAGATCGTCTCGATGGCCGAGATCCCGAAGATCGCGACCATATAGCCGGCCATCCCGGCAATCGACATTTGCACCAGGCTGACCATGCCGCCATAGCCCGCGAGAAACATCAAGCTGAGCGCGATGATGCCCAGAATGAAGGTCCAGCCAAAAATCTGGAACATCACGAAATCGCTGGAGAAGGCGGGGATCACCAGAAGCACGATACCGACCAGCCAGTAAGGGGTCGGAATCCGTTCGATCCAGAAGGGGGCGGGTTCGGCGACGCGTGCCTCATCGGTGACGGCCATGGCTCAGGCCCTCCCCAACAGGCCCTGCGGGCGAAAGGCCAGCACCAGAACCATGATCAGGAACGTTAGGACGACAGCATAGGTCGGGAAATAGACCGAGCCGAACTGCTCCGCCAACCCGATCAGCAGCGCACCCAGGGCAGCGCCAGGGATCGAGCCCATCCCGCCCACGATGACCACGACGAGGGATGCAAGCAGAAAGCGCACGTCCTCGCCCGGCGCGACCGACTGGAACGTGCCGCCCACCACGCCTGCAACACCGGCCAGCCCGGCGCCGAAAGCGAAGACCCCCAGAAACACCAGTTGGATGCGCGCACCCGTGGCCGACAGCATATCCAGATCGTCCACGCCCGCGCGCACCAGCATGCCAACCCGCGTGCGGTTCAAAAGCAGCCACATGCCGACACCGATCACCAATGCGGCAAGGAAGATGACGATGCGAACCAGCGGGTATTTCAGGAAGATCAGATCGCCGGAGGAGCGTTTGACCCCGGTGACGAGAAACGTCTCCATCGGCCCGCTCAGCCAGCTAGGCGCCGCAATATTGTAAAAATCGCCACCCCAGATCCACAGCATCAGATCCGCCATCACGATCGAGATGCCGATGGTCACCAGCGTCTGGCGCAGGTCCTGCCCCTCCATCCGTCGAAAGACGAAAAGTTGCAGAAGGATGCCGAAAGCGCCCACGATGATGAAAGCGGCTGGGAACGCGATCAACCAGTAGCCCGTCCACTCGGCGAAGACATAGCCGATATATCCGCCCAGCAGGTAGAGCGAGCCATGGGCCAGGTTCACATTGCGCATCAGCCCGAAAATCAGCGTGAAGCCCGAGGCGACGAGGAAATAGAGCCCACCCAGCGTGATCCCGTTGAAGAGCGCATTCAGGAAGATCTTCTTGCGCCCGATCAGATCGACAAGCCAAGCGGGCCAGATAGCAAAGATCATCCACAGCAGAGCGGCCGCGGCAATCGCGATCATGGCCGTCCAAACCGGATGGCGCTTGGCAAAGGCGTTCATCCCTTGCGTTCCTCCACACTGCTCCGCTTCATCGTCGGAGTCATCGCGGAAACGCTAGTCCAGCGCGGCGCCTTACGGCGTACCTCACAGTCTGATCGGGTCGCCCTGCATCGGCAAAACCGGTCAGACGAAATGCGCGACCCGGCGGTAGTCGGTAGGGGAGATCCCGACATTCGAGGTGAAGAAGCGGGTAAAGCTCGCCTGGCTGGAGAAACCCAGATCCAGCCCGATATCGGTGACCGATTTGCGTGTCGACATCAGGTCGTCGATCGCATGCTCGGCCCGCAGGGTGTTGAGGTAGAGATTGGGCGTGATCCCCATCTGCATCTTGAAAAGTTTGAAGAAATGCGGGCGCGAGAGGCCGACCTCGCGGGCCAGCCCATCGATCGCGACATCCTCGGTGAACTGCTCCTGCATCAGGCGTAGCGAGCGGCGCACGCGGAAGTCGTTAAATGTGCGCAAGACACTGCGGGTGAGGGGCTTGCTTTCGGCACATTCCCACGACTGATCGAAGCATTCACGCGTCGTCTCGAACAGGAACCCGTCGAAGCGTTCGGAGGGCTGATTGTCGAGCAAGAGCGAGGTGAGGCGGCTCATCCAGCGCGCAACCTGCGACGTTATCTCGATCCGCTCGGTGCCGAAATTCAGCGCGAACTCCGCCGAAGTGCTGTTTTCCAGGAACCACAGCGGCTTGATGTAGAGCGTCAAGCAGAGGCAGGCCTGGCTCGACGAATGCGGTGTGAAACTGTGCGGCTCCCAAGGGCTTACCGCGACGGCGGTGCCATCGTTCAACTGGATATCGCGACCATCCACCGTTACCGTGGCCGTCGCACCGCCCAGATAGAAGATCAAGTGACCTTCCCTGTGGGCGTGGGTGATCAGCGGCTTGTCCAGCTCATAGATCTTGGCACGACCGAACGATCCATGGTGGACCGAGAGCGCTCTGGCCATCCGTATCCTCCCGCGGTTTGCGCAGCGTTCGTTGACCCGGCGCCGCGTCAATGGCGAAAGTATCGGCCTCAGTTTCCAGGGATGACAAGCCCGGAAGCCCAACTATGAGACTTTCGGGTATATATCGCGCGATACGCGACCGCACAGGCCGCATGATCTGTCCGCGCACATATGTCTTCAGCCGCGTTCAGCATCAGAACGCGCTAGAGAGAATCGCCCTCACATCCGCTTCGAAGAGCTTGCGCGGGCCGTTCCCGATCGACCGGTCGCGCGCGGCAATTGCAGCCGCGGCATCCAGATCCTTTGGGTGCAGACCCATGCTGGAAAGACTGTTCGGCAGCGGGAAGCCCGCCATCAGGTCGGTCAGCCCATCCGCCAGATCCTGCCCGGCGGGGATGTCGAGGTTGCGCTTCAGTGCCCCGGTCTTGCCGTTGGTCGCCTGGCCATAGAAGCGCACCAAGCCGGGCATCAGCAGCCTGCCGACCGCACAAGGGTCGATCCGCACATCTGTGGCCGAGGCGAGCGCATTGGTGATCGCATGCACCACGCAGAGGCCCTTTTGCAGCGCCAGCGCGCTGTTCAGACTGCCGGCCATCATCTCGCGCCGGGCGATCAAATCGTCCTCCGTCAACACGATCCCGATATTGGCCGCGATCCGCGCGAGACCATCCAGGGCGAGCCCATCTGCCGGCGGGTTGTAGCCGGGCGACAGATAAGCCTCGATCCCGCGGGAGATCACGCCCGAAGCAGCGCTCGCGCTCGCCATCGGATCGCTACCCAAGGTCAGAGTCGGATCGCAGATCGTCACATTGGGGATCAGGTTTTTGGAAGACAGCAGCACCTGACCGCCCGCGATCAGCTTCACCCGGGCATAGTCGCTGACGGCGGAAGCGAAGCCAGAGATCCCGGGGACCGAGAACAGATCCGGCAATTCCGCCGCGATCCGTTGCGCGCCGCCTTCGTCGCGCGACAGGGCCGAGATCGGTTCGTCATGGGCCAGTGCGATCCGCACCACCTTGGCCAGATCGATGGCGCGGCTAGATCCGAAGGCGATGATCAGGTCCCGCTCGGTCTCACGGAACAGGGTTGCTATGCGCAGGGCCGCGCATTCGGTTGCCAGTTTGGGCACATCGGCGAAAACCTCTGCCGAGGTTCTGATCGGGAAGCTGGAAAAGAAGCGCTCGGCCACGGCCCCCGTCAGATGCCCATCCTCGACGATGATCAGCGGCCGGCGTTTGGCCAGCCGCTCCATTTCCGAGCGCAGAGCCTCCTCCAGCACACCATCCGCAAAGTGGATCCGGGTGAGGTAGTTGATCAGGGTCATTGCGACGCCATCGATGCCCAAGCCATCAGACCGGGCCAGGGGCAGACCCCGGCCCGGTCCAGTACGTCTTCAGTAGGACGCCTTGCACTCAGGCACATCGCGGCTGGGCAGACCGATCTGGGCGAAGGCCTCCTCGCTGAAGCCCAAGGTCTGATTCACGTTCTCCTTGATCGAGATCAGCTTGTTGGTCAGCGTGCCGTCATCCAGTTCAACCACTTCCGAAACGAAGTTGGCGCCGATCGCCTGGCGGTTGCCATCCAGCACGATCTTGCCGTTCGGCGCGTCCAGCTCCAGCGCGGTGAGGCACTGGCGGAAGGCCGCGTGGCCGTCGCTCAGATCGCCGCCGACCTCGTTCATGCAGGTCATGGCAGCAGTCGTGGCGTTGTAATACCCGGTCGCCAGCAGCGACGGCGACGGGAAGCGCTGATCCGGCGGGAACGCATCCTGATAGGCTTTGACATAGGCCTGCCAGCCCTCGTCATCCCAAGTATCCGATTGCGGCCCGGCCGATGGGGTGCCGATCAGCGCCTTCTTGGCATCGCCCTTCGAGTTGAGAACCGTCCCATCGACCATGATCGACCCGCCGATCAGGTTCGCATCGCCGCCCGCCTGCTGATACTGGTTCAGGAAGTTGACGGCATCGCCGCCGCCGAGACCCAGATAGATCGCATCCACGTCATCGGGCAGGGCCGCGATGATGGAACCGAAATCCTTGGTACCCAGCGGCACCCAGAAACGTTCGGTGATTTCACCGCCCGCCTGACAGAACTCCAACGCGAAACCGAAGACCTGCGTGTAGATGAAGGAGTAATCCTCGCCAATCGTTGCGACCGATTTCCAGCCCTTCTCGTTCACCACATACTCGCCAAGGCCCGAGGACCACTGTGCGCCATCGGTGTTGAAGCGGAAAAAGTTTTCGGATGGCGTGACGTAAGTTGTCTCCTGCGCCCCCGAAATGCCGTTCAGGAAGGTTACCTGCGGCTGGGTCTTGGAATAGTCGCGGATCGCGATCCCCTCCGAACCCGAAAGCGGCCCGATCACGATGTCCACATTGTCCTGCTCCACCAGTTTGCGCGCCGCGCGCACAGCACTGTCTGGGCTGGCATCGGTAGCGCCGATCACCAGTTCGATCTCGCGTCCGCCAGCCTTGCCGTCGAACTGGCCCAGCGCCGTCTTCAATCCGCGCACGCCATCTTCGCCGAGGACGGTGTAGGTGCCCTCCAGGGTTGCCAGAACACCGACTTTCAGGCTGTCAGCCGCGAGGGCCGCGCTGCTGGACGCCGCCAATGCCGCAGCCGAAACAGCCGAGAAGAGGTATTTTCTCATTCTTTCCTCCCAAGAACAGTTTTTTCGGCGCCCGCATTCAGCTTGCCGACACCACACCATGACTGTGACCTGACTGGCGCGGAAAGCTGATCGCGCGGAATCCACACGGCGTAACGCTCAGTCTCTTTATCTTCGGATCAGGTGTGCGGGGAGTTTCGGCCGGAGCCGCCGGGCAACCGGTTATTGTTCGCTGGCGCTGTCCAATTCTTGCAGGCAGATTTCCCGCGCCCGGACAATGCGCGGATCGCGCATCGAACGCCTGCGCCAGCAGAGATAGATCATATTGGTCGGGTCATGCGTCGGTTCATAGAGCTTGACTAGACGCCCATTTTCCAGTTCGCCACGACAAAGATAATGCGGCAGCACGCTCGCGCCCACGCCCTCGCATGCCAGATCGCGCAGCAGCACCAGACTGGGCGCCACAATCCGCGCACGGCCAGTCGCCGCGCCCCCTGTCACCTTGGCGAGCCAACTACGGATCAATGGCAGGCTTTCATCATAGGCGAGCCAGGGCGCGCTGCTGGCCCAGTCCGTAATCTCGGTCTTGGACATGCAGGCGGTTAGAGCGGGCTGGAACGAAGGCGCGGCGACCAGAAGCAACCGTTCGCGAAACACCGGTTCGTAATCCAGGGTTGCCATCACAGGTTCCGAGGCTGTGATCCCGATATCGATCTCGCCCTCGCGGAACCAGTCGTAAAGCCGATCGCGCGGACCGTGGCGCAGGCGCACCTCGATCCCAGCCTGCGCGAGGGCGGCAAAGACCGGCGCAAGCCGGGCGTTCGAAAACTCCGCCGGTGCCCCGAAATGCACCACGCCTGGGCGTGCATCCGAGCGGACGCGGACCCGCTCTACTGCCGCCTCCGCAATGTCGAGCGAAGCACCGACACTGCGTACCAGTTCCTCGGCGGCCTCGGTCGGATCGACACCGCGCGCATGGCGCCGGAACAGCGGCTTGCCCAACATCGCCTCCATCGCCTTCACATGGCCCGACACCGCCGGCTGGGTCAGCCCGATCTCGGCGGCTGCCTTGGAGATGGAGCGCAGACGCCAAACTGCGATAACCGTACGGAGGTGTTCAAGGTTCATTCAAAAAACATAATTAAACTAATGGCTGTATAGCAATATTCTTAATGGCAGAGATAGCCGGACCTCCCTACCTCCACATCACCCTCGGAACACGTGCCGAAAAGGAGTTTTCGCATGCAGAATATCCGCGCCCTGTTCATATTGACTTCCATCTCCGAAATCCCGGGAACCGACCGTCCGACCGGTTGGTACGCGGATGAGTTTGCAACGCCCTATTTTGCGTTGCGCGATGCGGGTGTGAGCATCGACGTCGCCTCCATTTCCGGAGGACACGCGCCGGTCGATCCGAAATCGCTGGGCACGGCGGAGGACCGCAAGCCGTCGGTTTCCCGGATGCTCAGCGATGTCGAAGCGTCGACGGCGATCGAGGCGACCCGGCCGATCGGCGAGATCGATCCCGGCGACTATGACCTTGTCTTCCTTCCTGGTGGCCACGGCGTGATGTGGGATTTCGCCCAGTCGGAACATCTGGGCCACATTGTAAGCACGGCCTTCCAGAACAACGCGGTCGTCGGCGCGGTCTGTCACGGACCCGCGGGCCTGCTGTCTGCCGTCGATGCCGCAGGCGACCCGATCGTCAAGGGCAGACGAGTCAACGGTTTTACCGACGACGAAGAACATGCAGTGGAGTTGCAGGACGTTGTCCCCTACCTGCTTGAAACACGCATGCGCGAGCAGGGCGCGCTGTTCGAGAGTGCCGAAAACTTCCAGTCCCACGCTGTGCGGGACGGCAATCTGGTGACAGGTCAGAACCCGGCATCGGTAAGCGAGGTGGCGGATCTGCTGTTGCAGGCATTGTCGGCGCGCGAAGCTGCCTGACCCATCGCATCGGTGCCGGGGCCATTGCCGCGCCGGCGCATCATCGTATTTTCTGCACAGTAGTTTCTTGCCTCCTCACACTGAAAGGGTCCCATGTCGAAAGTCATCCTCATCACCGGCGGCTCCTCGGGCATCGGCGAGATCTGCGCCCGCCACGCGATCAAGGCCGGACACAAGGTGGCGCTGGTCGCGCGTTCGTCCGACAAGTTGCAAGCACTGGTCCAGAATCTGGGATCGGAGAACGCCATCGCGATCACCTGCGACGTCACCGATGCCGATCAGCAAAAGGCGATGTTCGAGACTGCGGTTTCGCATTTCGGGCGGCTGGACGTGGTGTTCGCCAATGCCGGGCTGGGCGCTTCTGCCCGGGGCACCGAAGCGGGAGATGTCGAAAGCTTCCGCGAGATGATCATGGTCAACAATTTCGGAGTGGCGGTCACGGCGAAATACGCGATCCCGCATCTGAAGGCTTCGAAGGGCCATTTGGTGCTGGTGGGCTCGCTGGCCGGGCATTCGACCGTCTGGGGTTCGGTCTATAGCGCGACCAAATGGTTCATTCGTGGTTATGCAGATAATCTGGGTGCGGAACTGGGCGACGCGGGCGGGCGCGTCACCTGCATCAATCCGGGCATGACCGACACGCCGTTCTTCAGCGACGCGAAGCCCGATGCGCTGCGGCCCGAGGATATCGCCAACGCCTTCATGTACGTGATCGAACAACCGGGCCATGTGCTCGTGCCCTCGATCCAGGTCTATCCACGACCCAGCAAACCCTATTACGATCCAAACCATTGAGGTCCGCAGATAGGGGTGTGAGGAGAGGCCGAAGCCGCTAAGCTCGCGCGATGACCTACGATCTCGACCACCCTGAAATCCGCGATGGTGTTGCCAAACTGTGCGAGGGCTTCCCCGGCAGCTATTGGCGCGAATGCGATAGCGCGCGGACTTACCCCTCCGCTTTCGTCACGGCGCTGACCGAGGATGGATATCTCGGTGCGCTGATCCCCGAGGAGTATGGCGGGCTGGGCCTGCCGCTCTCCGCCGGGGCGGCGATCCTCGAGGAGATCCACCGCGCAGGCTGCAACGCCGCCGCCTGTCACGCCCAGATGTACACGATGGGCACGGTTTTGCGCCATGGTTCGGACGCACAGAAGGCCCGTTTCCTGCCGGAAATCGCGGCGGGCCGCCTGCGCTTGCAGGCGTTCGGGGTGACGGAACCAACCTCCGGCACCGACACGACCGCCCTGCGCACGACGGCGCGGCGCCAGGGCGACAGCTATACCGTCAATGGCCAGAAGATCTGGACCAGCCGGGCAGAGCATTCGGATCTGATGGTGCTGCTGGCCCGCACCACCCCGCGCGATCAGGTTGCAAAGCGCACCGACGGTTTGTCGGTCTTCCTGATCGACATGCGCACAGTTCAGGGCCTGACCATCCGCCCGATCCGCACCATGATGAACCACGCGACGACCGAGCTGTTTTTTGACGAAATGGAGATCCCAGCGGACACGCTTGTGGGTGAGGAAGGCAAGGGCTTTCGCTATATCCTGTCCGGCATGAATGCCGAGCGGATGCTGATCGCCGCCGAATGTATCGGTGATGCGAAATGGTTCATCCAGCGCGCCTCGGCCTATGCGGGCGAACGCGAGATCTTCGGCGCCCCGATCGGGCGCAATCAGGGTGTGCAATTCCCAATCGCAAAGGCCTATGCCGAGATGCGCGCTGCTGAACTCATGCTCCGCGAGGCCGTGCGGCTCTACGAACAGGGCGAAAATCCGGGCGAGGAGGCCAACCTGGCCAAACTGCTGGCCGCCGATGCGAGTTGGGCGGCGGCCGAAATCTGCCTGCAAACCCATGGCGGTTTCGGTTTTGCCGAGGAATACGACATCGAGCGCAAATACCGCGAGGCGCGGCTCTACCAGGTGGCACCGATATCAACGAACCTGATCCTAGCCTATATCGCCGAGCACGTGCTGGGAATGCCGCGATCCTATTGAGCAATCGCCGACTCGGAGTGGCGACCCCGGCTGTCTGACGTCAGCACCTACCGGACGTATTTAGGGGTTTGAGCAACGGAGGCTTTCTGTTTCATCGCAGCCATTAAGGAGCGAAGATGAATGAGAAATCCAAGACATGGAAGGACGCCGCTGACAAGTTGGTTAGGGTGTCCTTTGATGGGCCTGAGCGGCCCCATCTTAGTGGTCCGATTTGATTGCTGGAGCATCGTGGGCCTGTGATCCATCGGAACGATGCTTTGCGGCGCGGGTGGTCGGTAGCCCAAGGCCCTGTGGGGCCTGACGGTATTGTAGTGGACGGACCATTGCTCGATCAGGATTTGCGCTTCCCGCAGGCTGTAGAAGATTTCGCCGTTGAGCAACTCGTCGTGGAACCGGGCGTTGAAGCTCTCGCAGTATCCGTTCTCCCAGGGTGATCCAGGTTCTATGAATGCGGTCTTCGCTCCGACTGCAGCGATCCATTTCCTGACGTCTTCAGCGACGAACTCGGGGCCGTTGTCTGATCTGATGAATGCAGGCACATTGAACCGCTCCGGGTTTGCCGGAGGCTGATTGATCTTAGTTACGCGGCTATGTCTGATCTATCCAGCGCTGCGTAGAAGTTTGCCTCGGCCTCTGCCGGCGGGATATTCCCGATGGGTTCCAGCAGGCGGCGGTTGTTGAA
>JBCCDU010000072.1:0-21364 GCA_039030715.1 Pseudomonadota bacterium
GATGCGGAGATTGTGGGCGAATACGCGATCAACATGCTGCGGCTGATGGAAAGCCTGGCCGACGACGCGCCCGAATTCGATCACCTGTTTCTGGAATACGAACGCCACAGCCTTCTGGCCAAGAAACTCGACGATGGCGTGCTGGCGGTGTTGAACAAGCCGATCTCGCGGCTGGGCCTGACCAAGATGGAGGTGGGGCTCAATCTCTATTTGAAACCGCTTCGCCGCGCGCTTGTCGAACAGCCGGAAGACGACTTCGAACCGGCCCCCGCGCAAGCGGCTCCCACCGCGGCGCCCGAACCTGCACCCGCGCCGCAACAGGCGGCAGGGCCGGAAGCACCCCGCGAAAGGCCGCAGCGTCCGCGCAAACGGCGCCTCTATCGCGGCATCGAATACTGACGATCCGCGCCCGGATGGGCGGTTTTTTGTTGCTGCGCTGGTCTACTCTGGTCTGAATGGTCACCGACCATTCACGACGGAGAGAAAAGACATGGCAACCGATCTGGCGAAAATCGCCTCGTCCAAGGGTATCGAATACTTTTTGATCTCGTTCACCGACCTCTTCGGGGTGATGCGAGCCAAGCTGGTGCCCGCGCGCGCCATCGGCGAAATGGCGGCAGACGGTGCGGGCTTCGCGGGCTTTGCCGCGTGGCTCGACATGACACCCGCAGATGGCGACATGTTTGCCGTGCCCGATCCCGACAGTCTGATCCAACTGCCCTGGAAGCCGGAAGTCGGCTGGCTGGCCGCCGATCTCTACATGGATGGCGAGGAGATCGCCCAGGGCCCGCGAAACACTCTCAAACGTCTGATCGCCGAGGCTGGCGCCAACGGCTGGCGCATGAAGCATGGGGTGGAATGCGAGTATCACATCGTGAACCCCGACGGATCGGACATCGCGGATGAACGCGATACCCAGGCCAAGCCCTGCTATGACGTCTCGGCCCTGATGCGCCGCTATGACGTGATCCGCGAGATTTGTGACGCGATGATTTCGCTGGGCTGGGGTCCCTACCAGAACGACCACGAGGATGCGAACGGCCAGTTCGAGATGAACTGGGATTTCGACGATGCGCTGGTGACCGCGGACCGCCACGCCTTCTTCAAATACATGGTCAAGTCGATTGCCGAGAAGCATGGCTTGCGCGCGACCTTCATGCCCAAGCCCTTTGGCCATCTGACCGGCAATGGCTGCCATGCCCATGTGTCGATCTGGGATCAGAAGGGCAAGAAGAACCTGTTCGCCGACAAGAAGGGCGAGCTTGGGGTCTCTGCGCTTGGCTATAACTTCATGGGCGGGCTGATGGCGCATGGGCTGGCGCTGACGGCGATTTCGAACCCGACAGTGAACTCCTACAAACGCATCAACGCGCCGCGCACGACTTCGGGGGCCACGTGGTCGCCGAATACGCTGACCTATGGCGGGAACAACCGGACACATATGATCCGGATGCCCGGGCCGGGCCGGTTCGAGCTGCGTCTGGCCGACGGCGCGGCGAATCCTTATCTCTACCCCGCGGCGGTACTGGCAGCGGGCATGGACGGGATGACCCGCAAGCTGGACCCCGGCAAGCGGCTGGATATCGACATGTACGCCGAAGGGCACAAGGTGCGGGGCGCCAAGAAGCTGCCGCTGAACCTGCTGGACGCGCTGCGCGAGCTGGAAAAAAACAAGGCCCTGAAAACCGCGCTTGGCCCGGCCGCGGATGCCTTCCTGAAGCTGAAGACCGAGGAATGGCACGACTATTGCCGCCACCTTACACAGTGGGAGCGGGACAACACCCTCGATTGCTGAAACGGTGCGGATCGACCTCAGCGGTCGGCGCGCCCTGGTCACTGGGGCGGGCCGGGGCCTGGGCCTCGCCATCGCCAAGGCGCTGGCAGAGGCCGGTGCGCATGTCTGGTTGAACGGGCGCAGCGGCGAAGCGCTCTCGCAAGCCTGTGCGGGGTTGACCGCGAGGGGTCTGTCAGCCGAACCCGCCGTCTTCAACGTGACGGAGGAGGAAGCTCGCAATGTCTGGTTCGATCGCGCCGACCCGCCGACGATCCTGGTCAACAACGCCACCCTGCGCGACCGCCGGGCAACACCGGACTTGCCGGTCGACGCGGTGGCGCGGCTGGTGGAGGTCAACACCCTTGCGGCCTATGCCCTGACCCGACTGGCGCTGCCCGGCATGCTGGCAGCAGGTCGGGGCGCTGTGGTCAACATGTGCTCCATCGCCGGGCCCCGCGCGGGACCGTCCGATCCCGGATACACACTGGCCAAGGGCGGGCTGGAGGCACTGACCCGCGCGCAGGCGGTGGAATTGGGTGGCCAGGGCATCCGCGTGAACGGCATCGCGCCGGGCTTCTTCGCGACCGAGGCCAACTCCGGATGGGTCGGAAATCCGGAAACCGAGGCCTATCTGGCCGCCCGCGTGCCGATGCGGCGCTGGGCCGAACCGGCGGAGGTCGCCGGCGCCGCCGTCTTCCTCTGCTCCGACGCGGCCTCCTATATCAACGGCCATATCCTGGTCGTCGACGGGGGCATGAGCATTAAGATGTGAGGCTCAGGCGGCCTCGGCGATCTGGTCGGCATAGCCATGGTTCTTGTCGCGGTGACCCGCCTCGTCCGCTCGCACGGCAATCACCACCTCGCGCAGACGCGCATCGGGGGCCAGGTTCCAGTAGTCGATCGCGATCTGCGGGGCGGGCACGTTTTCGATCCGCCCGGCATCGATCTCCGCGAGATACTGGGTGTAGCTGATCACCGCCTCCTCCTCCAGATAACCCACGACGCGGTGCGCGGTGCGCGGCGCGAAGAGGTAGAGGAAAAAATAGAAGTTATAGAAGATCGCCTGGGTGATCATGACCAGCAGACGCTCCAGACGATTGGGCTCGGCGATCTTGATGAAGGTCATCAGATGCATCCGCTCGTTTTCCGCCTCGTCGAGAAGCTCGCGAATCCAGCCCTCATCCTCGCGAATGTAACGCAGTGCTTTCAGGTGTTGCAGCAGGCCACCCACCATGCCAGGGACCGCTGCCACGGTTTCCAGGACCACGGCGCGGTGACCGTAGCGTTTGGCGAAGAAACGGTCCGCGAAGATGCGCATGAATTTAACCAGGCGGAATGCCACGCGGTCATGGATGTCTTTCGGCGCGTGATGGACCTGGATCTCGGCCACACCGGTCATTTCTATCTCCTGTGATTATAGCTTCACAAGAAAGGTAGGATATGTCCGGTCGCCACCAAGAATGCTGCGCTGCGACATCTTGATGCCGCAGCGCAAGCTGTGTCACAAAACGAAATCCGTCTCGTCGAAGTTCACCAACCCGCTTAGCCGGATTTCGAAATCGGTGCGCCCGTCGCCATCGACATCGGCGCGCAGCCGTGTCGATTGGGCCGCCACGTTCTGCACGAACGTCAACTCGCCCGCAGTGCCTGAGAACCCAGCATCGCCCACGAACGTGAAGGCCTGGTTTCCACCCCGGGTGGTGTCGGCATCGATCCGCCAGAGCTCGATCCGGTCATTGCCTTGCAGATCGAAGTCCGAGATCAGGTCGGTCGCCGGCGCGCGGCTGTCGGAAAGGTTGAAGTAAACGAAGCGGTCGTTGCCCCGCCCACCGGTCAACCGGTCGGCGCCAGCGTTGCCATAGAGCACGTCATTGCCATCGTCACCGTTCAGATTGTCGTCGCCGGCGCGACCGTAGAGCCGGTCGTTAGAGTCGCCACCATGGATGACGTTGCGACCCTCGTCCCCGCGCAGTTGGTCATGCTTGTCGCCGCCGATGAGATTCTCGATGGAGACATAGATGTCGCCCAGCGCATCGCCCTTGGCTGCCACCAGACCCTGAAGGTCGGCCAAGACGGGACTGTTCGCGGTATCGTAGCTGGCGGTGTCGTAGCCGTCACCGCCATCCAGTCGGTCGGCAGCAGCGCCGCCGATCAGGATATCGCTGCCTTCGCCGCCATAGAGCTGGTCGGCACCGCCCTGACCATCCAGCGTGTCATCACCGGAGCCACCGAACAGCGTGTCGCCATGGGTACCGCCGAACAGGGTGTCATCCCCCTCGCCGCCATAGAGCGTGTCGATCCCGCCCTCGCCATATAGGCGGTCGGCACCGAAGTAGCCCACAACCTCCTCGCCGATATGGTCGGAGCGCAGCACGTCATCGCCGACACCTCCCATAACCATCGGCATACCGCGATCCGAGACATCGTCCAGCGCCTCGTTGCGACCGCGAAGCTCGGACTGGTCCTCCGAAAGCAGGAAGGCCTCGCCCGCCTCCAGATCCCTATCGAGGATCAGGACATTGCGGATATAGCCGCTGAAATGCTCGTCGAGATTGTTGGTCCCGCCGCTTGAGGAATCCGAGGCCGACGCCCCGATCACCAGCGGCTCGGCATTACCGGTCATCCCGCCGGGCCAGCCTGGACCGCTCGCTGCCGGGAAGCCATCGACATAGAGGACCGTCTCCTCCTCGTTGAACGTAAAGACGACCTGCGCGACCTGGTTCTTGACCAGCGCACCGGAGGAAGATTGCAGGAAGAACGTCTGCCCCGCCGTTTCGAATTTCACCTTCAGGCGGCCTGAACTGTCGACTGAAATATTCAGGTGCCCGCCGAACAGGTTGCCGCTGCTGTCCTTCGACAGGATCGTCTGCGTCCCCGACAGCTTGTTGGGCGAAACCGTGAGGGCAATCGTCCCCGTCTCCTGCGCCAGGACCGGTTTATGCGCAAAGGCCAGGAAATCGTCGTTGCCGTCGAACCGGCGTCCCGCCGCCCCGAAGAGCGAGACCGGCGCCGGCAGATCCGCGGAAATCGGATTGTCGAAGGTGAAGAGGCCTGAATCCAGGAACGGATTTTCACTGCGCGCATTCGGATCGCCGGTGACCGCGCCCTTGTTGCCTTTGATCAGCGTTTCCGGACTGCGACTGTCATAGCCAAAGACGATCTCGCCATTCGGCAGCACGGTCTTCTTCAACTCGCCCGTTGGCGCCAGCGCTTCTTGCAGATCGTCGATCGTGTCCACGATACCGTGGGTGACACCTGCATTCACGACGAGGTCGTCCTCGTTCACCAGATCGCCATGCACGATGATCTGGCCGATCAGGTCCTCGTCATGCGCGCCGCCATTGTTGCCTTGCTGCGAATACACGGTGATGATCGAAATCACCTCGTCATCCACGCCGTCGCCATCGTTGTCGATGCCCTGATAGCTGACAGTGGGATCGGCTGTGTGGCCGATAATGGCGATATTATCCTCATCGGCGTTGTAATCGGCGATGATGTCGATGCCGAAACTGTCGACCCAATGGTCGTGCAATTCGTTGTTTTCGCCTGCTACGCCTGCCCAGTTGATCGTCCGGTCATCGCGGACATGCTTCATGATGATGTCGCGTTTCGCATTGATCTGGGCGTTGAAGAGGAAGGTGTCATATCCCTCGCCACCGACCAGGACGTCATCGGCGACCAGCGCCTGATCCTCCCAGCCATAGAGTTTCTGGCGGGCATAGTTCACCTCGTTATCCGGATCGGGCCGCGAAGGCTCGCCAAGCGCAAGCTGGCCGATCCGCTGTTCGCCCGCGTCGGAGCGACTGACGAGCAAGTCATTGCCCGCCCCACCAAGCAGAAGGTCGGAGCCGCGACCGCCTTCGAGCGCGTCGTTGCCGTCGCCACCCTCCAGGATATCGTCGCCATAGCCGCCTTCGATGCTGTCGGCGTCGTCGCCGCCGCGCAGCGTGTCATCGCCGCCACCACCCATGATGGTGTCGAAGCCCGCGCCACCTTCGATCAGATCATCGCCCGAGGCGATGGGCTGGTTGCCCGACGCTGCGGTCAACGCCGTGCCTGGACCGTTGGTGAAGAGCTCCATCACCTCTTTCCAGTTCAGCGCATAGCCGAGTTCGCCATCCGCGCCACCGCAGTGGCAGACCGGGCCACCGGTTTGACCGCAGGGGCCGGAAACGGCCGAATCCGCCTTTTGCGCTTCGATCTCGTCGCGCTCGGCGGTCGTCAGTTCACCACCCCAAATGCCGAAATCGGCAATCGCACCGGTGAAGGCGTCGTCCAGATTGCGGTCATCCACGGACAACTCGCCCGCCGTGTCGTTGATCTCGCTGCCGGACGTATCGGCGCCCAGAACCCATGGTTCGGAGTTCTCGGTCAGGAAGGCCAGTTTGTAGATGCCGGGATTGTCGACATTGCCCTCGATCCTCTGCCAGGCGAAATCGGGCACTGCCACGCCATCGACATAGACGGTCAGCCCCTCCTCGGTGAAGGACACCGCAAGATGGGTCCACTGGCCTTCCTGCAGATAGGGGGCCGAAGTCTCCCAAGACCGGTTGCCGCCGCCATCGCCTTCGGCGAAGCGCAGGAAGATCCGGCCGGTGTCGTCGTGACCCAGCAGGAAATGCCCGCCCTCGCCCGCGCCGCGCTCGTCCTTCGAGATGATGATCGCGTCGTCGCTGAGGTCGTCGGGACGGATCCAAACGGCAATCGTGCCCTGGCTGATCTGATACTCGGGGTCGTGCTCGATGAAGACGAAATCGTCCTCGCCGTTCAGCACTAGGGCCGAGTTAGGGGTGCCGGTCGGTCCATCGGTCAGAACCGGATCGAATTGCTGGACCGGCGTGTTTTCGTCCAGCCTGTAGATCGTCGCGTCATTGCCGCCACGCTCATCCGCGACGGTGCCGCTGTCTTCATCGAAGCGCCAGAAGCCCAGGGCACCGGGCAGGCCAACCTCCGGCAGCGCGGTCGGCGGGCTGAGGACGTCATTGCCGTCGGTACCTTCGATGGTGACGCCATCGATCTCGAGGATCCCAAGCTGCTCGGCGGTGCCGCGCGAGTTGTTGTAGATGGTCGAACTGGGCCGCGCATAGCTGAACAGGTTGGACTCTTCATGGGGGTTCTCATCGAACGCCCAGGGACGGTTCAGAAGCGGCCCGAACGAACCGCCCGCCGTGCGCGAGTCATAACCGAAATAGGTCGTGCCATTGGCCCGGCTCTCCTTCAACTCGCCATCGGGTGCAATCGCTTCAGCCAGGTCCGAGATATTATCGACAATGCCATAGGTGACACCGGCATCGGTGATGATGTCGTCGGCTTCGACCCGGTCGCCATGAACGATGATCACGCCCAGAAGGTCGTCGTCATGCGCACCGCCGCCGCCATGCTGGTTCGAATAGACGGTGACGATGCTCTCGTCATCGCCGTCGCGGTCGGTATCGACATAGCGGACGCGGATATCGCTGGCCGTATGGCCGATGACCGCGATGGTGTCTTCGTGTGCCCGGAAATCGGCGATCATGTCGATGCCGAACGCGTCGACCCAATGGTCGTGCAGTTCGTTGTTCTCGCCAGCGACGCCGGCCCAGTTGATGGTGCCGTCCGACCGGGTGTGCTTGTGGATGATCTCGGCCTTGGCGTTCAGCAGTGGGCTGAACAGGAAGATGTCGCGCCCAGCACCACCGACCAAAATATCATCGCCGACAAGCTCCTGATCTTCATAGCCTTTCAACTTCTGGCGCTGGTTGTTGACCTCGTTGTCCGGATCGCCGCGGGTCGGGTCGCCGATGGCAAGCTGGCCGATTCGTTGTTCGCCCACATCCGAGCGCGAGATCAGGACATCGTCACCGTCACCGCCAAGCAGCAGGTCCGATCCGCGACCGCCATCAATGACGTCGTTGCCCTTGTCGCCGCGCAGGATGTCGTCGCCGTATCCGCCCTCGATATGATCGTTACCGAACCGTCCGGCCAGGCTGTCATCGCCGCCGCCGCCATAGATCTCGTCGGCCTTGGCACTGCCAAGGATGCTGTCCGCGCCATCCAGCGTGTCTTCGCCCAGGAAATACGAGGGGTGATAGTCCGCCTTGGGCACCAGCGGCGCATCGGCGGCGTTGTTCAGAAAGTCGTCGACCGAGCTGTAGAGCGCGCTCTGATCCACGGGCAGACCGTCGATTTCGAGCCGCAGCTCCTGCCCGCCGAACCCGTCGAAATAGGCGAGATCGATCTGATAGAGCCCACCCTCGAAAATCGCTGTCCGGCTGGTCGGCGCGGCGCCACGGCCAAACTCGAACGAGGAATATCCGATACCGCCCAGCGACAAAGCAAAGCCGTCATCCGAGACCACGGTGACCTGGTGCTTGCCTGGCGGGATGTAGATGAAACCCGACAGCGTAAGGCCGGTATTGTCGTAGATATGGGTGCTGCCATCGCTGGACAGGCTGGCGGCGTCCTGGCGCAGAAACTCGCTGAGCGTGATGTTGCTGCTGCCGCGGCCATAGAGGACCTCGCTGGCATTGAACGTGAAGTCGGGCGATGAGCCGGAGATCAGCGAGGCGAGCTGTCCGATCGAGCCGAGCCCGCTCTGCGAGACATAAACCTCGCCGTTCAGGCCAGTTCCGCGCGCGGGAACGCCGTTGATCTGACTGGCGCTAACAACAGGGTTCAAGCCCAGCGGCGTGTCCGCGGGTCCCAGATCAACGATATACATTTTGTTCCCCCTCACGGAATGAGTGTAGTCGAGGCCAGCCCGGACGGGCATGACCAGATGCCTTCGTGGATCCCAACGATGCCAGATAAACCCCACCCGGTATCGCGGTCGCGACGCGCAAGAACGCTGCTTCCCAAGCACACAAACACCGTGTGGATGTTACGGTGCGATACGCCTACTCCGTCGCAGGAAACGCGATCTCAGCCAACGCTACGGGAGTATGCTACCACCCGGTATGATCCCCACTTACCAACCCGCTGTGTACGTCGGGTAACATGCGACCAAAATGTGGCTGAAGCGTGGCGCTCGCGCCGCCGTGAGCGTCCAGGCACGAGACACTTCGGGTATCAACGGACTGTTAACACTTGGGTCTCGCGCGCTGATTTCGGTTCATGCGCATTCACCATCTGCCGCCCAATATTGGCGGATCGTGCCGCAATTCCATTCATGAATGTGGTGATTCTATGCACCGCCTCGCGCTCAAATCGCCTCGTCGCGACCCTTGCCCGGATCATGCATCATTTTGCTAGACCGGATATGGACCAATCGAAAAAATGGTTTGGCCCAATTCCTGACCTGTGATCTTCTTTCATCGCGGGGCAACCCGCCCAGAAAAATATCTTTGCGGACGGCGCGGCACATACACCAGGGCGTTCCAAAGCGACAACGATCTGATCACGACCTGAGAGGTGATGGGGAATGGAAGAACAAGTAGCGGAGCTCGTGGCCAAAGTAGCCGAGCTCGAAGCCAAAGCGAACACGACAAACACGATGTTCGCCGAAACCTATTATTATCTGACGATCCCGCTGATGGTTATCATCCACGCAGGATTTCTGGCCTATGAGATGGGCGCCTCGCGGCTGAAAAACACGCTGGCCTCCGGCATCAAGAACATTCTGGCCTTCGCCTTCATGGTGCCGACCTTCTATTACTTCGGCTGGTGGGTTTACTGGGCGTTCCCGACAGGAATCGGCCTGACACCTGGCCCAGTCGAGATTTCAGGCGCGGAATATGCAGCCTTCGCTTGGCCGTGGAGCGAGAGCGCCGGCCCGAACCTGGCGGATAACTCCACGGGTGTGTTCTGGGGGGCGTTCACGTTGTTCGCCGCGACCACTGCGTCGATCTTCTCGGGGGCCGTGATCGAACGGATTCAGACGGTTGGCTTTGTGATCCTCGCGATCGTGCTCGGCTCGTTCGCCTGGGTCGTGGCCGCCGCCTGGGGCTGGCATGCCGATGGCTGGCTGGTCAACGACTGGGGCTATCACGACTTCGGTGCGGCCGGTCTGGTCCACGCTGTGGCGGGCTTCTTCGCCCTGGGTGTGCTGATCAATCTGGGCCCCCGGATCGGGAAGTTCAACGCCGATGGCTCGGCCAACGACATCAACGGCCACAACCTGCCGCTGACCTGTATCGGGCTGATGCTGATCATCGTCGGCTTCTGGGGCTTCCTGATGGCCTGTGTGATCGTGCCCGGCGAAGCCTGGTCATGGTATGCCGATAAATGGGCTACGATCTATGGCACGCCGATGACGCTGAGCGCGCTCAGCTTCAACATCCTGATGGGCTTTGCCGGCGGGATCATCGGGGCCTGGCTGGTCACACGCGATCCGTTCTGGATGATGTCGGGCGCGCTGGGGGGCATCATCTCCTGCGCCTCGGGCCTGGACATCTGGCAACCCGCCCAGGCGCTCGTGATCGGCTTTGTCGGCGGCGCGGCGCTGAAACCCGCCGCCGGTGTGTTGGAGCGGATGGGGATCGACGATGCCGTTGGCGCCGTGACAGTCCACGGGACCATCGGCCTCTGGGGCGTCATGGCGGTTGGCATCTTCGCCTCCGGCTATCCGGCGCTGCAGGGCGATGCGGGTGCGGTTGCGACCACCAGCATCGTGGGCCAGGCGGTCGGTGCCGTGGTGATGTTCCTCCTCGGCTTCGTGCCAGGCTATGTCGTCTCGCTGATCCTGAAAATGTTCGGGCTCTTGCGGGTCGGCGAAGCGGCAGAAATTGCAGGCCTCGATCCTGTGAAAGTCCCGGTTCAGGCCTATCCCGAAGGGATTGCGGCCTCGGCCACCCCCGCAGAGTAACCAAGAAAAAGGAGAGCTGTCATGGGATGGCCATTCGAAGAAGCAAGCTGGAATGCAGCCGAGGGCGCCTACTATGCCGCTGTCGGATCCGAAACGATCTGGGTTGTCATCAGCGCGATCTGCTGCGTGGTGCCGCTGATCGTCGGCGCGCTGCATGAGAACGACGCTTACCGCAAAGCCGAAAAGTAAGACTTCGCGGATCCGAGATCACGGTCGCCGGGCACCGTCCCGGCGGCTGTTTTCTTTGCCAAGTTTAACCAAGCGGCGTTCGCCAAGGGGCGAACACGACATGCCCTCCGCTCACCCAGCAGGGTGATCGGAGGTGCGGGCGCTTGAGGGCAAGGTCAGGTGTAGTTGCCGCGCACGCGCTCTTTGCCGGGATCGAAGTGGGGGAAGGGCACGATCCGTGCGGCAAGGCGTTTTTGCTGGCCGTCGAGTTGGCCGATCTCGATGTCGGTGCCTTCTGCCGCGTGGGCGACATCGATCCGCGCGAGCGCGATGGTCTTGCCGAGGATAGGGGATTTCATGGAGGAGGTGATCTCGCCCACCTGAGCGCGGCCGATGCGCAGGGGGTCGCCGTTGCCGGGCACGATGCCACCGTCGATTTCGAGCCCTATCAATTTGCGGCGGGGATGAGCCTTGCGGTCCTCCAGCGCCTTGCGGCCGATGAAGTCGTCGTTCTTGGTCTTCAGCGGCACGGTGAAGCCGATGCCGGCCTCGAACGGGTCGGTCTGGTCGCAGAATTCATAGCCTGCGAAGATCAGCCCGGCCTCGACCCGCACCATGTCCAGCGCGGCCAGGCCGAAAGGCGCGAGACCGTGAGGTTCGCCTGCCGTCCAGACGGCGTCGAATACTCTCTCCGCGTCTTTCGGGTGGCAGAAGATCTCGTATCCCAGTTCACCCGTATAGCCGGTGCGGCTGACCACGATGGGCGCGCCCTGGAAATCGCCAATCCGGGCGACCGCGAAGCGGAACCAGGCAAGCTCCTCGATTGTCGGCTGGGCGGGCGCGGTCCAGATCACATCGCGCAGGATGTCGCGGGATTTCGGGCCTTGCACGGCGATGTTGCAGAGCTGGTCGGTCGAGGTCTTCACCCAGGCATGCAGGCCCTCGCGCTCGGCGACCTCGCGCAGATGGATCCCGGAGAGGTCGCTGCCGCCGATCCACCGGAAATTGGTCTCGCCCAATCGAAAGATTGTGCCGTCATCGATCATGCCGCCGTGCTCGTAACAGATCGAGGTGTAGGAGACCTGGCCGACGGACAGTTTGCGTGCATTGCGGGGGAAGGCGAGCTGCATCAGCTCTTCGGCGTCGGGGCCGATGATCTCGTATTTGCGCAGCGGGCTCAGATCCATCACCACCGCTTTCTCGCGGCAGGCCCAGTATTCGCCGATGGTGCCGTGATTGGGGAAACTGTTGGGCAGCCAGTAGCCGTTATACTCGACAAAATCGCGGGTGTGGCGGGCGAAGCACTCGTGGAAGCCGGTTTTCTTGGTCGCTTCGACCGGGCTGTCGGCGGTCATGCGGAAGCCTTTCGATTTCTGGAAATCCTCGGCGGCGTCGTAAGTGCGGACCTGGATATCCGTGGGGTTCCAGCCGTTTGCAGGATCGACGTCGCAGGGGCAGGCGGTGGAGACGCAGACCAGATCAGTCAGCGCGCGAAGCAGCACATAATCGCCGGGCCGCGACCACGGGTCGTCCATGCCGAGCGCATTGGCGTCGTCCAACATGGTGTTGAAGAAGAAGTTGATCGCCGGCCAACCGTCGCGCGGGCGCACATCGAAACGGGCGAGGTCCTTGTTCATGTTCTCGGTGCAGTTCACGTGACCCGGATAGCCGAGGTCGTCGTAATACCGCGCGGTGCAGGCCAGCCCGAATGTATCGTGACGCCCACAGGTGTCCTGCACGATCTCGACCAGAGGTTGCTGGCCCTGGGTCCAGTATTTCGAGAAGATGCCCGGTTCGGGATAGAGGTTTCCCATTAGTGACCGCGTGGTGGTGGGATCGATCTCGCGCTCCAGCCCCTTGTCGAGCGCCCTCAGGTCCAGCGCCTGGAAGTCCGAGCATTCGCGGCCCTGTACGTCGAGGATCTGAATGAACTGGCCCGCCTTGACCTCATAGGCCGCGGCGTTGCCGGGCTGGATATTGATGTCCTGCAGGGGGTCGACCAGCGGGTCCGGTGGCGCCAGCCCGCCCTTGGCGGGTCCGGGATGGGCGCGTTTGATATAGAGGATCAGTTCGGTCGGCGGGGTCTGGGCATCGACCGCCATCGGCCCGCCCGGCGCGCAGACGATCAATAGGCCATCGGTCGCGGCGTGTAAGGTCCGGCTTTCGCCCGCGCGCGAGCCTTCGCCCAGCAGGCGAATGCAATCGGCACGACCGATGTCGAAGCCGGACACTTCCAATGCGCGCAGAACCCGTTGGCCGGAGGAATGGCCGGTCAGCGCCGCCTGCAGACCACCGGGGCGCCCTGCCCCCTCCATCCCCAGCATACCTGCGTCCGAACGGCCATCGGGGGCGAAGAAGGTCACCTCGGCACCCTGCAACCCTTCGCGGTCGACGATGCAGATCTCGTCGCCCGCCGAGACCACCACGGCGCGCGAGCCGCCGCCCGGCACGGGGTGGCGTTCCACCCCATGGGGCAGGATCGGCAGGCCGGGGATCAGCACCTTGCCCAGTTCCTGCGGACGTTCGAACCTCGCCAGATCGCCCATGGCTCACTCCAATCCCAGGGCGCGTTTGCGGTCCGCCGCCCAGCGCATCGCCAGATGATCGACCATCAGCCCCATGAAGGCGACGCAAAGCCCCAGCACCAGCCCCTTGCCGAAGTCGGAGGCGGAAAGCGCCCGCTGCATCTCCTGGCCCAGATCCTGGGTGCCGATGAAGGCCGCGATGATCACCATGAAGAGCGAGAACAGCACCGTCTGGTTGATCCCCACCATGATCGTCGGCAGGGCCAGCGGAAGCTGCACGTTCCAGAGCTTTTGCGCCCGTGTGGCGCCCGCCATATCGGCGGCCTCCATCAGCGCGGGCGGTACGCCCCGCAAACCCTCGATGGTGTAGCGCGTCAGCGGCACCAGGCCAAAGACCAGCACCGCCATGATGACGGCGACGTCGGAGACCTGGAAGAGCATGATGACGGGCACCAGATAGACGAAGCTGGGGAAGGTCTGCGCAGTGTCGAGCGCGAGCAGGATGCTGCGCGCCCGGCGCTCGCTGCGCGCGGCCCAGACACCCAGCGGCAGGCCGATCAAGACCGCCAGCGCAACCGCGAAGCTGATCAGATAGGCGGTGATCATCGCCCGATCCCACCAGCCCGACAGCGCGATGAAGGCAATGAAGCAAAAGCAGATGAGGGCCGAGCGCCGTCCGCCGATCAGCCAACCGAGCCCGGTGATCGCCAGCACCACGGCACTGACCGGCAGGGCGCGATAGGCGTCGCGCACCGGGATCAGGACATTGGCGATGGCGAACTCGCGGAAGGCCAGTGCCGCATCTCCCGCCCAGGCGAGGAATAGGTCAACGGCCCAGTCGAGCTCCTTCGATGTGGTGAACGCCTCGCGCCGCTTGATCTCGTAGGCATGGTCCCACACCTGGATCGCGGCAAAGCAGAGCGCGACGAGACCCATCCAGACCAGCAGCAGCCGGTTACGAATGTGCCAGGGGGTGCCCCGCTCCCAATGTGCGGGTTGCAGATCGACCCAGGCCTTCGAGCAGCGATCCAGAACTACCGCGATGAGGACGATGGAGATGCCGATCTCGATCGACTTGCCGATCTTCAGCGACTGCATCAGTTGCAGCAGTTTGTAACCCAGCCCAGGCATCCCGATAAAGCTGGCCAGCACCACCATGGCGAGACATTGCATGATCGCCTGATTGACGCCCACCAGGATCTCGGCCCGGGCGGTCGGCGTGCGGACATGGGCGAGCAACTGCCAGGCGGTCGCGCCGCACATCTGGCCCGATTCCACCACCTCCGGCGGGACTTTCTTGAGCCCCAGCACGGTCATGCGCACCATCGGCGGAGTCGCGAAGATGATCGTGGCAATGGCCCCCGCCTTGGGCCCGACACCGATGAAGACCACCACCGGGATCATATAGGTAAAATGCGGCAGGCTTTGCGCCAGGTTCAGAAAGGGATTGAGTGCCGTTTCAACCCAGCGCCAGCGCCAGGCAGCGACACCCAGCGCCAGGCCGGCCGCGACCGCCAGGGGGGCCGCGACGACGATGACCGATAGTGTCTCCATCGCCCATTTCCACTGCCCCATCAGGGCCAGCCAGACAAAGGTGCCGCCGCAGAGCAGCCCCAGCGCCCAGCCGCGCAGGGCATAGCCGACCATGAAGGCAGTGACCGCGATCACGGTCCACGGCAGCGCGTCCAGTTTGGGCCAGCGGTTCTTTCCGTAGAGGATGTTGGCAGTGACATCCAGCAACCACTCCACCCCGCCTGCGAAGAACCGCGTGACATGGATCAGGCCCAGATCGTCCTTGATGAAGTTGAAAGCCGCGTTGAACCAATCCGCCATCGGCAGGACAAGCCAGTCGGGGACGACGACAAGGCCCTGGGGCAGCAGACCCTTGGCCAACACCATCAGGGCGGCCAGAAGGATCATACCCATCCCCAGATTGCGCTGCGAGAGCGCCGGAGCGCGTGCGCCGGGGGCGAGATCGATGGCGGTCACGACGCTGCCTCATCTTCGAACAACAGCGCGAGCGCCGCGTTGCGGTCCAGCACACCAAGCGGCGCGCCCTCGGTATCCACTACGGCGATCTCGCCCGTATCCTCGATCAGACGGCGACCCAGGGAGGCGATGGTGGCGGTCTCCGGCACCGGCTCGCCACCGGCGCCGTTTCCGGGCACGGTCAAGGCACGGGCATGCACCACGCGGGCCTTGGCGATCTCGCGCGTGAACTTCGCGACATATTCGGTGGCCGGGTTCATCACGATACGATCCGGCGTATCGCATTGCTCGACCGCGCCCTCGTACATGATGGCGATCCGGTCGGCGAGGCGCAGGGCCTCGTCGAAATCATGGGTGATGAAGACGATGGTTTTGCCGAGCAGTTCCTGCAGCCGAAGGAATTCGTCCTGCATTTCGCGTCGTATCAGGGGGTCGAGGGCGCTGAAGGGCTCGTCCAGAAACCAGATATCGGGCTCGATCGCCAGCGAGCGGGCGATGCCGACACGCTGCTGCTGGCCCCCAGAAAGCTCACGCGGGAAGTAATCCTCGCGCCCTTCCAGGCCGACCAGTTTGATGACCTCCAGCGCGCGGTCGCGGCGGTCGTGTTTGCTCTGGCCGCGCATCTCCAGCGGGAAAGCCACGTTTTCCAGAACCGTGCGGTGGGGCAGCAGACCGAAATTCTGAAAGACCATGCCCATCTTGTTGCGCCGGATGTCGATGAGCTCCTTCTCGCTCAGCGCCAGCAGGTCCTGCCCATCGATATGGACCGAGCCCGAGGTGCTTTCGACCAGGCGCGAGAGGCAACGCACCAGCGTGGATTTGCCCGAGCCGGACAGCCCCATGATCACCAGCATCTCGCCCTTCGCAATGTCCAGGCTGACATCGCGCACCGCCGCCACATGGCCCGCAGCGCGGATCGCCTCGGCGCTCTGCCCCACCATTCGGTCGGGATGGGCGCCATAGATCTTCCAGAGATCGCGGCAGACGATGACGGGCTCGCTCATACGGATCAGGCCTTTACGTGTCCTCAAAAGTAGGTGCCCCGAGCGGACCCGAGACATCTTTTTGGGAGCGCCTGCAAGAGGTCCCGGATCAAGTCCGGGACATCAAGGCGCCTTGGCCGATGGGCCGAGCTTACTGGGTCCAGGGCTTCCAGACGGCCTCGTTCGCCTCCAGCCAGGCGGCGGCGGCTTCTTCCGGCTCCATTTCGTCGACATCAACCAGTTTGGCCATCTCGGCGATCTGCGGGTTGGTGAAGCTGATCTTGTTCAGCGTCGCGAAGGCGCTGGGCCAGGTCTTCTCCATATCCTGGTGGGCGACCTTCTTGAGGTAGCCATTCGCCGGGTTGCCGCAGTCATAGGTGGCGTTCGGGTTCGGGCCACCCGCGGGGTCGTCCTTGCAGCCCTCGAAATATTCCGGGAATTCCACGAACTCTCCGGGATAGAGCGCCTCGACGAAGTTCGGGGTCCAGTTGAAGTGGACGATCGGACGCTTGGCCTTCTCGGCAGCGGCCAGTTCCGCCCAGATCGCGGCCGCGGATCCCGCGTTGACCACCTCGAAGTTCATGCCCAGGGCATCGACACGCTCCTTGTCGTGCTTCAGCCAGTCGACCGGTCCGCCCAGGAAGCGGCCTTTTTCGCCGGTCTCGGCGCTTGCGAACATGGCCGAACATTCGTTCAGCGCCTCCCAGGAGGGCAGGCCGGGGCAGAGCTCTTTCACGTAGAGCGGGTACCACCAGTCCTCGCGCGTCACGGCATCATGGGCGCCGGCATCGACCAGACCGCCCTTAGCCTTGGCTTCCTCGTAAGCCACGCCGAAGGCGCCTTCCCAGACTTCCAGTTCCAGCGTCACGTCGCCGAGGCGCACGGACTCGTAAACCGCCTGGCTGTCGGTCGAGACATATTCGACATTCAGCCCCATACCCTCGAACATCTGGCCGACCACGTGGCTCATGACGATCTGGCTCGACCAGTTATGGGTCGGGATGATGATCGGGTCCGAACTGTCAGCGGCAAAGGCGGGCCCAGCCAAGACACCGGCGGCGATGCCCGCGATAAGATGTTTCTTCATGCTACTTCTCCCAGTTGTTGGCCGTATCGGCCGGTCTGTGCACCCGCAGTTTTCTGCGTGGAGCTTTTATGGAGCCATGCCCCAAATTCTAATGGGTGTCCCTCAGCTCGTCTCAAACTCCCTCGACAATGGTCAGCGCACCGGTCGAGGCGCCCTGACGGATGGGTAAAATCTTCTGGTATTCTGGACTGTTATACCAGTTCTCGGCGACCTCGACGCTGGCGAAGCGCAGGATGACCGAGCGGGTGCCCGGTGGCGTTCCCTCCACCACTTCCTGCGCTCCGCCGCGCACCAGGAATTCGCCGCCATAGGCCTCGACCGTCGCCATGACCTGCAGGCGATAGCGTTCATAGGCCTGCGGGTCGGTGATCCGCATCTGTCCGATCACATATCCCGCAGCCATCGCCCTACCCCCTCGGATCCGGATCGGCGGTAGAGGCAGCCCAGTCCGGCTCGAAGGCCAGGATCACGATTTCCGGGTTCAGGGCCGGGTTGAACAGCAGATTGTGCCACCAGGTCGCCTGGTGCAGCGGGTTCTTCTCGGTCAGGGTCCAGACCTTGCACACCAGGTCGAACCGCTGACGAAAGGCCTCGAACTTCAGCGTGACCTGCCCCGCCGCACGGATCTTCGCAGCGCCCTCCGAGCCCGGTGGGAAAGTCGCGGTCAGCGTGTCGACAAAGGTTTCGGCCTTTTGGAAATAGGTCTCGGCAAACAGGCGCAAGGCTGCCTCGCGCCGTTGCAGGGGATCATTGGTCTTCTGCACCATGTGGCGCATTTCGGGTAACATGTCGTGGCCCGGCGCCTTGTGGAGCACAGTGATGATATGGCCCATCGGCTCGGGCTCATCGGCAAGCGTCAGGGAGGGGGTGATCCCGTCGCCGGGGCGGCCGGCCTCCTCGCGCATCATCATCTGGCGCACCCGGCACTGCCAGCGCAGGAAGGCAAGGCGCAGTGCCTCGGCCTGCGGGTCAAGCCCGAGCGGGAGGCCTAGCGCCAGCATCACTCGGCCGCCTGCGCGGGAGAGGTCGGCGGGATATAGGCCCGATCATGGGAGAGACTGGGGATGCGCCCACGCGCCTCCGCCACCTGCTCCAGATCGATGGTCGCCACGGCGATGCCCGGCCCTTCGCCGCCCTCAGCGAGGACCGCGCCCCAGGGATCGATAATTAGGGAATGGCCATAGGCCTCGCCGCCGCCCGGCACAGCCCCGTGGGCGCAGGGGGCGACGACGAAACAGCCGTTCTCGATGGCCCGCGCGCGGTTCAGCACATGCCAATGCGCCTCGCCGGTCTTTTTGGTGAAGGCCGCGGGCACTGCCAGTATCTCGGCCCCCGCCTGTGCAAGATCGCGGTAGAGCGCCGGGAAGCGCAGATCATAGCAGATCGTATGACCGATCTGGCCCCAGGGTGTAGGGACAAGCCGCGCCTCGCTACCCGGGTGGACGCAGGCGCTTTCGCGATAGACTTCCTGGTCCGACAACTGGATGTCGAACATGTGGATCTTGTCGTACCGGGTGACATGGGCGCCCGTCGCATCGATCATCACGCCCCGGTTCATGATGGTGTCGCCCGGCCCCGGCACGGCGACCGAGCCCGCCATGACCCAGACCCCCTTCTCGGCGGCGAAACCCGCAAGAGCCTGCAGTACGGGGTGCCGGTCCTCCTCCGCCGCCGGGGCCTTGATGGCCGCGCCGTCATTCACCAGCCCACCGCAATATTCCGGCAGGGCCAGAAACTCGGCTCCCGCCGCCACAGCCCGTTCTGCCAGACCCAGCGCCTCGGCGATGGCGGTGTCGAAATCCGGCATCGGGCGGGTCTGCAGGCAGGCGAGTGTCAGCGGGCGCATCGGTTTCCTCCTCAGAACTTCTTGTAGGCCTCGCGGAGCTGAACCAAGGGATGGTTGGGCGACATCTGGAACTTAATCAACAACTCTCGCGCGATCATGTCACGGTCCTGCTGATTGTCCGGCAAGTCAATGGTGTCGGGCACGCGGACCCAGCCATTGATATTGCGGTCGAAGACTGCGGGGTGTCCTTCCTCATACCCCATATGGACATCTTCCAGCCAGTTTAGATCGTCCCAGCCCATGATCTCCATATACTGGGTCAGGAAGGGGGTGATCCGGTCGTAATCTGGCACCAGGTTCACGTCGTAGCGATAGCCGATATGCTGGCCGATTTCCTTTTCGCGCTCGCTCTCCAGCCCGTCGCCTTTGACGAACTGGTCGACATCCTTGATTTCCGAGCCCTTGTAGCTTGTGCCTGCCATGTGACCCTCTCCCCTCAGAAGTGGTGATAGTCGGCAACGCCGACAGTGTAGTCGGTGCCCGCCAGCGGAACGGCCGCCATGGCCGAGGCCTCCATGGTCAGCGCCGCCAGATCCTCCGGCTCCAGACTGTGTAGATTGGTCTTGCCGCAGGCCCGGGCGAAAAGCTGCGCCTCGATGGTGAGCGTGTGGAGGAAGTTATAGACCCGCTCCGCCGCCTCATCGGGGTTCAAACGCTTGCGCAGTTCCGGATCCTGGGTCGCGACGCCGACCGGGCAACGGCCCGTGTGGCAGTGATAGCAGTAACCGGGATCGACGCCCATCTCTTCCTGGAAATTCGCCTCCGGAATATCCTTGTTGCAGTTGAGCGCCATCAGCGAGGAATGGCCGATTGCGATGGCGTCTGCGCCCAGCGCGATGGCTTTCGCCACATCGGCACCGTTACGGATACCGCCCGCATAAACCAGGGTGATCTCGCCCCGCTTGCCCAGATCGTCGATGGCCTTGCGGGCCTGGCGGATCGCGGCGATGCCCGGCACGCCGGTGTCCTCGGTGGCAAAGTGCGGGCCTGCACCGGTGCCGCCTTCCATACCGTCGATATAGATCGCATCGGGGTCGCACTTCACCGCCATGCGCACATCGTCGTAGACGCGCGCAGCGCCTAGTTTCAGCTGGATCGGGATTTGCCAGTCGGTCGCCTCGCGGATCTCCTGAATCTTCAGCGCCAGATCGTCCGGGCCCAGCCAGTCCGGGTGCCGGGCGGGCGAGCGCTGGTCGATCCCCGCGGGCAGCGAGCGCATTTCCGCCACCTGGTCGGTGACCTTCTGGCCCATCAGGTGTCCGCCCAGGCCGACCTTGCAGCCCTGACCGATGAAGAACTCGCAGGCATCCGCCAGCATCAGGTGATGCGGGTTGAAGCCATAGCGGGACTGGATGCACTGGTAGTACCACTTCGTCGAGTAGCGGCGTTCGTCCGGGATCATACCGCCCTCGCCGGAACAGGTTGCCGAGCCTGCCATGGTCGCACCGCGGGCCAACGCCGTCTTCGCCTCGAAACTGAGCGCGCCAAAAGACATGCCGGTGATGTAGACCGGGATATCCAGTACGATGGGTTTCTTAGCGCGCGGGCCGATCACCGTCTGGGTGTCGCATTTCTCGCGATAGCCCTCGATCACGAAGCGCGTCAGGGTACCCGGCAGGAAAGTCAGGTCATCCCAATGCGGGATCTTCTTGAACAGCGAGAAGCCGCGCATCCGGTAGCGGCCAAGCTCGGACTTGATGTGGATGTCATCCATCACCTTCGGCGGGAAGACGAAGCTCTCCCCCAAACGGTTCGGGTCGCGTCCTAGTGGTTTCTTGCCCGTTGGCGATCCATCAGCGGCCATGTCGTTCCCTTTCGATGCGCCCGTGGTTTATGCCTTTGGGCGGTCTTGTCGCTTTGCGGTCCCGGGCTTGGCTGCCGGAACCTGTTCTTCGCAGCCTGCACCAGAGGTCCCGGGTCAAGCCCGGGACACCAAAGCGCCTAGAGGATGAGTTTCTTCTCGTTCGGCTCCAGATTGTCGTAGTTCCAGAGCGCCTTGCCCGCGACGATCTTGCGGAAATGGTCGACGCCCTTGCTGGGCACCATGCCGTACTGGCGCAGCTTGCGAGTCAGCCAGGCGCGGTCCAGCTCGGTCAGTTCCGCATCAACCGCATCGACCCCCAGCGAGCGGATCTCTCCCCCCACATAGATCGTGCCGTCATACATGCTGTCGCCCAGATTCTTGCCCGCATTCCCGCAGACGATCATCC
>JBCCDU010000073.1:0-21082 GCA_039030715.1 Pseudomonadota bacterium
CTTCGTTTCGGTCAAGGATCAGGACAAGGACATGATCCTGGATGCGGCGCGCCTGCTGGCCTCGAACGGGTTCGAGGTCATCGCGACCGGCGGCACGGCGAAGTTCCTCACCCAGAAGGGCGTGGCGGCGGAGCGGATCAACAAGGTCTACGAGGGGCGCCCCCATATCGTCGACCGGATGAAGGATGGCGGCATCACGCTGGTCTTCAACACGACCGAGGGTGCGCAGACGGTGCGCGACAGCTTCGACATCCGCGCGACCTCGCTGAACATGCGCATCCCCTACTACACCACCGCTGCGGGCGCGCTGGCGGCGGCGCAGGCCATCGTGAATATCTCCGAAGGCACGCTGGAGGTGGCGCCGCTGCAATCCTATCAGAAATAGGCAGTGTGGCGCGAAACCGTCATTGATCTGACGTTGGCAACGCATGACGGCAGGGCGGTCTTCTGGGATCGCCGCTAATGCAGGTCGCGCTTGGGTTGTGCCGCCAGGAACGAAAGACCCGTCACGCCCGCCTCCTCCAGGTGCGACTTTAGCTCTTCAGAACAAAAGAAAGCGCCGCGGGCTTCGGCATCGCGCCAGAGGTGTAATCCGATGGCCGCACTTTCTCGCACAACCTGTGACTTCGGTGTAAGCGCAGACAGGCTGACCCATGGCAGGCCGTCCCACTCCCGCACCCTACGTTCCGCATGAGAGGATGCATCGACATCCAGGCAAGGGGCGGTCTGGACGACGTTGATATAGTCATAGGCGCCGATGCGAGAGTGATCCGTCTGATCGACGACCGTGATCGGGATGATCTGATGGGTACTGGGTTCCAGCGTCTCTATAATCTCGCTGACCCTAGTGTTGACCACAAAGGTGCTAGGCTCGAACTTCAGCACATCCGGAAGAGGCTTGCCCGCCGCCGGACTGATCATGAGCCGACACTTTTTCAGGTCAGCCATGGCCTTCGTGCCGAAAAGCGCCGGGATCAGCGGATCCGTCGGCCGAAAAGGATAGTCAGGCGAATATGATCCATCATTCGCTGTCCACCTTTCCCCCCCGGGCAGGGCCCAGGGATCTCTGTCAGATACGTCTCAATCAATGCGAAAAATCAATTTCCCCGTGCTCCCTCAAACTGCACAACGACGCGCCTCGGGCGATGGCGCCAAATCCACCCGTCTCCGTTTACTTTGGAACCAACAGCGTTGCCACCGTCCTCTGCCAGGTCTGGCATGGATCAACCCTTGCGGGCCGCCAGCAGGCGGCGGACCATGGCGGGGGCGGCGCCCAGATAGTTTGCGGGATCGACGAACCGTTCCAGCTCGGCGCGCGGGATCACGCCGCCGATTGCCGGGTCGGCGACCAGGTTGTCGATGAACGCCCCGTCGCCCGAGAGGGTCTTGCGGCAACAGTCATAGACGACGTCATGGGCCACCTGCCGGCCGATACGGGGGGCGAGTTGCATCATCACCGCCTCGGCCACGATCAGGCCGCCGGTCACATCCAGCACCTCGCGCATCCGGTCTGCGCGGACCTCCAGCCCCTCCAGCACCTCTCGGGCGGCCTTCAGCGAGGCGCCTGTCAGCAGGAACGCCGTGGGCAGCGCCTGCCACTCCACCTGCCATTGCCCGGTGGGGCGTTCGTGATCCTGCACCATGGCGTCCAGCATGGCCGAGTGCTGCTCGCGCACCAGCTTGGCCTGGGCGATCAGCATCTCGCAGGCGATGGGATTGCGCTTCTGCGGCATGGTGGAGGAGGCGCCGCGCCCCGGCACGAACGGCTCCAGCACTTCGCCGGTCTCGGACTGCATCATCAGCGCGATGTCAAAGCCGATCTTGCCCAGCGAGGCCGCGACCATCGCAAGGAAGCCCGTGACCTCCGCCATCCCGTCGCGGATCGAATGCCAAGTGATCGGCGGGACGGCGAGGTCCAATTCCGCCGCCAGCCCTGTCTGGGTTGCCAGCCCGCCTTCTTCGCCGAGCGAGGCCAGCGTGCCCGCGGCGCCAGAGAACGAGACGACCTCCACCCGCGGGCGCAATTCGACCAGCCGGGCCCGGTGCCGGTCGATGCCCGACAGCCAGGTCGCGGCCTTGTAGCAAAAGGTGATCGGCAGGGCGTGCTGCATATGGGTTCGTCCCGCCATCGGAAGATCCGCATGGGCCTCTGCCAGCTTTGCCAGCGCCGAGGCCACCCCATCCAGATCCGCCGCGATCAGATCCAGCGCCGCGCGGATCTGCAGCACATCAGCAGTGTCCATGATGTCCTGCGTCGTCGCGCCCCAATGGCACCATTGGCCGAGACCGTTTGGCACCGCTTCGGACAACTGCTCCACCAGCGGCAGGATCGGAAAGCCGACAATGCGGGTGCGGGCGCCCAACCGGTCCCAATCGATCTGCATATCGGCAGCGGTAGCCGAGATGGCGTGCCCTGCCTCCGCCGGGATCAATCCATCGGCAGCCTGAACACGGGCAAGCGCGCCTTCGACGTCCAGATATCGGCTCACCACCCACTCGTCGCTGAAAAGCGCGCGCATCTGGTCTGGCGCGAACATGTCCCGGAAGATACGCGAGCCGATGACGATGGCGGGCATTTGGATCTCCTCCCGGCTGGATCAGCCCTCGGTGCTCTGAAAGTCCTTGGGACGCAGGCCGTGCTTGGTCAGCTTGTCATAAAGCGTTTTGCGCGGCAGGCCCAGCGCATCCGCCGTGACCGCCGCCTTGCCGCCCGCGCGGCGCAGGCTCTTGCTCAGCACCATCTTCTCGAACGCGTCCATCTGTTCGGCCAGTCCCAGATCGGCGGTGCTGTCGCGCTTGTCCTGCAGGCCCAGCGTGAAGCTGAGCGCGAAGTTGCGCAGTTCCGGCAAATTGTCGGGCCAGTCGTGTGTCAGCACCTCGGCGTAGACGTTTTCGGGAATCTCCGGCATGTCGAGGTCCAGCGTGCGCACCGATTGGCGGACCAGTGCCTCGAAAACCGCGGGCAGATCCATTTTGCGCTGCTCAAGCCCTGGCACCTCGATCTCCATGATGTTCAGCGCGAAATAGAGATCCTCCATCAGCCCTTTGGCCCGCAGGTCGTTCAGCTTGGCGACGCTGGAGGAGATCACGCGCAGATCCGACCGACCCTCGATCAGGTGCAGGAGGTCCTGCTGATGCCCCGGGGTCGCGGCATCGAGATGCTTGACCGAAAGGGTCAACGCCCCCTCCGGCATGTCCAGCCGGGCCAGCGCATCCATCGGCGCATTCTGAAGCGAGAGGGCATGGAACGTTGCCGGCTCGTCCGACACCGCATGGCCGGCCAGGGCGTGGATCGTATGAGCTGCCAGCCGCTTGCCCGCACCAGCGGGACCGTGCAGATGCAGATGGATTGGCAGACCTGCAGCCCGGCGCAACTGTTCGCGCAGCGCCTCAACCAGGTCGCTGCTGCCAGGGAAGTTGGTGGCCGCAGCGTCGCTGCGGCGCAACTGGCTTTCAGCCTGGCGGCCTTTCAGGACCGCCATGCGATGTTCTATCGCGCGCGCCAGGACGCTCAGCACATTCTCGGGCGCGCAGGGTTTTTCCAGGAAATCATAGGCCCCGGCTGCCATGGCCCGAACGGCGGAGGGGACGTCGCCCTCGCCGGTCAGCAGGATGACAGGAAGTTCCGCGTCGCAGGTGCGCGCGTACTCCAGCACGTCGAAACCGTCTTTGCCGGGCATCCGCAGATCGGTCAGGATCACGCCGGGAAAGTCGCGACTGATATGGGTTTTCGCTTCGATATAGCTGGCGGCCTGGGTGACCGCGATATCTTCCAGTTCCAGTGCCTGAGCCAGCGATTGACGCAGTGCCTTGTCATCCTCGATCAGCAGCACTTTCCTGCTCACGCCGCATCCTCCACGCTTGCGCGCACCAACGAAATCACGAATTCCGCGCCGCCGCCGGGCCGGTTGCGCGCAACGATGTCCCCGCCGAAACTGCCGATGATGCCGTAGGAGATCGACAGGCCGAGCCCGAGACCCTTGCTCGCGCCCACTTCCTTGGTCGAGTAGAACGGCTCGAACACGCGGGCAGGATCGCTGAGCCCGGTTCCCGTGTCGCGCAGGCTGAGGAACAGGCGCTCGCGGTCCTGCGCCAGTTCGATTTCGATGTGCTTCGCGGCGGCGTCGCTCATGGCGTCGATGGCATTTGTAATCAGGTTGACGATCACCTGCTGCAGGCGCACCTCCCCGCCCATCACCGGCAATGGCCCATCGGGCCCGATCCGGCGCAGTGTCACGCCGTGATCCCGCAACTGCGGTTCGACCAGTGCCAGCGCGTCCCTCACCACCTTCTGCGCGTCAACCGTGTCGATGCTCACCGTCTCCTTGCGGGCGAAGGCGCGAAGGTTGCGGATGATGCGGGTGATCCGGTCGGTCTGGTCGATGATGTGGCCGAGATTCTGGGCTGCATCCGAATGGCGCCCGCGATCGATCAGCTTGCGTCCGTTGGCTGCGAAGTTCTGGATCGCGGCCAATGGCTGGTTCAACTCGTGGCTGATGCCTGCCGACAATTGACCCAGGGCGGAAAGCTTGCCCGCCTGTACCAGATCGTCCTGCGCTTGTTGCAACTGCGCGGTGCGCTCCGTGACGCGGGCCTCGAGCTTTGTGGTGGCGGCTTCCTCCAGTGCCAGGCGTTCGGCCAATGCCGTGCGGCGTTGTGCGAGGAAGAGGAGACCCAGCCCCAGCAGCCCCATCAACGCGCCAGCCACGATCGATTGCAGGCGCGCAGTCTCTCGCGCAGGTGCGGTGTTCAGGAACAGCAACGTGGTCATGTTGAGCTGTGGTACAAAGCGGGTTTGCGCGAGTGCTGTATCGGGAAGACTCCCCGCACGCTTGAACTGCCAGAGCTGATGGCCGAACCGCTCGCTGGCACTGTATGCTGGGAACGCGCGCAGCGTGTCTGCCGGATAGCGCCGGGCGATCCCGGTCGATGCGCTTTTGTCGATCGTGCCCAACTGGCGCAGGATCAGGCCGGGCCGATTCGAGGCGAAGATCACCCCATCCGCGTCGGCAAAACCCACCACGTCCTCGTCGATCCGCCATTCGAATTCCAACAACGCAACATCGATCTTGACCACCACCGCGCCGACGGTGCCGCGCGGGCCATCCACGATGCCGCGCGTGTAGAAGAAATCGCGTGTGCCATCGGCGGCCTCGACCGCATGGTAAAAACCCAAGCCACCGCTGATCGCTGTCTTGAAATCCGGGCGGAACCCATAGGCATTGCCGATGAAGCTGTGGCGTTCCTCGAAATTCGAAGTGGCGATGACCACGCCCTCCTCGTCGAGGATGTAGATATCGTCGGCCCCGCTGAGGAGCGCCTGGCGCAGCAGAAACTCGTTCACCTCATCACGCTCTGAGACTTCTTCTAGGGCCGCCAGGGCCAGCGGATGGCGCGTCAACAGGTTTGGCAATTGGCGATAGCTTTCCAACTGACCTAGCAGCCGGTCCGCTGCTTGCTCCATCCGTACCAGCCCGGTTCGCGCAAGCTGATCGAGCGCCGTGCGATAGGAGAACTGATAGGCAGCGGCGACCACTGCAAGCACGGCCAGCAGGTATCCGAGGATCGGCAGGAACCTGAAGGTCTGTCTCATTATCTGGTGATTCGCTTTTGCCAGCCAAGTTTGTGCGGAATGTCGCACAAATTTTGGGATAGCAAAATCCGATGTCCGGGTTTCCGCACAATCCGAAGTACCCGATTCACTGAGAGATACACAAAGCGATGTTTTTGCAAAGGAAATCCCGACCAGGCGATTCGGCCTTTCGCTTCTGCGCCAAACTGCTGCAATTCCCTCCAGCGGCTGCCCAAGCGGGCGCCGCAATCGATCAATCGGGAGGATCACATGAACAAATTTCTCAAGGGCGCATGCGTCGTCGCGGCCGTCATGGTGCCGGGCATCGCTGCGGCCGCCTGCGACGATGGCGAGATTGTCATCAAGTTCAGCCACGTCACCAACACCGACAAGCACCCCAAAGGCATCGCCGCCTCTTTGCTGGAATCTCGCGTGAACGAGGAGATGAACGGCAAGGCCTGTATGGAGGTCTTCGCGAACTCCACCCTCTACAACGACAACAAAGTGCTGGAGGCCATGCTGCAGGGCGATGTGCAACTGGCGGCGCCCTCGCTTTCGAAATTCGAGAAATTCACGAAGCAGTTCCGTCTGTTCGACCTGCCCTTCATGTTCAAGAATATCGAGGCGGTGGACACCTTCCAGAACGGTCCCACCGGTCAGGCGATGCTGGATAGCATGCAGCGCCGCGGCCTGCAGGGCCTGGCGTTCTGGCACAACGGCATGAAGCAGATGTCGGCCTCGAAACCGCTGCTTTCGCCGGTGGATGCGAACGGGCTGAAATTCCGGGTTCAGTCGTCGGATGTTCTGGTCGCGCAGATGGAGGCAATCGGCGGCAGCCCGCAGAAGATGGCGTTTTCGGAAGTCTATGGCGCGTTGCAGCAGGGCGTCGTGGACGGGCAGGAAAACACCTGGTCGAACATCTTCGGCAAGAAGTTCTTCGAAGTTCAGGACGGCATCACCGAAACCAATCATGGCATCATCGACTATCTGGTCGTGACCTCGGTCGATTGGCTGGATGGCTTGGAGCCGGATGTCCGCGATCAGTTCCTCAAGATCCTGTCCGAAGTGACCGAGCAGCGTAACGGCGAGGCCTTTGCCACCAACGAGGCGGCGAAGCAGTCGATCCTGGATGCCGGCGGAGAGATCCGTACCCTGACACCGGATCAGCGCCAGGCCTGGATCGATGCGATGAAGCCGGTCTGGACCAAGTTCGAGGGCGATGTGGGCGCCGAGAATATCGCCGCCGCGCAGGCCGCCAATGCGTTGGTGAACTGATCGAAGCGCAGCGATAAAGCCAGCGACGCTGGCCGGGCCCACCACCGGGCCCGGCCCCATAACAGATAAGGGGGAAGACGATGGCCAGTCCTACGACGGCTCGGCAACAGGGACGCGCGGCCGGGGTCATAGACCGGATCGAGGAGACGATCATCGCCGCCCTGCTGGGGTCGATGACGCTGCTCACCTTCGCCAACGTGATCGCGCGGTTTTTCTTCAACTCGAACATCCTCTGGGCATTGGAGCTCACGGTTTACATGTTCGCGTGGCTGGTGCTTCTGGGCGCGTCCTATGCGCTGAAGAAGGGCGCGCATCTGGGTGTGGACGCGATCGTGAACCTGGTGGGGCCGGGCCTGCGCCGGGTTTTTGGAATCGCTTCGGCCGTCGCGTGCATCAGCTTTGCGTTCCTGCTGCTCAAGGGCTCCTGGGACTATTGGGCGAATTTTGCCAATCTTCCGGCGACCGAGGGTCGCTGGTTCCCGCTGGGGTTCGAAGAGAAGTTTCGCGGCAAGGGGTGGTACGAGACCAACGATATCCCCGTCCCCGGCGCTCTGAAATGGCTGGAGGGCGCGTTTAATGAAGGCGAGGCCTACGAGAAGATGCCCCGGCTCGTCCCCTATTTCATCCTACCGTTCTCGATGGCGCTGCTGCTTCTGCGCAGCCTGCAGGTCTCGTGGGCGCTTTGGACCGGCAAGGTCGACATGCTGATCGCCAGCCATGAAGTCGAAGAGGCGGTCGAAGAAGCCGCCGCCAAGCTGAAGGAGCAGTAATATGGAAATCGCGCTTCTTTTCGGCCTGGTTATCGGGCTGATGCTGATCGGCGTGCCGATTGCCATGTCGCTGGGCCTCTCGTCGATCTTGTTTCTGCTGTGGTTCTCGGACAGCTCGCTTGCCTCGATCGCGCAGACGCTGTTCGAGGCCTTCGAAGGTCACTTCACGCTGCTGGCCATTCCCTTTTTCGTTCTTGCCTCCTCCTTCATGTCCACTGGCGGTGTGGCGCAGCGGATCATCCGGTTTTCCATCGCCTGCGTCGGTCATTTCCACGGCGGCATGGCAATCGCCAGCGTCTTCGCCTGCATGATGTTCGCCGCGCTTTCCGGCTCCTCCCCCGCGACGGTGGTCGCGATCGGGACCATAGTCATCGCGGGCATGCGCCAGGTCGGCTACAGCAAGGATTTCGCCGCCGGGGTGATCTGTAATGCGGGCACCCTGGGCATCCTGATCCCGCCCTCCATCGTCATGGTGGTCTATGCCGCCGCGGTCGAGGTTTCGGTCGGGCGGATGTTTCTGGCGGGCGTACTCCCCGGCCTGTTGGCGGGCTTCATGCTGATGGTCGGCATCTATGTGATGGCCCGCGTCAAAGGCTTGCCCAAGGGCGATTGGGCGGGGTGGCGAGAGATCGGACAGTCCGGCATGAACGCCTTCTTCGGCCTGTTCTTGATCGTCATCATCCTTGGCGGCATCTATGGCGGGGTCTTCACGCCGACCGAGGCTGCGGCCGTCGCCTCGATCTATGCCTTCTTCGTGGCGACGTTCGTCTATCGCGATATGGGTCCGCTGCGCGACAAGCCCAAGGCCGCGTCCCTGGCCGAGTTCATCCGTGGCTTCCCGCGCTTCGTAGCTGAGATCGTGATCTATCTCGTGCCGTCGATGTTCCACCGCGACACCCGCCAGACGCTGTTCGAGGCAGGCAAGCTGACCGTCACGCTGCTTTTCGTCATCGCCAACGCGCTGATCCTGAAACACGTGCTGACGGACGAGCAGATCCCCCAGCAGATTACCGAGGCAATGCTGGCCGCCGGTTTCGGCCCGGTGATGTTCCTGATCGTCGTGAACGTTATCCTGCTGATCGGTGGGCAGTTCATGGAACCTTCCGGCCTGCTGGTCATCGTGGCGCCGCTGGTGTTCCCGATCGCGATCGAGCTCGGCATCGACCCGATCCATCTGGGAATCATCATGGTGGTGAATATGGAGATCGGGATGATCACGCCACCGGTGGGGCTCAACCTGTTCGTCACCTCCGGCGTCGCGGGCATGCCCATGATGTCGGTCGTGCGGGCCGCCCTGCCGTTCCTGATGATCCTGGTCGTTTTCCTGATCATGGTGACGTATATCCCGTGGATCTCGACCGCGCTGCCAAATGCGGTCATGGGCCCCGAGATCGTTGTGAAATAGCGCACTGGGGGCGACATGCGCCCCTCCAAACCTGTGCTTGCCCTCTCGCCTGCGCGGGCATATGATTCTGGCGTTCACGCGAACCGCGCCGCTTTCGGCGCGGTTTTGCGTATTCCGCGATGGCCTCGACATGTGCCCTGGCCGTGCGCGCGCGACAGATGGCAGAAGACGATCCGGCGGCCCGGGACGCTGCCGAGTTATGAGGAGGGGCCATGGAAAAGGTTCCCATGACCAGGGTCGGCTACGACTCCCTGAACACAGAGTTGAAAACGCTCAAGGACATCGAGCGCCCCGCGGTGATCAAGGCGATTGCCGAAGCCCGCGAGCATGGCGACCTGTCCGAGAATGCCGAATACCACGCAGCCCGCGAGAAACAGAGCTTCATCGAGGGGCGGATCAAGGAATTGGAAGGGCTGATAAGCCGCGCCGACGTGATCGATCCAACCAAAATGTCCGGCGCGACGGTTCGCTTCGGCGCGACCGTTGATCTGGTGGACGAAGATACCGAGGAAGAGAAGACCTATCAGATCGTGGGCGAGGCCGAGGCCGATATCAATGCAGGCAAGCTGAACATGAAATCGCCGCTGGCCCGTGCGCTGATCTCGAAAGAGGAAGGCGACAGTGTCGAAGTGGTCACCCCCGGCGGTGGCCGAACCTATGAGATAATGAAAGTCCGCTATATCTGAGGCGCCGCTCAAGGCGCCCGAGGACGGGAGGCCCAATGCGCAGTACACCTGAGATCCAAGATCGCCGACATGGTTGACGTCCATGACGACGCGCCCGCGTTGGCGCGTGCCCAACCCTCACGGTCGGACGCCGTGGGGTTTCGTGGCGAATTGCCGCCGCGCATGGCGGATGCGGATGATCGCGCGCCGGGCCTGATCGGCTGGGTCGGTGACAACAAGCTGCCGGTTTTCCTCAGTCTCATCTGGATCGTGGCGCTGGTCGGCTATGCTGTCGGCTATTTTTCGCTCTACAATATCGATGGTGCCGCGTCGCCGCCGCCCACCATGAACCTGTTATTCTTTACCTTCGCCCTCGCTGGGCCGCTGGCGATGATCTGGGGCGGAACGCTCATCGCCTCGCGTGCCGGTGGACTGTCGGGCAAGCTGCGCGAGCAGAGCGAGGCTGCGCGCGAACTGGCCGCTGAACTGACAGGACTGAAGACAGCCATCGATCGGCAGCGCGGTGCGATTGAAACCAGCTTGGCGACCAGCCTGCTGACGCTGGAGAAACAGGTCGAGGCGTCCGCCACCGAAATGGCGGGCACGGTGGCACTTCTGACCGACGATGCCTCGCAGGTACTGACCAAGCGCAACGCGGCGCTGGAGCAATCGTTGGCGCGGATCGAGAACACGATCTCGACGACGATTTCGCAGCGCTTCCAGGGTGTGGACGAGGTGCTTTCCTCGACTTCGGATCGTATCGACCGGCATCTCGTCGATCAGTTGGCGATGCTGAACCAGATGCTGGATGCCAGGGTGAGCGCGCTGGACGAGACAATCTCTGATGGCCAGAAACGCATCGGCGCGGTGATGGAGAAACGCGCGCTTGGCACCGACGGGTATCTCAGCGCCGCGACCGAGCGGATGGAGAAGATGCTGGCGGAGACGACCGAACGTCTCGGTCAGGAGCTCGACAAGCGTGCCAGCAAGGTGGATGCCGCCCTGACCGAGGGAACCGAGCAGCTTGGTCGCCACATGGTCTCGAACGCAGAGAAAGTGGACAAGCGGCTGGAGGAAAGCATCGGGCGTTTTGAAAAGTCGCTGGCCGAAAACCGCAGCCAGGTTGAAGCAGCGTTTGCCAGGCGCGGTGAGAATCTGGAGCAGCAGAACAAGATGCTCGAGACCGATATCCCTGGCCAACTCGCGACCCTGCATAAAAGCCTCGGCGCGATGCAGTCGACCCTCGCGGCCAATCCGCCCGCGTCTGACGAGGCGTTGGCCGGGCGGCTCGGCAAACTGGCTGCCGAAATGGTGTCGCCGGAGCGCAAGGCGGTCTCCGAACTGCTGGACCGGGTTCAGGGGGTCGAACAGCAGGCGCGCGAGATGCTGGCCCAGATCGACCGGACCGCGCGCTTGAACGCGGCCCTCGACCGGTTGCCCTTGGCGGAAGAGCAAACACCCGCGATCGCGCTGCCCGGACTGCCCTTCGCCGAACTGCCGGAACAGGGTGCAACCGGGCCGCTCGACTGGTCCGGCCTGATCAGTGCGCTGGATCTGCCGGAAGCGCAGAGCGATACTGCCCGCGCGCTGCAAAGCGCGTCGCTCGATGATCGCGGGGTCTCGGAGACACTGGCGCTGGCGAGCGATGTGCAGGAGAGCCTGGCGGAGGAGGGGTTGTTTCTGCAGGATTTGGCGCCCGTGCATGCGTCCGCCGCAGGCTGGCGGGCCTATGCCGCAGGGCGCCGGACAAAGAAGCTGGCGCAGGAAATGGCCGGGATCAAAGACGATGTGGCACTGACCCTGGCACAGACCAGATTGCGCAGCGAACCCGCGTTCCGGGATCTCGCTCTACGCTTCGTCGCCAGCTATCAGCGCCTGGTCGCGCGCGGCGCGTCGGAAGAAGGCGCGGGCGCCCGCTTGCTGGAGTTGGCCGAAACAAAAGCAGGGCGCGCCTTCCTGCTGCTGGGCCAGTTGACCGGTGCTTTCGAGAAAGCGGCCGATCCCGCCGACGATTGATCGGCAACGGTGCGTGATGGTCTGGCTGCTAGCGCCAAAGCCGCCGCCTCGACATAGCTCTATGTGATGCTCATACACCGGCGGCGGGCTTCATCGTATCGCGTGTGGTGCGCGAAGGTTGGATCAGGCCGCGGTGACACATGTGCAACGGTGGAGCGCGCCGCGAGTGCCGCATTGCCACGCGCTGCACGTCGAAGCGGCGCTTTGAAGACAGGTGTCACTCGTCCAGGCTTCCATGGATCGCGACCATTTCAATTGCCGCATCCTGGGGTTTGATCGTTCGGAAAGCCTCCGAAACGCCCGCCTCTACAAGCCTTCTCTCGACGATCAGCAATGTATTGGGATCATGATCGTCGCACATTGCAGCCATGAAGGCGAGCTCCTCGGCCGCTACGGGCTTTGCCTGCTCCAGCCCCGGTGCCCGATAGGCGTCGACAAAGTGCTGTGCCAGTCGGGCCTCCGCCGCCTCGTATTCCGCCTCGGTAATCTGGCTCACCGCCACGAAAGTCGCTCTGCCAAAGCTTTCCAGGCCCAGCCAGCCGTTAGAGAAAGCCTGGCGCGCCTTGCCTTTCAGCATGTCCCCGGTCCAGTCGGAAAATTCAAACGCGCCCGAGACCGCCCATTCGTCAGGCTCTGCGGGGCGCTCGAAGACGTTGGTGTCCGAGGCATCGAAACGGATCGTCCGGGCCAGTCTCATCGCGCCGTCCCCGTCATTGCAGCATCTCGGTCAGCGGACGCAGATGCGTGCCCTCATCGTCTTTCACCAGCATCCCGGCATACTCATCCAACCCCATGAAGACGCCTCCCCCCGGGAGACTCTCGCCGATGCCCCAGGCGCGGGAGCGCCATTCGGCATGTAGTGGCGCCAAGCCCTCGCCCGCGCGTCGGTTGATCCAGGTCAGCATATGGCGAGACCAGCTTTCAAGCAGGCGCTCCGGTGTGACCTCGCTGCAGCCTTCCTCCGACAGACAGGTCTGGTCCGGGCTGCGACCGGGCTCGGCTTCGTCGACGCGGTAAGCGATGTCGATCCCGACCACGAGCCAGTCCGGCTCCGTCGCGGGATCTGCCGTGGAAGCCGCAGCGCGCAATTGCCCGCAATCGGCGCCGTTCACCTTGATCCCGCCTGGCCAGACATAGTGGACAGCAACCTCCGGCGGCGCCAGGGCGCCCAGCGCATCGCCGAGCCCCAGAGTAACCGCGAAGATGCCGGAGACGGCCTCGCGCAGGGGTTCTTCCGGCGCCAGAACCACTGCCGCGCGCAAGGCGTCCTCCGCGGGGACCCAGCAGATCAAGCCCGGATCGGTGCCGAGCCCCGCCGCCGCCACGGCCTTTGCGAAGGGATCCTGGCCGTGGGCGACTTCTTCGCCGCGCAGCAGGGGGGGAAAGGTCGGCGCCTGGTTCATTGCATCGCGTCGATCGAGGCCAACCTGCCAGCGATATCCAGAAATGCCTGGGCCTGCGGGCTGGAGGGATTGGCCGCCACGATCGGCGCACCGCCATCGCCCGCGACGCGGATCGACATATCCAGCGGCACCTCGCCCAGGAAGGGGATACCCAGCTTTTCCGCCTCGGCCTTCGCACCGCCATGGCCGAAGATAGGCTCCTCATGCCCGCAATTCGAGCAGATATGGGTCGACATGTTCTCGATCAGGCCCAGCACCGGCGTTTCTGTTTTCTCGAACATATTCAAGGCCTTGCGGGCGTCCAGCAGTGCGATATCCTGCGGGGTGGAGACCACGACCGCCCCCGTCACCTCGGCCTTCTGGCTGAGGGTGAGCTGCACATCCCCCGTGCCCGGCGGGAGGTCCACCAGCAGCACGTCCAGGCGCCCCCACTCGACCTGGCCCAGCATCTGCTGCAAGGCCCCCATCAACATCGGACCGCGCCAGATGATCGCTTCGCCTTCCGGCACCATCATGCCGATCGACATCGCGGTGACACCATGATTGCGCAGGGGCAGAATGCGCGTTCCGTCCGGCGAGGAAGGCCGCCCCGTGATCCCCAGCATCCGGGGTTGCGAGGGGCCATAGACGTCAGCGTCCAGCAGACCCACACGCTTGCCTTGCGCGACCATCGCCACCGCCAGATTGGCGCTGACCGTAGACTTCCCGACCCCGCCCTTGCCGGACGCGATGGCGACCACCTTGTCCACACCAGGAATACGCTTGTCCGCCGGCTCCGCCGGTTTCTTCTTGCCGCCGATATTCAGATCTGGCGGCGGGCCTTTGGCCGAGGGCGCCGTCGGCTCGATCGAGTGGGCGGTCAGGATGGCGGTAACCTTCTCTACACCGTCCATCGCCTCGACAGCGGCCTGGGCGGCGGCGCGGATCGGCTCCATCGCCTGGCCCTTGGCGGGATCGACCTCGATCAGGAACGAGACATTGCCGCCCGAGACGGTCGGCGCCTTCACCATCCCGGCCGAGACGATATCCGCGCCCTGTCCCGGATCGACGATCTTGCGCAGAACCTCCAGCACGCCTTCGCGGGTAACACTCATTCAGAGACCTCGATCTCGCCTTCGACCACATGCTCCATGTCAAGGCCTTCAAGCGTGATCACCGCCTTCGCCTTGATGGTGCCGGTCTTGCCGGAGCTGCGCACGGCAGCTTCGATCCGCTGCTGCGAGGTCACGCCCACCTGCTTCAGAAATTTGCGCATCGACATATTGAACGCGTCATCGGTCATTCGGCCCTCCCGTTTGCTAGCTGAGTGAGTGGTGGCGGCAGAGAGGATTGTCAAGTCAGCCCGGAACACGCGGCGGGACGACGTGCCCACAGCCGAGGGCGATCGTTCGACGCAACCCTTGCTTTACCGCCGATGCCATGTCGCTTGTGATCGGGTCCTCATAGCCGCCATGGTCGCGATATAGGTCGAGTAGGTCGCGAAGATCAAAATTCGGATTGGTGGCGAATGCTGTCAGATCCGATATGAACCCATCCAAGTCGGCTGCAACGCATCTTGCATGGGCTTGATACATATGTGCGATGCCCGTGGCCCAATCTTGTTCAGATAGTTCCAGCAGCGCACTTGCCGCACTCTCGAGCGATTGAAAGGCATTGAACTTTGCCAAAGCACTCAATCTGACCACTCGAGCAACTTCCAGTGCACTTGATGGCGCTGCAGCAATTGCCCGGTCGGCATCTTCGAGCGCCTGCCTGTGCTGCTTCAGCTCATCGTGCCGCTGCGCCATATCTTGATAAAACTCAGAGGAGGTTGCACCCAGTTGCTCTGCCAGCCGCGCATCTTCGAGCGCGGATTGATAGACGCTCTTCGTCGCCGGCTTAACTATCGTTCGCAGGCAACCACGTGCCCAATAATATGTGGCAGCGTTAGGACTCAGCGCGATCGCACGTTCGATGTCGCGCAATGCGATATTCGGCCGATCATTTCGAGACAAGAGCTTCGCTCGATCATAGAGTGCTTCTGCTGATCGCTCGTCGTCGAGCACGAACGCCCGTATAAGCCATGAGCAAGCGTGGTGTTGCTTCTCGAAATTATAGCTGTCGCGGTCTCGACAAACGCCATCGTAGTGAACGGCAGCCAGAGCTTGAACAGCGGTCATTGTCGCAAAACCCGCAGAGATGGTTATGAAATATCTTATTAACCAACCAATTGCTCTCAATAACTTCCGCAATCAATCCTCCCGCTCGTCCAGATAATCCTGCGTGGTCCGGACCTTTGGGCGTTGGCCGCCTTGGAACGGCGCGGCTTCGGAGTGATATTGCGCGGCGACGCGGCAGTCGTCGCACATCTGGATCAGTTTGGCGTTGTCCGAATTGACGAACATAGAATGGGCCGAGAGTTTTTCGGTGATTTTCTCGATGGTGGATTTCACCCCGAAGAGGCTGCCGCATTCGATGCAGGCGAACGGCTCCTCGTAATTCAGCACGCGTTGGCGCATGGCCTGATCGCTCAGGTCCATCTGCGGGACCAGGGTGATCGCGTTCTCCGGGCAGATCCCGACGCAGAGGCCGCATTGCAGGCAGGCTTCCTCGCGGAAGTTCAACTCCGGTGCGTCGGGGTTATCGCCAAGCGCGCCGGGAGGACAAAGTCCCGCGCAGGCGAGGCAGAGCGTGCAGGCGTCGGTATCCACCACCACGGCGCCATAGGGGGCGCCCTCGGGCAGGGGCAGGGGGGCGTCCGCTGTGCCGCCCGCCAGCGCCTTGGCTGCCAGCCGCGTCGCCTCGCGCCGTCCGCCGAGCGGCAGGATGGGCTGGACCTCCAGCGGTTCGGGCCGGGCCGTCAGGCTGGCCGTCATCGCATCGGGATCCTGTTCTTCGATCAGTCGGATCCGGCCTGCGCCACCCAGCGCGTCGGCGAGCGCGATCTGCGCCTCAAGTGGCGGGCGCTCGGTTCTGGGGGCCATCAGAATGGCGACCTCGGAATAGCCGAGCGCCAGGGCTGTCACCTGCTCGGCATGGCCAAACGCGTTTAGCGAGGGGATCTCGAGCGGGATCATATCTCCTGGCAAACCCGTGCCGAAACGGGCGGCGAGGCGGATCATCTCGGCCCCATGGTCGTCGTGGACCAGCAGGCGGGGCGCAGTCCCTCCGGCTTTGCGGTACGCGTCTGCCATCACCCGCATCCGGGTAAAGAGGTGCTGCACGGGCGGGACATCGGTGGAGGCAGCGCCAGAGGGGCAAACGGCGGCGCAGGCGCCGCAACCCGCGCAGATCGCCGGGTCGATCCGCACCGTTTCGCCGTGCGATGCAATGGCGGAGGTGGGGCAGAGATCGAGGCAGCGGCTGCATGCCGGTTTCTCGGCCCGGGAATGGGCGCAGAGGCTCTCCTCGAAGCGGATGAACAGCGTCTTCTCGAAAGTGCCGGTCATCTGCGCGGCATCGAACATGAGACGCTCCACCGCCAGCGGATCGCCGGGATCGGCGCGCAGATATCCGTCACGCTTTTCCGGTGCCGGGAAAAGCGGCGTCGTGCCCGAGAGATCGACGATCAGATCGCACTCGGTTACGGCACCGTCGCGGGGGGTATCGAATGCTCGCGCCCCGCGTCCCGCAGGCAGCAATGCGGCAAATCTGTTGATCTTCAGCGAGAAACTGCCAAGCGAGCCCGAAGCCCCGGCGATCTGGCCGCGGACCACATCCATATCCGCCTGGGGCGGCATCGCATCCTCGCCATCCATCAGCATTACCGTGACCGCCAGCGTATCGGACAGCCGCGTACCGGCTGCCAGGGCCTGCTCGCCACGGCCGTAGACGAGGCAGACCCCTTCGGAGCTTACATCCATCACCGGAACAGGTGGCGCGGGCAGCAGGGCATCCGCGATTAGGGCGGCCTGCTTTGGACCCGAGGGCTCGTCGCTCCACCCGGCGCGATCGCGGATATCAACGGTCAGCGGCGGCTCGACACCCAGATCCTCGGCGAGTTCTGTGAAGCTCGCCGCCTCCTGCGCACAGGCTATCAGGCGGGGGCCGGATTTCAGTGCCTCGGCGGCTTGACCCGCCTCCGCCCGGCATAGATGAGTATGGATCTTCTGGCAGGCGAGACCCGTCGCGGCCTCGATCGCCGATGCATCCGGAGAGAACGTGCCGGTGCAATCGCAGAGCATGAGACGTGGTTTGTCTGCCATTGGATTCTCCCCGCTACGGGCTTTCTAAAGCCGTTTCGCTGGTCGAGACCTAGGCGGCTTTCCGGACAAGGGCAAGTGCGGGTCGTTGTTGCGGCGGCGCGGCTCGCACTCGCAGTCGCTGACCGGCCAAGAGGCTTGGCAAGGCGCGTGCGGCAGGCCAGTATCGCGCCGACTGGTCCGGCAAGGGACCTTGTGGAGGAAACCGTGTCCGATCCTATCACCCAGAAAACCGCCGAGATGCAGGTCGGCGTGGTCATCCGCCGGATGCCGGGTGTCACGCGCTGGGCGAAATGGGTTTGGCGTCCCACTGCAGTTCTCCCCGGGGCGAACGCCGCCGATTGGCGCGAGTTGCGCCGCGAGGGCGAAGCGGTCGAATTCCACGCCGCGACCTTGCCGGTCGAGATCCACCGCGCCGAGACCGAAGCCTATCGCGTGGCGCTGAGCGATGATCCGCCAAGCTGTTGGGTGATCCTGCGTCCCTGCGAGGACCCGCAGAGCCGCCATGAGGTTGCGGTTTTTGGCGTCACCGTGTCGCCTTTCGAGGCTCAGGACTATGCCGATAGCGGCGAGGAGATCGTCGAGCGCGTGCCGATGCCCGCCCCGATGATCGCCTGGCTGGCCGAGTTTGTCGCTCAGCACCATGTCGACGAGCCTTTCATCAAGCGCCGCCGCGACAAGACCAGGATCGATCGGGTCGAGGATGGCAAGGGCGATGCGAGGGTGCGTCAGGAGGCCGATGTCTATCGCGCTCCCGGGGCCAGACGCGCCAAGCCGGAGAAGCTGCATTGACCGGCAAACCGCAAAAACCGGGCCGCGAGGGCGATTTCCTGTCGCGCTGGTCCGAGCGCAAGCGCGCAGGCGTCGCTGACCCCGAACCGTTGGCGGAGGGTGTCCCCGAGACGCCGCCCGCCGATGCGCCGGAGAAGACCGAAGAGGAAATGCTGGCGGAATTGGGCCTGCCAGCGCCGGAGGAACTTCAGCCTGGCGACGATTTCTCCGGCTTCATGGCGAAGGCTGTGCCAGAGCGCCTGCGCAACCGGGCGCTGCGCCGGTTGTGGCTAACCAACCCCGTGCTCGCCAATCTGGATGAGTTGGTGGATTACGGCGAGGATTTCACCGATGCGGCGACGGTGATCGAAAATCTCCAGACCGTCTACCGTGTCGGAAAGGGCATGCTGCCGGACCCTGTTCCAGAGGCGGAGGATGCTTTGCAGGAGACGGCGGTCGCGCCCGAGCAGACTGCAGGGGAGGTGGCGCTGTCCGAGGCAGACGCGGTCGCGCATGACGCGGATGCGCTGGCGAGTGAGGCCGCCGAAATTGATTCGACCGGAGCTGATAAGGTAGCCGAAGCAACGAGCGATATCGCGGGAGGCGAGGCTGCCGCCGCCCACCGGCAAGCGCAAGCTGAGGAACCCACATCGCCAAGGCGGATGCGATTTCGATTCGAGACCTGAGGAAACACGCGATATTGTGCATAAACCTGCAAATTTGGCCAATTCAATTGACCACGCCGCTGAACCGTGTAGCGTAGCCATTAAGAAGTTCCGGAAAACCGGACACGGGGAGGTTAGATGGCGCCAGTTATGGCAGCTCAGACCGACGTGGTAACCGAGGAGGACGGCCTGCGTGCCGACCTCTATGACCTTTTGGGTGCGCTTCTCGCCAATCCCCCCTCTCGCGAATTGTTGGATCAGGTCTCCGGTCTCACCGGCGACGACGGCGAACTTGGGCGCGCAGTCGGCGCGTTGGCGCGGGTGGCCAAGTCGATGACGCCGAAGGCGGCGGAGGCCGAGTTCAACGCGCTCTTCGTTGGGCTGGGTCGCGGTGAATTGCTGCCCTATGCCTCCTACTACATGACTGGGTTCCTGAACGAGAAGCCGCTGGCGGTGCTGCGCAATGACATGGCGCGGCTGAGCATCCAGCGCTCTGCCACGGTCTATGAGCCCGAGGACAACATCGCCAGCCTTTGTGAGATGATGGCCGGACTGATCCGCGGTCGCTTCGGCGAACCGACGGACGTATTGGGCCAGCGCGACTTCTTCAACACCCATCTCGGCCCCTGGGGCCAGCACTTTTTCACCGACCTCGAGGGGGCGAAGGGATCCGTTCTCTACGCGCCCGTCGGGGCCATCGGCCGCGCATTCATGGAGATCGAGCGCGAGGCTTTTCGCATGGGCGCTTGACGCGCGTCACCAAGGTGCTGGGGGACGCCCCGCACCACCATATCCGGACCGGCAAACCGGTCCAGCAAAGGAGGGAAAACCCATGGAAGATAAGTCGGCAACCAGCCGCCGGAACTTCCTCAAGCTCGCAGCCACCGGCGCACCTGCCGTGGCTGTCGCCAGCGTGGCGGCAGCGCCCGCCGGCGCCGCCGAGCCGGAGGAACATTCGGAGAGCTATCGCGAGACGGAACACGTCCGCAAATACCTGGACAGCGCCCGCTTCTAAGCGCTGACCACACCACATGTCGGTTCACGGTGACGGTTGCGTTCGGCCCTGATCCCACCCCGATATGCATGATACCAAGCCAGGGCTGCGGCCCACGCAAGGGAGATGGAAATGCTGAGGAAAAAGACGACTGGGGTTGCGAAACGCCCCCAAAACCCGTCGATTCTCACCCAAATCGCAGAAAAATCGGTTGACCGGCGCGGGTTCCTGCGCGGCTCGGGCCTTGCCATAGGCGGGCTGGCCGCGATCGGGGCTACCGGCGGGACGGTGACCAAGGCTCATGCGGCACGCGGTGATGCGGGCAAGGTCGAGATCGTTAAATCGGTCTGCACCCACTGTTCGGTAGGCTGCACCGTGCTGGCGGAGGTTTCGAACGGGGTCTGGACTGGGCAGGAGCCCGGCTGGGACAGCCCGTTCAACTTGGGCGCCCACTGCGCCAAAGGAGCGGCAGTGCGCGAGCATGCCCATGGCGAGCGGCGCCTGAAATACCCGATGAAGCTGGAAGGCGGCGCCTGGAAGCGGATGTCATGGGACGACGCGATCAACGAGATCAGCGACGGCATGATGAAGATCCGGGGCGAGAGCGGACCGGACTCGGTCTACTGGCTCGGCTCGGCCAAGCATAACAACGAACAGGCCTATCTGTTCCGCAAATTCGCTGCCTACTGGGGTACGAACAACGTGGATCACCAGGCGCGGATCTGTCACTCTACCACGGTCGCGGGTGTTGCGAACACCTGGGGTTATGGTGCGATGACCAATTCGTATAACGACATCCATAACTCCCGCGCGATTTTCATCATCGGCGGCAACCCTGCCGAGGCGCACCCCGTCTCGCTGTTGCACGTGCTGAAGGCGAAGGAGGAGAATAACGCCCCCCTGATCGTCTGCGACCCGCGCTTTACGCGGACGGCGGCCCATGCGGATGAGTTTGTCCGCTTCCGCCCCGGCACCGATGTCGCGCTGATCTGGGTAAAAGGCATAGCCCTCGACGCTCTCGACGACCGGGAGCGAGACAGCGGTCAAGCTCTCGCAACCACGGAAAGCCCCTTCGCACACTCGCGTAGCGACGGGCATCGAGACCGACTCCAACATCGCGCAGCCCTCAAAGATGCGCGCGGAGGCCGCGCTCGCGCGGGGAAGCGCGACAACCCGCAACTGTGAACATTCAGCGAACGCTTCGGGTCCAACATCTCGTGCATCCAGTGACACCGACCGCATGCTGTCGCAGTAGCAGATAGCGCGTTCGCCCACCTCTTCGACGACGGGCATCGATATGTGACTGAGTGTGAGGCATTGGCTGAAAGTTTCAACGACGACCACAGTGACTTTTGGGAGCCACAC
>JBCCDU010000074.1:0-21019 GCA_039030715.1 Pseudomonadota bacterium
CCTGCCAGAAGCGGGAGGCATCGGGATAGGTCGGCACCCCTTCGAACATCACCGTCGTGGCACCGTTCGCCAGCGGGCCATAGACGATATAGCTGTGGCCCGTGACCCACCCCACATCCGCCGTGCACCAATAGATGTCACCTTCCTGGTAGTCGAAGGTGTATTGATGGGTCATCGCGGCATAGACCAGATATCCCCCCGTCGAATGGACCACGCCCTTGGGTTTGCCCGTGGAGCCGGAGGTGTAGAGAATGAAGAGCGGGTCTTCCGCACCCATCTCCTCGGCCGGACATTCGGCGCTGGCACCTGCCATTTCGGCCAGCACGTCGATATCGCGCTCCTCGACCCAGCTTGTCTGACCGCCAGTATGCTTCACCACCAGGCATTTCACGTCGCCGCTGCAATGCAGCAGCGCTGCATACGCATTGGATTTCAGCGCCGTGACACGTCCGCCGCGAGGCGCCTCATCCGCAGTGATGATGCATTTCGCCTCGGAGTCGTTGACCCGATTGGCTAGCGCATCGGGCGAGAACCCGGCAAAGACAATCGAATGGATCGCGCCGATCCGCGCGCAGGCCAGCATCGCATAGGCCGCAGCGGGGATCATCGGCATATAAATTACCACCCGGTCGCCGCGCCCGACGCCCTGCGCCTTCAGCACATTGGCCATGCGGCAGACCTGATCGTGCAACTGGCCATAGGTGATGTGCTGCGCCGGATCGTGGGGATTGTCCGGCTCCCAGATGATTGCCGTTTGATCGCCACGCGTCTCCAGATGCCGGTCGACGCAATTGGCCGAGACGTTCAGGGTGCCGTCCTCGTACCATTTGATCGAAACATCCGGGTGAGCGAAGGTGGTGTTCTTCACCTTGGTGTAGGGCTTGATCCAATCCAGCCGCTGGCCCTGTTCGCCCCAAAACGCGGCAGGGTCCGCGACCGAAGCCCCGTAGAGCGCTCGATACGCCTCGCCATCCGCGTGCGATCCGGATGCAAATGCTGCGGGGATCGGAACCAAGTCCGCCATAACCGTCTCCTCCGAAGTGCGACCGGGGTTGGTCCCCGGCCTGCTTTGCCGTGGTTGCAGTCTAACAGGCCGTTTGGCGCATGTCAGATCGCCAGATATTCCTGTCTGAGCTCGGCATTGTCGAGCACCTCTTGCGCGGTGCCGTCGAATACGACCGTTCCCATATCCAAGATGATCGCCCGATCCGCCAGATGCAGGGCCGCGATGGCGTTCTGCTCGACAATGATCGTGGTCATGCCGAGTGTCTTGATCTGCTCCAGCGTCTTCTCGATCTCCTGAACGATGACCGGGGCGAGACCCTCGTAGGGTTCGTCCAGCAGCAGCAATTTGACATCGCGCGCCAGGGTGCGCCCGATTGCGAGCATCTGCTGTTCGCCACCGGACAGCGTCGTGCCCTCCTGTTTGCGCCTTTCGCCAAGCCGTGGGAAGAGGTCGTAGATCCGCTCGATCGACCAGCCGTGCGGTGGGGCGATTTGCGCGAGCTTCAGGTTTTCCTCGACTGTCAGGCCCTGGATGATCCGCCGGTCTTCCGGTACCAGGCCGATACCGAGGCGCGAGGCCTGGAAGGCTTTCATCTCGTGCAGTGGCTGATGGTCCAGCCAGATCTCGCCATGCTTCAGCATCGGATCGTCGACCCGGGCAATGGCACGCAGGGTTGAGGTTTTGCCCGCCCCGTTGCGGCCCAGCAACGCGACGATCTCGCCCTCGCGAATGTCGAAGCTGACGCCCTGCACGATGTAGCTCTCGCCGTAGTAGGCGTGGATGTCCCAGCACGAGAAGTATGCGGGTTGCCCGCCCTTGCCGGTGATCGGCTTCACCCGTGGAACCGGGTCGGCAAAGCTGCCTTCATCCAGCAGTTTGGCGCTTGTGGTGTCGGTCGGTGTGTCCATGGTTTTCGGCGCGGTCATAGATGCGCCCCCCCGAGATAGGCTTCCTGAACCTTGGGATTACCCTTGATCGCCTGCGGCAGATCCTCGGCAATCACCGTTCCCTGGGCCAGCACGCTGATCTTGTCGGCCAGCGAGAAGACCACATGCATGTCATGCTCGATCACCACCATGGTGATGCCGGTGGAGGCGATTTCCTTCAGCAGTTCGATGGTGTTGTTGGTGTCGGCCCGGGCCATCCCGGCTGTGGGCTCGTCCAGCAGCAGCAGTTTGGGCTCTTGCACCAGGCACATGGCCAGTTCCAGCCGCCGCTTGTCGCCGCGTGAAAGCTGCGAGGCGACATTGTTGCGCTTGTCGCCGAGGCCAAGGGCCGCCAGGCGTTCTTCCGCCTTCGCATAGATCGACTTTTCGCCGCTCAGCCCAGACCACGCGTTCATCGTGAAGGCCCCGTCGCGTTTTGCGAAGGCGGGGATCATCACGTTTTCCTGCAGGGTCAGATCGCTGAAGATCTCCGGCGTCTGAAAGACCCGGCTGACGCCAAGCTGATTTATCTGGTGCGGCTTGATGCCCAGCAGCGAATGCCCATCGAACATGACCGAGCCTGTATCCGGCTCGAGCCGCCCGACGAAGCAGTTGAGTAAGGTCGACTTGCCCGCGCCGTTCGGGCCGATGATGGCGTGTACGGTGCCCGCCTCGACATTCAGGTTCACCTCGTCGAGGGCTTTGAGGCCGCCGAAGCGCTTATTGACGTTCTGAACGGTCAGAATGCTCATTTTCAGCCTCCCCTTACTCGGCCGGAACGGTGGCGGCGTCGGGCGTCTTGCCGCCGCCGAACTTCGATTTCAGCCAGGCCCAAAGGCGGTTGACCCCCTCCATCAGCCCGCCGGGCAGGAAGATCACCACCACCATGAACATCACGCCGATGGTCAGGTGCCAGCCTTCGCCCACAAATATCTGGCTGATCGAGACCATGGCGTGCTGCAGGCTTTCCGGCAGGAAGGCGAAGAACTCCATCAGGTCGTTCTCGTTCTGGGCCGAGAGCCGCGCCTCGGCCCCTTTCAGAATACCGGCTCCCAGGATCGGACCCAGCAACGTGCCGGTACCGCCCAGGATGGTCATCAGAACGACTTCGCCCGAGGCGGTCCAGAACATCCGCTCGGCCCCTGCCAGAGGGTCGGTCACCGCCATCAGGCCACCCGCCAGCCCTGCATACATGCCAGAGATCACAAAGGCCGCCAGCGTGTAGGGTTTGGTGTTCAGCCCGGTGTAGTTCATACGGTTCTGATTGGTCTTAACCGCGCGCAGCATCATCCCGAAGGGCGAGCGGAAGATCCGCATCGAAATGTAAAAGCAGATGATCAGTACAATCGCGCAGAAATAGAAGCCGTTATATTGGGTCATCTGGATCCCGAAGAAATCCGAAGATGGCAATGTATCGTAGACGCGGCCAAACACCGCCGTATCCAGCCAGCGCGGATCGGATTGCACCAGTTGCAGACCGGTTTCGCCATTTGTGACCGGGGTCAGAACCGAATAGGCGAGGCGATAGCACATCTCGGCAAAGGCAAGCGTCAGGATCGAGAAATAGATCCCCGACCGGCGCAAGCTGATAAAGCCGATGATCAGGGCGAACAGACCGGCCATGATCACCGACATTATGACCGCCGGGATCGGGTTCATCGAGAACAGCTTGAATGTCCAGACGGCGGTGTAGGAGCCGACCCCCAGAAACGCGGCGTGTCCGAACGAGAGGTATCCGGTCAGGCCGAACAAGATGTTGAAGCCGATCGCGAAAATCCCGAAGATCGCGAACTTCTGCAGGATGTCAGGATAGCCGAGACCAAACGGCGCCAGAAGAATGGGACCCGCGAGAACCACGGCCGAGAAACAGGCCAGCAGAATCAGGTCGTTTCTTTGTGTAGTGCTTGTCATGACTCAGGTCTCCATCACGCCTTTGCGGCCCATCAGCCCACGCGGGCGGACCAAGAGGACGACGACTGCGATGAGGTAGATGATGATCTGGTCGATGCCGGGGAACAGCTCCTTGACCTCGTTCATCGAGGCAAAGGATTGCAGGATGCCCAGCAGGAACCCAGCGGCAACCGCGCCGCCAAGCGAGCCCATGCCGCCGACCACGACCACCACGAAGGACAGAACCAGGAAATCCATGCCCCAGTGATAATCGGGCGGCTGGATCGGCGCATACATCACGCCCGCCAGACCTGCCACCACAGCGGCAAGGCCGAAGACTGTCGTGAACCTCTTGTCGATATCGATGCCCAACAGGCCGACCGTTTCGCGATCCGCCATGCCGGCACGCACGACCATGCCGTAGGTGGTGAATTGCAGGAAGCCAAAGACCGAGCCGATCACCATCAGCGAGAAGACAAAATAGACCAGCCGCCATGTGGGGTAGGGCACGGTGCCTGGTTCAAAGCCCAGCATCACGCCAAAATCCACCATGCCGCGCGCCAGTTCCGGCGCCGATTGCGGGATCGGGTTGGCGCCGTAGAATTTCTTGATGATTTCACCCAGCACGATGGCCAGTCCGAACGTTACCAGGATCTGCTCGGCATGCGGGCGCTTGTAGAAGTATCGGATCAGACCGCGCTCCATGATGATCCCGACCATCAGCATGACCGGAATGGCCATCAGGATCGCGGCGGGTACCGAGTATTCGATCATCAGGCTGCCAAAATCACCGAACCAATATTCGACATATGGCGTCTCGATCTTCAGGGGGTTTCCCAGAAAGTCCTTTTCCGTCTCGGACTCGGTCACGAAGGAGACGTTAAGCAGCGTGCGCAGCGTCACCGCGCAGAATGCACCCAGCATGAACAGCGCGCCATGCGCAAAATTCACGACCCCCAAAGTGCCGAAAATGATTGTGAGGCCAAGCGCGATCAGCGCATAAGCGCCGCCCTTGTCCAGTCCATTCAGGATTTGCAGCAGGATCGCGTCCATAACCGCCGCCCCCCAGATCGTTGTTGATCGCCGATGGTGGGCCGGCCCCCTGAGGGACCGGCCGTGTTTGCTGTGCGAGGATCAGGCGCCGTCGTTGATCGCGCCTTTGTTGCAGCCCAGAAGGTCGGTGCCGTACTCGACCTGCGCACGCGGCGTGACCTCGACCACTTCGAGAACGTCGAACTTCGAGGAGGGGTTTTCTTTGCCCTTCACGACCAGCACGTCCTTGAAGCACTGGTTGTCGTGGCCGCGATACGTCGTCGGACCGTTGCCCAGCCCGTCGAAGTCGAAGTCCGCGAGCGCTGCGCCCACACCCGAAGGCTTGAAGGAGCCGGCACGTTGGCACGCATCCGCGTAAAGGATCGCCTGGCAATAGCAGGTATGCGCCGCCTGGCTCGGTGGGAAGCCATATTTCTCACCGAACGACTTTACGAAGGCCTTCGAACCCTCGTCCTGCAGCGACCAGTGCCAGTTGGTCGAGCCGTAGATGCCCTTGACGTTCTCGCCGGCACCCTGCGCCATCAGGCGGCTATAGAGCGGCACGACGATGCCAAAGTCTTTGCCGTTGACCTGCTTGTCGCGCAGACCGAACTGCACCGCCTGGGTCAGCGAGTTCACCATGTCGCGGCCATAGTGGTTGAGCACCAGAACGTCAGCACCCGAGTTCAGAACCGGTGTGATGTACTGCGAGAAGTCACCGGCACCCAGCGGCGTGCGAACCGCTGCCGCGGTCTGCCAGCCGAGGTTTTCCGAGTACTTCTGGATCGAGCCTTCCTGGCTCCAGCCCCAGTTGTAGTCCGCCGTCAGGTGGTAGGCTACTCGGTCGGAACCGAACTGGTTCTTGATCACCGGGGCCAGGGCAGCGCCCGACATTTCGGTGTTGAAGAAGTGCCGGAAGCCGTTCGCCCGGCAGTCTTTGCCGGTTGTGTCGTTCGCGTGGGTCAGACCGGCCATGAAGATGATACCAGCGGTCTGGCAGTAGTCCTGCACGGCAACAGCCACGCCCGAGGACGAACCACCCGTGACCATGATGGCGCCGTCGGATTCGACCATGCGCTTGGCACTGGCGCGGGCCGCATCGGATTTGGTTTGCGTATCGCCGGTGACGAAGGCGACTTTCTTGCCGTTGATGCCGCCGGTCAGCGCTTTGGAGCTGAACGTGTCCAACATGCCGCCGCCGCCTGCGTTGATATGCTCGACCGCCAGCTCATAGGCGCGCAGCTCGTCCGCGCCCTCATCGGCATAGGCGCCGGTCTGGGGCACGTTGAAGCCCAGCGTCACGGTGTCTCCGGTCGGTTCGTTCGTATAACCGGCGGCCCAGGCCTGGCTGGTGAAGATGGTCGGCGCCGCCAAACCAGCTCCCAGCGCAGCCGAGCCCCGCAACAGACCGCGACGGCTGATGTCGAATTTACTCATCGATCAATCTCCCTGATCGTTTCCCTTGTTGGATCGAACCAGGCGCCAGACTTCTGTTTTTCATTCATCATGGGCGCCGAATTCACTGCCTAACATCGCGTAAAGCTGTCAAAATCACAATAAACAATTGAGTTTGCTTGATAAATTGGTAAATTATTTTGCAGCATTTATGTGGCGCTTGTAAATTATTGACATTGCGCTGCGGGAAGTGCCGACGATCAAAGGGTTTTTCTATGGTGCGTACGATCTTGGGGACACGTATTCGCGAGCGGCGGCGCCAAATCGGCGTGACCCAGGCTGCGCTGGCGCAGCGGATCGGCATTTCCCCATCCTATCTCAATCTGATCGAGAGCAATAAACGGCGAATCGCGGGCCCTTTGCTCAGCAAGGCGGCGGAGGCGTTGGATCTGGATGTTCAGGAGCTCGACGGCGCCGCCGAGCGGCGGCTGCTGGAGGTGCTGAACGAAGTTGCTCACCTGCCCAGCCTTGCGGGTCTCGGAATCGAGGATGACAAGGCGGGCGAGTTGATCGGGCGCTATCCCGGCTGGGCGCGGGCGCTGGCGGCGCTGGCACGCTCGGAACATGACGCCAACCAGACCGCCCGTGCGCTGGCCGACCGGCTCAGCCATGATCCCTTTCTGGGCGAAACGGTGCATCTGATGCTGACGCGCATTGCCTCGATCCGCTCGGCGGCGGAAATCCTGTCCGACTATTCCGACATCCCGGCGGCGCAGCAGGCGCGGTTTCACGGCATCGTCTACGAGGAAAGCGATGCGCTGTCGGACGTGGGCGAGGCGCTCGCGGCCTATTTCGACAAAATCGATCAGGTCGAGAGCAAACTGACACCACTGGATGAGGTGGAGGCGCTGTTCGACGCCCATGAAAATCACTTTGCGGCGATCGAGGCGGAGGCGATCGCCCTGCAGGATGCAGCGCGCGACGCCCCAGATCCGCGTGCCCTGGCGGAGGAACATTTGCAGATCACTATCCGGTCCCTGATCGCTCAGACCCCGCAGGTCCAGACCGATGTGGCGCGCGGGCGCGCGGAGCGAGCCCTGCTGGACTATGCCGCTGCGGCGATTCAGATGCCAATGACAGCCTTCGCCAAACAGGCGGAGGCGTTGCGCTTCGATATCGAGGCGCTGGCCGCGGCGTTTCAAACTGGTGTCGACGCGGTCTGCAGCCGCCTGACTGCGTTGCCACGCGATCTGGGCCTCCCGCGCTTTGGCTATTTCCGTGCCAACGCGGCGGGAACGATTATCGAGATGCTGGGTCTGCCGGATCTGAACGTGCCGCGTTATGCTGCGGCCTGCCCGCTATGGGTGCTTTACCGGGCGCAGCAGGCGCCAGAGGCTGTGATGCGCCAGCGCGCGCTGTTCCCATCGGGCCTGCGCTTTGTCTTTGTGGCCCGCGCCCGCAACACAGGTGCCACCGGCTTTGGCCGCCCGCGCCATTTCCTGACGGATATGGTGGTGATGAGCGAGGAAGACGCGCAACGCACGGTTTATGCCCCCGGCCCAGAAGTCCCGGTCGAGGAGGTTGGCCCTGCCTGCCGGATCTGCCCGCGCACCACCTGTCCGCAGAGGGTGGAGGACCCGTTCTCGCGCTAGGTTCACCAATCACATCCCGCGTTTCGCATTGCCATGTGGACTCAACTGGCGTCTAATCGAGATGCAACGCCCGCAGAAGTCGGGCGGCGGAGGAAATCAGGAGAGGACGGCGCCGGTCATGGCGAAACGTGTGCTGTTGGCGGAAGACGAGCCGAACATTGTCGAATCCCTGACGTTCCTTCTGGGCCGCGCCGGTTTCGATGTGGCCGCCCGCAACAACGGCCGCGAGGCACTGGAGGAGGCACTGGGCAATCCGCCCGACGTCATGCTGCTGGACGTGATGCTGCCGGAACTGGACGGTATGGAGATCCTGCGCCGCCTGCGCTCTGACGCCCGGACCGAGACCCTGCCGATCATCATGCTCACGGCCAAGGGCCAGCGTGAGGACCGCGAGAGGGCACTGGAGGCGCGGGCGGATCTGTTCATCTCAAAACCGTTTTCGAATGCCCACCTGATGGCGGCGGTGGCCGATCTGGCCAATCGCCAGCACGCCTAACACCTCCATGGACAGGCGCACAGCAGATCGCGCAGGCCAGGAAAGCCAGCCCCGCAAGACCCGCGACCGGGCGGCGATCCTGTTGCTGTTGGGGGTCGTGCTGCTGATGCCGCCTGCTGCCGCGATCTTCAATCTAGATGCTCGGATCGGCGGTTTGCCGTTGACGCTGGTTTATTTGTTCGCCGTCTGGGCCGGGCTGATCGTGCTGACGGCGCTGTTGTCGCGCCAACTTGGCGCCATCGATCGCCCTGGCGCGGATGGCGATGATCCGGGCCATCGCGGCTGATGCCCTCGGTCGACCTGCTTCTGGCGATCTGCCTTGGCTATGTCGCGCTGCTGTTCGGAATTGCGTTCTTGGTGGATCGCCGGGCGCGGCAGGGGCGGCTGCGCTGGCTGCGTTCGCCGGTGGTCTACACGCTCTCGATATCGGTCTATTGCACGTCCTGGACCTTCTATGGCGCGGTCGGATCGGCGGCGCGCAACGGGTTGGAGTTTATCACCATCTATCTCGGCCCTACGCTGGTGTTCATCGGCTGGTGGTGGCTGTTGCGCAAACTAGTGCGGATCGGACGGGCGCATCGGATCACCTCTATCGCCGATCTGATTTCTTCGCGTTACGGCAAAAGCCCCAGCCTGGCGGTGCTGGTCACGCTGATCGCGGTTTGCGCGACGACGCCCTATATTGCGCTGCAATTGCAGTCGGTGACGCGCAGCTTTCAGGTTGTTGCGGGTGACGCGGACGGCACCTCCACCGCGTTCTGGATAGCCGCCGGGATGGCGCTGTTCACCATCCTCTTCGGGACACGGAACCTGGACGCGAACGAGCGGCACCACGGTGTGGTTGCCGCCATCGCGGTCGAGGCTATCGTGAAATTCGTGGCCCTGATCGCGGTCGGAATCTTCGTCGTCTATGGTATGGCGGGCGGGCTGGAAGAGGTCTTTGCCGATGTACCGAACGAGCTAATCTATGGCGGCGAGGAGATCTTCGGGCCCCGCTGGGTCGCGCTGACGTTTCTCTCTGCCACCGCGATCATCTGCCTGCCACGCCAGTTTCAGGTGACAGTGGTGGAGAACATCGACGAGCGGCATCTGAGCACGGCATCGTGGCTCTTCCCGCTTTATCTTTTCGGCATGTGCTTGTTCATCGCGCCAATCGCCGTGATGGGCCTGCAGACCATGCCGGAAGGCGCCAATCCCGATCTTTATGTTCTGACATTGCCGCTGACCCAGGGGCGCACGGATCTGGCGCTGCTGGCATTTCTGGGCGGCTTTTCCTCGGCCACTTCGATGGTGATCGTCGCGGCGATTGCGGTGTCCACCATGGTCTCGAACCACATCGTCATGCCGCTGGCGCTGAACTTCATGGCCAGCCGCAAAGAGGTCAGCGGCGATGTGCGCAACCTGCTGCTGGGGGCGCGGCGTATCTCCATCGCCGTGATCCTGGGGCTGGGGTTCATCTATTTCCAGCTCAGCGGCGGATCGGATGCGCTGGCTGCCATCGGGCTGATCGCTTTCACGGGCGTTGCGCAGTTCCTGCCGAGTCTGCTGGGAGGTATCTTCTGGCGCGGTGCGACCCGGATTGGTGCGCTGACCGGGCTGATCGCTGGCGCGATCCTGTGGGCCTATACCCTGTTCCTGCCCAGCTTCGATGGGGGGGTGCTGCTAAGCGCCGCCGCGATCGAGAGCGGCCCCTGGGGCGTCGCGTGGCTGCGCCCTGAAAGCCTGTTCGGCCTGACCGGCTTCGACCCTCTGGTCCATGCCCTGATCTGGAGCCTGGGCGTGAACACCGTGCTGTTCCTCGCCGTCTCGGCCCTGTCCGAGGCGCACCCGCTGGAACGTTTGCAGGGTGCCCAGTTCGTCGATGTCTTCCGTGTGCGCAGCAGCGGGCAGCAGGACCTGCAGGCCGATAGCGCGAATGCCGAGGATCTGTTCATTCTGGCGCAGCGGATCCTGGGGACGGATCCCGCGCGGCGCCTGTTCGGCGAACTCGCGCTGGCGCAGGGCAAACGCTCCGGCCTGCCGACACCGACCATCGAGATGATCGGACGGTTGGAGCGGGAACTGGCGGGCTCGGTTGGCGCGGCTTCGGCCCATGCGATGGTAGGGCGGATTGCCGGGCACAGCGCAGTCGGCGTCACCGAACTGATCGACATCGCCGACGAGGCGCAGCAGCTTATCGAGACCTCGCGCGAGTTGTCCGAGAAGTCCGCCGAACTGGAGCGTGCGGCTCGCCAACTCCGCGATGCCAACGCGCGGCTGCGGGCCCTGGACGCGCAGAAGGACGATTTCCTCAGCCAGGTCAGCCACGAGTTGCGCACACCGATGACCTCGATCCGTTCTTTTGCCGAGATCCTGCTGGGCGAGAACCAGGTGAGCGCGGAGGAGCGCAAGCGGTTTCACACCATCATCCACGATGAGAGCATCCGCCTAACCGGCCTCCTGGACGAGATCCTGGATATCAGCCAGCTCGAAGCCGGGACGCTGAAACTGACACTTGGGCCAGTGGACGCGCGCCAAGCGATCTCCTCGGCCATCGACACGATCACCGGGCTGGCGGTTGCCAAAGGGGTCCAGATCGCGGCGGGCGAGATGCCGAGCCAATGCCGCGTGCGTGCCCACGGCGACCGGCTGCGTCAGGTGCTGATCAACCTGTTGTCTAACGCGATGAAGTACAACACCGCTGCCAATCCCGAGATCGAGGTTCGCGCGCGCGCCGCAGGCCAGATGCTGCATATCGACGTGATCGACAATGGCGGCGGCGTGACCCGCGAGGAAGCCGCCACGATCTTCGAGAAGTTTGCCCGCGGCGAGCGATCCTATCGCGATCAGGGTGCCGGTCTGGGCCTGCCGATCAGCCGTGCGATCATGCGTACCATGGGAGGTGATCTGAGCGTGGAGTTCCTCAGCGACAGTGCCAGCTTCTTCCGTCTGTCGCTGCCGATCCTGGCGGTCGAAAAAGATGCGCCCGCCGGTGTTTCGGCGGCTTGATCCAGCATTTGACGCACCGCGCACGGCTTTCGTCGCGGATGGATTGAAGCGCCCGGCGGGTCGATGCTACTCGATCTGCTGAGGCAACGACCCGGACCCGTCTTATCATGCTAAATCCCCAAGACCCGCTGGCGCCCCTCGATCGACTGGCGGCGGAGGCATTGTCTCTCTGGTCCGAAACCAAGGATGGGCGACTGACGCGGATCAACGTGTCGGAGAACGTGACCTACAGGGTCGACCAGCCCGATGCGCGTTATATCCTGCGGCTGCACCGGCAGGGCTATCACAGCAGACGTGCGGTGACCTGCGAGCTGGCCTGGGCTGCGGCCCTGCGCGCCGAGGCGCATGTCGCAACTCCCGCCGCCTTGGCAGGACGCGATGGCGAGCTGATCCAACAGGTATCCGTGGCAGGAGAGGCCGAACCGCGAATGCTGGTCCTCTTCACCCATATCGATGGCATCCATCCCGATGAAAGCGCCAACCTAACCCCAAGGTTTCTAGATCTGGGCCGGATCGCAGCCCAGACCCATCTGCATTCGATCGCTTGGACCCGCCCGGCCCCGTTCGAGCGGCTGACCTGGGACCTCTCGTCAGTGTTCGGTCCCGCCCCCATCTGGGGACATTGGCGTGACGGGCCGAACGTGACCACGCAAATCCACCAAGTGCTTGGCCGTGTCGAGCAGGTGGTAACCCGTCGGCTGAGCGCCTTTGGCCGGGCACCGGACCGGTTCGGCCTGATCCACTCGGATATGCGTTTGGCCAATCTGCTGATCAGCCCGGACGGTATCCATGTTCTCGACTTCGACGATTGCGGCTTTGGCTGGTTCCTCTACGATTTCGCTGCGGGGATCAGCTTTATCGAGGATCACCCTCAGATCCCCGCGCTGAAGGCCGCCTGGGTCGAGGGATATCGCAGCCAGCGTCCTCTGCCGGATGAAGACGTGGCCGAGATCGACACCCTGATCATGTTGCGCCGCCTGGCGCTGCTCGGCTGGATCGGCAGCCATATCGAGGCACCTGAACCCCAGGCCCTGGCCCATGACTTCGCGCGCGTCTCCGCAGAGTTGGGCGAGGGGTATCTGATGCGGATGGATGGGCCTCGATGACGCTGGGCCGGGGCCGCGGTCGTCTCCTGCCCTGGTCGGGTGCGCCTGACGCGCCATATTGCGCCGGATGAAAAAGCCTGACCTGCTGCTGATCCTGGGGGATCAGCTTTCCCCAAACCTCGCCACCCTGAAGACCGCCGAAAAATCGCGCGACATCGTGCTGATGGTCGAGGTGATGGAGGAGGCGACTTATATCCGCCATCACAAGAAGAAGATCGCGTTCCTTTTCTCGGCCATGCGCCACTTCGCCGAACGCCTGCGCGAAGCGGGCTGGCAGGTCGATTACGTCACGTTGGATGCCGCGGACAACACAGGCTCCTTCACCGGGGAGGTCTCGCGCGCGGGCGAGCGTCATGAGGCGGGTGGTGTACGCCTCACACATCCCGGCGAGTGGCGGGTTTTGCAGGTAATTCAGGGCTGGCAGGAGCGTCTGGGCATCCCGGTCGAGATTCTGCCCGATGACCGCTTTCTCTCCTCCCCTGGCGAATTCGCGGAATGGGCCAAGGGACGCAAGCAGTTGCGGATGGAGTATTTCTATCGCGAAATGCGCCGCAAGACGGGCCTGCTGATGGATGGCGATCAGCCAGAGGGTGGTAAGTGGAACTATGACGCGCAGAACCGCAAGCCGGCCAAGCAGGATCTTTTCATGCCGCGCCCGCCACGATCCGAACCTGATCCCACGACGCGAGAGGTATTGGATCTGGTGGCCGACCGCTTCGGCGATCATTTTGGCGATCTGACGCCGTTCTGGTTCGCGGTGACCGTCGAGCAAGCAGAGGAGGCGCGGGATTGCTTTCTGGCCGATGCCCTGCCGGGGTTCGGCGATTATCAGGACGCGATGCTGCGGGGGGAGAAGTTCCTCTATCACTCGGTCTTGTCGCAATACCTGAACGCGGGCCTGCTGGATCCGCTGGAACTTTGCCAGCGGGCAGAGGCGGAGTATCGCGCGGGTCGCGCGCCCCTGAACGCGGTTGAAGGGTTCATCCGCCAGATCCTTGGCTGGCGCGAATATGTGCGCGGGATCTATTGGCTGGAGGGCGCGGATTATGTCCACCGCAACCATCTGGAGGCTACGCGCGATCTGCCGGAATTCTATTGGACCGCTGAGACGGATATGGCCTGCATGGCCGCCGCGATCACCCAGACGCGTGAGGAAGCCTATGCCCACCATATCCAGCGCCTGATGGTGACGGGAACCTTCGCGCTGCTGGCGGGCGTCGACCCGCATCAGGTTCATGAGTGGTATCTCGCGGTCTATGCGGATGCTTACGAATGGGTCGAGGCGCCCAATGTCATCGGGATGAGCCAGTTCGCCGATGGCGGCATCCTGGCCTCCAAACCCTATGCCGCCAGTGGGAATTATATCGACAAAATGTCGGATTACTGCGCGGACTGCGCCTATGACGTGAAAACCAAGACCGGTGAGGGGGCGTGCCCTTTCAACCCGCTCTACTGGGATTTTCTGGCACGCAATGAACGCAAGTTGCGAGGCAATCCCCGGCTCAACCAGATCTACGCCACCTGGGACCGAATGGGGGACGAGAAAAAGGGTGCCTATCGCGACAGTGCGCGGAAGGTGCTCGACGGTCTGGCGGATGGTCTCTGAGCCACTCTGGGGACGCAGTGCTTACGGCGTTGTGCCTGGCCCGTCCGAGGCCACATCGTCGGCGCTGAGCGCCACGCCGCCCTCGATCGCTTTGGCGTCGTCCGAGCCGACAACCTCCACCTTGCGCCTTGCGAACCGGATGTCCTGTTCCGCGAAGACCGTGCGAAGGCGGTGATAGATCTCGCGCCGCAGGACGAATTGGGCGCGCGGCAGGCATTTGAACTTCACCCGGATCACCAGGGCCGAGTCGTCGTCGATGAAGTAGACGCCCTGGCTCTTCAGCGGTTCCAGGAATTTCGGGCCGTGATCGGGATGTGCCCAGAACTCCTTGCCCACTTCCTTCACAATCTTCTTGACCTTGTGGGGATCGGTTTCCGGCTCAAGCCGGAAGGACATTTTATAGATCACCCAGTCGCGATTGTGGTTGGTGACGTTCTTCAACTCGCCGAAGGGAATGGTGATCACCGGCCCGCGGTGGTGGCGCAGTTGCAGTGAGCGGACGGAGATCGCCTGCACCTCGCCTCTCAGATCCTTGTCGAGTTCGATATACTCGCCCACCCGGAAGGCATCGTCGATCAGGAAGAAAATGCCGGAGAAGATATCGCGCACCAGTGTCTGCGCACCGAAACCGATCGCAATCCCTATGATCCCGGCGGAGGCGAGCAGAGGCCCGATATCGACCCCCAGTTTGGTCAGCACCATCATGACCACGACCGAGATCAGGATGATCAGGAGGACCGAGCGGAACAGCGGCAACAGCGTCGTCAGCCGCGAGGTCTTGGGCATATTCGCCGGGTCGACATCCTCGTCGGCGGTGCCGGAAGCGGCCTCCGTATACAGGATCGCCTTTACGAAGTGCCACAGGAAGAGCCCGATCAGCACCGTTACTGCGATATCAAAGGCCGCATCCGCCCAGACCGGCGCATTCTCGCCCTTGGCCAGTTCGAATACATCCACGCCCCAGAGGGCGGCGATGATCAGAAACCCGATCAGGCCGGTGGCGACCCGCCAGGAGGCATTGAGAACAGTGCAGAGCCGCTGCCGCGCATCGCTCGTGACCGGAAAGACTGCGCTGATTACCTCGCGCCCGAACCGGTCTAGCATCGGCAACAGTAGCAGGACGATCATCGTGCCGAGCGGCCCTTCCAGCCGATGCTGCCCCCGTTCGAGCCAGTGGGCCAGCCAGTAGAGCCCGGCCAGCAACACGAAACCCGCCAGGACAATCGGAGACATGGCAGCGAGGAACATACGGGTCTTGTGGGCCCAATCACTCTCGGCCAGCATGCCGTAGATTGCGCTCCGGATCGGCTGCCGATTGCGCAGAATGGCGGTCAGCAACACTGCGGAGACGCCGATCCCAGATAGTGCGACCGTCACCAGGGCGGGTGGGAAGCCAAATCCCAGATGGAACCAGGCACCGCCCAGCAGCCATCCCGTCAGCCCGATCAGTGTGGCCCGGCGCAGCAGCCGGTGGATCTGACGCGCCGCGATATCCGGCAGGGTGACCATTCGCAGACCGGGTGCTTCTGGGGCCAGTGTGCGCCGTGCGAACACGATGGCTCCCCAAGCATATTGGATCCCGATATAATAGATCCAGATCATGTTGCTGAGCGGCCCGAGCAAATCGGCAAGCAACACGGCGGCCCCTCGGGTCGCGTATACAAATGCGATGATCGGCAGGATTTCCAGCGCCAGCATCCCGTTGCTGCACGCGAACCGCATCCAATAGCCAAGGCCCGTTCTGGCCCGCAGCCATTGGCGCCAGGATTGCGTGAACCAGGCTGTCAGCAGGGCCGCCGCGACGCCTGCGGCCACCAGACCCGCGATGGCGGCGATCATGCCCGGCAGGCCCAGGCTGGCGGTCGCCAAGCGCTTGCGTACTTCGGGCAGGCGCTCGTCCAGATTGGCGATCCTGACCGTCCAGCGGCTGACGCGGTCGGAGATCTCCATCGTCATCTCCATCAGGCGCGCCTCGATATTGGCTAGCGTGGGGTCGGCTTGCCTCTTCTCCTCGGCTGCTTGCGTCTCGGCACGGCGGATCAGTTCTTCGCGCAGAATGTTGCGGACATCCGCGTCCGTCAGGCGGCTCATCAGGCCATCGATGACTTCGGGGGAGAGATCCTCTGGGATCTCGGGCGCTGTCACCTCGCCATCGTCACCGGTACCTGCATTGAAAATGGTCTGCGCAGGCGCTGCTGTCGCGGCCATCGCGACCAGCAGCAGCAAAAGGGCCTGGCAGCAGTTTCGCATCATGCGGATATACCCCCGGCGCTCCATTCCGCTGAATGGACGCGCGGTGGAATTGCGTGCCCATCCCTCATGGTGAAGCGCAGCCCGGTGGCAATTGCAACCGTTCTGTAACGGGCGAGCGGGTTGTCAGGTGCCGCAGAAGGTCTGAAAGTCCCCAAAACTTTCCGGCGCGGGTTGGGCATAATCCTCCAGCCCCTCGCGCCGGGTGAAAGGATCGCTGAGAACGTCCATCAGCCGCGTGAAGGGTGAGAAATCGCCTGCATTGGCAGCCTCCAGCGCCTGTTCCACCCGATGATTGCGCGGGATGTAGAGCGGATTGGCCCGTGTCATCCGCGCGACCGCGTCCTGTGGAGATGTTCTCTCCAACCGGGCCGACCAGCCTTCGCGCCACGCGGCGAAGTCATCGATCTGGGAAAGCGGTTGAGGAACGGCGTCAGGTTCTTCGACAACCGTTAGCAGGCTGCGGAACCCGTTGGTGAAGTCGATCTTGTGCTGGTGGAGCATGTCCAGAAAACCCTGGACCAGGTCCCGGTCACCCTCCTGAGCGTCCCCCTCGGCCAGCCCCAACTTGGCGCCCATCGATGTCCGCCAGGCTTGATCGTAGATCGTCGTAAATGCCTCGATCTCGGCCGTGCAGCGAGCAATCGCAGTGTCGGTATCCGAGTCGATCAAGGGCAGCAGCGCCTCGGCCAAGCGGGCCAGGTTCCATTGGGCGATCAAGGGTTGGTTGCCATACGCATAGCGCCCGCCCGTATCGATGGAACTGAACACTGTCTGCGGGTCATAGGCATCCATGAAGGCACAGGGACCGTAATCGATGGTTTCGCCTGCGATCGACATATTGTCGGTATTCATCACGCCGTGGATGAACCCGATCTGCATCCATTTCGCGATCAGAGCTGCCTGTCGATCGCGTACGGCGCAGAGGAACGCGAGATAAGGCTCTTCGGCCTCCGCCAAGTCCGGATCATGGCGCGTGATGGCATAGTCGGCCAGTTTGCGCAGCTTTTCGGTGTCGCCGCGGGCTGCGAAGAACTGGAAAGTCCCAACGCGGATATGGCTGGAGGCAACGCGGGTCAGCACGGCGCCGGGCAGGGCGGTTTCGCGATAAACCTGCTCACCAGTCGTCACCGCCGCAAGGGCGCGCGTGGTGGGCACTCCGAGCGCCTGCATCGCCTCGGCCATCAGATATTCGCGCAGCACTGGGCCGAGGGCCGCCTTGCCATCGCCGCCGCGCGAGAACGGCGTGCGTCCCGAGCCCTTCAATTGTATGTCCCAGCGTTTGCCCGAGAGGTCCAGAACCTCCCCCAGAAGCAGTGCGCGACCATCGCCGAGCTGGGGGGAGAAGCCACCAAACTGATGCCCGGCATAGGCCTGAGCCAGCGGGTCCGCACCTTCAGGCGGGGTCTTGCCCGCGAAGATCGCAGCCCCGGCAGCGCCGCCCAGCACAGCAGGGTCAAGGCCCAGATTCAACGCCAGCGCCTCGTTCAGGAACAACAGCTCTGGCGCGCGGACGTCGTCGCCCTTCCAGGGGACGTAAAAGCCCTCCAACTCGCGGGCATAGCTGTTGTCGAATGCGAAGGTCATGTGTCTCGCACCTTGAGCCCCGCAACGAAGTCCACGACTTTGCCAGCCGGCATCTCGCAGGGTTTCAGCAGGTGGCGCCCATCTGCCAGGGCATAGAGGTTCAGGCTGATGTAATCCGTCCCGCCCAGTTCCCGCCCCACCAGTTTCACGCTGCGCCCCGCATTGAAAACCCGCTTCACCACGCCATAGTGCCGACCCGCGAAATCCGCCTGGAAATACCCATCTGGCAGGGCCGCCAAACGGTCATGGATAGCGTGGGTCATCACGCGGGGGCTTCGACCTGGCCGATGTAGTCTCCGTACCCTTCGGCCTCCATCTCCTCCAGCGGGATGAAGCGCAGAGAGGCGGAGTTGATGCAATAGCGTAGGCCCCCCCGGTCGCGAGGACCGTCCGGGAAGACATGGCCCAGATGGCTATCGCCGTGGGTCGAGCGTACCTCGGTACGGACCATGCCCAGACTGGCATCGCGGCTTTCGACCACGAAATCCTCTGCAATCGGTCTGGTGAAGCTGGGCCAGCCGCAGCCGCTCTCGAACTTGTCGGTCGAGGCGAAAAGCGGCTCGCCCGAGACGATGTCGACATAAATGCCCGCTGCCTTGTTCGAGCAATACTCGCCGGTAAAGGGCCGTTCGGTCCCGTCCTGCTGGGTTACCCGGTATTGTTCGGGCGTCAGTTTCGCGATGGCCTCTTCGCTTTTGGTATAGGTGGTCATGATGTCTCCTGCCTGGCGGTGTCATGGCTCCGATACCGGATATGGGTGGCGGGCGCGGCGATGTCCATCCGTGGAGGGTTCAGAGATCGGCAGGCAGCTTGCGTTCCGCCCCACGATCCAGCCGCAGGACACCGGGCGGGCCGATCCGGGGGAACAGATCCAACACCAGCGGGTCATGGCCCGGCACGCATTGTTCGGGGCTGGATGCGAGGCCCTGGATGATGTCCCAGCCCTTATACATCGCCTCCACATCCACGACGATCGGAAAGGCTTTGCGCTTCAGGAAATTCTCATAGAAATGCGCAGCGTCAGAGGCGAGGCAGAGCCAGCCCGCTTCGGTCTTCACGCGCACGGACATCAGCCCCTTGGAATGCCCGCCAATGGCGTGGACCGTGACCCCTGGGGCGATCCCCGCATCGCCCTCGTGGAAGATGACCTTGCCGGAATAGACATGTTTGACCATCTGCACGATGTGTTCGACGCTGAACGGCATCTTCAGCGCCGACATGCACATGCAGGGCCCGGTGGCATAGGCCATCTCGGCCGCTTGCACGTGGAATTTCGCATTCGGAAAACTGTCGAGCGTGCCCGCATGATCGTAATGCAGATGTGTGACGATAACCTCGTCGATCTCTTCGGGTCTGATGTTGATCTGCGCCAGCGCCTCCACCGGGTGGAGCGTGATCGGGCGCCCGCGGCGGGCGGCTTCTTCGGTGTCGTAGCCGGTATCGACCAGGATGGTGCGGGTTTCGTTCCGAACCACCCAGATGAAATAGTCGATCGGATGCGGCCCATCGTGGTTGTCGTCGAAGAGGAAGCTCTCCATCCGGGTCCGCGCGGGCCGGGTGCCGTATTTGAGGGCGTAGACCTCCCACATGTCACTCATCTGTGCTCTCCTGCTTGGCCCAGGTCGCGACCTGTTTGTCGAAAACCATCGGTTCGGTCTGCTCTGCGAAGCGCTTGAAATGATCGCTGGCCAGATGGGCGTCGAAAGCGGCGGCATCGGCATAGGTCTCGTAGAGATAGACCTGATCGGGACGCGCGGGATCGGTCCAGATATCGAATTGGTGGCAGCCGGGTTCGAGCCGCAGCGAGTTGGTGGCCTGAGCGCACGCAAGCCGCAGAAACGCGTCGATCTGTCCGGGCCGCATTGTGAAGATGACCGTGACGGCGAACATCGGATGCCTTTGTCCTCTTTCGTTAGGGCCAGCCTATGGTAAAGCGATGGCGCATTCCAGATGAGAGGGGCCAATGCAGAAGCTGAATATCGCCGTGTTCGATGGGGATGGGATCGGGCCCGAAATCACCGCGCCAACGGTCAAGCTGATCGACAAGGTCGCGCGCGAGGCGCAGGTTGCCATGACATTCGAGACGCTGCCCGCCGGGGCCGGGTATTACCGCGATCACGGCGAGAGCCTGCCGCGCGCGTCGGTCGACGCGGCCAGGACTGCGGACGCGGTGTTGCTCTCGGCCATGGGGCTGCCCGGCGTGCGCTATCCGGATGGGACCGAGATCGTGCCCCAGATCGAGCTGCGATTTGAGCTGGACCTTTATGCCGGGGTGCGCCCCGTGACGCTGCTGCCAGGGCAGAAGGGGCCGTTGGCGTTGCCCGAGGGGCAGGGGATCGACTTTGTGTTGATACGCGAGTCGACCGAGGGGCTGTTCGCCTCGATGAACAAGGGTGAGGTGACCGAGGATGAGGCCCGCGAGACGATGGTGATCACGCGGCGGGTGACCGAGAAGCTGTCGGATTTCGCCTTCAAACTGGCGCGCCAGAGGAAAGCGAAGGGGCATCCGGGTAAGGTCATGTGCGTGGACAAAGCCAATGTGTTCCGCGCCTTTGCCTTCATGCGCAAGATCTTCGAGGAGCGCGCGGCGCTGAACCCGGATATCGACGCCTCGGCCGGATATGTCGATGCGGTGGCCCTCTGGATGGTGCAGAAGCCCTGGATCTTCGATGTCATGATCACCGAGAATATGTTTGGGGACATTCTCAGCGATCTGGGCGCCGGACTGATGGGGGGATTGGGTATGGCACCCTCGGCGGATATCGGCGACGGACATGCGGTGTTTCAGCCCTGTCACGGAACGGCTCCGGATATCGCGGGGAAAGGGATTGCCAATCCAGGCGCCATGATCCTCTCAGGTGCGATGATGCTGGATTGGTTGGCCGAGGAGAAAGCGCTGCCGGGCTTGGCCTCGGGCGCCGAACGGTTGCGCGATGCGGTTACGAGGGTGCTGGCCGATGGCGGGGCTTCAGTCACGCCGGATCTGGGCGGTACGGCCTCGACCGACGGTTTTGCCGCGGCTGTCGAGGCGGCGCTGTGATCGCGCCCCCTTGCGGGCAAATCCACCACCCGCCCCCACCCACCC
>JBCCDU010000075.1:0-20683 GCA_039030715.1 Pseudomonadota bacterium
GGCATTGCGTCCAGTTGTCGTGCCTTGTGGGCCTCGCGCGACCTCGACTGCCTTGATATCCCAAGGAGTATTAACGCTTGGAGTGGAGCCGATTGTCAGAGGGCGCGGGACCCCGTCGACAATGATTGGCACCCGCGGCTGCGCACCTGTTGTGAGGGCGGCCCCACCGATCTGCCCTGCCGAGCCGTCAATGCCACGGATCGCGGGCAGGTTGAAGCTCTCCGGAGCGAACACATTGGGAATGCCCTGGATAACATCGTTGACTGTCTGGTTCTGCGGGGCTTCGGCCACGTCGCCGGGGATCACGACGGTGCTGGCGGGCACCTCGCGGAGGGTACGGAACACTTTCTCGCCTTCGACAATGATCTCATCCATGACAAGCGGGCGCTCGTCAGCGTTCGGCGTCTGGGCGACCGTTATGACGGCACCATCTGCGCCCAGCGAGCGGAACGAAAGATTGGTTCCAGCGAGCATACGCATCAACGCCTCGCCTGGTGTCATCCGGCCCGAAACGGCGCTGCTTCTCTTGTCGGCGACCAGAGTGTTATCGGCGCTCACTTGGAAGCCGGTCTCGACTCCCAGTTCCCCGATGGCCGCGATCAGGGATTGAGCCGGGATGTCGATCGGCTGGCGCGTCTCCTGCGCAGCAGACAGGCCCGTCGAAACCAGGCTCAGCGAAACCGCGAGCGTTGCCGACATACGAAACTTGATGAACATCTTCTGCCCCCTGCAGTCATACCTGCCATTTTCTTGAATGGCCTCTAACCACAAACGAACGGGAGCGCCGAACGTCCAGCCACCGGGGGCAAAAACTGTTAGGGCATGCGCAACACGGTCACGAACGCCGGGGCCCTATAGACTCTTGCGTCATAGACCGCAGCGAGCGCCCGCAACGCCGAAAGCGGTTTCGAAAGATCGAAATTGCCGGACACGCGCATGTCGGCGCCATCGCCACCGATGACAAAGACGCGCCCGGCGAGCCGTCGGTCGATGATCGCCGCCACCTGCGCCACAGTCAGTCCATCGGCCAACAGCCTGTTCCGGCGCCATGGCGCAATGGTGGAGGGTTTGAATTCGCTCAGACTAGCGCTTTCTCCCTCCTGCCATTGCAATCGGTCACCGCCCTGCAACTGAAAGTTACGACCTGCCGCCAGGACCGCGACCCGTCCCTCCGAAACCGCGACATGAACTGTTTCGCCCAGGCGCGAAACCTCGAATGCCGTGCCGAGGGCGCTGGCGGTTAGCGCGCCTGCTGTCACCGTAAAGCGCCTGTCGGCCGATGCCTCGACCTCGAAGAAGGCAGTGCCCGCAAGCAGCGTGACCTCACGCTTGTCGTCGGCGGTGTCGTCCACCAGTGCCGAACCGGCGTCGAGATGGGCGATGTCGCCAGAGGCGAGCGCCACCTGCGCCGGTGTCGCGCCGGTCTGGGCGTCGGCCAGAAAATTCAGTCTGGCATCCTGACCGTAGAGCATTGCCGCAAGACCGCCGGCCACGATGAATAGGAGGGGAAGCAAAGGCGTCCGTCGCCGCCGCTTTTGCGGACGCGTGCCCCATATCCGCGCCAGCCGATCCCAGGCCGCGCGTTCCTCCTCTCCTCTGGCGAGAAAGGCATCTCGCGCACGTAAGAGGTCCGCATCCTCAGGCGCGTCGCGCAGGCGGATGAAAATATCTGCCGCATCGTCGATCAACTGTCGCTTGTCTTGGTCCGACATCTTGGCAAACACCTCGTTTCACGATGCACTTGCTGATTAGAACGCACGAAGAGGCAGGACGTCCAATAACTCAATCTCCGATCGCGATCGCAATCTCGACAAGAGTTTGACGTATCAACTGATGCGCCCGGGATTTCGATATCCCGAGGCGGGCACCTATCTCTGAACAGCTCAGTTCGTGCATCCAGCTTAGTTCGAACGCCGTTCGATGACGCTCCGACATCCGCTCCAACGTGGCGATTACACGCGCAAGATCGTCGCGGGCGATGACCGCGCGCTCCGTTGTGGGCGCCATTTCACGCTGATCGCGCAGGGCATCAAAGGCGAAACGCTCCGCCTTCTGCCGCCGCCACCAATCGCGCGCCAGGTTGACGACAATTCTGCGAAGGATGGATCTCGCATGGGACGCGTCATAGTGATGCGCGCTCCAACGAAGCCAGCTATCCTGAACCAGTTCTTCGGCTATGGCCGTGTTCCCGACCACCGAGCGCGCCAGCATGCAAAGACGCTCGCGTTCTTCGATATAGATCGCCAGCCCGATATCGGCCTTGTTGCCTGGATCACCCATGTATCCTCCGGACATTCAGGGATACCTGGCTGAACAAGATCGTTGGCTTGGTGACGCCACGATATCGATTGCCTGTGACATGGCAAGGGGGCTGGGCGAGCCGACCGCATTATGATGCAACTCGATCAGGCAGACGTATCAGAATTTGCTCGATCGGGTTCTGTCGGCCAGACAGCGAAGCGGATGCTGGCGACTTGGCACCCCGGGGCGCGGAACGTTTTCGCTGCACGTTAGCCATGGGATTTTATGGTCTTCGGTTGGCCCGGCAGATTTTCCTGCTGCCGGGCCGACGCCAAAATATCTTGCGATCTGGACGCACCCCTCTCGGACGGTGCGCCTGCAGTCAGGTAAGTCGCTGGCGGAGTTTCGGTAGTCTGGACAGGATCAGCGTATCCAGGACCAGCACCGTGAACAGCGCCAGCCCCGCCATCGGGAAGGCGAGCGAAATCCCCAGCCCGACCAGAACCGCACCCTGCCACAGCGGCATGTTCTTTGGCAGGGGAGGCGCCGCCAATCGGCGCGCATTGGCCGGGCGGCGTTTCCACCAAAGGACAACGGAGCTGAGGCATAGGAATACGACGGATAGGCAAACCACCGTGTTGGCCAGAACGCTCCACAGTCCCAGCGTGCCCATGTGCAGGGCAATGCCAACAGCCATCGCCTTGCCCGCCCACGAGTAATCGGCATATCGGACATCCGCCAGAATCTTGCCGGTATACTGATCCACATGAACCGTGCGGTCCGCGGTCGGATCGGGGCTGTCGGTGTTCATGGAGTCGCGCCCCAGTGTCCACACGCCAGTCTCGTCGGCCGGCAGGTTCAACTGATAGCGCCCGTCGAAACCGATTTCCCGTGCCAGCCGGTCGACGGTGTCGATGGTCACCGGGCCCGCAACACCCGCTAAGCCGGCGTCGCTGCCGGAGGCTGGCATCGGCGTTTGTTCCAGCGCCCAGGGCACTTCGCGACGGTCATGGTTCATGCTGGCATGCGTGACGTCCGAGAGGGGTACGCTGTCCCATTTCTCGATGGGAAACTGGCTCCAAGCCTGGACCATCTTGCCGCCCCAGATGCCCGCCCAGGCGAGGCCCGAAAGGATGAAGAACACCAGAAAGATCGACAGCCAGAAGCCCACGACCCCGTGTAGCGATCTCCAAAGAGACCGGCCCGACCCGAAGCTGGGGACGAGAACGGAACGCCAGCCCTGCTCGCGCGGCCACCACATATAGAGGCCGGTTGCGACCAGAACCAAGGTGAGCGAGGCCGCAGTCTCCAGCAACCGATCGCCGGTCACGCCCAGCATAAGCTCGCTGTGGACGTTATCGAAGAAGTCATACCAGCCGCTGCGGCGGGGATAGGTCTCAAGGACTTCCGCAGTGTAGGGATCGACCGCAACCATGGTTGCGTCGCCATCCGCGTCGATCCTGAACAGGGCCGCCACATCGCCCGTGCGCGGCGCGACATACTGGATCAATGTGCCCCCGGGGATGGCTGCAATTGCGGCGGCAGCCTGGTCCGAGACCGGCGCGGCAATCGTCTGCGGGATAACAGGCGTCCGCTCGCCGTCGCGTCCATCGACCCATGCGATCCACAGCATGCCCAGACCTGTAACGGCTAATGTTGCCAAAAACGGGATGACGAACAGCCCGGAATAGAAGTGCCACCGCCAGGCGGCGAAATAGAGTTTGTTTGCGCTGCCCTCGGGCGGCGCTGTGTTGTCAGAAACGGTCATGTGATGGCTCCAAGCCTTATTGCCCGCCCGCTGGACGGTGCGTTGAGGAAAACTTCTGGAAGGTTTGAAATCAGGCTTGGGGCGGCGCGCGCGTCATGCACGCGGGATCGGGAGGCTTTGTCCAGTGACACTGGTCGGCAAGGAAGGCGAGCTTGCGGATCCTTGGCAAAGCACGGGCCGGCCCGTCATGTGCGTCGGGCAAGTTGAATGCCGCATCGACCAGACGGCAGGCTTCGCAGATATCGGCGTCGGTATGGTCATCGCCACGAGAGGGCTCGCACAGATCGAGCAGCGACACGCCGGTTTGCGCAAACGCAATCAGCTCCGGAGAAAGCGGCTCGCGATCGAAGTCATGCGCGGCACCAATCGCCGAAAGAGCCGTCGCCAGCACCAGAATTGCGGCTGCTCTGCCAATTGAGATGAGAGTGACGCGCATTGTAGGCTCTCACTCCTCTCTTCAAGTCCGTTCCGATGTCGATCAGATCGGAACATCGCTTAGCCTAGTCGTGCAATATCCTTGCGCAAAACTTTTGCCGTAGCAATGTTCCATCGATTGGGAGCGTCATGTGCAATAAGCGCTGGGCGCGGTTCAACGGCGTGAGAGCGTCATTCGCGCGCTGATAGCGGGGAAATCTTGCTGCGGTGTAACATTGGCGCCACGTTGCACTGCAAAACGCCTGATCACTACGAAAGTGATTTTTCCCATCGTGAGGTAGAGAGCAACGTGGGAAAGACGCAAATCAGCGTAGATCGTCCCAGCCATCAAGATGATGTCTTTAAGCCAGGACACCCGCAGCAGGGGGTCAACTGGCCGATAGACGGCGAACGATCATCTACAAAACACCAGGCACAGGTTTTCGCCCTGCATTGCAGATCATGCGTTGTACGGCGCGAGGCACCCGTCCCCAGATCGTTCTGATCCATCGAACTCCCCCGCCTGCCGGGCAACATTGACAACCGATTGCCGTGTTCGGGCGCTCTCCTCGTGTGAGGGCCGCGCATCGGCTGAGACTGCGTCCGGGGGGACCAGAAAATGTACGAAAGACCGATAATCAGCCTCTTCTCGGCATTTGCAGCCATGGCAATTGCTTTTCCTGCGGAAGCGCAGAACCGCGGGGCATTCTCGAGTCAGAACGATGAGAATCCTGCGATAGAACTCGACACCATCGTCGTAACGACGCGGCGAACCGAAGAGCTGTTGGAAGAAGTTCCGGGCAGCGTCGTGGTGCTGAGCGAGGAAGAGATCCGGCGCTCGAACATCGACAGTACGAATGACGTTATCTTTCGCCTGCCAAATGTCAGCTTCGTGGAAAGCGCGACGCCGGGCGATCTCAATCTCTCGATCCGCGGCGTGAGCAATCTCATCGGCACCAGCGCCAGCGGACCGACGAACGGTGTGTTTGTCGATGGCATCCTGCTCAATCCGACCGGTGGGACGACGGGGATCAACCCGAATCTATTCGATCTCGAGCGCGTCGAGGCCGCCTTCGGTCCGCAGGGCACGGCCTTTGGTCGCGGCACGATCGGTGGCGCGATCAACTTCGTGCCGCGCAAACCCTCCGAGGAGTTCGAGCTGTCGCTGTCGGGCGAGATCGGATCCTTTCCGGATGGCGAGGGCCGCATCGTTCTGAATACTCCAATCCTAGAGGACGGACTGCTCTCGGCGCGTCTGGTCGCGTTCGGTGGCGCTTCGGATGGGTTTGTCGAGCAGACGCTGCTGGATAACACCATCGGTCGCAACGATGCCGGGGCCCGGCTCAGCCTGCGGTCGCAGCCGACCGACCGTCTGACCATCGATATCAGCGGCTCGTACGACCGGACGGGGTTCGAGGGTCCGAATTCGATCACGCAAGACAGCCTTATCGCTGAAGATCCGGAAGTGCTTTCAGATGTCGAAATCGACGACAGCCTGGAACGTGTTCTGATCACGGGCCAGGGTGCCTATGACTTTGACTTCGGCACCCTGATATCGAGGACCTCTTTCTTGCGCACGGATCTGGAATCCGCGGGCGATGGCGATCTGTCGTCTATCGATTTTTCGGTCAACACATCCGATACCGAGGAAAGATCCATCGCTCAGGAATTCCGGTTCGAAAGCGAGGAGTTCGACCTGCCGGGCAGCGTCGGAACGCTCCTGTTCAACGTTGGCACCAGTATCAGTTTCAACAGCTTCGAGAGCACCACGACAATCGATCCGGGCCAAGGGGCCTTCGATATTCTGAGCCCAGTCCTTGGCCCTGGTCTGGGTCTGCCACCCGGCACGATTCTACCGGATGACGGCAGCACGGTAACGACGGATTTCGAGCAAGAGGTGTTCAATTTCGGCGTCTTCGGCGATGTGCGCTGGCGTCCGATTGAACCGCTCGAGATCGTGGTCGGCGCGCGGTTCAATCGTGACCGCGTTCGCGCCAAGGGCGAGACTGTCAGCACAGGGTTGTCGGCTGGGTTCATCCCATCTTCGCCATTGTTCGTTGGCGAGAACACGTTCACGGATGTCACACCCAGTGCGTCGATCCGGTATGAATGGAATGACGACTTCTCGACCTACTTTTCGTTTTCCACAGGGTTCCGCGCCGGTGGGTTCAGCCAGACTTTCGCGGGTCTGAACACATTCGATGAAGAGAGGGTTCGCTCCTACGAACTGGGGTTCCGTGCTTCGCTGTTCGATGACCGTCTGCTGTTCAACGGCAGCGGATACCTGCTGGACTATGACGATATCCAGGTCGCGACATCGCAGGTTGTCGGGGGCTTTCCGGTTTTCACAATCGACAATGCCGCGTCGGCGCGCAGTGTAGGGGCCGAGCTTGGTCTCGCGGTTTTGCCGCTTGAGGGTTTGCGCCTCGATGGACAGCTAGGGCTGAACTACTCGAAGTTCACCGATTTCAGCACCTCGCCGTTCGGCGATTTGACCGGCGAACGCTTGCCCAATGCGCCCGTGACGACGTTCAGCTTCGTTGCGGACTATCAGCACCCGCAGGATCTGCTGCCGGGATTACAAGGCTTTGTTCGTGGCGAGTACAACTTCACCAGCGAGTTCTCGAACCTGTTGGATCCGAATGTCCTAACCTTCGATAGCTACAGCCTGTTGAACTTCAGACTGGGCGTTCGTGGCGAGCGTATGGGCTTCGAGCTGTTTGTCGAGAACGCTCTGGACGAAGTCTATGCCACCGGTTCGACCTCCTTGGTGGCCGCTGGTGTCATCGGATCTGCGGTGAACGTAGATATCGGGGCGACCCGCCGCTTTGGCGCGCGCGCCTTCATCACGTTCTAAAGCCTCTCGGCGACGGGCGAAGAGCTTGCAACAGACAAGGCGCCCGGCATCAGATGCCGGGCGCCTTGGAACTCAACTCGATTATTGAGGGCGACGTTCATCATATCCAGCGGGACAGAGCCGCTGAAACGACGGAGCCCTAGTGGATTTGTGCCGACTGGGTCGCCGCGACCGCTGCTGGGGCCTGCGTTGCCTGCGATACATGCGCCAAAGCGAGGCTGAGCACCTTTGCCTCGTCCAGAAACGCGTAGGCCGCATCTTGACGAACCAGCAAAGCGGCAAAGAGCAGCGCGTCCTCGCGGTCGCCGACCGCAGTGGCGCCGATACAGTTCGCAAAAACGGATTCGTCGCCGCCGAAGCACTGGCATTTCACGTCATGGCGCAGCAGGGCGCGCCTGCCGTTCATCGCAAGCATGTGACACATGTTGCGCAAGGCGTCAGCGGCGCGCGCCCCGTGCCTGTGACCAAGCCTGAAGATCAGATCGTCCCAGACTTCATCCTGTCCGGCGGGGCCTTCGCACCACCGTCTCAGATAGACGATGGCATCAGCTTCCACGCGCGTCAGTTCCGAGAGGTATCCTACGGGCGCGCCGCCGCGCCGATGTGCACGACCTGTCATTTTGTCAGCAACAGCTTGTGCTGCTTGGTGATCCGTAGGGTATAGACTTGTTCGCCGAGACAGATCTTTGCCTGCTGGCCACCCTGGGTCAGGTCCTCGGCATCGTGCTGCGGGAGTATCGGGCGGGCGGTTTTGGCCCGGTCCATAACTTCAATCTTCTGGTGTTCCATCTGCTGTCCTCCATCGCGATCGCTGGTCGACGAGCATCTCGAGACAGCACAAGCCGCAACAGTCTTCGTGAAGCAGGCAGTGCAACTCCCAAACATTCTGGTGATGCGCGTCAGGGATTACGGGCATAGGCTGATGGTCTGCGGAACTGTTGATGTTTCTGTGCTCAGCCATCTTGTGAGCCCTCCGAGTTGAGTGTCGGGCTGTTCTGCGGCGTAACCGCACAATGGCTAAGACAAATAAAATCTGACAAATTTAGTCAGCATTGTCAATCCGAGTTTTCTTGTCACCTATTCCAGCGTGCAGGTTGTCGGGGTGGCACCATCCGATGCATGCCGACATGCGCTCGAATGAACCTATGCGCGATGTGATGTCGCGATACCGCTCAGAACCGCCCCAGGTGTTGACATGACCTAGTGAAAGTCGGAGTAAAACTGCGAGAAATAGCCAGCCAAGTTGTCGGTGCCTCCAGCACCTGCAAGTGAGCCCGCCGAAAGAGACCGTTGCTCCGAGGGAGTGGGTTGGGCTAGTGGCACGTAAACCTTTTGACATACATTCGACTGCGCGAGGCATGGCGCGTCGTCGTGTCGTGCGCTCGCCCGCGAGCCCGTCCCTGCCACAAGGGCCGAGCTTTGCGAAGCGTCGTCCCATTTCGGCGCTGCACCCTTCGCGAAACCCGGAAACCCGCACAACGGTTCTCTTCTGATGGGCGCCCTCAAGGTCTTTGCCACTGTTGCAAACTGGGTTGATGCTCGTCCGGTGGCGATGCGTTGGATCCTGGCGGGGCCTGCCACCCTGATTGCCGCGCTGCTCTCGATGGCCACGATGCCTCAATGGCTACCAGAGGGGAGCGCGGGCATCGATCACCTTGCTTTTCCAATTGTTTTGTTTCCGGCGATTTGGGCTGTGTTGTTCTTCTATGCCTGTCTCGACATGCGCCTGACACGCGCGACGCTGGTGTTTGCGGCAGTGATCGGCGCGCAGCTCGCCCTGATCTCCGCCGCTTTTGCAGGGGGTTAGGGCAATGATCGCACTTGACCAGATCAGAACCAAGCGACTGATCGCGATCCATGGTTGGTCCGGAACGATCCTGGGCCTGCTGCTCTATGCCGTGGTGCTGACAGGCACCATCGCGGTCTTCGCCGACGAGATCGCAGTGTGGTCGGAGGGCGGCAGCGGTTCAGCCGAAGGCTTGGTCGAGTTGGTCGACCGTCCGATGCGCGACCTCGCCCGCCAGGTCGATCCGGCCTATCTTGAAGAGATCTCGATCTTCAAGAACACATCCGGCGCGATCCAGATGTCGTTCCACGAACATCGCGTCAATCCGGCAACGGGCGATCTGGACGACCATGGTGTGGTTTATCAGGTCGACCCCCATACCGGCGAGGTTCTGACGGAAGCCCGAGGTTTTCAATCGGATCTGCGTGCTAACGAGCGGGAATCCGCGCTAGAGCGCTTTCTGGTAGACCTCCATGTTCAACTCTATGTACCCGCGCCATGGGGATTGCTGCTTACAGGAATTCTGGGGCTGGCCATGATGGTGGCATCGGTGTCGGGCTTCCTGATTCACCGACATCTGATCCGCGACGCGTTTCTTCCGCCCCGGGGGCAAGCCCGCCTGGTTAGCGCGCGGGATCGCCATGTGTTGGCTTCGACCTGGAGCTTGCCCTTCGGCTTTGTCCTGGCCTTCACCGGCGCTTTCTTCAGCTTCGCGATTTCCCTTGGCCTGCCCATCGTCGCGATGGTGGCCTTTGGCGGCGACGAGCGTGCGATGATCGAGCGGATCGTTGGCTTTGAAGCGCCCGCGGATACCAGCCCGGCCTCGCTGGCGAGCCTCGACTATATCCTCGCCGACTCGGCCGCGCGCAGCGGTTCTGCACCAGCCGCGGCCAGCATCGAGGGGTATGGCACCGCAAGCGCGAAAGTAACGGTGTTTCACCGCCCTGCAGGCGGCGCGCTGACCGGCATCACCAATGTTTACGATGGCACAGACCGCCGGTTCATCGGCATCAAACCGACGCTTGGGACCGAGCCATCGGTTGGGTCGACCGTGATCGGCCTGATGGCTCCGCTTCATTTCGGAGATTTCGCAGGGCTGCTCTCGAAACTGGCCTGGTTGGGCCTGGGCGGTGCGATGTCCTATGTGGTGGTGACGGGTATGCATATGTGGGTCAGGCGGCGCGGCGAGCAGCGGATCTGGCAGCGCCTTGGGCGCGCGATCACGATCACCGCCTGGGGTCTGCCACTGGCCATGCTCGGATCCGCCTTCGCATTCTTTCTCACACTGCCTGCGGGCGATCCGGTCTGGTGGACGCCGGCGGGCTTCGTGATCGCCGCCTTCGCCGCCATCGCCGCGGGACTGGGCGCGGAAGATCCATCGGATCGGTATCGCCGGGCTTTGGCGCTTGCCTGTCTCGCGCTGCCTCTGCTGCGCCAATTCAGCGGCGGCACGGCATGGGGTGATGCGTTGGTCGACGGGCAAATGGCGATCATCGCCGTGGATATGTCGTTGTTCCTGTTGGGCGCGCTGTTGTTCTGGCGACCACGCGTGTCCGAACCCACCAATACAGCCTTGCTGGAGCCTGCGGAATGATCGCACTGCTCACATTGCTGGCGCTGACGGTGTCGTCGGCGGGGATCGCCTATCTGGCGGCAACCGACCCCAAGCGGCGCCGCGCCTTCAGGCAAGTTGAACTGACAGCGCCGCGTCGGACCGTGCTGGCCCGCATCGCCGTCTTCGCGCCTGGCGTGGCGCTCGTTACGCTCGGAAGCGCGGGACCAGTCGTGATCTGGGCGGGGGCATTGACGGTTTTCGGCTGGGCTATCGCGGCCCTGTCACCGCTGCATATCGCGTCGATCAGGGCACTTTCGACACGCGTATTCGGGCGTCTGGAGCAGCGTCTATCCCGCGTTAGAGCGGCCTGGGCCGAAGCGCGTCTGAACGCCTCCACCGCCGTTGCCACCCGCCTCGCGGTCAGAGATCCGGCAGATCGCGAGCGGATCGCGGCGCTGGAAAAACGGGTCGCCGCGCTGGAAGCGCAACTGGCCGCAGAGAGCCCACCCACCGCAGAGCCCACCCCGATTGCCATTGCCAGGACGGCCTCATGATGCTCCGAACATGTCTTCTCGCTTTGATTTGCCTGACCCCCATCGCAGCCGCGGCAGAGGGCCCGAAGATACGCGTGGAGCTCAACAAGCTCGAACCAAAAGGCGCCAACTGCCAAGCCTATATCCTGCTGGAGAACCAAACGGATACCGGCTTCGAGAACCTGTCGCTTGACCTTGTGCTGTTCGACGGCGACGGCGTGATCGCCCGGCGCCTGGCGGTCGAGATGGCGCCGCTCCGCGCCGGCAAAACCAGCGTGAAGGTCTTCGGGATCGACGGTTTGGGCTGCGACACAATCGGACGGCTGCTGGTGAACGACGTTCTGAAATGCACTAGCGCAGGGGCCGCGCGAGACGATTGCCTGGGCCTGATTGAAACCGCGTCGCGCGGGTCCGTCGAACTGATCAATTGAGGAGCCTGCCATGGACGACCCCGTTCTGCCGCCGACCGATGAAACCGCGGTCACGACCGAACCGACCCTCTCGGCCCTGAGCAATGCCGGTGAGTTGCTGAGCGCAGGCGGCCCGGTTGTTGCGATCCTGCTGTCCATGTCGGTCGTCGCGCTGGCGCTTATCCTGGTCAAGATCTGGCAGTTCTCCCGCGCCGGTCTGGGCGGGAGCAATACGACCGAAACGGCGATTGCGACCTTGCGCGGCGGGCGCATGACCGAGGCGTTTCATCAGGCCCGCGCGGGCCGGCATCCGGCGAGCCAGATACTTGCCCTCGCGATCGAGGGCCAGGCCAAGGGCATCGCCGAGGGCAAGATCCGCGAGGAGTGCTTCGCGCAGGGTGCTGACGCGATCGAGGATCTGCGCGGCTGGATGCGCCCGCTCGAAGTCATTGCCTCGCTTGCACCGCTTTTGGGCCTCTTCGGCACGGTGCTGGGGATGATCGAGGCATTCGCGCAGCTCGAAGCGGCAGGCAGTCAGGTCGATCCCTCGATCCTCTCCGGCGGTATCTGGGAGGCTTTGCTGACTACCGCGGTCGGTCTGGCGGTGGCGATACCCACCGTTGCCGCCGTGAACTGGTTCGAGCGCCGGATCGAGCGGGCAGAGCACCAGATCGACGTGACGTTGGCACGCCTGTTCGCGACCGAGCACGGCGCCTTCCCACCGGCTTCGACATCGACGGAAAGGAGCGAGGATGATGCAATCCAGTCCCTCCGCCCCCTCCCCGCTGGCGAATAGGCGACGGCGCCGGTTGCGGTTGTCGATGACGCCGCTGATCGATGTCGTCTTCATTCTGCTGGTGTTCTTCATGCTCGCGTCGAGCTTCCTCGACTGGCGTTCCATCCGGCTGTCGTCGACAGCCGCCGCCGGGGGTGCGACCGGTGCGGAAGGGGCACTTCTGGTCGAACTGACCCAGGACGGCGCCCGCCTGTCGGGCGAGCGCTTGACCATGGACGGGCTGATCGAACGTGTCTCGGCACGCATTTCCCAGAAGCCCGAGCAGCGTATCCTCGTGCGCCCGGCAACCGGCGTGGATATGCAGCGCATGGTCGTTCTTCTTGACCGCCTGGCGGCTTCTGGCGCGCAGGATATCTCGCTGATGGCGGTGCGATGAGACGGCTGCGGGATCGTCGAGGAAGCAAGCAGGCCGCGGATGACGATGCACGCGTTCTGCCGCTGATCAATATCGTCTTTCTGCTGCTGATCTTCTTCATGGTGGTGGGCCGTTTATCCGCCAGCGATCCGTTCGAGATCATTCCGCCGAAATCGGTGAGCACCGGCGCGCCGCCGAACGAAGCGCTGCTTGTTTCGATCGGCCCCGAGGGAGAACTGGCCCTGAACGGCGAACTGCTGGACGAAGCGGCGCTTCTACAGCGGCTGAGCGAAGCCGAGAGTGACGAATTGCGGATCAAAAGCGACGGTCGCGCGGATGCGGCTCAAGTGGTTGCCATGATCGAACAGCTCCGGATTGCCGGCTTCGCCTCGGTTCGCATGATGACGGTGCCTCAATCCGAAGCGGGTCTGGAGCAGCCGGAATGACGCGCATTCGGACGAGATCGCTGATCGTTGCGCTGGCTGCTGCGGCGAGCCTGCATGTCATCGGTGCAGTGATTTTCTTTGCGCAACCGCCAAAGAGCGGAGCCGTCGGCGCCGGCGTGGGCGGCCTTGACATCTCGCTTGGCCAGATGGGCGGCACCCCGGGCGGGGCAGTGCCGGTCGCGCCCGACCCCGTTGAGGCGGATGTGCCGGAGGAGGCGGAGGCAGCTTCGGATACGGATACGGCAGAGACCGAGCCAGCGCCGACCGAGATGGAAGCCGTGGAGCCCGAGGTGATGGAGACGGCCACGCCAGAGGCGCCAACGCCGACGGATCAACCTGACCCTGTGGAGGCAGAGACAGCGGCTGTCGAGACCGAGCCCGTCGAAACGATGGAACCGCCTCCAACACCAGCCGAAACTGTCGAGACACCGCCGCTCGAAACCACACCGATCGAGCCTGCCCTGATCGAGCCACAACTCACGGAACCGACGCCGGTCGAGCCAGAGATCGAGACGAGCGCCGTGGAAACCGATCCGATGGCCTCGGCGCCGGTACCGACCAAAAAGCCGACGCCTCCGAAGCCCGTGCGCCAGCGTGCCGAGCGCAAACAGGCCAAGTCGAAGCCTGCCAAACAGAAGGCGAAACCTGCGAAACAACAGCCAGCCCAGCCCAAGCCAGAGGCAACCCCGTCCCAGACCGCCGCTGCCAGTGAATCGGAGCCTGGCACAAACAACGCGGCCGGAGATGCCGCAAGCGACGGCGATGCCGGCCAAACGCAGCAGGCCCGCTCGGGCGGCAATCCCGGTGCGAAGCGCGATTACATGGCGCGGGTCGCGGCCCTGATCAACAAGCACAAACGATATCCCAAACGGGCGCGATCGCGGCGGCAGGAGGGGACGGGCCGCCTCTACCTAGTGGTCGGCGCGGATGGCCGGATCAGAGCATCGAGCCTCAATCGCAGTTCCGGGCACGCGCTGCTGGACAAGGAAATCGTCGCGATTTTGGGCCGCGTAGGAAAGCTGCCCCCGCTTCCCAGCGACCTGGGTGTGAGCGAACTCAAGCTGATCGTTCCCATCCGCTTCAACATCAATTAGATCTCGCGGGTGACGCCATTCCAGATCTGCCCCCCATTTCAGGGGCGGACGGCCATGTTCGTGCCCATGGATGGCGCGGGAACATTGAAAGACCTCTGCGCTTCGAAGTCTTCCATGCTCGATGCGTCACAACGACGAGAACAGCCTGGCTCTTCATCGATATCCGGTTCGAGTAGAGTAAGGACATCCATCCACATAAAGTACGCGTCAAAGGTCCCCAGTGCCCGAGACGAAATGGAGTAAATCCAGAACCGTTGCCCAGACAAACGGGCCTAAACAATGGCCTCGACCCGATTGGGCGTTTGCGCCTGCGAGCCAACTGTCTGCTTGGCTACCTGTAAATTGTTGAAACCCGCTGGACGAAATGCGTTTGTAGTTTTTGCCATAGCTCCCTTAACCTCCGAACAGGGCCGAACACGATGCCCGTGTGCGAGAAATGCGGGTCGGCAAGCTCCGCTCGACGGGCGCGCTCAAAAATGCAGGAGGAAGCAAGATGAACTTAACAAGAGGGCTCTCTGCCCTGGTTTTTGGCATCGGATTGATTGCGTCGCCCGTCCTGGCGGACACGATCGGCATCGCCATGCCCACGAAATCGTCGGCGCGTTGGATCTCGGACGGCGAATCCATGGTCCGGGAATTCGAGGCCGCCGGCTACGAAACCGACCTGCAATATGCCGAGGATGACATCCCGAACCAGCTCGCACAGATCGAAAACATGATCACCAAGGGCGTCAGCGTTCTGGTCATCGCGGCGATCGATGGAACCACCTTGTCGAATGCTTTGGAGAACGCGCATTTCGCGGGCATCAAGATCATCGCGTATGACCGGCTGATCCGGGACAGCGAGCATGTCGACTACTACGCGACATTCGACAACTTCAAGGTCGGAGTGCAGCAGGCAACCTCGCTGGTCGATGGGTTGAAGGAGCGCTTTGGTGACGGCCCGTACAATGTCGAGCTGTTCGGTGGTTCGCCGGACGACAACAATTCCTACTTCTTTTACGATGGCGCCATGAGCGTGCTTCAGCCGCTGATCGATGCGGGGACCATCAATGTGGTCTCTGGTCAGACCGGCATGGACAAAGTCGGTACGCTGCGCTGGGATGGTGCGGTGGCACAGGCCCGCATGGATAACCTCTTGTCCGCTTACTACACTGACAAGCAGATCCACGGCGCGCTGGCGCCCTATGACGGTCTTTCGATCGGGATCCTTTCTTCTTTGAAGGGCGTCGGCTATGGCTCGGGCGATCTGAAGATGCCCGTCGTCACCGGTCAAGATGCGGAGCTGCAGTCGATCAAGTCCATCATCGCGGGCGAGCAGCACTCCACCATCTTCAAGGATACGAGGGAACTGGCGAAAGTGACCGTCGGCATGGTGGACGCGCTGCTGAAGGGCGGCGAGCCGCAGATCAACGATACCGAAACCTACGACAACGGGCTGAAGGTGGTGCCGTCATTCCTGCTGGAACCGGTTCCGGTTGATATCTCCAACTACAAGGAGATCGTGATCGACTCGGGCTATCACAGCGCAGACGATCTCTGAGCCGCAGTGGCCCGTCCCCTGCGGGACGGGCATGACCCCGGGTGGACAGAATGGCCCCGTTGCTGGAGATGCGCGGCATCACCAAGACCTTCCCGGGTGTGAAAGCCCTGGACCACGTCGATATGCGCGTCGCAGACGGAGAGATCCACGCGCTGGTCGGCGAGAACGGCGCCGGCAAATCTACGCTCATGAAGGTTCTGTCCGGCGTCTACCCGCACGGCACTTACGATGGCGAGATCCACTACGATGGTGCCGAGGCTGCCTTTTCCGGCATCGTCGACAGCGAACGGCGCGGCATCATCATCATCCACCAGGAACTTGCGCTGGTCCCACTGCTGTCCATCGCCGAGAATCTGTTCCTCGGCAATGAACGCGCCCGGTTGGGAACAATCAACTGGCGCGAGACCTTTCAGCGCACGGAGGCGTTGCTCGCCAAGGTCGGGTTGACCGAGGCACCTGGAACGCTGATCGACAAGCTGGGCGTCGGCAAGCAGCAACTGGTGGAGATCGCGAAGGCACTGGCGAAGGATGTACGTCTTCTGATCCTCGACGAGCCCACGGCGGCGCTGTCGGAAGCCGATAGCGAGGCGCTGCTGGAATTACTGCTGGAACTGAAGTCCCAGGGCGTCACCTCCATCATCATCAGCCACAAGCTGAACGAGGTGCGCCGGGTGGCTGACTGCATCACCGTCCTCCGCGATGGTCAGGCGGTCACGACCATGGATGCGGGCGGGAAGGCGATTTCGGAGGACGAGATCGTCCGCCACATGGTCGGCCGCGACATGTCCCAACGCTATCCCGACCGAGAGCGCCGCGTCGGCGAGAAGCTCTTCGAAGTCGAAGGCTGGAACGTCACCCATCCGGAACATGCCGAGCGGCAGGTGGTGAGAGATGTCTCGTTTCACGTCGGCGCGGGTGAGGTGGTCGGGATCGCCGGTCTCATGGGCGCCGGGCGAACTGAACTGGCCATGAGCCTGTTCGGGCGCTCCTATGGGCAGGACATCCGTGGCCTTGCGCGGTTGCGCGGTGCCGAAATGAATGTCTCCACCGTCAGCGCCGCAATTGCCTCGGGCCTCGCCTACGTCACCGAGGACCGCAAGGAACTGGGCCTGATCCTGGAGGAGCCCATCCGCGAGAACATCACACTCGCCAATCTCGCGGCCGTCTCGCGCTCCGGCGTGCTTAGCGACCAGGAGGAGACATCGACCGCCGAGCGTTACCGGAAAGCCCTGGGGATCCGCACGCCCTCGGTTTTCCAGCGGGTGATGAACCTTTCGGGTGGAAACCAGCAAAAGGTCGTATTGTCGAAATGGCTCTTCGCCGACCCGGAGGTCCTGATCCTGGACGAGCCGACCCGCGGCATCGATGTGGGTGCCAAGTTCGAGATCTACGGGATCATCAACGAGCTGTCCGCCCAGGGAAAGGGTGTGCTGATGATCTCGTCCGAAATGCCCGAGCTACTGGGCATGTGCGACCGGATTTACGTGATGAACGAGGGCATGTTCGTGGGCGAATTGACGGCAGCCGAAGCCAGCCAGGAGCGCATCATGTCCCTTATCGTGACCGAATAGAGAGCAGACATGACGCAGACCGACACCACAGGCAAACCTCAGAGCAAGAGCATGGCCACCTATCTGGTGCGCCATATGCGCGAATACGGGCTTCTGTTCGCCCTGATTGCGATCATGGTCTTCTTCCAGATCGTCACCGACGGCACGCTGATGCGGCCCATCAACATCACCAACCTGTTCCTGCAGAACAGCTATATCATCATCATGGCTTTGGGGATGCTGATCGTCATTGTCGGCGGCAATATCGACCTCTCCGTGGGATCGGTAATGGGGTTCATTGGGGCGCTTGCGGCGGTGATGATCGTGGAGTGGGAGGTTTCCGTACCCCTCACCATCGTCGCCTGCCTTGTCACCGGCACATTGATCGGTGCGGCGCAAGGCTATTGGGTGGCCTATTGGGCGATCCCCAGCTTCATCGTGACGCTTGCCGGTATGCTGGTGTTCCGCGGCCTGTCGCTCTGGTTGCTGGAAGGACAGTCCATCGGCCCTTTCCCGAAGGAATTCCAGGCCCTCTCCACCGGTTTCATCCCTGACATCTTCGGCGTGGGCCGGCCCAATGCGACGGCGCTGGCCGCAGGGGTCCTCGCAGCGCTCGCAATCGTCTGGATGGGCGTTCGCAAGCGCGCACAGAACCGCGCCTATGGGATGGAGGACGAACCGCTCGGCTTTTTCGTGGCCCGCAATCTGCTGATCGCCGGGGCGCTGCTGTTCGTGACCTACAAGCTGTCCACCTTCCGTGGCCTGCCCAACGTGCTGATCACCATGAGCGTTCTCACGGTAATCTACGCGTTCATCACCGAGCAGACGACTATCGGCCGCCGGATCTATGCGCTGGGCGGCAATGCCAAGGCCGCCAAGTTGTCCGGCATTCGAACCGAAAGGCTCACATTTCTGACCTTCGTCAATATGGGCCTTCTGGCTGCGGTGGCGGGGCTGATCTTCGCAGCCAGGCTCAACACCGCAACGCCCAAGGCCGGGTTCGCGGTCGAGCTGGACGTGATCGCGGCGGTGTTCATCGGCGGGGCTTCGATGTCCGGCGGGGTTGGCAAGATCATCGGTGCCGTGGTCGGCGCTTTCATCATGGGGGTCCTGAACAATGGCATGTCAATCATGGGGATCGGCATCGACTATCAGCAGGTGATCAAGGGGCTGGTGCTGCTGGCCGCGGTGATCTTCGATGTCTACAACAAGCAGCGGCAGGCCTGAGATGACGGCCCGCTATCCCGATCTTGCAGATCGCAGCGTGTTCGTCTCCGGCGGCGCCACCGGCATCGGTGCCGCCTTGGTCGAAGCGTTCTGCGCGCAGCAGGCACATGTTGCCTTCGTCGATATCGCCGAGGCGGAGGGACGCGCGGTGGCCGCCGCGACCGGGGCGCTTTTCCTGCCATGCGACATCACCGATACGCCCGCCTATCAAGCCGCAATCCAGCAGGCCGCGGATCTGCGCGGCCCGATCACCGTGCTGTTGAACAATGCAGCCAACGATGTGCGCCATGCTTTGAGCGATCTGACGCCGGACCGATATGACGCGTTGGTTGGCGTCAACCTCAAACACATGCTGTTCGCGGCTCAGAAGGTGGTGCCGATGATGCAGGCCGCTGGGGACGGCTCGATCGTCAACTTCGGGTCGATCAGCTGGATGGTTCCCCAAGGGAATTTTCCCACCTATGCCTCATCCAAGGCCGCCGTGCATGGGCTGACCCGAACGCTGGCCCGCGATTTCGGTCCGGACCGAATCCGGGTGAACACGCTGGTGCCGGGTTGGGTCATGACCGAAAAGCAGAAGCGGCTGTGGCTGGATGACACCGGTGAACGTGCGATTGCCGAGAACCAGTGCCTGCCCGATAAGGTCCAACCCGGCCATATCGCCGACATGGCGCTTTTCCTCGGCTCTCGCGCATCTCAGCTATGCACCGGTCAGAACTTTATCGTGGATGGCGGATGGATCTGATTGCCGAAGTTTTCGACGACCGCCCATGCCAATTGGGCGAAGGGCCGCTCTGGCACCCGGAGCGGGAGCAGCTTTTCTGGTTCGACATCACCGCGGGCCGGCTTCTGAGCCGGGTGGAGGATCGCCCACTCGAATGGCTGTTCGACGAAATGGTGTCCGCCGCCGGATGGGTCGATCGCGAAACCCTGCTGATCGCCTCGGAATCCGCGCTGTTTCGGTTCGATCTGACGACCGGCGCGCGGGACGATATCGTGGCGCTCGAGGCAGACAACCCTGCAAATCGGTCGAACGATGGGCGGGCGGACCCGCATGGCGGTTTCTGGATCGGCACCATGGGCAAGGCTGCGGAACCCGGGGCTGGGGCGATCTATCGCTGGTGTCGCGGCGAGCTGCGCCTGTTGCACGCAGACATCACCATACCGAACTCGATCTGCTTCGCGCCGGATGGGCGGCGTGCCTATTTCGCGGATACCGCCACACATCGGATCATGACGCAGACTGTGGACGACCAAGGTTGGCCCGATGCAGCGCCCGAGGTTTTCGCCGATCTGACGGCCGAGGCATTGCATCCAGATGGTGCGGTCATCGATGCGGAAGGCGCACTCTGGAGCGCGCAGTGGGGCAGGGCCAGAGTGGCGCGCTATCTGCCCAATGGCAGCTTAGAGCGAGACATATCGTTGCCGGGGCACCACACCTCGTGTCCCGCGTTCGGCGGTTCCGACTTCGCGAGCATGTTTGTAACAACGGCACGCGAAGGTCTGGCTTCGCCAGGCCCGCAGGAGGGACTGACCTATCGCGTCATTTTGGATGCAACCGGCCTCCCCGAACCGCGGGTTATTCTTTGACAGAACTCGGATCCGTCCGAGCATCTTCAGCGATGCACTATTGCCCATAACCCTCGAAACCGATCCAAACTGACTGCGCGTTTTCTGGCACACATCGGGAACGAGAGGAGTGCCCAAAGATGCCGAAAACCAATGCCCGATGCGTAGATTGCATGCGCCCCGTTACAGGTTGGGGCGGGAACGGCGATAAGCGAGATTTGCCGAAAGATGGATCTGGCCAACAGCCGGGTCTGCCGCGACGACCGACGCGTGCATTAGAGAGCTTTACATGATCCTACTATCGAAAAACGACACACAAGCGATTTAACTTGGCCTGGGTCCTCAGCAGTCCAACAGAAGCACAGCTTGTAACCTTTTGAGGCTCTCCGGGTGACTGCAAGGATGCAAGGCGCGGATGTGTGGGTGGGGGAACCGAGCCGCGCCTTGCAAGTGTATGCTAGTCTAGAAACACTATGCCTGCGGCCATGGCCCGCATCTCATGCGCTTCAAAAGCCGTCATCTTATCGAAGACAAATCCA
>JBCCDU010000076.1:0-19968 GCA_039030715.1 Pseudomonadota bacterium
CCGGCGCGCAGCGGATCTGCAACGAAAGGGAAAGTGAGCGGAGTTGAGCAGCAATCTGTCGCTTGCGGGGCTTTCGGACAGGCTTGGCCGCACTTATAGTAGAGCAATGAACGAAAACAGCATTCTGCCCCCGGGCGGCGACTGGCCCGAGCTTCTGCCGGGATGGGTCTGGCTTGTCGGGGCTGGACCCGGCGATCCTGGTTTGATCACGCTGCATGCGCTGAACGCGCTGCGTCAGGCGGATCATGTGGTCTATGACGCACTTGTGGACAAGCGTATCCTGGATTGGGTGCGTCCGGGTGCGGAAATCGACTATGCTGGCAAGCGCGGTGGCAAACCTTCGCCCAAGCAGCGCGATATCTCGCTCAGGCTGATCGAGCTCGCCCGCGCGGGCAAGCGGGTCTTGCGGCTGAAGGGCGGCGATCCGTTTGTCTTTGGACGGGGCGGCGAAGAGGCGCAGAGTCTCGTTGGCGCAGGGGTCCCGATCCGGATCGTGCCCGGGATCTCCGCCGGGATTGGGGGATTGGCGTATGCCGGGATCCCCGTCACCCATCGCGACGTGAACCAGACTGTCACGTTTCTGACCGGCCATGATCAGAGCGGCGATGCACCCGGCGCGATCGATTGGCAGGCTCTGGCCAAGTCCTCCCCGGTCATCGTCAGCTATATGGCGATGAAGACCTTGCCCAAGATAACCGCGCGGCTGATCGAAGCCGGGCGCAATCCCTCCGAACCCGTTGCCATCGTGCAGAATGCGACGACGCCCGGGATGCGGGTGTTGGAGACGACGCTGGGCAGCGCTGTGGAAGATCTGGCGGAGGCGGGGCTGGCCCCGCCAGCAATCGTTTGCATCGGTGAGGTGGTCCGGATGCGCCAATGCCTCGACTGGATCGGTCAGATGGCGGGTGATGCGCCACGCCACCTCGATCCGCTGGGTGCGCGCCACGTGGCGGAGACCGGCTGAGCCGATGCGCGGCCTTGTCATCGCCGCGCCATCCTCCGGCCAGGGCAAGACGGTGCTGACACTGGGGCTGCTGCGGGCCTTTCGCGGGCGTGGCTTGAACATCGCCTCGGGCAAGTCCGGCCCTGACTACATCGATCCGGCATTTCACGAGGCTGCGACCGGACGACCTTGCGTCACGCTCGATGCCTTCGCAGCGGATGCAGCGCAACTGAGAGCACGCGCGGCACTGCAGGCCCCCGCGGACTTGTTGGTGGTCGAGGGCGCCATGGGTCTGTTCGATGGCGCTCCCTCTGGCGGTGCTGTGGGCGAAGGAGCTGCGTCACAGGTTGCAGCCGCATTGGGGCTGCCGGTGGTGCTGGTCCTGGATGCAGCAAGGATGGGGCAAACGGCCGGCGCTATCGTGGCGGGACTGGCGACCTGGTCGCAAGATATCGCGGTCGCCGGGGTGCTTTTGAACCGGGTTGCCAGCGCGCGGCACGAGACGATGCTGCGCCAGGCCATCGAACCGGTTTGTCCGGTGCTGGGGGTGATCCCGAGGGACGGGGCTCTGGAGCTTCCCTCGCGCCATCTGGGCCTCGTACAGGCGGCCGAGATGGTGGAACTTGAGGGTTTCATCTCCCATGCAGGATCGGTGATCTCGAACCATGCGGACCTGAACGCCCTGATAAATCTGGCTGGGATACTCTCGGTCGATCATGAGGTGTCGAGGCGCCTGCCTCCGCTTGGCCAGCACATCGCCGTGGCACGGGACGAAGCGTTTTCGTTTTGTTATTGGCATATGCTCCAGGATTGGCGTGCGCAGGGCGCGACGCTCAGCTTTTTCTCACCCCTGGCGGATCATGGTCCGGCGGATGATGCGGATGCGGTTTTCCTGCCAGGAGGCTACCCGGAGCTCTATGCCGGTCGGTTGGCCCGGGCACAGGGGTTCCACGCGGGGATGGCCCGGGCCAGGTCCCGCGATGCCTGTATCTACGGCGAATGCGGCGGCTATATGGTTCTGGGAGAAAGCTTGGTGGACGAAAGCGGGACAGGGCACGCGATGCTGGGCTACCTGAAGTTGCAGACCAGCTTTGCCGATCGTAAGCGCCATCTGGGGTATCGTCATCTGATTGGGCAGGGTTCACTTCGAGGAGCCTATGCAGGGCACGAATTTCACTACGCGACGACCCTGAAGGCTGTTGGCGAGCCTCTGTTTCAAGCGACTGATGGAACCGGCGTGCAAATCGAGCCGATGGGGCTTCGCGAAGACCGTGTTTCAGGGTCCTTCGCTCACCTGATCGAACCGATCTGATCTCAGCGCCATGCATCGCTTGCGATCGAGCGCGGCACCTGGGGCGGGGCGCCAGCGCGGCCATGCCCGTGCATGCACGGGCCAGCAGGGAACTTGCTGCTGCGCGCAAGCGCGCAGATGGCCGCGCTGGCTCTCCGCTGCAGCGTTGCACGTGCAATCAAGACAGTGTTTTAGCCATTCGATTGGCGCTTCGGGCGGAGGATATGCGGATGTGCCCCGTCATAGAGGGCCGAGTCGCGGAAGTCGGTCTCTGCCAGCGCGGGGCCGATCAGGATCAAAGCGGTTCTGGTAATCTTTTCGGCCCGTACCCGGTCGCGGATGGTCGCGAGAGTCCCTTCGATGAACATCTGATCCGGCCAGCCCACGCGATAAGCCACGATCACCGGGCAATGCGCGCCATAATAGGGGGTCAATTTGCGCTCGACCTCCAGCAGATTGCGGATCGAGAGATGGATCGCCAAGGTCGCCCGGGTCCGCCCCAGCGTGTCGAGATCCTCGCCCGGCGGCATGGCGGAACTTTTCATCGCGGTACGGGTCAGGATGACGGTTTGCGCTACTTCGGGCACAGTCAGCTCGCGGCCCAGAGCCGCCGCCGCCGCCGCATAGGCCGACACGCCTGGCGTGATGTCAAAGGGGATGTTCAGTGCCTTCAGCCGCCGGATCTGCTCGGCTATGGCGCCATAGAGCGACGGATCGCCCGAATGTACGCGGGTGACGCTTTCGCCTCGCCGGTGCGCCGCCTCAATCTCCGCGATGATCTGATCGAGGGTCATGGGTGCCGTATCGACCATCCGACCGGGCGCTTCCGTGACCACGGCTTCAGGCACCAGCGAGCCTGCATAGAGGCAAAGCGGACACTCGCGGATCAACCGGAGCCCCTTGACGGTGATCAAGTCCGGGTCGCCCGGGCCTGCACCGATGAAATGAACGGTCATAGGGCCTCCCGGGCGCTGTCGAGATCTTTCGCTGCATATCCACGCGGCGTGTACATTCTTGGCCCTTCGCCGAGTGCAGCAAGGCTGGATTGCGAGGAGCCCACCAGGACCACCGTCAGCATGTCGACTTCGTCGATATCGAGCGCGTCGAGGCGGCGGTAGCGAATTTCTTCCTCCGGTCGGCCAAGGGAACTGGCCAGCAGAACAGGACAGTCGGCTGGCCGATGGGCCAGCAGGATGTTCCGGGCTTCGGCCAGCAGGGTTCGGCGGCGCTTCGAGACGGGGTTGTAGAAAGCGATCACGAAATCGCCCTCCGCCGCCGCCCTGATCCGGCGCTGGATATCAGCGCGCGGGGTCAGCAGATCGCTGAGAGAGATGGCACAGAAATCGTGCCCCAGCGGCGCGCCCGCCCGGGCCGCGGCTGCCTGCAGGGCCGAGACACCGGGGGCCGAGATCACCTCCACCCGCCGCGCAGCATCCGAGACGGGCCCGCCCGCGGCCCCAGTATCCATCAGTTCGAAAACCAGCGCGCCCATGGCGTAGATCCCGGCATCGCCGGAGCAGATGATGGCCACGTCCCGTCCTTCGCCAGCGCGTTCGAGCGCGAAGCGGCAGCGGTCCTCCTCGCCGCCCAGCGGAAAGTCGTGGCGCGGTTTGCCGGCGGCCAGGGCGCCGAGGAGGTCAATATAGAGGCCGTAGCCAACCAGCTCATCGGCCTCGGCCACAAGGCGCGAGGCTTCGGGGGTACGCCACTCCGCCTGACCCGGCCCGATACCGATCAGACTGACCCGGCCCCGGCGGCGGCCCGGCAGATCGGCAAGTGGCGCAGGGGCACGGGCGATCGCGACCGTTGCATTCGCCGATTTGCGCTTAGGCAGGATCAGCGAGGCGCCATTCCCGGCCGAGGCCAGAGCGGCGCCTTCGGCAACGCCGTGGCATCCGACCTCAGCAAAGACGATATCCGAGGGGTTTTGCAGGCGTGGCGCTTCGGCTTCCAGCCGCGCGGCATCGAAGAACCGCGCTGGTAGCGACAGGGCCTCGGCCAGGGACAGCACCGCCGGCTCGTCTGCTTTGAGGTCGAGCGAGAAGATGCCCAGGAGCGCTTCGGGAGCAATCCCAGCTTCCGCCATTGCGTCCTTGGCGAGGCGCGCAAGCTCCTCCGGCGGGCAATTCCTGGCGCAGCCGACGCCCATGGTGAACTGAATGGCATGCCATGTGAGTTTTTGCGCCTGATCGCCCTGCCCATCCAGCGTCAGCGTGATGGATGCGTCGGGCGCCGGGCCACAGGTCACGTTCGGCAGGCGCGTGAGGGGGGCCAGGAACTCTGCCTCGCCTTCCAGATGGCATGGCGTGCCCCCCAGGAGTGCCGCCATGATGGGCTTGGCGTTTTGCGCGCCGGATAGCCGCCAGCCCGGTGGAGGCTCATCAAGGGCGAGACCGAGCGCGAGATCTCCTGCCGTTGTGATTTGGGCCTCAGTATCCAGGGCTTGGGCGATCTGGCGGGCCAGCCGGTTGGCGCCGCGGTGGCCGCCGAGGAGCGGTATCGCGGCCGAGCCGTCCTCGGCCACCGCCACCACAGGGGGTTCTACGCGCTTGTCGGAGAGGAGCGGGGCGACCGCGCGGATCAGGATCCCGGCGGCGCAGACGCCGATCACTGGTCGGCGCGCGGCGAAGAGACTGCGGATGTGGTCGAGCGCATTGTCGAAATAGGCATCCGCGCGCTCGACGCGGCCCACCCGGCCATGGACCGGGGCGCTCAAGGCCGCCGCAAGTTTTTGTGCCGTCGCCTCGCCACCGCGGCTGATCGCGATGACGACAGGAGGCGCTAGGTCAGCCATGGATCGTCTCCGCGATAAATCAGGATCATCGAGAAATAGGGCGCCTCGCAGGGCGCCTCGGCGAGTGGCATGGCACCACCATCGGGCAGCGAGGCGCGCTCGATATAGCTGGCGCGGTCCATCAGACCCATCGCTTCGATCAGTGCGCTGAGGCGCGGCAGGTGGCGGCCCACCTTCATGATGGCGACCGCCTCTGCCGCCTCGATCCGGGGGCGCAGGTCGGCATCAGGCAGGGGGCCGGGCAGCACCGTCATCACGTCGTTACGCGCGACCAGGGGGTGGCGGGCCATCGCGGCACAGGCGCCCAGCGAGGAGACACCGGGCACGATCTCAGTTGGATGGTTGTCGGCCAGCCGCGTGAATAGATACATGAAGGAGCCGTAGAAGAACGGATCCCCCTCGCAGAGCACCGCGACATCGCAGCCTGCGCTCAGATGGGTGGAAATCTCGTCCGCCGCGTCGGCATAGACCTCCTGCGCCGGGAAGCGGGCGCTGAGCATCGGGACGATCATGGGGATTTCCGCCGCGCCCTCCGGGATCGCGCTGGCAGCGATATGGCGCGCGAAGCTGGGGCCGGTATCGGGTGCTGGATAGGCGATCACCGGGCAGGCGCGGATCAGGCGATGGGCTTTTAGCGTCATCAATTCGGGATCGCCGGGGCCGACGCCGATACCATAAAGGGTGCCGCTCATCGGATCAGGCTCCACTGCGTGACGGGCATGGCCGGGCGCCAGCCGGTCATGCGGCCCACAGGGCTGGCATGGGCGATGCTGATCCGAGTGAGCGCGCCGCCATGGCGGGCATGAAGCGCGAGGAGTAGCGCCTCGCTCTCCAGCGTTACCGCATTGGCGACCAGGCGACCAAGCGGCGCGAGCGCGTCGAGGGCCGCGGCAATGGTTTCCTCACTCAGGCCGCCGCCGATGAAGACTGCATTCGGGCGGCGCAGGTCTGGCTTGGTGCCCGTGGGCGCCGGCAGGTCCCGCAGAGCGCCGGGCGCCTTCCCCTCGAGCAGGGCGAGGGCTGGCGTGCCCAGGGTTTGGGCATTTGCACGTGCCATGGCGAGGCGCTCCGGATCCATATCGATGCCGAGCGCCGCTGCGGAGGGAGCCGCGCGCATCCATTCGATGGCGACGGAGCCGCAGCCGGTGCCGATATCCCAGAGAACTTCGCCCCGTGCCGGCATGAGCTGTGCGAGGGTCGCGGCCCGGACTTCGCGTTTGGTGAGCATCCCGTCATGCTGGAAGGCGTCGTCGGGCAGCCCTGGCAGGCGGTTGAGCAGTGGTTGCGGCTGGCCTTCGCACGCGATGGCCAGCGTGTGGAAAGGCGGGAACTCCGGCGCGGACGCGGCCCATTCCGCGGCAGTGCCATCCAGGCGAGCCTCCGCCGCGCCTCCGAGATTGGCGAGAACGGTCATCTGCGACGCGCTGTAACCCCTGTCGCTCAGAAGCAAGGCGATCTCGCCCGGTGTCTGGCTGCCGGCGGTCAGGACGAGCAGCTTTGCGCCTGGCCAGAAGTAAGGGAGGATCTGGGCGGCTGGGCGACCATGGGCGGTCAATGTCTCCGCATCCGCGAGCGACCAGCCCATGCGGGCCGCTGCCCATTGGAAGGCGGAAAGCTGCGGGTGAAAGGCGATCTCCTCGCCGGGGATCGCGCGGGCGATCCGCGCGCCGACCGAGTACCAGAGCGGATCGCCGGTCGCTAGGATCACCATGGGGTGGTCGCGATGGGCCGCGATGGCATCGATCATCGCATCGAAAGGCGAGGGCCAGGAGAGGCGCTTGGCCGATGAAACGCCTGCCAGGTCGTGATTGCGGTCGCCGCCCAGGATCGTCTCGGCCTCTGCCAAGGCCTGGCGTGCGGCGGTGGAGAGCCCTGCGACACCGTCCTCGCCGATGCCGATGATGGTGAGCCAGCGGGTCATGGTTGCGACCATTGCGCATCGCGCTGCCGAAGCGGCCATGCGCTGGCGCGCAAGCGGGGCATGCGCCCCGCGCTGTCTGCGAGCAGCCAGATGGCCGCTGCGGCAACGCTGCGATTGCGGTGCTTGGGGCGGAGGCTGCAGGCGCGTCGCCCAGCCATAGATGCGCAGGCAACTGCCCGGGGAGGCGCGGCGGATCTGATCATCAAGAAAGGCCGTCGGTGTCGTTCATGCCGGCGTCTCCAGCCCGGCCGCGAGCGCGTTGACCGCGGCGGCGGCCATCGCCGAGCCGCCGCGTCGGCCGCGCAGCACCAGGAAAGGCACATCCCGGGGGTGTTCCGCGAGTTCCGCCTTGGATTCCGCAGCCCCGACGAAGCCCACGGGAAAGCCCAGGATTGCGGCGGGCTTGGGCCAGCCGTCATCGAGCAGTTCGAGCAAATGGAAGAGTGCGGTTGGCGCGTTGCCGATGGCAACCACGGCGCCTTCGATCTGATCCTCCCAAAGCTCGACCGCAGCGGCGGAGCGGGTGTTGCCCAAATCCTCGGCCAGGTCGGGGACACAGGCGTCGCGAAGGGTGCAGATCACATTGTTCTGCGCGGGCAGGCGCGGGCGGACGATGCTGTGCGCGACCGCCTCGCAATCGCAAAGAACCGGTGCGCCGCGCACCAGGGCGGCGCGGGCGGCGGTGACGATGTCCGGCGACCAGGCCAGGCGGTTGGTGATCTCTGGACTGCCGCAGGCGTGGACCAGTCGCACGGCCGTGTCGTGCAGCGCTTCGGGCAGGTGATCGAGGCGCGTTTCTGCACGTACGGTTTGGAAACTGTTGTGATAGATCAGTTCGGGGTCGCGCAAGTACTGTAGTGTGCGTACCGCGATCCGTGGGGCAGGTTGCGGTGGCGGAGCGGGTGGCGCGTCGCCCTGATCCGCAGCATCGGCGGCATCGCGGGCGGCGGCATGGGCCTCCGCCAGCACCGATTCGAAGCCTGTGCCCAGGATCCAGGCTTCCTCGCGCGACACGATCTCGCGATCCTCCGCGTCCATGTCGCGAGGACCGGCGAAGAGCGGCGAGAGACACCCCACCGCATCCAACTGGCCATAGGCCGAGACGACGGCGCGGACCTGGCCGGCGTCCTTGATTGCCTCGCCCGGGTCGGGTTCGATCATCGACGGGTAGATCTCGGCCAGCACGATCGGGGAATCCGGCTCGTCCAGCCCGGTTTCCAGCGGCCAGACCTGGATATGATCTTCCAGTTCGGGATCGCGGCGCAGGCGGTTGAGGGCGAGCAGACCCAGCAGGACCTGGCTGCCGACCGATCCGGTCGTGAACAGCTTCCACACCGGCTGGGCGCGGGTTTGGGTCTGCTCGACCAGGCGGCGTTCGGGCGGATGGTCCTTGCCCTCACGCTCGGATCCGCGCTGCGGCACGCCGGGATGGTCCCAATGGGCCGGTCGGCCCCAGAAGGGTCCGGTGCCGTCGAAATGATCGTTGATCTTCTCGGCCACGTCGAAGCGGTTGTTGGAGTTGTCCGGGCCGTCGATCACCTCGCGCGCCAGCCAGTCCCAAACCGCCAAGGCGTGGGGCTCGCCCGTCAGTTGCTCGGCAAAGCCGCGTGGATAGCCGAAGGGAAAGTCGAACCCCGCCAGCACGCGGCGCCCCGCCGCGCGTTCGGCCAGCAGCAACAGGCGCAGGCTCTCCATCGCATCGGCTCGGGCGCGCTCATAAACCGGGTCCTCCACAGTCAGACGGCTGCCCTTGCGGCGCGCGACGCACCACCAGATGGCGTCGGAACTGGGTTTCGGCGGCGAGGGGCGCGAGGCCGCTGACCAGTCGACCATCAGATAGGTGTCGAAGAGCGGCGTCACCCGCCGGGCTCTTTCAGATGCTTGCGCACGCTTTCCGGACCCAGCGGGTGATCCGCATGGGGGTACGGGGCGTGATGGTGATGATCATGCCCGTGATCGTGATGATGCCCATGTTGATGCCCGTGTTGATGATCGTGCCCATGATGGTGGTGGTGATCGTCCCCGACATCCAAGCGGCAGGCGCCGGTGCAGAATTCCTCGCACATCTTGCAATCGGCGACGTTCGAGCCGGGGGCGGAGGCGCCTTGCCCCTCGACATGGTGATGGTGGCTTTCCTGCGGGCTGCCGACTTCGGCCTCGAAGCCCAGCACCTGCGCACGGTACTTGCACATCGCGCAATTCATGGCGTTCTGGCCTTCCAGGATCTCGCTCACCCGTTCGGCAAAGGTCGCCAGCACCTGGGGATGGTCGTTCAGATAGCCCGCCTTGATGAACTGGATCCCGGGATGTGCCGCCGCAACCATGTCGGTGAAGCCGTAAATCCGGTCGATCAGAATGCCGGTGAAGAGGAAATAGGGGAACACGATGACACGTTTGAAACCCAGCATCGCCACCTTTTCCAGGCAGGGTTCGACCAGCGGGAAGGTAACTCCGGAATAGCCCGTCTCGGCCCAGCCAAAGCCCATGCCTTCCCAGAGCAGCCGGGTGATCTTGGTCACATTGGAGTTCGCATCCGGGTCCGATGCCCCACGCCCGATCACGACCAGGCAGGTTTCGTGCGGTGCGATCTCGCCCAAGTCCCGATTGGCGCGGTCCACGGCCTCCTGCACACGGGCACCGGCGGCGGCGATCATCTTAGGATCGACACCCAGCTCGCGCCCGTACTGGATTTTGATGCCATGTTTGGCGGCATAGGTGTTGAGCACGGTGGGAATATCGTTTTTGGCATGCATCGCGGCGAACAGCATGCCGGGGACGGCGAGGATATGGTCGCAGCCCGCCTCGCGCAGTTTGTCGAGCCCATCGCGGATCACCGGATTGGCGAATTCCAGATAGCCGTATTCCACCGGCCATTCGGGAAAGTGCTGGGGCAGTTTTTCGGCCAGGACTGCAAACTCATCGACTGCGGCCTGGCTGCGAGAGCCATGGCCGCAGATCATCACGCCGAATTTGCTCATGCCTCGACCTCTTCGGGGTCTTCTTCTGCCGCCTCTTCTTCATCGTCGGCCTCTTCCTCGTCCTTCTGGCCCAGCAGCCAGGCGGTCAAGGCACCAGCGGCCACCAATGCACCAAGGGCGATCCAATGGCTATGGCCCGCCAGTTCGGCGAAATGTCCGGGATGCGCCAGCGCCGGGTTGGCGGCGAGGGCAAAGATGACGGTCAGACAGGCAATCGTCGGTCGCATGGCTTTCTCCCATTTCGAAGCACACGCGCAGGGAAGGTCCCATCAAACAGGCCCGCGCTCCAGCCCCCGGCTTGGGTCGGCCTCATCACGGCTCCGCTCGGCCCCCTCATCGGGGCGCGCTGTTCATTGCACCTGTCATAAGACCGCGCTATGTCGCCTTCAAACGAAAAATCGCCTCCCCGGGGGCGGAAGACGACATCGCCCTCCCGCAATCTGGGATGGTTGACAGCGGAGCCTCGTGAATGACCAGCGCGCCCACCACCACCATCCTCGTTTGCGACACCTGCCGGTTTTCTGCCGAGGAGAAGACCGCCCCCGACGGGCGCACAGGCGGCGAGATGCTGGCGGCCGAGGTCGAGCGCATCGCGGCCGAGCGTGGCGTTGCCGTCGCGCGCGTCTCGTGCCTGATGGGATGTGAGCGCCACTGCAATACCGCGATTTCGGCCCCCGGCAAGCTGACCTATGTGCTGGGCAAGTTTGATCCCGTGATCGAAAGTGCCGAGGCGGTGGTCGACTACGCGTTGCTGCATGGCGCGAGCGAGACCGGCCAGGTGCCGTTCAAGCAGTGGCCACAGGGTGTGAAGGGCCATTTCATCGCCCGCATTCCCTCGCTTGGCTGATGCTCGAGGCGCTGCATATCCCCGCGCCGCCCAAAGACGTGGCGGAGGAGATGCGCGCCCTCGTCGACGCCAAGACCAAACCGCAGGGCAGCCTGGGCCGGGTCGAGGATCTGGCGGTCCAGATGGCCGTCGCCCAGGGCGGGCTGGACCTGGACACCCGCGCCTGCCTGGTGCTTTTTGCCGGTGATCACGGGTTGGTGGGCGAGGGGGTCTCTGCCTGGCCCGCCGACGTCACCGCCCAGATGGTGCAGAACTTCCTGGCGGGCGGGGCCGCGGCCAACGCCTTCGCCCGCACGCATGATGCCGGGGTGATCGTGGCCGATGCGGGTGTGGCTGGGCCCCTGCCGGACCATCCTGATCTGCACCGCGCGCGAATTCGCCAGGGCACCCGCAATGCCCGCCATGAAGATGCACTGACTGTGGCTGAGGTAACCGCCGCCCTGCAATTCGGCGCCGATCTGGCGGCGCAGGCGGCGCGGGACCACGGCGTCGTGGCTTTGGGGGAAATGGGGATCGGCAATACCTCCACCGCCGCCCTGCTGGCCCATGCGGTGGCCGAGATCGACCTGGCGAAACTGACCGGTCCCGGCGCGGGGCTCGACCCGGATGGTGTGGCGCAGAAGCTCGAAGTTCTGCGCGATTGCGCTCGGCGTCGGCCCGGCCCGCTCGACCCGCTGGATGCGCTGGCGGCCTTTGGTGGGCTTGAAATCGCAGCGCTTTGCGGTGCGATCATTGGGGCTGCTGCCGCGCGTCGCGTGGTTCTGGTCGATGGCTTTATTGCCTCTGCTGCGGCACTTCTGGTTCTGTCGGCCCGATCCGAGGTGGCTGCGCATCTGATTTTCGGTCACCTCAGTCACGAGCCGGGACACCGCGCAATGATGCGTGCCTTGGAGGTCCGCCCACTGCTCGATCTGGATCTGCGGTTGGGCGAGGGCTCTGGCGCGCTGCTCGCGCTGCCGCTGCTGCGCGCGGCGGCGGCGATGGTGCGCGAGATGGCGACCTTCGACAGCGCCGGGGTCTCCGGCAAGGCCGATTAGATGCTGCATGCGCAGATCGTGCTGTTCGCGGCGGCGATGCAGTTCCTGACCCGCTTGCCGATGCCCGATACGGGGTGGGAGGAGGGCCGCCTCGCCCGCGCACAACGCTACTTCCCCCTGGTCGGTGCTCTGGTTGGAGGTGTTGCGGGCGCTGTCTTCTGGCTTGGCGCGCAGGCGCTGCCGCCTGTGATCGCCGCCGGCCTTGCGCTGGGGGCGGGGATGCTTCTGACCGGCGCCCTGCATGAGGATGGTCTGGCCGACACGATGGACGCCCTGGGCGGGGACTCCAGCCGCGACCGTGCGCTCGAGATTATGCGCGACAGCCGCATCGGCAGCTACGGTGCCCTGGCCCTGATCGTGTCGGTCGGTTTGCGCTGGTCGGCCTTGGCCAGCCTTGCACCCGTCACGGGCGCGTTGGCATTGGTGATCGCAGGCGCCACGGGCCGCATGCTGATGGTGCCTCTGAGCCGGGTCCTGCCCTATGCCCGCGAGGACGGGGCGGGACGTGCTGTCTCGCAGGGTGGCAAAGGCGGCGAGGTGCCGATCGCCGTTGCGACTGCCCTGGCGCTCGGCCTCGCCGCGGGTTGGCTGGGTCTGATCGCCCTGGGAGTTGCCGCGGTTCTGACCGCGATGATGGCGATCTGGTTCGCCCGGCGCATCGGCGGCTACACCGGCGACAGCCTCGGCGCTGTGGAGCAGGTGGGCGAAATCTCCGTCCTTCTCGTCTTCGCCACTGCCTATACGGGCGTGCAGCCATGATCTTCCTGCGCCACCCCAGGCCAAAGGTCGCTGCCGGGATCTGCTATGGCCGCCTCGATGTGCCGCTTCGCCCAGGTGCTGCCGCTGAAATCGCGGGCACGTTGAAGACCCTCCCCAAGGTGTCTCGAGTGATCAGCAGCCCGGCGCAGCGCTGCCGCCGCCTGGCGGATGCCATAGGCAGGTTCCACGGCGTGGAAGTCGAAGCCGATCCGCGCCTTTGGGAGCTTAACTTCGGCGCTTGGGAGGGTCAGCGCTGGGACATGATCGACCGTGGCGAAAGCGATCCATGGGCCGCCGACCCGATGCATGTCGCGCCGCCGGGTGGCGAGACATTTGCGAAGTTGCTCGCCCGGGTCGAGGCTGCGCTGAAGAACATTCCGCCGGATGCCGCCGTGGTGACCCATGCGGGCGTGATCAGGGCGGCAAAGATGCTGCTCACCGGTGCCGCATTCGAGGCTGTCTTCGCCGAGAGAATCCCGTATGCCAGATCGCTCTACCTGATGCGGGAGTCTGCGTGATGGCCGATCTCACCCTCATCCTAGGCGGTGCGCGTTCGGGCAAATCCGCCCGCGCCCTGGCTATCGCGCCGCCGCCGCACGTCTTTATCGCGACCGGCGAGGCACTGGACGGGGAGATGGCCGAGCGTATCCGCCTCCACCAGGCCGAACGCGACCCCAGTTGGACATTGGTCGAAGCGCCACTGGATCTCGCCGCCGCGATCCAGGACGCTGCTGCCCCTGACTGCGCGTTGGTGATCGACTGTCTGACCCTCTGGCTGTCTAACCTCATGCATCACCAGCGAGACCCGGATGCCGAAACCCGGACATTCTTGGTCGCCGCTCAGAAGGCACCGGGCCAGATCATCTGCGTTTCGAACGAAATCGGCCTGGGCCTCGCCCCGATGGAGTCTCTCTCTCGCCGCTTCCGCGACGCCCAGGGCCGGCTAAACCAACGGGTTGCCGCACAGGCGACCCGTGTGGAGTTCGTAGCCGCCGGCTTGCCCCTCACGCTCAAAGACATGCCATGAGGGCGCCACGGGTTGTCATTAGCGCCTGCGCAGGCCCGGATGGGACTGCCACGAGAGGCGTGTTCGCGACAGCGAACTCCGTTTACTTAAATCTTGATCGGGGATGCGGCGGATGACGCGGGCGCTCATGTTGCAGGGCACCGGCTCGAATGTCGGCAAGTCCGTCCTTGTTGCGGGGCTCTGCCGCGCCTTCGCTAATCGCGGCCTCACTGTCCGGCCCTTCAAGCCGCAGAACATGTCGAACAACGCGGCCGTTACCGGCGATGGAGGAGAAATCGGGCGCGCCCAGGCGCTTCAGGCCCTGGCCTGCCGGGTCGACAGCAGCGTCCATATGAACCCGGTCCTCCTGAAACCGGAGACCGAGAGAGGTGCCCAGGTCGTGCTTCAGGGTCAGCGCCTCACCCACGCGACGGCGCGCGACTACGCCACCCTGAAACCGCGTCTGCTTGAGGGTGTGCTCGACAGTTTCCACCGGGTCTCGCAGGGCGCAGATCTGGTCCTGATCGAGGGCGCGGGCAGCCCGGCGGAGGTTAATCTGCGCCAGGGCGACATCGCGAACATGGGTTTCGCCGAAGCTGCGGGCATACCCGTAATCCTCATCGGCGATATCGACCGGGGCGGGGTGATCGCTCAGGTGGTGGGCACTCAGGCCGTGATCGATCCCACGGACGCCGCCCGGATCAGGGGCTTCCTGATCAATAAATTCCGCGGCGATCTCAGCCTCTTCGAAGACGGCTATGCTTTGATCGAGGCGCGGACAGGCTGGCCTGGCTTCGGCACGCTCCCCTGGTTCGCGGATGCCCACCGGCTGCCGGCGGAGGATGCGGCGGATATCCGCTCCGACGCCTCCGGCAACGGTGCTGCGATCCGCATCGCCGTCCCGCTGCTTTCACGCATCGCCAATTTCGACGACTTCGATCCGCTGAAACTGGAGCCTGGCGTCGATCTGCGCATGATCCGCGCGGGCCAGCCCCTGCCGGTCGCCGATCTGGTGATCCTCGCGGGTACGAAATCCACGCGCGGCGATCTGGAATTCCTGCGCGCCCAGGGTTGGGACATCGACCTCGCCGCCCATCATCGCCGCGGCGGGCGGATTCTGGGTATCTGCGGTGGCTATCAGATGCTGGGCCGCAGCATCGCCGACCCGACGGGCATCGAGGGCTCGCCCGGCACCACACCGGGCTTGGGCCTGTTGGATGTCGAGACCGTCATGCAGCCCCGCAAGCATCTGACCCGCGTGCGGGGCGAGGCCCACGACGGCACACCGGTCGAAGGCTACGAGATCCATATCGGCGAGACCTCCGGTGCCGATTGCGCGCGCGCGCCCCTGACCATCGAAGGCCGGGCGGAGGGCGCCGCCAGCCCGGATGGCCGTGTTGTTGGCTTCTATCTTCACGGGGTTTTCGCGGGCGATCCCTATCGCCGGGCCTTCCTGGCGGGGCTCGGCGTCGAACCCTCCGCCACCGAGTATGCGGCGGGCGTAGATCAGGTTCTGGACGCACTCGCCGCGCATATGGAGCGGTTTATCGACCTGGACGGCCTGCTTTCTGTCGCGTCTGAGCCGGACGGGATGGATCTGACGTCCTAGGCTCGGCCCATGACACGCACTGGATTTCTGGATGGAACCGAGGTTGACCGCCCCGGCATAGCGGCGCTTTTGATGCTGGGAGCGTTGATGACCCTGGCGTTTCAGGACGCGCTGGTGAGGATCGCCTCGCCCGACACGTCGATCTGGACGTTCCAGTTTATCCGCGCCTCCGGAAATCTCGTTTTGATCCTGCTCCTTGCGCGCGCGATCTGGGGGGCGCTTCCGCCGTGGCCCAAGCGTTTATGGGCGGTGGCGTTGCGCAGCTTTTGCCTGCTCGCCGCCATGACCTTTTTCTTTGGCGGTGTTCAGCATCTGACGCTGGCCGAGATGGCGGCGGGCCTCTACACTTTTCCGATATTCGTGACCCTGCTTTCGGCGTTGATCCTGCGCGAGCGTGTCGGACCCGCCCGGATCGGGGCCGTGGGGGTCGGGGCGCTTGGGGCCTTTCTGATCCTGCAACCGACGGCCAGCGATTTCACGGCCATCAAACTGATGCCGGTCGCCGCTGGGTTTTGCTATGCGGGTGTCGTTATTCTCACCCGCCGTTGGTGCCGGGGCGAGAGCCCGGTGACGCTGGCCTGCGGCGTCGCCATTGCGCTCTGGTCCGCCGGGGTGCTGGGCATCGCGGGGCTGGGCATGGCGCCTCTGCCGGAAGATATCCAACGCGCGCTGCCCTATCTTGCCACCGGATGGGTCGCGCCCAGTGCTGCGCTGGTGGCGCTGGCGCTGTGCTGCTCACTCCTCAATCTCAGCGCCAATATCGCGCTTGCGAAGGCGTATCAGAGTGCCGAGTCGAGCTGGCTCGCGCCGATCGACTACAGTTATCTGATCTTCGCGACCTTCTGGGGCTGGGTGGTGTTTTCGGAGTTTCCGGACCGTTCGATGCTGGCCGGCATGGCACTGATCGCCGGGGCCGGCATTTTCACAGCGCTGCGTGAGCGCGCCCGCGCGCGGGCTGCCTGAATGCGCCGTACCCATTCACATCGCCGCGTCGCAGGCCTCCAAAAAGGCCGCGGCGTTCTCGGCCAGCGAGGGGCCCAGATAGCCGCCCTCCTGCACCAGAACGGTCGGCAGACCCATGGCCATAAGCCAGTTCGCTGCGGCAACGAATCCCTCGCGGGTGAAGGCAACCTCAGACAGTGGGTCGTCCCCCGCCATATCGAAGCCCAGCGAGACGACAAGTGCCTCGGCGCCGAACGATTGGGCCGAGGCGATCATGTGATCGATCTGCCCCAGGATCGTGGCGTCATCCGCCCCCGCCGCGAGGCAGATATTCCGATGCGCACCCGTTCCGGGCCCGCTGCCCGTCTCGTCCTCGTACCCCGCGAAAAATGGAGGATAGGCCGCCGGGTCGCGGTGGATCGAGCTGACGAAGATATCACCCCGATCATAAAAGATATCCTGGGTGCCCTGTCCCGCATGGGTGTCAATGTCCAGAATCGCGACCCGCTCGAACTTCGTCTTCAGATGCTGGGCCGCGATGGCGGCGTTGTTGAAGAAACAGAACCCGTTGGAGGCATCCTTGTAGGCATGGTGCCCTGGCGGGCGGCAGAGCGCATAGATCGCGCGCGTGCCGGCGGCGACACGCGCCGCACCCTCCATCGCCGTCTGCGCGGACCAGTAAATCGCATCCCATGTCCCGTCTGTCACCGGACAGGCCGTGTCGGTGGAGTGATAGCCGAGCTTGCCCACGATCCCCTGCGGCCTGCGGCTGACCCTGCGCGAGGTGTGATAGTTGGGCACGGCGGGACCCGGCGCGTCGGTAAACGCCTGCCATTCCGCCCGCGCGCTGCGGTGAAAGTCGACATAGGCGCCGTCATGCACGGCGCGGATCGGTTCCTCGCCATGGTCGCCCGGTGCGATCAGCTCGTGCCCCTCGGCCAACAGACGGTCGCGGATCAGCACCGCGCGTTCGGGCTGCTCGGGATGGGTGATGAAGCTGCCCTGTCGGAAATAAGTCTCCGGCCGGTGAAGAAGCTGGCGTTCGTCGAAAATCATCTGCATGGGTGGTATCCTTTCCTGCTGCCATGCAGTCATAAGGGCAGGCTGCGGGTCAAGCCGTGTGAGGAGGCGGCATGAAACCGCTCGATATGCTGATCGCCATGGCGGTCCCGATCGCCTGGGGTATGGGCCTGGTCGTGGCGAAGCCTGTGGTCGATGGCTTCCCACCGTTGCTGCTGATGGCACTGCGGTTCGCGACGGCGGCGCTGGTACTGGCCTGGTTCGTGCCGATCCCGCGCGCGCATCTGAAGGGGTTGTTCTGGGCCGCGCTTGTCGGCCTGGCCTTTCAATACGGTTTTACCTTCTATGGCCTGCGTTACTTGGATGCGGGCACCACGGCGCTGCTGGTGCAGGTCGAGGTGGTCTTCCTGGTTCTGATCGCCGCCGCACTGCTGAGAGAGCCGATTTCCCTGCGTCAGGGGATCGGCATGGCCATCGCCTTCGCCGGTATCGTGCTGATCACTGGTGAGCCGAGGCTGGACGGGCAGGAACTGGGCATCTCTTTCGTCATGATCGGCGCTGCGGCATGGGCTATGGGGCAGATCATGATCCGGCGCCTGGGGCAGATGCCGGGGCCGTTGCCAGGGCGGATGCCAGGGCTGACCACGATCGCTTGGGTCGCCCTCTTCGCTGCGCCACAGCTCCTCGTGATCTCGCTGGTGGTCGAGGGTGATCCGCGCCCTGCGCTCGCCTCGGCCGACTGGCAGGTCTGGTCGGCGGTGCTCTATCTTGGCCTGGTGATGACCGCAATCGGTTATGGTTGTTGGTATCACGTGCTCGGTCGCTATCGCGCTGGACAGGCTGGGCCGTTCTTGTTGCTCACACCGGTTGCCTCGGTCTTGGGCGGATGGCTGTTTCTGGGCGAACCGCTGACCTGGCAAATCCTGGTGGGCGGCGCCGTGGTGCTGGCCGGTGTCGCGTTGCTGGTGCTGGAATGGCCCAACCCAAAGCGCCAACGCGTTTGAGCCATATCAAGGTGACGCAACGGTGATATGCGCAGATTGCCACTTGCCGCAGCGCAAAACAGCGATTATTTGCGGCGCAGGGTCAATTTCCCAGCAATTTTACTGCCTAGGTATAATGCCCGAAAAATGACTGTGGAATAGGCGCTGAAGGATGGCCGACGAGAAATCTGGTGACCTCCGGCCCCAAGGATGCAAGAGATGACCGCCATGACCGAGACCGCTCAATCCGCCGCCAAACCGAAAGCGCTGCCGGACGCGCAGATCGTCACCGAAGTGCAGCATTATACCGATCGCCTGTTCCGCTTTCGCGTGACCCGTCCGATGAGCTTGCGCTTCCGCTCGGGCGAGTTCGTGATGATCGGTCTGATGGGCGAGCCGGACGCGAACGGCAAGCAGAAGCCGCTTCTGCGGGCCTATTCCATTGCGTCGCCGTCCTGGGACGAAGAGCTGGAGTTTTACTCGATCAAGGTGCCCGATGGCCCTCTCACCTCGCGTCTGCAGAACATCGAAGTGGGTGACGATATCATCCTGCGCCCCAAACCCGTGGGTACTCTGGTATTGGACGCGCTGCTGCCCGGCAAGCGGCTCTACATGATCGCGACCGGGACGGGGATCGCCCCCTTCGCTTCGCTGATGCGCGACCCGGAGACCTACGAGGCTTATGACGAGGTCATCCTTACCCATACCTGCCGCGAGGTGGCCGAGTTGAAATATGGCGAGGAACTGGAGGCCGCCCTGATGGACGATCCGCTGGTCGGTGAATTTGCCCGCGGCAAGTTCCGCCGCTATGCCACTGTGACGCAGGAACCCTACGAGCGCACGGGACGGATCACGGATCTGATCACCTCGGGCAAGTTGTTCGAGGATCTGGGCACGCCGCCTTTCGATCCGGCCATCGATCGCGCCATGATCTGCGGCTCGATGGGGCTGAACAAGGACATGAAGGTCATCCTGGAAGCGGCTGGCCTGACGGAGGGCGCCAATTCCAAACCTGCCGAATACGTGGTGGAGCGCGCCTTCGTGGATTGAGGTGCTCTCGCGCAGCTGCCTGAATGCGTGGGAGCCGGGTGCCCTTCGCCCCCCCCCCCCCCTGAATTTTGCCGAGAAAGCAACTGCGGCAAAACCGTGGCGCTGCCCACTTGTGGCCAATTTTACGAAGTGTTAAGATTTGCTGAGGAAGTGCGGGTGAGCGAATCCGGGGCTGGTTGCGCCTCGGAGCAAGTCTATCGTGACCCGGGTGAGTGTAGTTCTGGTTTGCGGAGTGGCTTATGCTTGTGTTGGATGGCACGTCGGGCGTCGACGTCGGTAATGTTGCGATTAGTGGTGAGTTTACGATCGAGGGCTGGTTCTACTTCGAACCCGGTGCCGTGATCGACAACAAAGACGGCTTCTTCAAGAACGACACCAATCAGATCCACCTGAACTTCTGGGAAGGGCAGCTGCGTCTGGCCGCCTATACCGGTCCGATCCGTGGCGATGTGGTGATTGCCAACACGGCGGCCAATACGGGCGAGTGGAATCACTATGCCCTGACCCGCGATGCAAATGGTATCCTTCAGATCTATGTGAATGGCGTGCTGGATGCCACGGCAACACAGGCGTGGAATGTCGATTTCAACGTTGACGAGATCGGTGAAACGCTCCGGGGCGCGACCGAGGGTGCAATGGATGAATTGCGCATCTGGGACCATGCGCGGTCCGGGTCGGAGATTGCGTCTGCGATGTCGTCGACGGTGGATCCTGGGTCTGCGGGTCTTCTGGCGAACTATCGCTTCGACAACGCGGCCGAGATCGACGATGCGACGGGGAATGCGGCG
>JBCCDU010000077.1:0-19357 GCA_039030715.1 Pseudomonadota bacterium
GCCAATCGGTCGAGACCGAGGTCGCCGACGCCGTGGAGCGGATCTGCGCCGCCTTGTTCGGCGCCATCGCGCCATCGCTGGCCGCAGCGGGTTATCTGGGCGAGATCACAGCCGCCGTTTCGGACGCCCTGCGCAGGGCACCGCAGGCGAAACTGGTCGTCGTCGTGCCGTCTGCCCACGGCGAGCGGGTGTCGGACGCGCTGGCGCTGGAGCACTTGTCGGTGCGGGTCGATGAGGACCCGGACATGACCGGCTTCGCCGCGAGGGTCCATTGGCAGGGCGGCTTCGACGCCATCGATCTGGATGCCTGTATCGAGCAGGCCAAGGCTGCGCTGCATGATCACATCGCCGCCAGCCGCCACGAAGACCCTGAACCTGTTGAAGAAAAGAGGTTGGCTCATGAGTGATACCGATACCGAGGTTGGCGGCGAAATCGAGGGCATGGCCTCGCCACCTGCCACAATCCCTCAGGACTCCGATTTCACCGCCTTGGCGGAGAAACCCGCGCGCCGCGGCAGTGCCGTGATGGGGGTCCCGATCGAGGTCGTGATCTCGGTCGGCAAGGCGAAGCCCCTGATCAGTGAGCTGGTCGAGCTGCGCCGCGACAGTGTGCTGCCGCTCGACAGCAAGATCGAGGACCCGGTCGAGGTTTTCGTGGGCGAGAAACTGATCGCGCGGGGCGAGCTTCAGGAGTTGGATGACGGCTCTGGCCGATTGGGTGTGCGCTTGACGGAAGTCGCCGATCTCAGCCAGGGGTTCTGATCGGGCATGAAGCATGCGCTCGGCCTCTCCATCGTCCTGCTGCTGGCCGCGCTTGCCGGTCCGGCGGGTGCGCAGGAAGTCACCATCGATCTGGGGGGTGAGAATGCCCTGACGCTCCAGGCGGTGCAGCTTTTCCTGCTGATCACGGTGCTCAGCCTCGCGCCCGGCATCGCGATCATGATGACCTGCTTTCCATTCATGGTCACCGTGCTGTCCATTCTGCGTCAGGCTGTTGGCGTGCAACAGGCGCCGCCGAATATGATGATCGTCAGCCTGGCGCTTTTCCTGACCTATTTCGTGATGGCGCCGGTTTTCGAAGCGGCGTGGGAACAGGGCATCGAACCGATGGTCGCCGGTCAGATGAGCGCCGAGCAGGCATTCTCGGCCAGCATGGGTCCGTTCCGTTTGTTCATGGAAAGCCGGGTGGATCCGGCCACGGTCACAGCATTGGCCGAGGCCGCGCCGAGCTCGCCCGACCCGGTCATCGGCGAGAACGGAGAGGAGCGCACACCCCTTTCGCTGCTGATCCCCTCGTTCCTGCTGAGCGAAATCAAACGCGGCTTCGAGGTCGGCTTTCTGGTCTTCCTGCCCTTTCTGGTGATCGATCTGGTTGTAGCCTCGATCCTGATGTCGATGGGCATGATGATGGTGCCCCCCGCCGTGGTGTCGCTGCCCTTCAAACTGGCGTTCTTTGTGGTTGCCGATGGCTGGACCTTGCTGGCCGGGGCTTTGGTAAGAGGATATGGCGCATGACCCAGGACCTTATGGTGGCGAACCCGGATCTTCCCACAGCACCGCCCCCGTCCCCGCCCGTTGCAGGCCTGCCCGCCACGGTCGGGCATGGCGGTGCGGTTGCCACGGCCGGCGACGCCGCCGGTCTGACCCAGACCGAAAAGGCGGCAATCATCATGATTGCCCTGGGACCGGAGGCTGCGGCTACCGTGCTGGGGCAGATGGGCGAGCAGCGCATTCGCCGCTTTGCCCAGGTGGTCAATGCCATGAAACAGGTTTCCGCCGAAATCGTCGAGGAGGTGATCGAGGAGTTTCTTCAGATTCTCAGCGATCAGCTCTCGCTCAGCGGTGGCCCGGACGAGGTGCGGAAGTTCCTTGGCGAAGTGCTCGACAGCGACAGTGTCACGCGGATCATGGAAGATCTGGGGGGCTCTGGAAATTCGATCTGGACCCGGCTGGCGGCGGTCGACGAGGCGCGCCTGGCCGCGTGGCTGAAGATGGAACATGCCCAAGTCGCCGCAGTTGTTCTGACCAAATTGAACTCCCTAAAGTCGGCGAAAATCCTGGAACGTTTCGACAGCGATTTCGCCCAGGTCGTCGTTCTGCGAATGAGCCGGGTGCCCAGCTTCGATGCGACCACGCTGGCCCAGATCTCGGATGTGATCGAGCGCGATTTCCTGCCCACCGTCCAACGCGAGAAGGGCGCGCGCAAGCCCGCCGATCTGATCGCCGGTCTGATGAACCATGTCTCGAGCAATGTGCGCGAGGACCTGTTGGGCCGGATGGAGCAGGAAGCCCCTGCCTTGACCCAGGAAGTGCAGCGGGTGATGTTCACCTTCGCCGATATCGTCGAACGGGTCCGTCCGCGCGACGTCGGGGCCTTCACCAAGGAAGTGGACGAACCGGTTCTGATGACGGCGTTGAAATCGGCGGCCAAGGCGGGAAACCCCTCGGTCGATTTCATCTTCTCGAACATCTCAAAACGTCTGTCGGAACGGATGCGCGAGGATTTGGAGGCCATGCCGGATCCCAGCAAGCGCGATGGCGAGGCGGCGCAGAACGAAGTTGTCGCGGCGATCAAGGACCTGGTCAGCCGCGGCACCATCCAGCTCGTCGAGGCCGAAGGCGGGGAAGAGTAGGGTCGAGCCGAAGCGTCCCGCATTGGTGCCACCCGGGATCTCCAAACGACAGGCAGGGCGGGGGGTCCCGGGTCAAGCCCGGGACGACATCTTCCTGCGCGGATAGGATTTGGTTCGACGCTTGGCTTTCGCGCGGACCCCAACGGGTCCGTTCGCCCGAAGCTACTGGATCACGAATTCCGCATGCAGCGCGCCCGCTGCTTTGATCGAGCTCAGGATGTCGATCATGTCTCGGGTGGACACGCCCAGGGCATTCAGCCCCTCGACCAGCGCCGCGAGCGACACGGTGTCATCGACGATGGCGAGGCCGGTTCCGGTTTCATCCTCGATCTCGGCCTCGGTTCTGGGCAACACCACGGTTTCGCCCTCGCCAAAGGGGCTGGGCTGCACGGCGACCGGTGTTTCGCGGATGCGGAGTGTGAGATTGCCCTGGCTGATCGCCACCCTGCTGATCCGCACATCGTCGCCCAGAACGATGGTGCCGGAGCGTTGATCGATCACCACCCGGGCCTTTTGATCAGGCTCTACGCGGATATTCTCGAGCCCGGCGATCAGCTCGGCCGTGCCGCCCTGGGCAAGACCGGCGATGTTCAGCCGGACGGTGCCTGAATCCTGCATCTGCGCGATCTGGCGTCCGAACTTCGCATTGATCGCCTTTGCGATCCGCGAGGCGGTGGTGAAATCAGGATCTCGCAGCGCCAAGCGCAGATCGCTGAGCGAAGCGAGGTCGAAGGCGATTTCGCGCTCGACCCGGGCCCCGCCGGGGATTACACCCGCGGTCGGCACGCCCTGGGTGACCGAGGCCGCATCCCCCTCCACCGCGATGCCGCCCGCGATCAGCGATCCTTGCGCCACGGCATAGATCTGGCCATCGGCGGCATTCAGGGGTGTCATGATCAACGTGCCGCCCAGAAGACTGTTGGCATCGCCGATGGCGGAGACGGTGACATCCATCCGGCCCCCAGCACGCGCGAACGCCGGGAGCACGCCGGTGACCAGAACCGCGGCCACATTTTTCGGGCGAAACTGCTCGCCGGTGACGTTGATCCCCAGACGCTCCAGCAGGTTGGCCAGCGCTTCTTCGGTGAAAGGCGAATTGCGCAGACCATCGCCGGTCCCGTTCAGCCCGACCACAAGGCCATAGCCGACAAGATCGTTGCCGCGCACGCCGTCGAATTCCACCAGATCCTTGATCCGGGCATCGGCCGCCGAGGCGACCCCCGGGAGGGTCACGGCCAGGCCAAGGGCTGCGGCAGCCAGAAAAGATCGGATCAAGGGAACCTCACCTCAGAAAATTGTTGAGCGACAGTTGCGACATCCGGGCGGTGACGGAGAAGATCGACTGCAATTGCAGCTCGAGCGCGCTGAATTCGGCGGCGGCTTCGAACTGGTCGCGGGCAATGATCGCGTTGCGGGCCTGGGCCAGGAAATCGGCCTCGGACCTGTTGCGCACGGTCGCGGTTTCGATGCGGGCCTCGGCAAAGCCAAGCTCGCTGCGAATCCGGATCACCCCATCGGTAGCGGCGATGGAGGTTTCGGCCGCCGTCGCCATTACGCCCAGGCGCGCTGCATCGGTGCCGGCAAAGAACGCAGGGTCAGACCCAACCACGGCCAGGACCAGACCCTTGATCGCTTCTTTCAACTCCGCATTGTCGGCACGGATGGCGTAGTCCACACGCTCGCCCTCGCCCAGTTCCACGGCCGGGGCGTCGTTGGTCGAGCCCTGATAGCCGGTGGCGTCGAAGCCCGCAGGATCGTTGAAGTAGGTCTCGACCGCCGCGACCACACTTGCAGTGTCCGTGGCCACGATGGTCAGCGCCTGGATATCGGCCAGGATATCGTCGGCAGAGGCCAGCGCAAGACCGTCGACAGCCGCACCCGCGAAAAGTGATCGATCGCCAAAGCGGTTGTTGAGCGCCGCCACGGTGGATTCGAACGCCGAGCGCGCCTGCGCGGCCTCGAACTCCGCCGGTGAGATCTCTCCCCGCTCCACAAAGGTGAGCAGATCGGCGCCGATTTCCTGGGTGTTTTGCTGCACCAGTTCAAGCGCGCTTTGGGTGATCGCGGCGCGCGAGGCCGCGGTGCTGATCGAGGTCGCATATGTCTGGTTCAGGGTGATGTCCCGCTCGATCGCATAGAGTTTTTGCGGGTTGCCCTGCACCGCCTCGCCGATATTGCTGGTGAGGCCGGTGGTCAGTTCCTCGCCCGCGCGGGCCAGGCTCTGATTAACCGAACTGGCCTGGCGCTGCAGTTGCAGGCTGCTCAGCAGATCGGGAATTCCGAGATTGTTCATCTGTCCGCTCCTAGATCAGCAGCAGGCGTTCGAGCAATTCGTCGACCACCTGTATAACACGGGCATTGGCCGCGAAGGCCTGTTCGATCACCAGCAAATCCGAAAGCTCGCGGTCGGTATCGACGCCGACCGCGTTCGCCTCGGCATCGCTGAGGGTTTGAAGACGGCCCACCTGCAGGCTGGCGCGGGCATCGGCCTCCACGCTTGCCGACAGCATAAAACCGCTGAACTGCGCAGTGAACGCAGCGTTGCCGCGCTGCCCGGTGAGGCCAGGGGCGGAGATGATCGCGGCAGGTGCCGTCAGCGCATCCTGAAGCCCGCGCAGAACGGTGTCGTCGCCCTGATCGCCCGGCGCGACCGCGTTGATCCCGTCGCGCAGCAGGTTGGGATCGCCGCCCAGTGCGGGATCGACCAGCGGATTCACGCTGAGGCGCCCGGCGAGACCTTCCTGGTTCAGCGGGTCGAAGGCGATGCCACCATCGGTGAAGAGACCCGCATCCCCCACGCCCAAAGTCGGGTCTGCCGGCAAGCCCTGCACCCGCTCCACCAGATCGCGGGCGACGGCGTCAAGCTGGGCGGCGGCCTCGGGCAATGTGGTGTCGCGCAAAATGAACTGCGCTTCGAGCGCGCCACCATCCAGGAGGCCACCGCCATCACCCTGACCGACCGGAATCGGCTGGCCGTTGATGCTGATGCCGGACAAGGGCCCGCCTGCCAGGGTCATGTCCTGGGTCACGATGGGAGTGGGCGTGAATTCCAGCGTATAGGCCCGGCCATCCAGAAGCTGCGCGCCGTTGGTGGCGAACAGGGCCACCGTGTTGTTCTCGCGCTGGATCACCCGGACGGGCACCGAATCCGAGATCCGGTCGATCAGACGGTGGCGCTGGTCCTGCAGGGCCGCGATATCCGCGCCGCTGAAGGAGTTGTTGCGGATTTCGTCGTTCAGCCGTTCAACATCCTGAAGGGCTGCGTTGATCTGGTCGACCTGCCGCGCGATCGAGGCATCCGCATCGGTGCGCAGTGCATTGATCTGATTGCTGACCGTGTTGAAGCCGCGGGCATAATCCGACGCGGCCAGGGCGGTCGAGGAGAGGAGCGTGGCGCTTTCCGGCGTGTCGGCCGCCGCGGTCAAGGCTGCGTCGAACCGGTCGGCAAGGGTCGCGAGGGCGCCGGGCTGACCCGGCTCCCCAACGGATTGGCTGAGGCGGGACTGCGCCTCGGCAAGGGCTGCGTCACGGCCCACCGCGGCCTGCGCCACGCGTCGGGGCGCGGTGATCAGCGGGTCCGAGGCGCGGGTGATCCCCACCACCCGCACCCCTGCGCCCTCGTCGCCCAACTGCAGCGGCGAGAGCGAGATTTCACGGCGCCCATAGCCCTCGGTCAGGGCATTGGCGACGTTGTTGGCGACCGTGTCCGCCTGCCGGGACGTGGCGTTCAGGCCCGTCATTGCGTTGGAAAGAGCGGCTGAGAGCGTCATCTCGGTCTCCTTTGATCCGACCGCGCCACCCTTCAAGGCAGCGCGGCGCGCGGACTAGATCATCGTTTGATGTTGGTGGTTTCCTGCAGCATCTCGTCGACCGTCTGAATGACGGTGGCATTCGAGGAATAGGCCCGCTGGGTTTCGATCAGCGAGGTCAGTTCCTGTGCGATCTCGGCCGTGGATTGTTCCAGAGCGAAGTTGATCATCTCGCCCGTCGGTCCGTCACCCGCATCCCAGAGGAAGAGCGATCCACTCTCCGCCGATGGCGAGAAGGCCTGATTGTCGAGCGCGCGCAGACCGTTGGCATTCGGAAAATCCGCGATCGGGATCTGATAGAGCGTGCGCACGAAACCGCCGCCCGAGGTCGCCGTCACGAAGCCGTTCTCATCCACGTTCACGCTGCTGAGCGAGGCCACCGGGGCGCCGTTCTTGGAGATACCGGTCGGGCCGAATTCGGCGGAAAGCTGGGTCATTCCGGTCTGGCCGTTGATCACCCCGATCTCCATGTCGATCGGGCCGCCCGCAACGTTGAAGGTGAAGGTGCCCAGAGCCGGGTCGTAGACCCCGTTGGTGGTTGTCGGTACCGCGGCAATCGACCCGCCGCTGGCGCGCGAGTCGTCGAACTGAACGACAAAGGATGCAACCGGGTTCGCGGCCGCATCGGTGTTGGTGTCGTCGATGGTCACGGTCCATTCATTGGACGAACCCGCCGCGGGTATGGTCGGCGTGAACTGGATATTCAGCGACTGCGACGCACCCACATTGTCGAAATATTCGATCGAGAGCGGGATCGGATCGCCCGACGCGCCGAACTGGCTCGCCTCCGCCGGCAGGTTGACGCCCAGCGCGACCTCCGAGGTCGGTGAACCGGCAAGCTGATTGGTCAGGATGCGCACAGGCTCCAACCCATCGGCGCTGTCACGGGGGAATTGCGGGATGGAGCCGTCGGAATTGGCGGGCCAGCCCAGCAGGACCAGGCCGGTATTGCTGGTCAGCACGCCATCCTCATCGGGCCGGAACGATCCGGTGCTGACAAGTTGCAGCGGCAGATCGTCATCCAGGTTGTCGATGGCCGAGGACGGTACCACCGGAATGAAGCCCCGGCCGCCGATGGCCAGATCGGTGGCGTTATTCGTCGTCTCCAGGCTGCCACGCGAGTCGATCTCGCGGAACGAGCTGGCGCGCACGCCGCCCGCCGCATAGGTCCCCTCGGACTCGGACAGAACGAGCGAGGAAAATTCGGTATCGACGCGCTTGTACCCGGTTGTCTGCGAGTTCGCGATGTTGTCGGCAATCGTGCCGAGCTTGCTGGCGTTGACATTCAACCCCGCGACCCCTGCATTCAAGGAAGATGAAAGCGTCATGCTGGTCCCTTCTGTGATCCGTCGGCGCCCTTGCGCGCGACATTGTCCATGCACACTTGGCTGGTTCGCCTGGATGCGTGCCAGGGGCTGTGCCCCGTTGGCTGCTTCTCACCCCGATAAACCCGGCCTCACGGGGGTGACTATCGCGCGAGAGTGTTGAATGATCGTAAAGCGCTGATTCAGCTAAGTTTCTAAAATTTTCCCGAAACCGGATCAGCGGTCGGAACGCAGCAGAGTCAAGGTGATGCGCCGGTTGCGCGGGTCGTCGGGCGCATCGGGCAATGCCAGTTCCCGATCCGCCTTTCCGGTGATCCGGTTAAACCGATCTGGCACGATCCCGGTTTCGATCAGCGTGCGGCGCGTGACATCCGCCCGGGCCGAAGACAGGCGCCAATTGTCGAAATCGATGCCGGTATAGGCCACCGCATCGGTATGCCCGGTCAGCGCGATGGGATTGGAAACCAGGTCGACGACCCCGCCGATCATCTCCAGCAATGCCTGCATCTTCGGCGAGGGTTCGTCCGAGCCGCTTTCGAACAGCGGGTGACCCTGCTTGGCAAAGATCTCGATGATCAAACCCTCGTCGGTGATCTTCGTCCGGATATGGCTGAGCAGATCGTCCGCCACATCGCTTTCGCCGGACATGCCATAGAGGCGACTTTCCAGATCCTCGAAATCCGCATTGCCTGAGGCAAACTCCCAGGCTTGTTCCGTGGGGGCGTCCTCGGTCGAGGCAGCATCGGGCACCAGTTCCGCCCCGTCGCCCTCCTCGCCCGCACCCGGTGCGCCGGGATCCTGAGCGACGACACTGGCAACCTGCTTGATGCCGCCACTGCCCTCCTGCGCCAGGGTGTCATCCGCGAAGACAGTTTCGCCCGACAGCACGCCGGACCCGCCGCCGGAGACCGGCGAGATCGGGATCGACGGAGCGAAGTAATCCGCGATCCCCTTGCGCTGGCTTTCGGTTGTCGCGTTCAGCAACCACATCAGCAGGAAGAAGGCCATCATCGCGGTCACGAAATCTGCATAGGCGACTTTCCACGCGCCGCCATGGTGGCCGTCGCCACCAGAGACTTTCTTGCGCTTGATGATGATCGGCGCAACGCCGTCCTTGTCCGCCATGGTCCGCTCCCGCTCTCGGTTGCGTCCTGACTACGTGCTGCAATTTACCAAATCATTGAAACCGGCGCCGGATTGCGGGCTCAGCGGGATTTCTTCAGATAAACATAGACAGCGCCCGCACCGCCATGGCGTAGATGGGCGGCATAAATTCCGACGATCCGGGCCGCGTGCGGCCCCGCGCGCAACCAGCGTGGAACCGCCTGACGTAAAACGCCCTGGTCCGAGCGCATAAAGGGGGCATCGTCGGTTGCATGGCGCCCTCCCTTCCCGGTGATCACCAGAACACAGCGCAGATTGCGGGCGAGTGCGTCGCGGATGAAACCGTCCAGAATCACATGCGCGCGGGCGGAGTTCATGCCGTGCAGATCGATACGGGCATCCGGTGCCCGCTCGCCCTTGCGCAGGCGATCGGCTGTACGACGATCGATTCCGGGCTCGGGCCGTCCGACCGCGCGCGGGGCGTGGTCGGCCAGATCCACGAGGGTCGCAGGCTCCTTTCCGCGCGTTGGCGTCGGCTGCTGCACCCGTGGTGGGGCATTGAAACTTGGCGCAGATCTAGGGGCGGGGGCGGGATCGTTGGCGAGTTTTTCCCGCTGTTGTTTCGCGGGACGCTCGAGCGGCTTGGCGTCCGAGACGACATTCTGCCAGAGCTTACGCTCACTCTCCGTCAGCTTTCGGTTCAATTTCCGATCCCGACAAGCGCGAGCTGATCGTTCGGCACCAGCGAGATCATCCGCCCCTCGGCCCGGGTCGAACCTGCAACCTGCCCGGCCCTGTCCCCGGTGCCGAAGAAAATATCCGCCCGCTGGTGTCCCTTCACCGCGCTACCGGTATCCTGCCCGATCATCAGGCGGCGCATCGGGCCCGCTGCCGTGTCGGTCTCGATCCAGAGCGGTTGGCCCAGCGGGTTCTTGGCCGGATCGATCGCCACGGACCGGCCCGATGTCAAAGGAACGCCCAGGGCACCGATGGGCCCCTGTTCCATGCCCAGGCCATGGCGCTCCTGGAAATAGATAAACGAAGGATTCTCGCGCATCAGTTTCGCCCCATCGCGCGGATTGGCGCGCAACCAGCGCCTCAGGGGGGCCGCGCCATAGGTCAGCGGGGCCGCCTTCTTGCGCTTGTTGTAGATCCGACCGATGGAGACATAGTCATGCCCGTTCTTGGCGGCAAAGCCCAGGCGGACAAGCTCGCCGTTTTCCAGCAGCAACCGGCCCGAGCCCTGGATATGCAGGAAGAACGCATCCACTGGATCGGCAAGCCAGAAGAGCTCCAATCCCTTGCCCGCCAGGGCGCCGGTCTCAACCTCGGCCCGGGTGTAATGCGGCCAGCGGCGCTTCAGATCCTTGGGCGGGGCATAGACCGGCACATGCCATTTCGAAGATTGTTTGCGCGAGGCGGGAATGACCGGTTCGTAGTATCCGGTGAAGAGCGAGCTTTGCGGGTCGCCGAACATGATCGGGGTGAAATGCGCCTCCCAGAACCAACGCGCATTGCGGGTTGGAATCCGGCAGAGGGGGCCGACGCCTGCCTTCTCGCAGGAGACTTTCCAGGCTGTCAGCGCCGCCTCGTGATCGTCATCGGACCAGCCGTTCAGGTCGTCGAATGTCAGTGGTGTTGCACTCACGGCGCGTCCCATGCGGGGGAGGCTGGCCGCCAAAAGCCCGCCGAGCACAGCCCGCCTGTTGATCTGGCCCCAATTGCGGTCCCAGTTTCGGCACCACTCACGGCGCCCGCCCGATACTCCCATGTCCCCCTCGACGCTGGAAGATGCCTGCCTCTAAGTCGTCCCTGGCGCGCTGATCCATTCCAGGCTGCGCGCTCTCGTTCGTTCGGCTGCGCCGCTTATTCTCCCGTCGCGGTCAGCAGCCAATTCGGGTTGCGAGAGCCCATGACCCGCGAGAATGTCCACACATCGGTCTGGCGGCGGATCTCGTTCGGATCGCCTTCGACCACACGATTTTCAGTATCGCGCACCGCAGTGATCATTTCACCCACAAAACGCAAGGTCACATCGGCCTCGGCCATATCTGGCTCGAACGCAAGCTCGACGGGGCGCACGTCGCGCACACCGATGAAGCGCGCCTCGACCCGCAGGCCCTTGCTCTCACGTTCGGCGATAACCGTGTCGAAGGCTTTCATCACATCGGGGGCAAGCAGGGATTGCAGCGTCTCCCAGTCGCCCTCCTCATAAGCCATCAGGATCATCTCGTAGGCAGCTTTCGCACCGCCCATGAACTCATCGAGATCGAAGCCCTGCTCGGCCTGCTGCATGCCTTCGAGGGCGGCGCGCGAGCTTTCGTCAAGATCGCGGACTGCCTGGCTCTCCTGCTGGGGGGGCAATGGGTTCATCGGCACGACATCGGCGCCTTCTTCGGCGGCCGCATCCTCGCGTTGGAAACGGCGCGGCGGGCCTTCGTGCCCGGTGCGTGTCCCGATGATCGACCGGAGATAGAAGAGCACCCCGGCCGCGATGGCCACGAGTATAAGAAGCTCAATCATATCGTCATTCATCCACGCAGCTCTCCAAGGGCCATTGCTGGCAGTTTTCAGTCAGGACCCTTATGTAGGGGGCTGAGGCTGCGAAGTCTATCGGCAGGACCTGCGCATCTTGGCGCATTCCACCACCGCTCGCAGCGCATGAGAGCCATGAGGTTGCGAGGAATGTGGATTTTTCTGGCGCTCGTCGCCGTCCCGATCATCGAGATCGCGCTGTTTATAGAAATCGGCGGCTGGATCGGTCTCTGGCCGACGATTGCGACAGTCATCCTGACGGCGCTGATCGGAACGCTGCTGTTGCGCCAGCAGGGTTTCGCGGCGCTCAACGACTTGCAAACCAGGCTGAGCGAGGGGCGCGACCCCTCCAGCGCGCTGGCGCATGGCGCGATGATCCTGATCGCCGGGATCGTGCTGCTGACGCCGGGTTTTTTCACCGATGCCATCGGATTTTTGCTGCTGATCCCGCCGGTTCGAACCGCTGTGATCACGACTGTCGGACAGCGGATAAAAATCCATGCGGCCAGCCATTTCCAGGCTCGCACCGGACATCCGCCCCATGGTGGGCCCCATGCGTCCCCGGGTAACAAGACCATCGACGGCGACTACCAGGATGTGACCCCGCCGGAGGAACAGGAGGTTCCCGGCAACAGCGCCTGGACCCGCAAGCCCTGATCCAAATCCGCCGCAAACCGCACGGCGTTGCCGCCAGCACGGCTTTCTGCTACGCGCATTTTCGAGAAATCATTTGCGAGGGGAGGCCCAGATGGCCGACGAGACAGAGACAGCCGAAACTGCTGCAGCCGCTGAAACCACGCCGGTTCAGCCCACGGTCAAGATGCTGGCCCACTTCGTGCGCGATCTGTCGTTCGAGAATGTCGGCGCGCGCGAGAGCACACAAGCCGAAGGCCAGCCCGAGATCAATGTGAATGTCGGAATGGATGCAAAGGGTATTGCCGACAACCGCTATCTTATCAACATGAAGGTGAACGCGACCGCCAAGACCGGCGAGGCAACACGCTTTTTGGTCGAACTGGAATATTCCGGCGTCTTCCAGATCGACAACGCACCGGAAAGCCATCTGCACCCAATCCTGTTCATCGAATGCCCGCGCCAGCTTTTGCCATTCACCCGGCGCGTGGTGGCAGATGTCACCCGCGATGGCGGCTATCCACCGCTGATGTTGGACAATGTGGATTTCGCGACGCTCTATCGTCAGCGGATCGAACAGTTGCGGGCCGAGAAGGCGGAAAAGGACGGTGCGGCGTCGAACGAGACGCTGAACTGATCAGTTGATCTTCCGGGTCCAGAGAGGCTCGTCCATCTCGGCAACAAAGGCTTTGTGCGCCTCGGCTTCCGCGTCGGTGAGCCGGGGTGCAAGCGCTCTAGGCCGGGTGCGCGCCTGGCCCGAGGCCCCGGTCTCGCCGTTGCGTGCGCCAGGGCGGGCCGCGTCCAGTACCAGCCCCTGCTGACGCCCGCCCAGCAATTCGAGATACACCTCGGCCAGAAGCTCGCTGTCGAGCAGCGCCCCGTGTTTCTCACGTACCGAATTATCGATCTGAAACCGGCGGCAGAGTGCATCCAGGCTGGCCTGGGCGCCGGGAAATTTCTGGCGCGCGATGGTCAGCGTGTCGGTTGCCCGAGACATCGGCAGGATCGGCAGATTGGCCCATTCAAGCTCGGCATTGATCATGCGCATGTCAAAGCTGGCGTTGTGGATGACGAGTTGCGCATCGTCGCCGATGAAGGCCAGAAACGCCTCTACCACCTGGGCGAAGCGGGGCTTGTCGCGCAGAAATTCATCGCCAAGCCCGTGGACGTTGAACGCCTCCACCGGCATCGCGCGTTCGGGGTTGATATACTGGTGATAGACGCGACCGGTCGGCAGATGGTTCATCAGTTCCACCGCGCCGATTTCGACAATCCGGTGCCCATCTGCGGGATCGAGGCCTGTTGTCTCGGTATCCATCACGATTTCACGCATCCAGGGCCTCCAGCACTTGAGCGACTTGGGCGCGGGCATCGTCCATGCCGCGCGAGGTGTCGATGATGAAATCGGCACGCGCCTGTTTTTCCGCATCTGGCACCTGTTTGGCAAGAATGGCGGCGAGCGCTTCTTCGGTCATGCCCGGTCGTTCCAGCACGCGGGCGCGCTGGACTTCGGCGGGTGCGGTGACGACCACGACCCGGTCGAGCCAGGCATCGGCGCCGGTTTCAAAGAGGAGCGGGATATCGCAGAGGACAACCTTGGCGCCCGCCTCGCATTGAACCGCCAGGAAATCAGCGCGATCCTGAGCAACCAGTGGATGGATCGAGGCCTCGATGGTTTTCAGCAAGCCGGGATCGGCTAGAATGGCGGCGCGCAACGCCGCGCGATCTACCCCGTCCGGGCCAACCGCTTCGGGTGCGACCTGACTGATCGCAGTACTGCCGGCGGCGCCTGGACCATAGAGTGCATGGACAGCCGCGTCGGCATCCCAGACCGGCACACCCGCATCGGCGAACATCGCAGCAGTTGTCGATTTGCCCATGCCGATGGACCCGGTCAGGCCAAGGACGATCATGCGAGGCACACCTGCCGCAACGTTTCGTCCACCAACGGATCGCCGCCGAACCAGGCCCGGTAGGACGGACGTGCCTGATGCAGCAACATGCCAAGGCCATCAACCGTGGGATTGCCCCGCGCCCGTCCGGCGGCAAGCAGATCCGTCCGCAGCGGGGTGTAGACGATATCATTGATCAGCGCCGTTTCGGGTAGATCATCCAGAGCGATCTCCAGCTTTGGCTGGCCGGTCATGCCCAAGCTGGACGTATTGACGAGAGTAGCCGCATCGGCGAGGGCGCTGCTGCGCTCCTGCCACGGGATCACGCTGATCGGGTCGCCAAGCTCCGCAGCCAGATCATCTGCTTTCACCGAGGTGCGATTGATCAGACGGATCTGCGGCGCACCCGCGTCGCGCAATGCGACGAGGACGGCGCGCGCGGCCCCTCCCGCACCCAGAACGACCGCCGGCCCTGAAGCAGGATTCCAGTCAGGTGCGCCCTGTCGAATATTTTCGATAAAACCGTAAGCATCTGTATTATCTGCGATAATCTCGCCATCCGGTGTGAAGCGGATCATGTTGGCGGCCCCGATCTGTCGCGCCGTGTCGGTCGCACTGTCAGCGCAGCGCAGCGCGGACAATTTGTGCGGGACGGTGACGTTCACCCCACGAAACCCGGCGCGGGGCAGCGTGCGGAAGACCTGTTCGAAATCCGCTTCACAGACGGCGAGGTGGCAATAGCGTCCCTCGATCCCCGCGGCAGCGAACCAATGAGCGAAGATACGCGGCGATCTGGAATGGACGATAGGCCATCCCATGACGCCGGCGGTCAGGGGGCGCGGGTCGCCGATAGGGTCTGTCATTCGACCAGAACTTCCTGCGCGCGGAGGAAGCCCAGAACCTCCAGCAAAGGCAAACCAAGCACGGTGAAATAATCCCCTTCGACTCTGGCAAAAAGTTGCGCACCCAGCCCTTCGAGATGATAGCAACCGACCGAACTCAAAGCCAGATCACCGACCCGGTCGAGATAGTTATCGAGGAACGCCTCGGTAAATGGCCGCATGCTCAATCGGGCGTGGCCGACATGGCGCCAGACCGGCTCGCCATCCCTCGCAATGACAGCGGCGGAGTAGAGATGGTGGGTTTTACCTGAAAGCTGTTGGAGATGACTGCGCGCTTCCACCATCGTTTCAGCTTTGTCGAAGAGTTGATCCTCGCAGACCAGCACCTGATCGGCTCCGAGTATCAGTATATGCGGATGACGCATAGAGACCTGTTTAGCCTTAAGCTCTGCCAACATATCGGCGATATCTCGGGGCGAGGCGTCCTCCGCCAGCATAGCCTGTTTGACTGCGGCTTCGTCTATGCGGGCGGGATGGATGTCGACATCCACACCGGCGGCGCGCAGCAAATCGGCGCGGGCCTTCGAGGCCGATGCCAGGATCATGCTCCGCCGCCTTTTCGCACACGCAGTTGAGCAAGAATCTCGGCGGCCGTTTCCTCGATTGAACGGCGCGTGACGTCGATCACTGGGATATCGTGACTTTCGAAGAAGAGACGGGCGTTCGAGACTTCCTCGCGAATCTGGTCCAGGTCAGCATAGGACTGGGTGCGGTCACCCAGCGCTTCCAGACGGTTGGTGCGGATCTGCGCGAGACGGTTCGGGCTGGCGGTCAAGCCGATGGCTGGAATGCCGGCATCGAGCGCCTCGAAAAACGCCCGGTCAGGATCGTTGCCGGGCACGAGCGGCATGTTCGCGGCCTTCACCCCGCGATAGGCGAGGTAGATGCAGGTCGGGGTTTTGGAGGTACGCGAAACGCCGGTCAGAATGACATCGGCATTCATCATCCGGTTGCCGAGGGCGCCGTCATCGTGGGAGATCGCGAAATCCAGGGCCGAGATCCGGTCAAAATAGTCGCTGTCGATGCGATGCTGCATGCCGGGGCGATGGCGCGGGCTTTCACCGAAGAACTCGGAAACGCGTGCAATCAGCGGGTCGAGCAGCGGAATCGCGGGGGAACTTAGCCGGGCACAGGTGCTTTCGATTTCTAAGCGGTGGGCGGGATTGACCAGTGTATGGAAAACCAGGCCAGGATGGCGTTCGATCTCCGACACTGCCATATCGAGATCGCGATCCGAGCGGATGAGAAATGCTTCGTGCAGCGTAACCGGAACATGTTCGAACGGGGCGAGGACGGCGCGCACGGCGGTCAGCAATGTCTCGCCGGTTGAGTCCGAGATCATATGAATATGGTGTTTGGTTTCGTCGTTCATATGATCTCCTTCCATGCGCGACCATGGCGTGACCGGCGGGATTGGGGAAGTCTAAACTTGGGGATAGTGGGGACAGTTTTCGCGATTCCGGAGATTTGGCGGCAAGGAGTATTAGAGCGCTGATTTAGCCAGATTCAATCCACCTGGGAGCGGAATCCAAATCTGCCCGATAACGAATGTGGATGGATTGGAATTCGACGAATGATCCGTCTGTGTCTTGCCACAACGATTGGTGTTGGTTGGGATCTAAACACTTGAATATAAGTGATTTTACTCTGCCCATCATCGGGTTATCGAGTTCGCACTAAGGATACTTATCGGCTTTTTCTACCGGGATTACCCTGTGGATAGGATTGGCAATTCGGTAATCCCCGTGACTCACCGACCTACAAGAACAACAACCTTTTCGAAAAATGAATTTTGTTTTAAAGCAGTATCTCACAAGGCAGGAACAGCATGAAATCGCTTATCAAAGTGCTGAGAGGAGAAGCTCTCGACACCCCACCGGTTTGGCTGATGCGTCAGGCGGGCCGGTACCTTCCAGAATATCGTGAAACGCGGAAGAAAGCAGGGTCTTTTCTAGATCTTTGCTACTCGCCGGAATTGGCGGAAGAGGTGACGTTGCAACCGATCCGCCGCTATGGCTTGGATGCGGCGATCCTATTCGCGGATATTCTGCTGATCCCGCACGCGCTGGGACAGAATTTGCGGTTTGTTGAAGGTGAGGGGCCGCGGCTGGATCCAATCTCGGATCGCGAAGGTCTGTCGGCGCTGAAGCCCGTTGAGGAGATCGACGAGGTCTTGAGCCCAGTCTACGAAACCGTGCGTCGCCTGTCATCCTCGCTGCCTGAAGAAACAACGCTGATTGGATTTGCTGGGGCGCCGTGGACGGTGGCGACTTATATGGTGGCGGGGCGCGGCACGCCCGATCAGGCGCCTGCGCGATCCTGGATGTATCGCGATCCGGAAGGGTTCAGCCAACTGGTCGATGTGATCACTGAGGCGACCATCCATTACCTGTCGGCGCAGATTACCGCTGGAGCTGAGGTGGTGAAGATCTTTGACAGCTGGGCGGGTAGCCTGGCACCGGATGCGTTCCGGAGATTCTCGATCGAACCGGCCAAGCAGATCGTCGACTCGCTGCGAGGACGGCATGGCGATATTCCGGTCATTGGCTTCCCGCGTGGGGCTGGCGGCGGATATCCGCGTTTCGCCAAGGAGACCGGTGTGGACGGTCTGGCGCTGGACACGTCTGTGCCTCTGGACTGGGCGCGAGAAGCCATTCCGAACGTCGCCTTGCAGGGGAACCTGGATCCCATGCTGATGGTTCTGGGTGGATCTGCCCTGACCGACCGGGCGCAGGCGTTGAAGGAGCAGATGGCGGGGCATCCCTATATCTTCAATCTGGGGCATGGCATCACGCCGGATGCGGACCCGGCCCATGTCGATCAGTTGCTGAGGGCGCTTCGTGGGTGACATGCTGGCGTCGATTTACCCCTGGGTGAAGGCGCTGCACATTATGGCGGTGATCTCGTGGATGGCTGGCATCTTCTATATGCCGCGACTGTTCGTTTATCATGCCGAACGTGCCTTGCCGGGCAGCGAACTGGCCGAAACGCTGAAGATGATGGAATACAAGCTGCTGAAGGTGATCATCAACCCGGCGGGTGTCGTGGTGTGGATTGCCGGGCTGGCGCTGGTCTTCACGCCGGGTATTCTGGATTGGAGCGACGGGTGGGTCTGGATCAAAGCGGCCTGCGTAATCGCGATGACCTGGTTTCATCACAAGCTGGTGCGCTGGCAGAAGCTGTTCGCGGCAGATCTGAACGAGGCGGAAGGGCGGCATTATCGCCTGATGAATGAGGTTCCGACCATATTGATGATCGTCATCGTGATTATGGTTGTGGTAAGACCGTTCTGAGAAAAGGTTGACTTACGCAAACGCGGTCGTAAGTTGCGGTCGCTCCTTTCGAGTGCGACGACTCACTCCTCGACTGTCCGCGACGGTGTTCCGGTAACGGAACGAGACTCCCCCCTTACCATGACGATCCGAAGTCTGGACCCAACATGACCGAACAAAAACTTTCAGATCTGAAAGCGAAATCCCCTACAGAGTTGCTCGCCTTGGCTGAGGAGCTTGAGGTCGAGAATGCTTCGACATTGCGCAAACAGGATATGATGTTCGCGATTCTGCGCGAGATGGCAGATCGCGAAGTCGAGATCATCGGCATGGGTGTGCTGGAGGTTTTGCAGGACGGTTTCGGGTTCCTGCGCTCGCCTGAAGCGAACTATCTGCCGGGGCCGGACGATATATATGTCTCGCCAAACCAGATACGGAAATTCGCACTGAAGACCGGGGATACAGTAGAGGGTCCGATCCGCGCGCCGAAGGATGGCGAGCGGTATTTTGCACTCCTGAAAGTCAACGCGATCAATTTCGACGATCCGGAGAAAGTGCGCCACAAGGTTCACTTCGATAACCTCACGCCGCTCTATCCCGATCAGCGCTTGAAAATGGAAATCGAGGATCCGACGATCAAGGACAAGTCGGCGCGGGTGATCGATCTGGTGGCGCCGATTGGAAAGGGGCAGCGGTGTCTGATCGTGGCTCCGCCCCGAACCGGTAAGACGGTGATTTTGCAGAACATTGCCCATTCGATCGAGCGCAACCACCCTGAATGCTATCTGATCGTCCTGTTGATCGACGAGCGGCCGGAAGAGGTCACCGATATGCAGCGGTCGGTCCAGGGAGAGGTCGTGTCCTCGACCTTCGACGAACCCGCGACAAGGCATGTGGCGGTGGCGGAGATGGTGATCGAGAAGGCCAAGCGGTTGACCGAGCATGGGCGGGATGTGGTGATCCTGCTGGACTCTATCACCCGGCTGGGCCGCGCGTTCAACACAGTGGTGCCGTCATCGGGCAAGGTGCTGACCGGCGGTGTGGATGCGAATGCATTGCAGAGACCCAAGCGGTTCTTTGGTGCGGCCCGAAATATCGAGGAGGGTGGTTCGCTCACCATCATTTCGACTGCGCTGATCGATACGGGCAGCCGGATGGACGAGGTGATCTTTGAGGAGTTCAAGGGCACCGGTAACTCGGAGATCGTTCTGGATCGCAAAGTGGCGGACAAGCGCGTGTTCCCGGCGATGGA
>JBCCDU010000078.1:0-18846 GCA_039030715.1 Pseudomonadota bacterium
AATATATATTATAGTCAATCCTGTCTTTGGCCGGCCTGACGGCCGCGCCGCCATCTAATAGAAAAAAGGATGGCCCGACTGGATCTGGAATGGCTGCAGCCCAGTGACACAGGACTTGTTTTTCGCAATCTCAGCTGCCGGATTTCAAGCGTAGCAGTGCCTCCTCGGCTGAAACCAGCAAGTGGGCATGCTGGCTTTCGAGCGGTAATACCGGGTCTGCTGCACGAGATCGTAGAGCGGCAACATAGTCTTCGATCTTCTCGACTTTCTCGGCCTTGGTCAGGTTTGGATCTTCGGCGATCCTATCGATTATGTCGTCCATCATAGCCTCTCGAGTTGTGTACTCCCGAAGGAGCAACGTGCCGCGCCGCAAAAGGTTGCGGTCTCATACTTTTGGTATGTTCGAAAGGGGGGCGTCACTGGTGCGCTGGGAACAATAGCCCGCGACGCGGCGTTGCCCCATCGACCAATTTGCTCAGTTAACGACAGTGGGAAGCGGTAAAATGATCTCGGGTGCGCAGTCAGTCAAACCGACAAAGGCGAGGAGTGCTGGCTGGCCGACCCGTCTGGATCGCGACCGCTGGGCGGCGGCGGCGATGCGCACCTATCGCTCGGCGATCAGGAACAATCTCAGCCTGCTTTCGGCTGGCGTTGCATTCTATATGCTGCTCGCCCTGTTCCCGATGCTCGCTGCGCTGATTTCCGTCTATGGCGTCGTAGCTGAACCGTCGGATGTTCGACAACTCACCGAGTTGCTCCACGCAGTGGCACCAACGAACGCGGTGGACCTTATTGGGACGCAGATGGATGCTGTTCTTGCATCGGCCGAGCGCGGGCTGACCCTGCGCATTCTGCTGCCGACGGCGATCTCGATTTGGATCGCCAAGCAAGGTGTAAGCTCGATGATCCAGGGCCTCAACATGATTTATCGTGAGGAGGATTCGCGCAGTTTGGTCCATGGTATCCTGCTGAGCATTGTCCTGACACTGGCTCTGATCGGCATCGCCGCGGTGGTGCTTTTCGGCCTGGTTGCCGTTCCGGCCGCGGTGGCGCTGTTGCCCGTTGGACCGGTGGGCATCGTTTTGGCGGATCTGATCCGCTGGCCACTGGCGGCGTTTGCCGTTCTGCTGGGCATTGGCTTGATCTATCGCCAGGGGCCATCGCGCAGAACGCCGCGAACGCCCTGGGTAACCCCTGGCGCACTGATCGCGCTTTTTCTTTGGTTGATCGCCTCTGCCGGGTTCTCGTTCTATGTCGGCAATTTCTCGAACTACAACGAAACATATGGCGCGCTAGGCGCCGTGATCGGTCTCCTGATGTGGTTCTTCCTGTCCGCCTTCATCATCCTGCTCGGCGCTGCTTTCAACGCGGAACTTGAGCATGAGGAGGAGGACGACACCACTGTCGGCGCCCCGCGCCCGATGGGCGATCGCGGAGCTGTCGTTGCCGATACGCTGCCCTGAGGCGCAGTACATCACATTCGTCGTTGCGTCTTTTGGAACCGCACGCCCGGCTGCGCGTTCCACATCCAACCCGCCTTGGAGGAGCAGTCGACATGCCGAACCTTTCACTCACCGAACCTGCCATCGATGCCGTGCAGACCGTGCTCACGCGCTCGATCGACGCACAGGCCGGGTTCGACACCATGGTCGAGAAGGCGGAGCCCGAATTCAAACCCGTTGCCGAGCAGTTTCTCGAACTGCATGATCGGCACGTCCAATCGCTTGCCAGCACCATTGAGGCGGCCGGACGAGCACCAAGGATGGATGGTTCGGCCATGTCCCCTGTTAACGAGGCGGTTGTGAGCCTGCGCGCGTTCTTTGACGAGATCGACGCGGATGTCATCGACAACATTCGTTCGGGCGAGGGCTATATCCTTTCGGCCTTCGACGACGCGATTACGGAATTGGCAGACGGCCCTGCCCAGGACAGGCTGACCGGATTGCGCGCCGAACTGCAGGCATTGCTCGACAAAACCGAGGATATCGACTGATACCCGAGCGCCTGCCGCCAGCGGAACGCGTCGGCGCTCGGCGCGTTAAGTGCTCATGCCGCCCTTGGACCGAAGATGGATATTGAAATCACTGACCTGATCCTTTCCGAACTGCGCGATCATGCAGCGGCGCTGATCGAGGCGCTGCCGCGGCTCGCTGCCGCGCTGTTGCTGATCATGGTAATTTGGGGCGTATCGAAGATCGCACGAAAGGTCGTTCATGCTGCGACCCGGCGTCTGGGAATGCGCGAGGCACTGGTCGACCTGCTTGCAATGCTGGTTCCGGTCGCGATCTGGCTGGGCGGTCTGCTGATCGCTGCTGCGATTGTCTTCCCATCTGTCACGCCCGGCAAGCTGATCACTGCGCTGGGGCTCGGCTCCATCGCCATCGGGTTCGCCTTCAAGGATGTATTCGAGAACTTCCTTGCCGGAGTGCTTATCCTGGTCCGGGAGCCTTTTCGGCTGCACGACCATATTGCCTGCGACGATATCGAAGGAGCGGTCGAGCGGATATCGATTCGCGACACACATATCAGACAAACCGATGGCCAGCGGGTCGTCGTACCCAATGCGCAACTGCTGCAGAACCCGATCACGGTGCGCACCGACACCGAGTTCCGACGCACCAGCATCATCTGCGGTGTTGCCTATGGCGAAGATGCCGATGCCGCGCGCGATGTGATCGAGGACGCGGTGCGCCAGGTCGACAGCGTGCGCGACGATGTCCGCGATGTGCAGGTCTTCGCGCAAAACTTCGGCGCCTCCTCGATCGATTTCGAGATCGCATGGTGGACCGGCTCTCGCCCCGTCGATATTCGTGCTTCGCGGGATCAGGTGGTAAGCGCGGTGAAACGTGCTCTCGACGAAGCCGGGATCGAGATCCCGTTCCCCTATCGCACCCTGACCTTCAAGGAGCCGATCTCGCTCATGAAGGGCGCGGAGGCCACCCAACAAGATCAGGATGAATAAAACCGGTGCCTCACGCCCGGGCGACACGATCCTTGCCGAACGGGCGAGGCCCGCCATCGTTCTGCACCTGCTTTGCGTCAATGGCATCGCCCTGGTCGCGCTAGGGTTTGTGCCAGTCGTCGTCGCTGCCGTGGAAGGCGCCTGGCCAATGGCCAAAGCATTGTTGCCTGGGCTACTGATCAGCTCGGCGATGGCATGGTACGCATTGCGAAAGCCTCTGCCGTCCAACATCCGCAAAGTCGAAGGATTGGTCTCGGTCGCCGCTTCGTTCCTGGTCGCGACGCTTTTCGTGACCCCGGGCTTCCTGGCGCTGGGCCTCGCGCCGGTGGATGCGCTGTTCGAGGCGGCATCGGCCTTCACCACGACCGGCCTGAGCACCGTCGCGAGCACCGATGCCTGGCCCTATGCTGGCCATCTGCTGCGCGCTTGGGTGCAGTGGGTCGGTGGCTTCGCGTTCCTTGCGGCCGCACTTTCGCTGGTCGTCGGCAAGGGTCTTCTGGCACGTAGACTGGGTGCTGCGGAGGGGATCTCCGAAGGCATCGCGGCCTCCACCCAAACCCGCGCCCGGCAACTGTTGGCGGCCTATATCGTCGTGACCGCTGTCGCGATTGCCCTGCTCGCCCTGATTGCCGAACGGCCAGAGATCGGGCTGCTGATTGCCCTCTCCGGTGTCTCGACGGGCGGGTTTGCGCCAATGGCCGACAGCCTGGCCAGCACCGGTGCCGCAATGCAGGTGGCGAGCGCGCTCGCGTGCCTCTTGGGGGCGACCTCGCTCGGCCTCCTGTGGCAGGCGGCGCGCGGCAACGTAAACGCGCTTCGCACGGATCCGGAGCTGAAGGCGCTGTTGCTGATCATCGCGGGCGCCGCCGCGTTGCTGATGTTGATCGAGCGCGACGCTGGCGGCGCGCTTTTCACCGTTGTCAGCGCTGCGACAACTGCGGGGTATTCCACGGTCTCGGTCGCGGACTACTCGGTGAGCGGACAGCTGATCGTCATCGTCGTCATGATGGTCGGGGGATGCACAGGCTCGACAGCGGGCGGGCTTAAGGTGTTCCGGGTCCTGTTCCTTGGCGCAGCGATGCGGCTGACATTGCTGCGAACCCGCACGCCGTCCAGTGCAGAGACCTATTTGCGGCTTTTCGGACGCAAGACGGATGCGGCGGAGGGGACCGATATCCTGGGCCTGGTGGTGATCTATGTCGTCACCGCCGTGATCGTCTGGGGCATCCTGCTATCGAGCGGGGCAGGCCCGCTTCCGGCGCTCTTCGAGACGATCTCGGCCCTGTCGACCGTGGGTTTGTCCGCGGGCGTAACCGCGGAAGAGCTGGCAACTGGCGCCAAACTCGCGCTGACAGCGGCGATGCTGCTGGGGCGCCTCGAATTTCTGGCGATGATCGCGCTCCTCTCATACGGAACCTGGAGAAAGGCCTGACCTATGCGAATAGTAATCGCGGGTGCCACACGCCTCGGCGTCGTGGCGGCTCAGCAAATGATCGACAGTGGCCATGATGTCGTGTTGATCGATCAGGACCCAGCCGTGCTGGAACGACTGGCCGATCAGTTCGACTGCGGCATGCTGCGCGGCGACGCGACGCTGCCATCGACGTTGCGCGATGCTGCGGGCGATGGCGCGGATGTCTTGCTTGCGCTGACCAACTCGGACGAGGACAATATCCTGGCCGCACTTGTCGCCCGCTCGGTCGGCTATGAACGCGTTGTTCCGCAAATCGTGGAAACCGAGCTGACGGCGATCTGCGAGGAGATGGCGCTGAAGGAATTCATCACCCCCCACGCCACCATCGCCCGCTCGCTGGTCGAGAGCATCGAGGGGGGCAAGGCCCCGGAACGCGAGGCGCCGCTTGCGGGCACATTCTCGCTGACGGGCTATGACACAGGCTCGGCGATGATCGGCAGGCGGGTCGGTGACCTCGATCTCGATGGAGATGCCCGCGTCGTGGCCGTGACCCGCGGCGAGGTGGACCGGTTCGCCGAACCCGACCTGACCATCCAGGAGGGTGACCGCCTGGCGATCCTGTGCTCCCGCAACGAGGTGCAGGCGATCCATGACGGGCTCGACCGTCAACGAGAACAAGAAGGAGATGAGTGAGATGTTCGATAATGGCGATCAGGTGAAGTGGAAATGGGGCAACGGCTGGGGCGAAGGCGAAGTGGTTGAAGTCTTCACCAACCGCGTCAGTCGGCAGATCAAGGGAGCGGAGGTCGTGCGCGATGCGACGCCGGAGGAGCCCGCCCTGCTTATCGAACAAACCGATGGGGACCGGGTCCTCAAATCCTGCACCGAAGTCGAGAAGGCCACCGGATGACCCGCCCGCAGTTCGATACCAACGAAGATGCGAAGATCGCCGATCAGGCCAAGCTGCGTGCCGATCATGTCTATGAGGTCCTGCGCCGCGAGGGGGAGGAGGAGCTGTCGCGCCCCATCGGCTCGCTCGCCTGGGCGGGGCTTGCCGCAGGGCTGGCCATCGGCTTCTCGGTCGTCGGCGAGGCGGCGCTGGCCAAGCGGCTGCCCGACGCGCCCTGGGCCGGACTGATCGCCGATATGGGCTACACGATCGGCTTTATCCTGGTCATCCTGGGCCGGTTGCAGCTCTTCACCGAGCATACGATCACCGCGGTCATGCCGATCTGCTATGCCCCCAGCCGCCGCAATTTTATCTGCCTCGCACGGTTGTGGTCGGTGGTCCTGGCCACCAACATGCTGGGCGCTACGGCCTTTGCCGCCTTCATGACGCTGACCGGTGCTCTGCCGCAGGAAACGGTCGACGAGATCCTGTCGCTGGGACGCCATGTCACCGGCGACCCCTTCCTGATCACCGTGGCCAAGGGTGTCGGTGCCGGTTTCCTGATCGCCATGCTGGTCTGGATTCTGCCGAATGCGGGTGGCTCTCAGATCGCCGCGATCTTTCTGATCACCTATGTGATCGCAATGGCCGGATTTGCCCATGTCATTGCCGGCACGGTCGAAGTCGTTGCCCTTGTGCTGGCCGGAGGTATCGAGCCCGGCGCTGCGTTCTTCGGCTTCATCTTGCCGGCCCTGATCGGCAACATTATCGGCGGCACCGGTCTCTTCGCCATGCTCGCCTATACCCAGGTCAGGGCGGAGTTGGACGATCACACGGGAACCGATAGCGAGCGTTGAGACGCTCGCCACCTATTTCCCGCCGTCTATTTTAAGACTGCGGGGAACCAAACTGCCGCTGCGCCGTTATCAGCCTAGTCACCACCCAAGTAAGGAAACGCCCAATGGAATATGGTCTTCTCGGACTGCTGCAGCTTGCCCTCATCATCTGGGCGGTTCTGAAGATCATGGGATCCGGGGCCTCGACGGGGGCCAAGGTTCTGTGGATTCTGCTGGTGGTCGTGTTGCCGCTGATCGGCTTCATCATCTGGCTGCTGGCAGGGCCGAAATGAGGATCGAGCGCAACAAGAGAGCGGAGTCCTAGGGTCCGTAATCGCTCTCAGGCTTGCTCCACCGCCGGTGCGCAGGCACATCAAGCGCACTTGGCTCTTACATCATGAAAGTCGATCTGGTCGGCGATCCTGCGGGAACAGAATGCGCCAGCGTGTGCTCTGTTCTCGAAGGCTCGCTCAAACCAGACCGAACCGGATAACACGATGGCAAGCAACGCGCAGCAGCAAAACCCAGACGAGTCGTCGCTGACCGACATTCTCGACCGCCTGCTGGTGGCTGGCGGAAACGGCTCGGTCTCGATAAATGATGTGCTGGCAGAATTCCAGGGCCGATCCCTCGGCGTTTGGCTCACGCTTTTCGGGGTGGTTGCCGCGCTACCGGTGATCGGCGCCATTCCGGGCATATCGATCCTTGTGGCGGCCCTGATCCTCATCGCAATCATTCAGACGCTGCTGATCGGTGGGAAAATGCGGGTGCCGGGCGCTTTAGGGCAGCGGGAAATCGATGATGACGAGCTGAAGGATGCAGTGGAAAAGAGCAGACCCTGGGCCGGGAAAATCGACCGCTTCCTCAAAACGCGACTGACCTTCCTGATCCATGGACAAGCCGCAGAAACCGCGATCGCCATGATGGCCGGGGTTCTCGCGCTCTCGATGATCCCGCTGGCGGTCGTCCCTTGGGGCGTACAAGCGCCCGCGACTGGCATTGTCGCCCTGGGCTTGGCCCTCATCGGTCGCGACGGGCTTTTCGCACTGATCGGCTATCTCTGCGCCCTGGTAACGATCGTCTTCGGTCTATGGATTATGCCCTGAAGCAAGGCCCCCCCCGAGAACCGCGATCGTATGCAACGCCCCCTTTGTTTGGACCATGTTTTCGCGCTTTCTCTAGATGGCCTCTGGCGTTGGCGGGCGTATCCCAAGTGCCACGTGCGGTCGCACGTGCGTCGGACACGGTACTACTATGGTTTCAAGGACATCGATCTCACGGATACATCGATCTCTAGCCCCACCACCGTCAAATGCCTCAAAGCGTTCTATAACTGGCGCATCGAACTTGAGATCCCAAATCGGAACCCGTTTGCTCATCGCAAGGTCAAGTTTGTGGCGCGTGATTGCTTGCTGTCTGATGACAGAGATTGCCGCCATTTGGGCAGTGGACCAGCGTTCCTTCTCTGACCTCGTGAAGTTTGTGATCCTGACCGGCCAGCGCCGCAATCTGTTCCAAAATCCCTGACGACGGAAACTCGAACTACTGTAGCTTGCACAGCCGATCCAGCGGCCATGAGTCCGACAAGGATGAAGATCAAATGAGGATAACCTTCGGCATCGATTCTTATAACTTATTGAAATCATTTGCAGAAGTGGCTGGATTTGAATCTGCGCCCCCTGTCTCCCAAAGAAGCGGACCTTCGCGCAAGGTGTAAAAAAAAAATATTCGTTTAGGGTATATCTTAGTACTGCTTTGTGATCGTTTGTTCCGTCTAGTTGCCGGAAGTTATCCGGATATCAAATGACCTCTCCCGAACCTTTTGGTGGTCGGGATGATGGTGATCGTAGTTCCCTTCCAGCGTTTCCATGGTCATGCCCAGAAAGCCGCAGGTTTCCCAATTGGGGGCTGCCTTTTGCATCAGCCAAGTGGTGACCGTCACAAAAGGTTTCCGTGCTCTCGGCGGGATATGCCCAAATCAAGATGGCGCCCGAATGCGGCAGGGCCCTGCACAGGAATGCAGCTTGCGCTCAACCCCGCTGACTACGCCCAGAGCTTCGCCGAAATCCACCAGGCATGACCAGGCGCATGGCCGAGCGGAACAAAGACCTCTTTCGACCGGCGCTTCTTCTCGCGGAGGTAATCGGTGACAATCGTGATCCCGCCCTTGAACCCGTGCTCGCCGCGCAATCGGTCGTGAAGGCGCCTTGGCCGTGTGGCGCTGTCTTTTGATCCGTGCTTTATCCTCTGCCAGAATTTGACCGATAGTCGGAATGAACGGATCCAACTTCGGGCGCAACGGTGGCTTCGAATGTCGAAATCCCGGCGGCAGCGCATGCTTCGGGGTCTTTGAGACCGTCTTGCGACATGTGCCAAAGTGGCGGGCCACCGCCTGTTCGCTCATACCGGGCAGACATGGAAAGACGGTCGAAAGCCCCGTTCCTTGAAGACCAACCATTGCTTCCAGTGCTTCTTGGACTTCCGTCGATCCCGCTTAGAGATGCTGGCAGCTAGTCAAAGTTCAACTTCGTGGTGGAATAGACGGTTGGCGAGTGCCTCGGCACGCTCCAGTACACATCGCGACTCGCCGGCATTCTCCGGATATCTTTTCGACTGGGGCAAGGGGTCGAAGCGAATCCAACGCCCTTTGATGGTTCGCCTCAGTAGATGTCCAACCGGCCTTGGCGCCGCAGAACTCTCTGCCCAGAACTCGTGGAGCCCGGCACCAGCCATTTACCCGACGACCGGAAGTCCCATCGAACATATATCACCACGACGGCGAGGCCAAAGACTACAGTGAGTAGGACACCGATCAGGGCGCCAAAAACGCCAACGAAAACCGCTCCAATGACGAGCAACCAATAAAATAGGATTTCCCAACAGACGTGGCCGAATGCGCCAAGGACGCTTTTTTTCCTCCTTCTTCACTCCGCCGCCATCCGACCGGCCTTGACCAGCATCGGGCGGAGGTAGCGGCCGGTGTGGCTGGCCTCCACTTCGGCCACGTCCTCCGGCGTGCCGGCGGCGACGATACGCCCGCCGCCGTCGCCGCCTTCGGGGCCCAGGTCGATGATCCAGTCGGCGGTCTTGATGACGTCCAGATTGTGTTCGATCACCACGACCGTGTTGCCGCTTTCGACCAGCTCCTGAAGGACCTCAAGCAGCTTCTTCACATCCTCGAAATGCAGGCCCGTGGTCGGCTCGTCGAGGATATAGAGCGTGCGCCCGGTCGCGCGTTTGGAGAGTTCCTTTGACAGCTTCACGCGCTGCGCCTCGCCGCCCGAGAGGGTCGTCGCCTGCTGGCCGATCTTCACATAGCCCAAACCCACCCGGTGCAGGGTCTGCATCTTGTCGCGGATCGAGGGGATGGCGGCAAAGAACTCCACCCCGTCCTCCACCGTCATGTCCAGCACATCGGCGATGGACTTGTCCTTGTATTTCACCTCCAGCGTCTCGCGGTTGTAGCGCGCGCCCTTGCAGGTCTCGCAGGTGACATAGACATCCGGCAGGAAATGCATCTCGATCTTGATCACGCCGTCGCCCTGGCAAGCCTCGCAGCGCCCGCCCTTGACGTTGAAGCTGAAGCGCCCGGGGGCATAGCCGCGCGCCTTCGCCTCCGGCAGCCCGGCGAACCAGTCGCGGATCGGCGTGAAGGCACCGGTATAGGTCGCGGGGTTCGAGCGCGGGGTGCGCCCGATGGGCGATTGATCGATATCGATCACCTTGTCGAGCTGATCCAGACCCCGGATCGCCTTGCAGGGTGCCGCCTGCGTGCGCGCGCCGTTCAACCGGTTGGCCGCGGTCTTGTAAAGGGTCTCGATGGTCAACGTGGATTTCCCCCCGCCGGAAACCCCGGTGATGCAGGTCAGCGTGCCAAGCGGGATCTCTGCCGTCACGTTTTGGAGATTGTTGGCCGAGGCGCCCTCCACCGTCACCACCTTGCCGTTGCCAGGTCGGCGGGCGCTGGGGATCGGGATCTCGCGCACACCGTTCAGATATTCGCCGGTGACCGAGCCCGGGGTCAGCATCACATCCTCGGTCGTGCCGGAGGCGATGATCCGCCCGCCATGCACACCAGCGCCAGGGCCGATATCGATCACATGGTCGGCTTCGCGGATCGCCTCCTCGTCATGCTCCACCACGACCACAGTATTGCCCTGATCGCGCAGCCCCTTCAGGCTGTCGAGCAGCCGGTCATTGTCACGCTGATGCAGGCCGATGGAGGGTTCGTCCAGCACATAGAGCACGCCGGTCAGGCCAGATCCAATCTGGCTTGCCAGTCGGATGCGCTGGCTCTCACCGCCCGAAAGCGTGCCGGAATTGCGGCTGAGTGTCAGGTAGTCCAGACCCACATTCACCAGAAAGCCCAGTCGCTCGCGGATCTCCTTCAGGATCGCGGCCGCAACCTGGTTCTTCTGATTTGAGAGGTGGTTGGGCACATCCTCGATCCACGCCAGGGCCTCGCGGATCGATTTCTGAGTGACCTCGCCCGCATGTTTGCCGCCGATCTTGACCGCCAATGCCTCGGCCCGCAGGCGGTGGCCACCGCAGGTGCCGCAGGGGCGCGTGCCCTGATAGCGTTCGAACTCCTCGCGGATCCAGGCGCTGTCGGTCTCGCGATAGCGCCGCTCCATGTTGGGGATCACGCCCTCGAATGTGCGGCTGATCTGATAGACCCGGCCGCCATCGTCGTAGCGGAAATTGATCTCCTCCTCGCCCGAACCGTAGAGCATCAGTTGCTGCGCGAATTTCGGCAGTTTTTCCCAGGATTTGGTTGCGGAGAAATCATAGTGCTTCGCCAGCGCCTCCAGCGTCTGGCGGAAAGTGGGGGTCTTGGATTTGGCCCAGGGGGCCAGCGCGCCCTCCATCAGGCTGATGGTCCGGTCCGGCACCACCAGACCTTCGTCGAAGAACATCTCGACCCCCAGCCCATCGCAATCCGGGCAGGCCCCGAAGGGTGCGTTGAACGAGAAGAGACGCGGCTCGATCTCGGCAATCGTGAAGCCCGAGACCGGGCAGGCGAAGTTTTCGGAGAAGGTGATGCGCTCCGGATCGCCTTCCTTGGGCGCCGTCTCCAGCACAGCGATCCCGTCCGCGAGGCCGAGCGCCGTGGTGAAACTGTCGGCCAGGCGGGTCGCGATCCCCTCCTTCACGATGATCCGGTCGACCACCACGTCGATATTGTGGCGGAACTTCTTGTCCAGCGTCGGCGGCTCGTCCAGGTCATAGAACTCGCCATTCACCTTGACCCGCTGGAAGCCCTGCTTGCGCAGCTCCAGAAACTCCTTCTTATATTCGCCCTTGCGGTCGCGGATGATCGGCGCGAGCAGATAGGCGCGGGTCCCTTCCTCCATCGCCATCACACGGTCGACCATCTCGCTCACCTGCTGCGCCTCGATCGGCAGGCCTGTGGCGGGGGAATAGGGCGTACCCGCGCGGGCGAACAACAGGCGCAGGTAATCATAGATCTCCGTCACCGTGCCGACGGTCGAGCGCGGGTTTTTAGAGGTTGTCTTCTGTTCGATGGAGATCGCAGGGCTGAGCCCCTCGATATGGTCCACATCGGGCTTTTGCATCATCTGCAGGAACTGGCGGGCATAGGCCGAGAGGCTTTCGACATAACGCCGCTGCCCCTCCGCATAGATCGTGTCGAAGGCCAGGCTGGACTTGCCCGAACCGCTCAACCCGGTGATCACCGTCAGGGTGTCGCGCGGGATATCCACGTCCACGCTTTTCAGATTGTGCTCGCGCGCCCCGCGCACCGAGATCGTTCGCCGCTCAGCCATCGTGATTCCTGATTTACCCGGTAGGGACATAGCATCCAGACCCAAGAATGCGAGTCGTCTTCATTGTAAACAAAAGATGAACATTTGCACAGGTCACGATTGCGCTGTCCGAGGCCACGGGGCTTCCCCAGGCAAATCCCTGTGATACCATCCCGTTAACCATTGTTGTTGAGAGATGGCGCGCCATCCATCGCGAGGAAAAGAATGATCGTAACCTGGTATCTGTGCGTTGCGTTGATCGGACTGCATGTGATCTTCGGCATTGCCGAGATGTTTTTCTGGAAACCGCTGGGCGCCCTGGTCGCCAAGAACCGCGATCGCTGCGGGCTTGACGACCGGAATCTGGGCCACGCAATCACCTGGTCCTGGTTCCTCGCCTTCAACCAGGGCATCTACAATCTGTTCCTGGCCGCAGGGCTGTTTTTCTGCCTCGAACCCGGCCAGACGGTCGACAGCGAGTTCGTCTATTTCTTCGCGGGATGCATCGTGGCGGCGGGGTTGGCCGGGGCCTATTGCGGGATCAGGACTACGCTGATCGTTCAGACGCTTCCCGGGATGCTTTTGCTGGGGGCGAATTACTTCGCTCTCTGATCGATTTCCGGGCCAAGGCCATGCGCAGACCGGGCTGAGCCGGCGCACCACGATCTGTTCCGAAACGGCACAGAAAAGCCGGCTCGCGGGCGAAAATCAGCGCGTGAATCCGCCGAAAATATGGCATGATCCATCTCGATTAATACTTTATAAAACAGCGGTTTAAGTTAATTTTCTCGAAATGCAAAAATTGCATATCAGACATGCACGCTTCGCAATTGTACGGCGCAATCCGCAGCCCTACATGCGATTTCAGAGACGGCGTAGGAGACGCCACAACCTGATACCCTGGAGCGAAAGACATGACCACGATCACCAACACCACCGCCCCCTTCGGCGCCATCTCGATCCACCGCGGCGTTTCGCTGTTTGCCAAACTGGTTGATCAGTACCGCGAGTGGAATGCCCGCCGTCAGACCCGCGCGATCCTCTCGACGCTGAGCGCCGATCAGCTTGAAGATATCGGCCTGACCAAAGCCGAGCTGCACGACACATTCCTGATCCGGGGCTAATCCCCGCGATCCTGCTGCTTGCGATGGCCGCCCCTGCGAAATGCAGCGGGCGGCTTTTTCATGTCTGCCCTAACGGGCGCGCGGACGACCCGGTACCCGGCGCAGGCAAAGCGAGGTCCACTCGCCCAGCGTCAGCGTCTCCTCCACCACGAAGCAGTGGCCTTTGTAAACTGCGGCGACACCCGGCGCCTGATGGGTCAGCAGACCCGAGAGGATCGCATGCCCACCAGGTGCAAGGACCGATGCCATCTCGGGCGCCAGCCGCTTCAGCGGGGCTGCCAGAATGTTTGCGAAGGTCAGGTCATACGGCGCCGCCTGGCGCACCAGATCCGCACGCGTCCCGACCACCCGCCCGCTGCGCACCCACGGATGCAGCCGGTTGGCGCGCAGATTCTCGCGTGCGGTCGCAGATGCGACGGGGTCGATGTCGCTCGCCACAGCGGGGATCCGCCATAGCGCCGCCGCAGCCATCGCAAGCACCCCGGTGCCGCAGCCGATATCAACGACGCGGCGCGGGCGGTATCCCCGCCTGGCCAACCTGTCCAGCAGCAGCAGGCACCCGCGCGTGGTGCCATGGTGGCCGGTGCCAAAAGCCATCGCCGCCTCGATGCAAAGACCAATTCGATTGCTGGGCACACGATGGGTGTCATGGCCGCCATGCACAACGAAGCGCCCGGCCTCGACTGGGGTCAGCTCGCGGCGCACCTGCGCGACCCAGTCCGGATCGTCCAGGCGCGAGACGGCGAAGGCCCTGGCGTTGTGCACCGTCGCCAGCAGGGCGAGCCCCACCTCGTCCGGGCGACCGGTGAAGTAACCACCAACCTCCCAAAGCCCCGAACCGTCCTCAAGCTCGAATACACCTACGCCGGTCGGGGCCGGGTCCAACCCCTCCATCGCCTCGCCCAGGGCCTCCGCCGGACCACGGCCACTGAGTGTGGTAAACGCAGTGTGAACGACCATATTTTGCCCTCATTTCTCTTTAAATTGACACATGTCGAGTCGGCGAGGCTCGCGGGGGACTGCTTGCACATTCCTCTAGTCTGCGTTCGCGTTTTGCTTATCCACGGATGAGGGACGAATACAGCCTTTTTGAAAGGTTCTCTTAGGGGAATCATGGATACTTGGGACACGGGGGTGAACTGATGAGCCGAATCAAAGATTTAATTCAATCTGTGCGGTACCGGCCGAACCGCAAGATGCGCCGGAAAATGCACGCGATGATCCGTCAGGAGAAGGGATCGATCACCATGTATGTGGTGGTGATGTCTATCCTGCTGATGGGCGCGATGGGCTTGGTGCTCGACTCGGGCCGGGTCTATGCGACGCACAGTCAGATGCAGGCTTTTGCCGATCACATCGCGCTCGCGGCTGCGAACGAGCTGGATGGCTCGGAGTTGTCGATCGAGCGAGCGACCAAGGTCGCCTATGGCTTGATCGAGGACTCCGAGTTCCTGCAGGACAGCGCGACCGGGCAGGGCGAGCTGAGCATCGCCACTCTGCACTTCTTCAGCGATCTGAACGAAACCAGCGGTCTGCAATGGGAACTGGCGGAATCGCAGGAACACCTGCTGATGAGCACAACCAAGATCGAAACCAGTGTCGATCCGGAGATGGCCGAGGCCGCCAAATACGTGACCGCAGTGGTCGAGCAGCGCGACGTGCGCTCGCTGGCGCATCTGATGAACTCGATCGTCGACGCCCTGGCCAGCAACACTTATGCCGACGACCTGCCGGACGGCGCCCCCGCCCGCCGCAATCGCGCCAGCGTCGCTGCCAACGCGACCGCCGGACTGGAAGTGCAGAGCTGCGCGGAACTGAACAACCTTGTCTTCTGCAATCCGTGGGAGGGCATGGACCTTTTGCCCGGCGAACCTGAAACCGACGAGAACGGTATGCAGGTGGAAAGGATCGATCAGGAAAATCTGGTTGGCCGTTCGCTGATGTACTTCGCGCCGAATTTTGCGACCTCGGCGGACAGTCGCGAGCCGGTCGACAGCCACCAGTCGATCTACGACTGGGGTCGCAAGAACCAGCTCTACACCCTTTCCGATCCTGTCGCCGACAGTGCCGGCGTATGCACCATGGAGTTTGTGCAACGGTACTTCGATTTCACCGGCGGCAATGTCGGAGACAGCAACGAATACTTGGCCGCGCGTGACCGTTGCCTGATGGCGAGGGCGGAGGTCGAGGCGATCTGCTATTCAGAAAACACCATCGGTATTCGCCCGGCGGATGGACCGAGTGTAGCCGCCGCGGTCAACATTGCCTTCGACATCTACAACGAACCGATGAACCGCGTCATCACCGCGACCGACAGCGTCGGCACAACCGGCCTGTCCCTGTCGGAGTTCTTCGAACCCGATGCTCTGGTCGCTCACGCGTTCGAGCGGATGGTCGATCTGGACCTCGATGGCGATATAGACAACGACGACTACGAGGAATTCGGTCATCTGAATACCGATAGCGAGGCCGACGAAAACTCGAACGCGTTCAGCCTGATCGACTTTGAATATGCAGCCAATCCTGCACCCAACATGCAGCACCTGCCAAACTCCTTGGACGGGCTCGGCGGCGTGCATCCCTGTCATGAAGGCACCTTGGCTCGCGCGACCGGCAATTCGGGTGGTGACTCAGCCTGCGCGATCGACTTTGTCGGCGATGACAGCTTCGGGGCAACGTCGCGTTACCTGAACAGCGTGGCAAACTATTACGAGGTAAATTCACGGAGTATCCGCCGAAACGTGCGCCGCGGCCCCTGGTACGATATCTACCAGTTCGAGCGGGCGCAGCTTGCAGCCGGCGGTGGCGTTCTCGGCAACGGTGCGACGGATGTCTCCCACGCCAACGGCGGCGCAACCGACGGGCCGGAAGAAGACCCCTATCTCGGTCGCAGAGGCGACAACATTTTCGCCGATGTCGATCCTGAAACCGAAAATAATGACGAGCACTCGCTGAAGGTCAGTCCGCTCGACCCGCTGGGTCAGCACAGCTATGCCTTCAACGGGTTGAACGAGTTGCATGCGATGACCAGTTTTGCCGCCCGGACGGGACGCAACAGTCTCGTCAATGCAGGCAAGGAGCGCCGCAAACTGCAATCGGCCTTCGTCAACTGCCAGGCCGCCGCAGCCGAGGAGCCAGACGCCGACGGTATCTATCAGGCTGAAATCGCCATGGTGGTCGATGTCTTCCTGCCGCAGCCTGCCGGCATCTACTGCGGCGAAGATGGCGTGCCACGTCAGCTAAATGCGGAAGATCCCACGACGACAACGGTGAGCCTGCAAACCTGCGATATCAACGACTCGGTGGAAACACGCCTGTTCATCGAAACAATCGACGAATCGGATCAGCAACCGATCGAGCGGTTCACGGCCCAACTGGTCCGTTAAGAAAACTGACCCCGACGCGGAAGAGGGCGCAGCCGAGGCCGCGCCCTTTTTTCATGCGATCAACGGGCTGTGGTTAGGCGTCCAGGCCCTCTGGGCAGCGCACGCCGACCCCGCCCACGCCGCAATATCCGCCCGGGTTCTTCGCCAGATACTGCTGGTGATAATCCTCGGCAAAAAAGAACTCCGGCGCCGCGAGGATTTCGGTCGTGATCTTGCCGAAACCTGCCGCCGTGAGCTGCGTCTGAAAGGCGGTGCGGCTGGCATTGGCCGCCTCTGCCTGCGCGGCTGAGAACGTGTAGATGCCGGAGCGGTACTGCGAACCCACATCATTGCCCTGACGCATGCCTTGGGTGGGGTCGTGGTTCTCCCAGAACAGCCGAAGCAAATCGGCATAGCTGATGCGCGCAGGATCGAAGACCACCTGCACGACCTCGTTGTGACCCGTCCGGCCGGAGCAGACCTCGCGATAAGTCGCGTTTGGTGTGAACCCTGCGGCATAGCCGACCATCGTCACCCAGACCCCGGGCTGGGTCCAAAAGCGCCGCTCGATCCCCCAGAAGCAGCCCATGCCGAACATGGCCATCTCCAAGCCTTCGGGATAGGGGCCTTTCAGCGGGCGACCGTTGACGAAATGGGTGTCGGCCGTAGGGATCGCTTCGGCGCGACCGGCAAGGGCGGATTTGGCATCGACCATCGTAGCCTTGCGAAAACCAAACATATCACTCTCCATGTCGTGGATCTGGCGAACAGATTGGCCCCAGCCACGGGGAAGGCAAGGAGACCCCGCTGAAATCCCCGTGATTCACAGGAAATTTGCGAACATTAACCGAACAAACTCTTTCTTCGGTTAGGATCCGGCGCTATCTTCCCGTCCCATGAGCGATCCCTATCTCAGCGAAGCAGGCGCATTCGAGGCGTGGGAGTCCCGCCCTCTGTCACAGCAGGCTGCACCGGCAGCGCCGTATCTCGATGGATTGAACGCGGCGCAACTGGACGCGGTGGAGGCACTGGACGGCCCGGTACTGGTGCTGGCCGGGGCCGGCACAGGCAAGACGCGTGTGCTGACGACCAGGCTCGCCCATCTGATCCACACGCGACGCGCCTGGCCCAGCCAGATCCTGGCGGTGACCTTCACCAACAAAGCCGCGCGCGAGATGAAGAACCGCATCGGCATGATGATGGGCAACACGGTGGAGGGGATGCCGTGGCTCGGCACTTTCCACTCGATCTGCGTGAAGATCCTGCGCCGCCATGCGGAACTGGTGGATCTGAAATCCAACTTCACGATCCTGGACACCGACGATCAGATCCGCCTGATCAAGCAGATCCTGGATGCGGAGGAGATCGATCAGAAACGCTGGCCGCCGCGCCTTTTCGCCTCGATGCTCGATCGCTGGAAGAACAAGGCGCTGACACCAAACAAGGTACCCGCGGATGAGTGCGGCTTTGCCAACGGCCAGGGGGCGGAGCTTTACGCCGCGTATCAGGCGCGGCTGAAGGTGCTGAACGCCGTGGATTTCGGCGACCTGCTCTTGCATGTCGTCACGATCTTCCAAACCCATGCGGAGGTGCTGGCCGACTATCAGCAGCGTTTCAAATATATGCTGGTGGACGAGTATCAGGACACCAACGTGGCCCAATATCTTTGGTTGCGCCTGCTGGCCGCACAGCATCAGAATATCTGTTGTGTGGGCGATGACGACCAGTCGATCTATGGCTGGCGCGGGGCGGAGGTCGCCAATATCCTGAACTTCGAGAAGCATTTCGAAGGGGCGCAGGTGATCCGGCTGGAGCAGAACTACCGTTCCACTCCACATATTCTGGCCGCAGCCTCGGGCGTGATCGCGGCGAATGAGGGGCGGCTCGGCAAGACGCTCTGGACCGACTCGAACCACGGCGAAAAAGTCCGGCTGATCGGCCATTGGGACGGCGAGGAGGAAGCCCGCTGGATCGGCGAGGAAGCCGAGGCGCTGCAACGTGGCACCCGGGGCCACGAGCCGCTTTCGCTCGACGATATGGCGATCCTGGTGCGCGCCTCGTTCCAGATGCGCGCTTTCGAGGACCGCTTCCTCACCATCGGCCTGCCCTATCGCGTCATCGGTGGACCGCGGTTTTATGAGCGGATGGAGATCCGCGATGCCATGGCCTATTTCCGCGTAACCGTCAGCCAGGACGACGCGCTGGCTTTCGAGCGGATCATCAACACCCCGAAACGCGCCATCGGCGACAAGGCGCAGCAGAACCTGAACCATCTGGCGCGGACCAACGGGATAACGCTGTTCGAGGCGGCTCGGATTGCGGCGGAAACCGGTGAGGGGCTGACCAAGCGTGCCGCTATTTGGCGCTACTGTATCTGGTCGTCCTGCCGATCTAAAAGGTGTAGAATCGATAGTAGGCTTATTTATTAATACCTTACCAGTTAGAGTTAAATTAGCTCCCGAACAAAAATGACGCCAGCCCGCACTGATGC
>JBCCDU010000079.1:0-18600 GCA_039030715.1 Pseudomonadota bacterium
AACCTGCAGCTCCGCGGCGATCTGCACCGGCCCAATAACAGCCTGGTCGATGCGGTCGATGACGACTGGGACCAGTTCGAGAGCTTTCGCGCTTACGATGATTTCAGCCGCGCATGGTTGGCCGAAGCACAGCGGGTTCTGAAGCCCAATGGCGCGATCTGGGTCATTGGTTCTTACCACAACATCTTCCGTCTGGGGGTGAGCCTTCAGGATCTGGGGTTCTGGATCCAGAACGATGTGATCTGGCGCAAGACCAACCCTATGCCGAACTTTCGCGGCAAGCGCTTCTGCAACGCGCATGAGACGCTGATCTGGGCGGCGAAATCTGCCGAGGCCAAGCCAAAATTCAACTATGACGCCCTCAAGGCCCTGAACGAGGGGCTGCAAATGCGCTCGGACTGGGTGCTGCCGATCTGTTCCGGCGGCGAACGCCTGAAGACCGAGGAAGGGGCCAAGGCCCATCCGACGCAAAAGCCCGAAAGCCTGCTGCACCGTGTGCTGATCGGCTCCACCGATCCCGGAGACATCGTGCTGGATCCCTTTTTCGGCACCGGGACCACAGGGGCCGTCGCCAAACGCCTTGGGCGCCGGTTCATCGGGATCGAGCGGGAGGAAAGATATGCCAAAATCGCGCGTGCGCGCCTTGCGGGGATTGCCGAACATGACGCGGAGGTGCTGAGCGTCACAGCCTCCAAACGTGCCCAGGCGCGCATCCCTTTCGGCCATCTGGTCGAGCGGGGGCTGCTGGAGCCGGGCGAAGTGCTGGAGAGCGGTAATGGTCGGCATTCGGCCAAGATCCGTGCCGACGGTACGCTGGTCAGCGCCAAGGCCACAGGTTCGATCCATCAGGTGGGGGCCGAGCTGGAAGGCGCGCCAAGCTGCAATGGCTGGACCTATTGGCATGTCCGCCGCAAGGGCGCACCGGTCCCGATCGATGTGCTGCGCCAGCAGGTGCGCGCGGAAATCGAAGCTCAGGAGCGCGGCTGATGCCGGCCTGAGGAAGAGTTCACTGCCCGGTCGCCCGCCTCGCGGCCAACACTGAAGCCGGGGTCCGGATCATCCGTTCCCCGGCTCTTTTTTTGAGTAGATTGCTCAGGCCGGTTGGGGCTCGCCCGCAGTTTCCTGACCGATTGTGCCGTTCTCGTAAGCGCTCCAATCGGTGATGTGGGGATAGAAGGCGGCGCGCCACCGCTCCAGCCGTTTGTCCATCAGCCAGAACCAGACCGGCGGGAAAATTGCGATGGCGATCATGGCGGAGTAGCCGAAGGGCAATTGCGGCGCTTCCTGCCACTTGTAGTGTTGCAGTAGGGGATAGCGCCGGTCGGGCCTGAAATGATGGTCGGAGTGGCGCTGCAGGTTGATGAGGAACCAGTTCGAAACGGCATGCGACGCGTTCCAGGAATGGTGCGGGCGCACCCGTTCGAACTTGCCATTGCCCAGATATTCGCGGGTCAGCCCGTAATGCTCGACATAGTTCACGGCCTCGAGTTGATAGACCGCCATCAGCGATTGCAGGAAGAACAGCCCAACCCCCAGCCATCCCGCCATGGCATAGGCAAAGCCGCAGAAGACCAGAATGCCCAGGCCATAACGCCAGAAGGGATTGGTGTGATGCCAGATCGGCAAGCCACGCCGCGCGAGGCGCGATTTGTCGATCTCCCAGGCCGAGATCAGCGATCCGAACATCGCCCGCATGAAGAAGGCCCAGAACCACTCGCCCTTGCGCGCGCTGACCGGGTCCTTGGGCGTTGCCACCGTGATGTGGTGGCCAAAGACATGCTCGGTCGCGAAATGGCCATAGGAAGAGGAAACCAGCAAAAGCTCGCCCAGACGCCGCTCCCATCTGGCTTTCTGATGCACCATCTCGTGGGCAAAGGTGATGCCGATGCCGCCGGTCATTACGCCAAGGCCAAGGAAGAACATTGCCTTCTCCCAAAGCACCAGATGATCGGTATGCCCGACATACCAGAGACACCAGAGCACCAGTGCGATCTGCACCGGCACCCAAAGGACAGTCACCGCGCGATGCCAGAACAGGTCGTCATCCGGCGTGGCGGGGTCCAGATTGCGGATGTTCAGCCCAGCGAAACGGTCCAGCAGTGGGATCATCACCCAGCCGACCAGGAAGGGCAGGCTCAGCGCCCAACCGCCATAGATCCCTGCCAGGACGACAGAAGGTGCGAGCAGATAGGAGAGGGCGAAGGGCAGCGCATGCAGCGGCATTTCCGGTCGATCCACGTTGTCTGCGGTTGCGATATCACCCCAGATTTATGGCCTGAGATGCTTTCCGGCAAATAAACTCGCCGTTTAGCGTGGCGTTTTGTGGGCGGCGTCCTGGTTCATCCGGCCTTTTTCGCTTGTCGGAGGGCTTTTGCAAAAACCGTGGGCATGGCGGCGAGCGCCGCGTCCACAGCCCGGAACTCGCCATCCAATGCCGGATCATCCTCCAAATCGGTACGATAGACCTGAAGGATCAGATGGAAATGCGTGAAGGTGTGGCGGATCTCGCCCACCTCGCGCCAACCGGCGGCGAAGGGCACGGCGGGGTCGCCCGGTGTCTCAGCCCAGTCGGTCGTGGGCAGGGCCAGCATCCCGCCCAGCAGGCCCTTGTCGGGCCGACGCACTGCGAACACGCGATCTGCGCGAAACGCGGCAAAGGCCCAGCCACGGCGTATCGGTTTGGCCTTCTTGGGTGCCTTGCGGGGCAGGCTGGGCGCGATCCCCTGGGCACGGCCTTCACATGCCATCATCCAGGGGCAGATACCGCAGGCTGGGTTGCGCGGGGTGCAAATCGTGGCGCCCAGATCCATCACCGCCTGGGCGTAGTCGCCGGGGCGCAGCGAAGGCGTCAGGCTGGCGGCATAGGCGCGCAGCACCTCTTTCACGCCGGGCAGCGGGTCGGTCACCGCAAAGCGCCGGGCCATCACCCGCTCTACGTTGCCGTCCATCACCGTCGCCGGACGGTCGAACGCAATGGCCGCGATGGCGGCAGAGGTGTAAGGCCCGATGCCTGGCAGAGCACGCAACCCGTCCTCATCGCGTGGAAAGGCGCCCAGTCGCGCAACTTCCTTGGCGCAGGCATGCAGATTGCGGGCGCGCGAGTAGTAGCCGAGGCCCGCCCAGGCGGCCATCACATCCTCCGCCGGGGCTGCGGCCAGATCCTCCACCCGGGGCCAGAGGGTCACGAACTTCTCGAAATAGGCACCGACCGCCGCCACCGTGGTCTGCTGCAGCATCACCTCGGACAGCCAGATGCGGTAGGGATCGGGTTCCGCACCGGCCTGTCGTTCCGCGGGACTTATCCGCCAGGGCAGCGTGCGGTGATGAGCGTCATACCATTCCAGCAGCTCTTCTGCTGGCGAGAATGTGAGGTTATCGCGCACCCATGCCCCTTTCCTATCACGCCCAGCGCGCTTATTTGTGATGAGTACTTGGTTACGTGGGACGACACATGGTCGAGACCAGAGGAAACGGCAAGTCCGAAGGCAAGTTGGCCGGGGCATCGCGGCGTCGCGGACGCGGCTTTCATCGTGCTTCCGCCACGGCCAAGGCCCGCTTGGGTGCCGCGGCGGCGAAGAAGGGCTTTGCCGAACCCGATGTCCTGCTTCGCTGGGCCGAGGCCGTGGGGACACATCTCGCCGGGCTCTGCCAACCGGTAAAGGTCAGCTATGGCGGTGCGATCGGGGCGACCCTGACGGTGAAGGTCGATGGTGGCCACGCGCCGGAGGTCGCGCATCAGGCCCCTAAGATTATCGAGCGGATCAACAGTTTTTATGGCTATCGAGCGATCTCGCGCCTGAAATTGACCCAGGCGACCGGCATGGCCGGTCGTGCCCATGGCTTTGCCGAAGATGCGGCACGTTTCGAGGGCCCGCCCCCTTCGCGCCGGGGCGCCCAGTTCGCTCGGGAGCCCGATCCCGCCGCGGTCAGAAAAGCCAAGAACCTGACCAGCGAGATTCGCGACCCGGACCTGCGCGATGCGCTCTCGAGGATGAGCGCCTGGGTGCTGTCCAAACCGACATCCGACCGCCGCACCTGACGGCGACCAACAAGGAGCTTCATCCCATGACCTCTTCGATCGATCGCCGCGCGGCGCTGGGCTTGATGAGCCTGCCTCTGCTGACGCTCACGCCGCTGCGCGCCATGGCGCAGGACCGTGATCCCCGCACGGGGGATTTCGTACTGGGGAACGAGGATGCCGCGGTCACGGTCATCGAATACGCTTCGCTGACCTGCCCGCATTGCGCGGGCTTTCACATCCAGACCTGGCCGGAGTTCAAGAAGAACTATGTCGACACCGGCAAAGTGCGGTTCATCATGCGCGAGGTCTATTTCGACTATGCCGGGCTCTATGCGTCGATGGTGTCGCGTTGCGCGGGCAGCCAGGGCTTCTATCCGCTGGTCGACCAGTACCTGAAGCAGCAGGATCAGTGGAGCCGTGCCCCCCAGAACCAGATCGAGGGCGAGATCCGCAAGATCGGCCGGATCAACGGCCTCAGCGATGCGGCGATGGATCAATGCCTGACCGATCAGGATTTCGCGCAGACGCTGGTGAGCGACTATCAGAACAATGTTGCGGCCGACGCGGTGGAGGCGACGCCGACCTTCATCATCAACGGGAACAAGTATTCGGGGAACATGACCTATCCCGAATTCAGTGCCCTGGTCGATCAGAAGATCGAAGAAGCGGGGTCCTGACCGCCTGATTTCGCCCATATTTGGTGGTTCTCCTGTGGATAACCCCAATATGAGGCATACTCAGCGTTGACTCGCGCCCGGCGACTCGCTGAAACTGCCCGCTGAGAGAGGAGGCTCGTCCCAGCGTGCAGTTCATCAAGCTCAGACTTCAGGGCTTCAAGTCCTTTGTCGACCCGACCGATCTGGTGATCGCGAACGGGCTGACCGGCGTCGTTGGCCCGAATGGCTGCGGCAAGTCCAATCTGCTGGAAGCGCTGCGCTGGGTGATGGGTGAGAACCGCGCCAAGTCGATGCGCGGCGAGGGGATGGAGGACGTGATCTTCGCGGGGGCGGAGAGCCGGCCCGCCCGCAACACCGCCTCGGTCGATCTGGTGATCGACAATGCCGACCGCCTGGCACCTGCCGCCTTCAACACCGACGATATGCTGGAGGTCAGCCGCCGGATCACCCGCGATATCGGTTCGGCCTATACGATGAACGGCAAGAACGTGCGCGCCCGCGATGTGCAGATGCTGTTCGCCGATGCCTCGACCGGTGCGCATTCGCCCGCGCTGGTGCGTCAGGGGCAAATCTCTGAGCTGATCAATGCCAAGCCCAAGGCGCGGCGGCGGATTCTGGAGGAAGCGGCGGGGATTTCGGGCCTCTACCAGCGTCGCCACGAGGCCGAGCTGAAGCTGAACGGGGCCGAAACCAATCTGGGCCGCGTCGAGGATGTGCTGGAAAACCTGGACGGCCAGTTGAAATCGCTGGAACGCCAGGCCGGGCAGGCGCGCCGCTATCGCGAGATCGCCGAGGAGTTGCGCCGGGCCGAAGCTGCGTTGCTGTTCCTGCGCTGGCAGGTGGCAGAGGCTGAACGGGTGCGCGCCGAGGCGACGTTGGTCGAGGGCACCAAGCAGGCCGGTGCGGCGGAGACCGAAGCCGCTCAGGCCCGCAAGGGTCGCGAGGCGGCGGAGGAGGCTCTGCCCCCTCTGCGCGAGGAGGAGATGGTCGCCGCTGCGGTCAACCAGCGCCTCGCCATTGAGCGCGAGCAATTGCAGGAGAGCGAGACCCGCGCCCTACAGGAGATCGAAACGCTGGAGGCGCGCATCCGCCAGCTTGCCCTGGACCGCGAACGGGAGGAGACCCTGGGTTCCGACGCCGGCGGCTCTATCGCCCGGCTGGCCGAGGAGGCCGCAACCCTCACCAAGGCTCAGGACGGTCAGCCGGAAGCCCTGGAGAAGGCGCAGACTGCCGCGCGCGATGCGGCGGAGCGCCTGACCGAGCAGGAAACCAAGCTCGATCGGCTCAGCGAAGAGGCCGCCCGCCTGTCGGCCCGCGCTGCAGCGGCGGAGCGCCGATTGGAGGAAGCGCGCACCGCCCACCAGCGCATTGCCCGCGATATCGAGACTGCCGAAGGGGCGGAGCGGGATATGACCGATGGCATCGGTGCGTCCGAAACGCAGTTGCAGACGGCCACCGCTGCGGAGGCCGCCAGCCGTCAGAGCGCCGCCGATGCCGAAACTGCGCTGGAAGCGGCGGAGCGCGAGCGCGCCGATGCCCAGGCCGCCGAGGCTGAAGCGCGGGCGGCCCTGTCCGAAGCCGAAGGCGGCGCCGCTGCCGTCGCTGCCGAGGTGCAAGCCCTGCGCAAATTGCTGGCGCGCGACGAGGCAGAGGCCGCCCAGTTGATCGACCAGCTGAAGGTCTCCCCGGGTTATGAGGCGGCCCTTGGTGCGGCGCTCGGCGACGATCTGCGCGCCGGTGAGGCGGGTGATGCGAGCGGATGGGTGACGCTGGAAGCCTATCGCGACGAAGCCCCGCTGCCCGGCGAAAGCCTCGGTGCCCATGTGACCGGTCCGGCGCTGCTGGCACGCCGCCTTTCTCAGACCGGCCTGGTCGATAGGGCCGAGGGGGATGCCCTCCAGGGCGCGCTCAAGCCCGGCCAGCGACTGGTCAGCCGCGAAGGTGATCTCTGGCGGTGGGACGGCTATCGGCTGCGGGCCGAGGATGCGTCCTCCTCCGCTGCGCTGCGCCTGGAACAGCGCAACCGGCTGGCCGCGCAAGAGGCTGCGCTGGAGGGCGCGGAGAGCCGAAGGATCGAGGCCGCCGACACCCATGGGTCCGCCAAGACCCGTTTGGATGCGGCGAACAGCACCGAAGCCGCGCTGCGCCAGCAACGCCGCGCCGCCGATCAGGCGCTGGCCGAAGCGGCCCGGGTTCTGTCGAAGGCCGATGCCGATATCGCCATGCGCCGGGGCCGGTTGGAAACCCAGCGTGCCTCGCTGGCCGCCCGCCGCGAGGAACTGGCCACCGCCGTGGAAGCGCTGGAGGAGGCCGAGGCCGCGATCCAGGATCTCGACGATGTGGATGCTGCCCGTGCCGCGGTCGAGACCCAACGCGGTGAGGTGGATCTGGCCCGGACTGCGATGCTGTCCGCCCGTGCCCAATCGGACGAATTGCGCCGCGAGGGGCTGGCCCGCGAAAAGCGCCTGACCGACATTGCCCGCGAGCGTCAGGGTTGGATCGACCGGCGCGACAATGCAGTCTCGCGGATCGCCGAACTGACCCGGCGTGGCGAGGAAGCGGAGGCCGCCAAGAAAGCCGCCGCCGGAACCCCTGCGGAGCTTGCCGCCAAGCGTGACAGCCTGGGTGCCGAAATAGATAAGGCCGAAACCCGGCGCAAGGCCGCAGCCGATGCCCTGGCTGCCGCTGAAACCGCGCTGCGCCAGGCCGAGCAGGCGCAGCGCGAGGCGGAGCGCCAGGCCTCCGAACGTCGCGAGGCGCGGGTGCGGGCCGAGGTGGTGCTGGAAGCGGCCCTGGCCAAGACCGAAGAGGCGACGCAGCTCATCCGTTCGGACCTCGAAATGGAACCGGAGACGCTGCTGGAGCAGATCGACCTGGACCCCGAAGAGATGCCCAAGCTGGGCCAGGCTGAGGCCGATGTCACCCGCCTGCGCCGCCAGCGCGACAGCCTGGGTGCCGTGAACCTGCGCGCTGAGGAAGATGCCGAGGAGGTCCGCGCCGAGCGCGATGCTTTGGCCTCGGAAAAAGCCGATCTGGACGAAGCCATCGCCAAGCTGCGCGGCGGGATCGCCGAGCTGAACCGCGAGGGCCGCCAGCGCATCGTCGAGGCCTTCGAGCAGGTGAACGAGAAATTCGCCGGCCTCTTCCGTCACTTGTTCGGCGGGGGCGAGGCGCGGCTGGTCATGGTCGAGTCGGACGATCCGCTGGATGCGGGGCTGGAAATCCTATGCCAACCGCCGGGCAAGAAGCTCTCGACCCTGTCGCTGCTGTCGGGGGGCGAGCAGACGCTGACCGCCCTCAGCCTGATCTTTGCGGTCTTCCTGTCGAATCCGGCCCCGATCTGCGTGCTGGACGAGGTAGACGCGCCGCTGGACGATGCCAATGTCACCCGCTTCTGCGACCTGCTGGACGAGATGGTCCGGCGTACCCATACGCGCTTCCTGATCATCACCCACCACGCAGTGACGATGAGCCGGATGGACCGTTTGTTCGGGGTGACCATGGTGGAACGCGGTGTCAGTCAGCTCGTCTCGGTCGACCTCACCAAGGCCACGGAACTGGTCGACGGTTAACCGGCAATTCCGCCAAATGGGTTGCCCTGCCCCGCCCGACAGTGCATGTCAGGCGTATTGGGAACCCGCATAGGATCGATACGTGGCCGCCACGCCTGCACGCCCGGCAGCGAATGCCCGGACCAACTGGTTCTTGTTCGAGGCATGCCGCTTCATCAATTGCCGCATCGCGGCGGCGATCTGGCTGGGCCTGCCCGCCGTAATCCTGCCGCTGGCGCTTGTCTTCGGCGGCTTCGCCCCATGGCTGGTGGTCGGCGCCTTCCTGCTGGGCCTGGCGACCTGGAGCCCGGTGGAATACATCCTGCACCGCTGGATCATGCATTGGCAGCCCGCCAATCCACGCCTGCATTTCTGGGTCGAAAAGCTGTTTCCTCATGACGGGCACCACCTGCGCCCGGACGATCCGGGCACGGTGAGGCGTCAGCAGTATCCGCTGTGCATGATGCTTGTGGTGTTTCTGGTGGCCAGCATCGTCGTACCGATGGCGCTGACGGCGCCGTTCTTCGCCGGGATCGGGGTGGGATATCTGCTCTATGAACTCGTGCATTTTGCGATCCATCAATGCCCTATGGCGGGACCCATCGGGGCGAAGCTGAAGCGCAACCACTATTTCCACCATTTCCGCGATGACACCCGGAATTTTGGCCTCACCTCGCCGCTCTGGGACTGGATCGTGGGAACGCATTTCCTGCAGGCGCGACCCGATCGCACGGGCGAAGGCCGCGCCTGACCCCTTGCGTCCGGGCGCCCTCGCGCGTAGATATGCAGGCGAGAGGTTGGCGCGGGCGAGCGCCTCGCCAACCCGGTCAGATCCGGAAGGAAGCAGCCGTAACGAGCCCCGCTTGGGTCGTTGTCCAGCCTCTCACCCTCTTCCCTCGTCTCGCCGCAATTTGCTAGGATACCTGTGGGCGGAGGAGTGGAGTATCCCATGACAACGGTGATCGAGAACGGCGATTTCCCCGATGGGACCGTGCCGGGCGATGGCAGCCCGATTACCGATGTGTTCGAGATCTTCGGCGATACCACGCTGTTCGGTGGCCTGACCGGCTCCAGCCTCGCGACCTTCGACACCGATGCGTTCGATGTGATCCTGTCCGACGGTGACGTCCTGACCCTGACGGTCGAGAGCGATCAGACCAGTGCCGATCCGATACCCAGCTATGAAGCGGCGATCTTTGACGAGACGCTGACCCAGGTGGCCGCCGCGGTCACCAGCACCGATTTCGAAGTGCTGACCCTGACCTATGCGGTGCCGGAGACGACCAGCATCTCGGACAGCCGCACCTTCTTCAGCCTCAACGGTTTTTTCGAAGGCCAGACAGCGAGCAATCCGGTTGCCACCGGCAGCTATCGCATTCGCGCCGAGGTGGTGCGCGAAGACCACGGCGCGTTTCTGGAGACCGCCACCGCGGTCGCGCCCGGCGATGTTGTTGCCAGTGTGCTTGCCTCGCCCGAGGATGTGGATGTCTTCTCCCTGGATCTCGCGGCGGGCACGCGCCTTACTGTCGATCTTCAGGGCTTCGGGGCGCCCGTACTTACCCAGTCGCCAGAAATAACGTTCCTGTCCGGTGTGGGCGTGCAACTGGGCGCAGCCACGATCGACGAACGAACCTATATCGTGGACGTTCTCTCGGGCGGCGTCGTAGGGGCGCGGCTGGATACGGCAGGCGCGCTGTTCGAACTCACTTTCAACACCAGTCTTGGCGTCGAGATCGGCGATGTCGGCGGGCAAGTCAATCAGACCATTCTGGGCTTCGAGGGCGACGATACGCTGCTGGGCGGCGCAGGCGACGATGTACTCGCCGGCGGTGGTGGGAGCGATTCCAACCAGGGTGGTGCCGGGCGCGATACCGTGGATTTCCGCGACAGTCCCGGCGGCGTTTCCGTAAGGCTGAACCAGGGTGTGGGCTTTCTGTCGGACGCATCCGGCGACACTTTTGCGGGGATCGAGGATGTGCTGGGCAGCGGCTCGGACGACTTCATCGTTGGAGAGGATGGCGCGAACCGGCTGGTCGGTCGCGACGGCGCCGACGAGCTGCGCGGCCTTGGCGGTGATGACCTGCTGTTGGGCCGCGCGGGGGCCGATACCCTGCTGGGCCAGGCGGGGGTGGACACCCTGTTCGGCGGCGCCGGTGACGATGATCTGGATGGTGCGCAGGGCGGTGGCCTGATCTCCGGCGGGGCCGGCAACGATATTGTCGAGGGCGGCAGTGGGGCCGACACCCTGTTCGGCGGCGCGGGCAACGATACGCTGGAGGGCGAGGGCGGCAGCGATCTGCTGTTCGGCGGTGCGGGGGGCGACGTGCTCCTTGGCGGCAGTGGCGCCGACCGGCTGAATGGCGGTGGCGGTGGCGATCTGCTGACCGGTGGCGCAGGGGCGGATGTCTTTGTTTACAGCGCAGGCCGGGACACGATCTCGGACTTCGAGGCGGGCGACCGGATCGACCTGTCGGATCTTCTGGCGGTGAGCGGGTTTGACAATCTGGTCGTCTTTGACAATGGCGGCAGCGACCGGGGCATCGGCTTCGCGCCGGACACCGGACTTGCGGGCCAGGTGCTGCTGCCGGTCTTCGATCTGGGGGCACTGGACGCGGTGGATTTCATCTTCGCGAGTTGAGGTCCGCTTGCGCCTTGCCAGCCTGCCCACGGCCCCGATAAGACTGGGGCCATGGCGGACAGTTCCGAACATGCTGAGACGACCCAACCCTATCAGGTGCTGGCGCGCAAATACCGGCCCGGGCATTTCCGTGACCTGATCGGGCAGGAGGCGATGGTCCAGACCCTCTCGAACGCGTTCGAGTACGACCGGATCGCCCACGCCTTCATAATGACCGGGGTTCGCGGCGTGGGCAAAACCACCACCGCAAGGATCATCGCCAAGGGTCTGAACTGTACCGCGGGCGAGGGGCCTACCATCGATCCCTGCGGCGTCTGCGACGCCTGTGTCTCCATCGCCGAGGGGCGCAATGTCGATGTGCTGGAGATGGATGCGGCCTCGAACACCGGTGTCAACGATGTGCGCGAGATCATCGACTCGGTGCGCTACCGAGCGGCGGCGGCGCGATACAAGGTCTATATCATCGACGAAGTCCACATGCTCTCGAACTCGGCTTTCAACGCGCTCCTGAAGACGCTGGAGGAACCGCCGGAGCATGTGAAGTTCATCTTTGCCACGACCGAAATCCGCAAGGTCCCGGTGACCGTGCTCAGCCGCTGTCAGCGGTTCGATCTGCGCCGGATCGAGCCCGAGATGATGATGCAGCATCTGGCGGGCATCGCGGAGCGCGAAGGCGGCAAGATCGCCCGCGAGGCGCTGGCCCTGATCACCCGCGCTGCAGAAGGTTCGGTTCGCGATGCGCTGTCGCTTCTGGATCAGGCGCTGGCCCATGGCCGGGGCGAGGAGACCAGCGCCGCCGAGATCCGCGCCATGCTGGGCCTCGCCGATCGGGGCCGCGTGATCGACTTGCTGGAAGCGATCATGAAGGGCGACGCGGCAGGCGCGCTGGCCGAGCTTTCCGCCCAATATGCCGAAGGCGCCGACCCCGCCGCCGTTCTGCGCGATCTGGCCGAGCTGACGCACTGGATCTCGGTCGTGAAGATCTCGCCCGATGCCGCCGATGACCCCACCGTGGGATCGGAGGAACGCGACCGCGGCCGCGACCTGGCCAGCCGCCTGTCGATGCGGGTGCTGACCCGCGCCTGGCAGATGCTGCTGAAGGCAATGGAGGAACTGGCGATTGCGCCTAACGCAATGATGGCGGCCGAGATGGCGATCATTCGTCTTGCCCATGTGGCCGACCTGCCGACCCCGGGCGACCTGGTCCGCAAGCTGATGGCCGAGGGCGACGGGGCGGGCGCCGCGTCCTCGTCCGGCGGCGCGCCGCCAGCGCCCGGCGGCGGTCCCCGTGCATTGGCGGCGATCGCAGGCGGCGCCCCGGCCCTGGCCCTGCAGGACGCGCCGCAGGAAGCGCCGTCCGCCGCCCTCGACACCTATCGCGGGATCGAGGACGTCACAGCCCTCCTCCACGCCGACCGCGATCTGAAACTGCTGTCGGAGGTGGAGGCCTTCGTGCGTCTGGTCGCCTTCCGTCCCGGCCTGATCGAGTTCAACCCGGCCCCCCGCGCGCCCACCGATTTGGCCGGGCGGTTGGGGGCGCGCCTGACCGCGCTGACCGGTCAACGCTGGTCGGTCGTGGTGTCGGAGGAGGAGGGTGCCCCGACCCTCAAAAGCGAGGCCGACGCGGCGCAGGAGGAGATCGCCGCCCAAGCCCGCGAACATCCCCTGGTGCTTGCGGCGCTGGAAGCCTTCCCCGAGGCGCGCCTTTTGCAGGTCAGTCCGCTGAAGGAGCCCGCCGCGCCCGAGGAATTTTTGGCCCCCATGCTTGAACGGGACGAGATCGAAGGCGATCTTCTGGACAGCGACGACGATGATTGGGGCGACAACCCCTTTGAGGAGGATATCTGATGGTGCTCGGGCTCGGTGGTCTTGGCGATATGGGCAAACTGATGAAGCAGGCCCAGGAGATGCAGGAAAAGATGATGGAGGCTCAGGCCAAGATGGCCGAGATGAGCGCCGAGGGCAGCGCAGGTGCCGGCATGGTTACCGCCGTGGCGCTGGCCGATGGCTCGCTGAAATCCCTCAGCGTCGATCCCTCGCTGCTGGACGGGACCGAGGAGAAAGAGGTTCTGGAGGATCTGATCATCGCCGCCGTCAACGACGCCCAGACCAAGGCCAAGGAGGCTGGACAGGCCGAAATGGCCAAGATCACCGAGGGGCTGCAACTGCCACCCGGCATGAAGATGCCCTTCGGCTGAGCGACGCCCGGCAGCTTCCTCGACACGCATGCCTCGGCAGTGCCATTCTTGGGATCGGCGTTTGACCGCTCGCCGGGATGGGAGACCGCGCTGGGGCCCGGCGGTTTGGAATGGCCGGTCGAGGAGGTGCGCTCTGATCATGCGTGAAACACTAGGAGGGCTGGTCGCGCGCCTCGCAATGCCCGTGGCGATCACCCTGGCGCTCGGCAGTGCGCCATCTCTGGCTCAGAAGGTCGAGTTACCCCCCGATCTCGATCAGCGCGAGGAGCTGCGCCGCAGCGCGAAATTCCATGTAACCGTCGCCCATATCGGGGCCTATGCCGTGCCGATTGGCCATCTGGCCGAAGCCCCGGGTAGGGTTTCTGTCTGGGATGACGAGCCAGGCGATGTGCGTGCCGCCGAGCTTTCGCAGCCTTGGGATTACGAGATGGTGCAGAACCGGGACATGGAGTTGTTCCTTTTCCAGTTCTGCAACAAGGGTGCGGCGATGCCCGAGACGGATCATCGCGATGCCTGCGGGCGCCGTGGCCGGACCATCGCCTCGATCAGCAGCTTCGAGGTCCTGCCGGTTCCCTACAGTTTCGAGCTGATCCGCTCCTATGCCGAACAACCGGGCATGAAAGCCGGGGGGATTCAGCACGGTTTGCAGGTCTTCCGCGGCGCACGCTCGGACGGGTCCGAGCGCATCTCCTACGAGCTTTTCGACGAGGCGCGCCGCATCCAGGTCAGCAATTGCGGGACCTCTGCGCGCTATCGCGCACCAAGTGTATTCTGCGATATGAAGGTTTTCTATGCCGACCGCTCCTGGTTCCTGGGGCTGAACCCGGCGAAGGCAGACCTCTGGCAATGGCCCCGGCTGCTGGAGCGGGCGGAGCGGTTGCTGGCTATCTGGAAGCTGGATGAATGAGCAGCCGAGCATGACCGATCGCACCGCCAACAGCTTTGGCGCGTCGGCCTATGGCGGACCCGGCTGGGCTGCGCGCACGGCGTCCCATTCCGACGAGATGGGAGCGCTCTGGCTCGGTGGCGTCGACAGCGAATGGCGCTCGCTTTCCCATGTCCTGCTCGCGGAACCCACCAGCGCGGTTGCCGATGCCGATCCGGAGGCGTCCCAATATCTCGCGCCGGTCGATCTCTCCCGTGCCCGGGCCGAGCATGACCTGATGGCCGAGGCATATCGGGCTGCTGGCGTCACCGTTGACTATGTCACCGGGGCCACCAGCCCCAACGCGATGTTCTGCGCCGACCTCTTCGCCATGACACCCCAGGGCGCGATCCTGGCCCGCCCCGCGTCGACCGTACGCGCCGGGGAAGAGGTTTCGGTTGCCCATGCGCTTGCCCGCCTGCGGGTGCCGATCCTGGCCACGCTGACCGGGGATGCGACCTTCGAGGGGGCGGATATGCTCTGGCTCGATGCGCAGACCGCTCTGATCGGGCGGGGCCTGCGCACCAATCAGGATGCCATCGATCAGATCCGGCACCTGCTGGAGCGTCTGGGGGTCGAGGCCATTGCCGCCGATATGCCCTTCGGCACCATGCATCTGATGGGAATGCTGCGGATCGTCGACCGGGACCTGGCCATCGCCTGGCCGCGCCGCACCCCGCATGCCGCCGTGGTGGCCTTGCGAGAACGCGGTTTTCAGGTGGCCTTCCTGCCGGACGAGGACGAAGCGGCGGCCAACCGGGGCCTGAACATCGTGACACTGGGCCCGCGCCGCGTTCTGATGCCCGGTGGCAACCCGGTGATGCGCGGGTTTTATGAGGGGCTGGGGGTCGAGGTGATCGAGACCCCGATGAACGAGCTGCGCAAGGCCGCCGGCGCGGTTGGCTGCCTCACCGGTATCGTCGCGCGGGAGATGGGGGGATGAGCGCCTCCGAGCTGGAAAAGCTGATCGAGCTGATGGCCAAACTGCCGGGCCTTGGCCCCCGCTCGGCCCGGCGCGCGGCGTTGACGCTGGTCAAACGGCGCGAACGTCTGCTGGTGCCGCTGGCCGCCGCGATGGCCGAAGTGGCGGAGCGTGTCCGCAATTGCCCCACCTGCGGCAACATCTGCACGGCGGAGACCTGCGATATCTGCCGCGATCCGCGCCGGGACCCCGCGCGCCTCTGCGTGGTGGAGGACGTGGCCGACCTCTGGGCGATGGAGCGGGCCGCCGTCTTCAAGGGTCGCTACCATGTCCTGGGAGGCACGCTGTCGGCGCTGGATGGGGTGACGCCCGAGGATCTGCGCATACCCCAACTTGCCCAGCGGGTCCGCACCGATGAGTGCGAGGAGGTGATCCTGGCGCTGAACGCCACCATCGACGGGCAGACCACGGCCCATGTGATCGCCGATTACCTCGCCGATACCGGGGCCGCGCTCACATCCCTGGCACAGGGGGTGCCGGTGGGGGGAGAGCTGGACTATCTTGACGACGGCACGATCTCGGCCGCCCTGGCGGCCCGCAAGTCACTCTGACGGGAGGCGCTGGTGGAACGCATTATGATCCGGGTCTGGGATGGGCCGCTGAGGCTGTTCAAATGGGGGTTCGTCTTCGCGGTGACGGGCGCCGTGCTGACCGGCCTGTCGGGGGATATGGAGCTTCACGCCCGCTTCGGCTTCGCCGCGGGGGCGCTGGTGCTGTTTCGGCTGTTCTGGGGGCTGGTGGGCTCCGAGACCTCGCGGTTCAGCCATTTCGTCAAGGGGCCCGAGGCGACGCGCGCCTATCTGCGCGACGGCAGTTGGGGCGGGTTGGGGCACAATCCGCTGGGCGCGCTTTCGATCCTCGCGCTTCTTGGTCTGGTCGGGTTCAAATTCGCTACGGGCTTGTTTTCAAACGATGATATCTTCTTTGACGGACCTTGGGCCGGGTGGATCGGCAAGGAGGTTTCGGACATGCTGACCGGCTGGCATGACCAGTCGACGCCCGTCCTCTACGCCGTCATCGGCCTGCATGTGGCGGCGATCTTCTGGTACTACGCCAAGGGGGAGGACTTGTTCGGCCCCATGGTCATCGGAGAGAAGAACGTCGAGGCCGAGGATCCCCTGGTCAGCAAGGCCGCCGCTTTGCACTGGGCACCGCTGTGGCGCGCGGCGGCGGCTGCCGCCATCGCGCTGTTTTTCGCGGGGATCGCGATGCGTTATTGGATCACCTGATCACTTCTGGCGGAAATCGTCATGGCAGGCTTTGCATTCTGCAAAGACCGGCTTCATCTCGGCGAAGCTGACATTCTCGCCCGCGGCGGCTGCAACCTTGGCGGCGTCGTTCAACTTTACGGCAATCCCGGCAAATTTGTCCCAGTCCGACCAGATATCGCCCTTCGCCGTGGTCTTCTCGACCCCCTGATCATCGGTATTCTGCTTGAAGGCCGCCCCCGTGATCGCCGGATCGGTGGAGGCCGCCAGCATCTGCGTCAGCGCCGCCAGATCGGCCTGCTGCCCGGCCTCTCCCTTCAGAACGGCGGCGATCGCGCTGGCCGAGCCGCCGACTATCTTCATGATATTCTTGCGATATTTGATGGCATTGTCGGCATCGGCCGCCTGGGCCACGGGCGCGAGGATTGCGAGACCGAGGCCGGCGAACATAGCGAATGTGGTGGATTTCATAGAGGGCTCTCCCTTCAAAGGATGGCTAGTCCCGCAAGAGTGCCGCAAGCCCCCGGCGCTGTCCCCCCGCGCAGGAGAATTCAGAATTCTCCATACCGCAATAATCGGGCCGCCAACGCGCCGATGTCGTGATGCCGACGCGACATCGGGCGCGACATCGGCTGGTATCGGGCGCGACCCGTTTCGCGACAAACGCGACAGATTTGTCCGTTAACTCGGATCTACCGCGATTTCACTCCGGACAAGGCCCCGTCGCCGGCGCCCCCGCCGCGAGCCAGTTCTGATAGGCGGTATCGTACTTGAGGGGGGTGTAGGGTTGTTTTTCCCGGTCCCAATGACAGGGCCGATCGATCCCTTCGGGCAGGATGGTTCCCGCATCACCGAAAGCTGAGTTGACAGCTTCCTGCATCAGATTCTTAGCTCCCGTAAAATCCACGGATCTGAGGGGCAATGGACCAGCCCCTCAGATCCGTGGATTTTAGATTTGCCTCGCTGAGGTCCGCCCCCTCCATCCGCGCCTCGCGGAGGTCGGCGCCGGCGAGGAAGGTATCTGCGAGATCGGCGTTGCGAAGGTCGCGGCCACGCAGCGTCTTGTTCTGAAGCGCATCGGTCAGCGCCTTGCGGCGGATTTTCATATCCTCGCGAAACGCGGTGAGGTGGTCGCCGGTCAGCGCTTCACCGATGCGCAGGCCGTTGCGGATCTTGTACGTGTGCTCGTAATCCTGCACCCATTGTTCGTAGTCCAACCAATCTGCGGGTTTGATGGTGAGTTCTTTCTCGGCAAGATCGGCGCGGGCCAGCCAATCGTCGTTAAACGGGCTCTGCCCCGCCGTGCGCATGAGGCTGGCGGAGGTAAGCGCCGTGAGAAGCAGGATGAAGTTTGCAGCGCCGTGCCAGCCTCTGGTGCGCCTGTCATGGGTTCTTTGATTTCGGAGCTGGCCTCTGGCGCTGACACCGCCGACTGTGCCGACCGCGACGCAAATTGTGAGGCAGAGTGCAACGATCCAAGTTGTCAGTGGGTCATGCGCGGGCATCGAGCGCCACCACATCGCCACCAGGACGCCCCAGGCAAAACCCCAAACCAGTAACGTGTTGACGAAAGCCATGAGCGACCCCATCGGGCGCGGCGGGAAACTGCCATCACCGCAGCGGCGATTGCGATACCAGATCGCTGCGGAGTTGATCATCGCAGGGTAGGCCTTCTTCGCAAGGGGCGCGCCCTTGATCTGCGGCGGTGCGTCTGAGAGCACCTCCCACAGGTTCAGGAGGTAGAGGTGGAGATAGACATAGAGCGCGGTGATCAGGATGGGGGCGGCCAGAAAGAAGCTCTCCGGCGGGACTTCCAGGTTGATCACCGGCAGGGTGGTAGCCGCGCCGAAGGCGAAGAAATCCGCGTCCTCGTGGCCCATCAGGGTGACGACCGTGAAGACGAGCGCGGCGAGCAGGCCAAACCACGCCGCCTTGGCGTTCTGGCTGACGATGGCGATGCGGGCCAGCGCCTCGGCCTCCGGATCGTCGGCCAGGGCATATTCGGGCGTGTCGCGGGGTTTGTAAGGGTTCATGGGCGCAATCCGTTAACGATGGCGCCATGGTGGCATGGGGTGGGCGGTTTGGCCAGAGTGCGGAGGTCGGGCGCTGCCCGGCGTTGCCGCCGGGCAATCGGGCCGCGTGTCAGCCCTTTTTCAGGCAGCGGCGGCCCAGCAGTTCGGCGATCTGGACGGCGTTCAGCGCCGCTCCTTTCCGCAGGTTGTCCGAGACCACCCACATGGCGAGGCCGTTCTCCACCGTGATGTCCTCGCGGATGCGGGAGATATAGGTGGCGTATTCGCCGACGCTTTCGATCATTGGCCTCGCTCTTCTTGCCAGTCCCACTCAGTCGCTCATGAGCCAGTCAGCACGGCAGCCAGTGCGACATGGACACAGCCCAAG
>JBCCDU010000080.1:0-18530 GCA_039030715.1 Pseudomonadota bacterium
CCTCCTGAGCTTGCACCAGGGATCGTTCATTTTTGAATCTGCCTCTCCATTGGCGCCTCAATTGGCCGCGTTCGAGATCGGGCCACTGCTGAAGGAAACTCAGGCCGGTAAGCAGGTCTTGTTCTCGGCATCTCGACACTCGCCTTCGTAACTCAGAAAGTGTCCACCAAACCGGGGGAACTCCAACTCCAACTCCACATATCCGCCGCCTTGAGTTGCTCGCCCCACTCCTCTAAGACCTCAAAAAAGGAGTTCGAGGTCGCTCCGTTTAGGAGCACCATCCGTCTCTCCGCGTATCTCTCAGGAAGGCGCCTCGCATGTCTATCACGCTCCACCAGCAGGATTTGCCCGATGGGTTAGATCTGGGTCCGGTCGTCGCCATCGACAGCGAAACCATGGGTCTGATGCCGCATCGCGATCGTCTCTGCCTAGTGCAGCTTTCCAGCGGCGACGGCACCGCACATCTGGTACAGATCGCGAAAGGCCAGACCGACGCACCCAATCTGAACCGGTTGCTGGCGGACCCGGAGGTGCTGAAGCTGTTCCATTTCGGACGCTTCGACATCGCCGTTATGGCCCATGCGTTCGGTACGGTGGCGCGTCCGGTTTACTGCACCAAGATTGCCTCGAAGCTGGTGCGGACCTTCACCGACCGGCACGGTTTGAGGAATCTCTGCCAGGAGCTGATCGGCGTCGATATTTCGAAGCAACAGCAAAGCTCGGATTGGGGTGCCGAAGAGTTGAGCGAGGCGCAGATGGCCTATGCCGCGTCGGACGTGCTATATTTGCATGCCTTGCGCGAGGAATTGGATCGGCGCCTGGCACGCGAGGGACGCAGCGAGTTGGCGGAGGCGTGTTTCCGCTTCCTGCCCGACCGGGCGCTGCTGGACCTTGAGGGTTGGCCCGAGGTGGATATATTCGCACATTGACGTAAGCGGCACCTTTTGGGCGCCCAGATGGGCCGGGATGGACAGGTGACAGCGCAGCCAGAACATATGACCGAGGCGAACACCCGCAACCAGACGCTTGAAACCGGGCGCCGGGTGCTGCGGCTGGAGGCCGAGGCGCTGATGCAATATGTCGGCTGGTTGGGCGACAGCTTCTGCGATGCCGTGGATCTGATGCTGGGCGCACGGGGGCGCGTGATCGTTTCGGGCATGGGCAAATCGGGCCATGTCGGAGCCAAGATTGCGGCGACGCTGGCATCGACCGGAACGCCCGCACAATTCGTCCATCCGGCTGAGGCGAGCCATGGCGATCTGGGCATGGTCACCCGCGACGACGTGGTGCTGGTGCTGTCGAATTCCGGCGAGACCAAGGAACTTGCGGATATCGTCGCCCATACGCGGCGCTTCGAGATCCCGCTGATCGGGGTTGCCGGGCGGGCCGAAAGCTCGCTTCTTAAGAACGCGGATATCGCGCTGGTTCTGCCCCCGGCGAAGGAGGCGTGTTCCGTGGGCATGGCGCCAACCACGTCGACCACCATGACGCTGGCGCTGGGCGATGCCCTGTCGGTCGCGCTGATGGACCGGCGCCAGTTCACGCGGCAGGATTACGGCGTCTTCCATCCTGGCGGCAGGTTGGGTGCGCAGCTTGTGACCGTGCGCGCATTGATGGCCACCGGCGAGCGTATCCCGCTGATCGACGAGAACGCCTCGATGACCGAGGCATTGCCGCTGATGAGCGAGAAGGGCTTTGGCGTCGCGGGCACGGTCGATGCGGCGGGCAATCTGACCGGCGTGATCACCGACGGCGACTTGAGGCGCAATATGGAGGGGCTGCTGGAGCGCAGGGCCCGCGATGTCGCCACCCCCGATCCACGCACCATCCATCCCGATGCGCTGGCGCAGGAGGCGCTGGCCGTGATGAACGCCCCGGACGCGCGCATCACCACGCTTTTCGTGCTGGACGAGGCGGTGGGGCGCAAACCGCTGGGCATTCTGCATGTCCATGATTGCCTGCGCGCCGGCGTAGACGAGGCCTGACGCATGGCCCGTACCCGCGCTGAGCTGCACTCCTCGGTCGCCGGATACTCGCGCATTGTGCGCTGGATGAAGATCCTGCTGCCGCTGGCGGCGGTGTTTCTGATCGGCGCGATCTTCCTGTTCGATCGGCACAGCGGCGAGGAACCGCTGTTCTCGCCCGAGGATCTGGCCACCCTGGGTGCCGGAATGCAGTTGGAGAACCCGCGCTTTGCCGGTGTGACCGAGCAGGGCGAACCCTTCGTGGTGACCGCTCGCAGCGCGGTCCCCGACGGTCCGGTACCGGATATGATCGAACTGGTCGAGCCCGCGGGGGAGTTCACGCTGTCCGAGGATCTGACGGTCAAGGGCCGCTCCACCACGGGCCTGATGAGCCGCGACGACCGCAAGCTGACGCTGAACGGTCGGATCGTGATCAACACCTCGGAAGGCCACCGTGCCGAGACCGAGGAACTGATCATAGATATGGAGAAGGAGACCGCCTTCGCGCCCGGCACGATCACCGCCTTTGGCCCCGAAGGCTCGCTGACCGCCGGAACGATGCGCGCGGCGCGGCGCGTCCTGCCCGATCAGGACGGCAAGACGGAAACCGTCATCCTCTTCGAAAATGGGGTCCGCGTTGTTTTCATTCCGGCCGAAGCGCGGTAGGGTCGCGCGGTCTTTGTCTGTGGGAGAATGCTTGTGTTGATGAGTGCGATCCGATTGGCGACGGTTCTGACCGTCTGCGGCCTGAGCGCAGCATTCGCCCAAAGCGGCAGCCCCTTTGGCGGGTTCAAGCATGACAGCCGGGCGCCCATCGAAATCACCGCCGACAGTCTGGAGGTGCGTCAGTCCGAACAGCTCGCCATATTCTCGGGCAATGTCGTGGCGGGCCAGGGCACGCTGCGCCTGACAGCGAACGAGGTGAAGGTCTTCTATGTCCAAGAGAGCAGCGACGCGGATACCGGCGCGATTTCGAAACTGGATGCGACCGGGAATGTCTTCCTCTCGAACGGGGCGGAGACAGCGAAGGGCGCAAGGGCCACCTATGACGTCAAACGCGGTATGGTGGAGATGTCGGGCAACGTGATCCTGACCCAGGGCGACAACGCGGCCTCGGGCGAGACGCTCGAAATCGACCTGAACACCGGCGTTGGCCGCATAACCTCGGGCGTGCAGGTGATCTTCAAACCGGCGACGCAGGACAACTGATGGCCGCGCTCCAGCCAGTGGAGGACGGCCTGACCGTTACGGGGCTCGGCAAGAGCTATCGCCGCAGACCCGTGGTGCGCGATGTCTCGATGAGCCTCAAGCGCGGCGAGGCTGTGGGGCTGCTGGGCCCGAACGGCGCGGGCAAGACCACTTGTTTCTACATGATCATAGGGTTGGTCAGTTCGGATACCGGATCGATCCTGGTGGATGGGCTGGATGTCTCGACCCTGCCGATGTACCGCCGTGCCTGGCTGGGGCTGGGATATCTGCCGCAGGAAGCCTCGATCTTTCGCGGCATGACCGTCGAAGACAACATCATGGCCGTGCTGGAACTGGTCGAGAAGGACCGCGCCGCCCGCACCCGCCGCCTGGACGCGTTACTGAGCGAATTCTCTATTGGCCATCTGCGGCGCACCGCTGCGGCGGCCCTGTCGGGGGGCGAGCGCAGGCGGGTCGAGATTGCGCGCTGTCTGGCCACCAATCCCTCTTATGTGCTGCTGGACGAACCCTTCGCCGGGGTCGATCCGATTGCCGTAGGCGATATCCGCGCCCTGGTCGGCCATCTAAAAGACCGCAAGATCGGGGTGTTGATCACCGACCATAATGTCCGTGAGACACTCGAGATCATTGACCGGGCATACATCTTGCATGATGGTGCGGTCCTGATGAGCGGCACGCCGGACGAAGTTGTCCAGGATGCCAATGTGCGCCGGGTCTATCTGGGCGAGGGGTTTCGGATTTAGTAACGCCCGATCGTCACTCTGGGCCCGAAACAGTCGGGCCGCGCGGTTCCGCGGCAGAGTAATCGGGACGGGGTCTCATGGTTCTGGGCATCCGCCTAGAGGTACGGCAATCGCAGCAACTGGTGATGACACCCCAGTTGCAGCAGGCGATCAAGCTGTTGCAGATGTCGAATGTCGAGCTCTGCGATTTTGTCGCCAACGAGGTCGAAACCAACCCCCTGCTGACCCTCGACGATGCGCCTGGCCTCGCTGCAGCGCCGGAGGAGACCGCCCCGCCCGCCGACAGTACGGCGACCGATGATCGGGTCACAGCCGAGGGCGATCTAACCCTGGCGGCGGACACCTTCGATACCGGCGGCGAAAACCTGCACGACGACAGCGCATCTGACGCCGCGCCGGATCTGGCACAGCCGGGGCCCGGCGATGGCTGGTCGACCGTGGCGGCCGGGGGAAATCACGGCTTTGCCGAAGATGGCGCGGATTTCAATGCCACCCTGGCCGACCGGCCCAGCCTGCGCCAACACCTACTGGATCAGATCGGTCAGGCCCGGGCCGACAATGTCACCCGCCAGATCGCGGCATTGATTGCCGAGGATCTGGACGAACATGGCTTCTATCGTGTGGAGCTGGAGTTGCTGGCCGCGCGCCTTTCGGTGTCTGAGGCGGCGGTGCGTCCCGCGCTCGAACTCGTCCAGGCCTGCGATCCGACCGGGGTGGGGGCGCGAAACCTGGCTGAATGCCTGTCACTGCAACTGGCGGAGCAGCAGTTACTGACGCAGCCGATGCAGGCGCTGCTGGATCATCTGGACCTGCTGGCAAAGGGGCAGATCCCGGCGCTGTGCCGTGCCTGCTGCGTGGACCGCGCCGCGCTCTCGGCCATGCTGGCCGAACTGCGCGCACTGAACCCGCGTCCAGCCAGCGCTTTTCACCACGAAACCGCCGAAACGCTGATACCTGATGTCTTCCTGCGCCGCGCCCCCTGGGGCGGCTGGCAGATCGAGCTCAACAGCGAGACCCTGCCCCGGGTTCTGATCGACAACCATTATGCCGCGGAGCTCGAGTCCGGCGGCGAGGACGCCCGTGAATTCGTCTCCAACTGCCGCAACAACGCCAACTGGCTGATCAAAAGCCTGGATCAACGCGCCCGCACCATCCTGAAGGTCACGACCGCCATCGTCCGCCATCAGGAGGCTTTCTTTCAGGAGGGCATCACGGGACTGCGCCCGCTGACCCTGAAAATGGTCGCCGACGAGATCGAGATGCACGAATCAACCGCCAGCCGTGTCACCGCCAATAAATACATCTCGACCGAGCGCGGCATCTTCGAGTTGAAATTCTTCTTCACGAATTCAATCGGCCCGGATGACAGCCTCAGCGCCGAGGCGGTGCGCCACCGGGTCAAGGCGCTGATCGACGCGGAAGATCCGGCCAAGATCCTGTCGGATGATGCAATTGTCGATATTTTACAACGCGATGGCATCGACATTGCCCGACGCACGGTTGCCAAATATCGCAAGTCGCTGCAAATCCCCTCCTCGGTCGACCGGCGCCGCCAGAAAGCGTTGAGCACGGTCTGAGACAGTATCGCGCCAGGGCATGCAGGTCCGAAAACCGCGATGCGGACTCCTCTCGGCGCGGCCAGTTTGCTATATTGACACCATAGGGGCGCGCACCTAGGTTCCGCCCCTCGCTGCCCCAAGGGAGCGGGTGACGGGCAGCGGATCTCTGGCGCGAAGCCAGGGCGTGAGACTCCGAACGGAGGCAAGATGCAGGTTAAGGTGACGGGCAAGCAGATCGATGTGGGCGACGCACTCAGCACCCATGTCGAAATGCGGATCGTGGATGCTGTCGGCAAATACTCCGACCGGGCCGTGGATGCGGGGATTGTGTTTTCGCGTGATGCCCACAACTTCAAATGCGACGCATCCGTTCATCTGTCGACCGGGCTGACCGCAAAGGCGCAAGGGGCAAACCCCGATATCTACAGCGCTTTCGAACAATCGGTGGATCGGATCGAAAAGCAGCTCCGCCGTTACAAACGCCGACTAAAGGATCACCATCAATCGCGCACGGACAGGATTGAAGCTTTCGCTGCGTCATCCTATGTGATCGAAAGCGAGCAGGATGAGATCGAGGCTGCGAACGAGCCGATCATCATCGCCGAGATGCAGACCAATATTCAGTCGCTGAGCGTGGGCGAGGCGGTGATGCAGATGGAACTGGCGCATGCGCCGTTTCTGGTGTTCAAGAACGACGCGAATGCGCGCATCAACATCGTGTACCAGCGGGACGATGGAAATATCGGCTGGTTGGATCCAGCCAATCTGCAAGCGGAAGCGAGCGAGGGCTGACGTCAGCCGGCAGCGGTGAAACCGGACAGGCACCTGAACGACGCGCGAGCGTTAAACGCCAGTGGTGGGAATTAAACAATGCAACTTTCCGATCTGATCGGACCAGACTGCGTTCTTCCTTCCGTCAAATCGGCGGGCAAGAAGCAATTGTTCCAGGAAATCTGCGCCAAAGCGCGTGAGGTTCATGGGCTGGAACATCGGCGCGTCGTCGAAGGACTGATGGAGCGCGAGAAGCTGGGATCGACCGCCATGGGCAACGGCATCGCCATTCCCCATGCACGTATCGAGGACCTGGACAAGATCGTCGGTTTCTTCGCCCGCTTGGAACGGCCGTTGGATTTCGAAGCTGCCGATGGCCTGGGCGTGGACCTGGTCTTTGCTCTGCTGGTGCCCGAGGGATCGGGGACCGATCACCTGCGCGCCCTTGCCAAGGTTTCGCGCCTGCTGCGCGACAGCGAGACCTGCGCGAAATTGCGAGCGACGGCTGACGCCGATGCGCTCTATGCCCTGCTGACTGAGCAGGCGACTTCGCAGGCCGCCTGACGTCGGACTTTTCAGGCGTCAATGGACGCTGAGCGGTGTCATGTCGTTGCGCCGCGCCAGTGCAAAGGCGATTTGGCGATCGGCCGCCAGCGCCAATTGCGCCCCGCTTTCGGCATCATGGACCGCATAAACCTTGATATCCTGACCACGGATCTCGGGCGGCATGCTCTGCCAGTCGGCCTCGCGGATATAGACCTGCGATGGGATCTGGGACTGAATTGGGGACATATCTTACCTCCTTGGGCCCGAACGCGGCACCCTTTCTGGATGGATGAGCGACGTTAACGCGACGTGATTTCGATGGTCTGAACGACGCTGTCCTGCGCACGCCGGATCAGGTCGACATGGAGCAGGCCGCAATCCAGGCTCGCGCCCTCGACCTCCATCCGATCGGCCAGGACAAAACTGCGCTGGAACTGCCTTGCCGCGATCCCGCGATGCAGGAAAGCCCGGTCAGGGTCTTCATCAGGCTGCTTGCCACGCACCACCAGATGCCGCTCCTCGACTGTGATCGAGAGGTCATCCTCGGCAAATCCCGCAACAGCCAGGGTGATGCGGAAGGCATCCGGACCGCGCTGCTCGATATTGTATGGAGGGTAGCCGTCATTCCCTGCCTTGGCCGTGCGCTCAACCAGACGATCAAGCTCCTCAAAGCCCAACAGGAAGGGATGGGAGGCAAAGCTTACGCGTGCCATCAGGGTCCTTTCGACAAAGCGACAACCATCTCGCGGGCCCGTCAGACAGCACCCGTTGCAAAAGATATGGGTGCCGGGCGATCGTTGTGCAATAGCCAGCGCGGGACGCGGCGGCTAAGGTCTGCGCCGATGCCTCGTCCTCTCTTCACAGCTTTTGGCGGAATGATCGCGCTCGCCGCCGGTATGGGCCTTGGCCGGTTCCTCTACACCCCCGTCCTGCCGATAATGAGCGAGGCAACCGGCCTCGCGCCTGCCAGCGCGGGTGCGATCGCGGGCGCCAATTTCGCCGGGTATTTGGCCGGGGCGCTGCTGGCCAGCCTGCCGGGTATGTCCGCCCATGCGCGGCTATGGCTGATGCTGGGCCTGGTGTCGAGCGCCGCGACGGGTGCGTTGATGGGTCTGACGCAGTCGGTCTGGCTCTGGGGCTTGCTGCGCCTCGTCTCTGGCATGGCCAGCGCTTTTATTCTGATCTTTGCCAGTGCCTTGGTCACGTCGGCGCTGCGGGCGGCGGGCCGCCCTGGCCTGGGCGTCGTGCATTTCGCGGGGGTCGGCGCGGGTATCGCGATCTCCGCCGTCATTGCCTCGCCGCCGGTGGTCTCTGACGAAGGATGGCGGGCGATTTGGTGGATCGGTGCCGGGCTGACCGTGCTGGCGCTGCTGGTGGTGACGCTCTGCCTGCCAGCGCGCCCTGCCGCCGCCGGCGACGGCGCGGCAAGCGCAGGACCCCGCCCGGGCCTCTGGCGTCTGATAGCGGCCTATGGCTGCCTTGGCTTCGGTTATGTCATCACCGCCACCTTCATCGTGCAGATCCTGCGCGAGGGCGGCGCGGGCCGGGTCGAAGAGGCGTGGGTCTGGGGCATAGTTGGCCTGTGCGCGATCCCCTCCGTCGCGTTCTGGAGCGCTGTCGCCGGTCGCATCGGCACCATCCGCGCCTATCAGATAGCCATGCTGATCGAGGCTGTGGGCGTCACCCTCAGCATCTTCGAAACCGGCGCCGCGATGTTGACCGCCGCGATCCTGTTGGGCGGCACCTTCATGGGGCTCACCGCACTGGGTTTTCAGGAGGCGACACGCCGAGTGGGCGGCGATGGCCGCGCAATCATGGCGCTGATGACCGCCAGCTTTGGGGTTGGCCAGATGACCGGCCCGTTGCTGGCGGGATGGCTGCGCGACACCACGGGCAGCTTCGTCGCCCCCAGTCTGATCGCCGCATTTGTGCTGGTCGCCGGGGCCACCCTGCTGATCCGGATGCCACCGGCCAAACCTGCCTAGATCGAGATCTCGCCCTTGCCGCCATGGGCAGCGGACCAGGGCAAGGGCGCATCCAGAAACCGCTCCACCTCGTCCATCGTCGCCGGGTCGAAATACGCACCGTCCCGCGCCGCCGCCAGCACATCGCGCCAGGTGGCGAGGTAATGGAGCGTGATCCCATGCTCGCCCAGGCGCTGGGGAACATCGGGGAAAATATCGTAGTAGAATAGGACGATGGTGTGATTGCACTCCGCCCCCGCCTCGCGGATCGCATTGACGAAATTGACCTTCGAGCCGCCGTCGGTGGTCAGATCCTCGACCAGCAGCACGCGCTGGCCGTCATGGATGTCGCCCTCGATCCGCGCACCCTTGCCAAAACCCTTGGGCTTCTTGCGGACATACTGCATCGGCAGAGCCAGACGCTCGGCAATCCAGGCGGCGAACGGAATGCCCGCCGTCTCGCCCCCCGCCACCGCGTCGAACGCCTCGAACCCCGCGTCACGGGCCAGGACCGAACAGGCGAAATCCATCGCCGTCGAGCGGATGCGGGGATAGGAGATCAGCTTGCGACAATCGATATAGACCGGGCTCGCCATGCCCGATGTCAGCATATAGGGCTCGTCCGCCCGGAAATGCACGGCGCCGATTTCCAGCAGCATGCGGGCCATCTGGTTCGCCATCAAGGCGCGGTCGGGAAAGGTCAGGGCGATCATTCAGGTCTCCTCCACCCGCCAATGCAGCGGGAAGCCGGGATCGAACACAGTGACCGGCCCACCGCCGGTCTCGATCTTGGCGGGATAGCCGACCGGGGCATTGTCCTTGACCAGCGTACAGGTCGTCTCGTTGGCGGGCAGGCCATAGAAATGCGGGCCGTTGAGCGATGTGAACCCCTCCAACCGGTCCAGCGCATCCTCCTCCTCGAAAACGTGGGCGAGGCAGGCCATGGCGTTGGGCGCGGTGAAGCAGCCCGCACAACCGCAGGCGGCCTCCTTCAGATCATCCGTATGAGGCGCCGAATCCGTACCCAGGAAGAAATGCTCGTCGCCGGAGGTCGCAGCCTCGCGCAGGGCCAGCCGGTGACGCTCGCGTTTCGCAACCGGCAAACAGTAGTAATGCGGCCGGATGCCGCCCGCCAGGATATGGTTTCGATTGATGATCAGGTGATGCACCGTCAGCGTCGCCGCCGTGTTCTGGGTCGAGCGGATATAGGCCACGCCATCCGCCGTCGTCACATGCTCCATCACGATCCGCAGACCCGGCAGACGCTGGCGCAGCGGCTCGAGCACCCGTTCGATGAACACCCGCTCACGGTCGAAGATGTCCACATCCGGGTCGGTCACCTCGCCATGGACGCAAAGCGGCAGGCCGATCTCGGCCATCCGTTCCAGTACTGGCAGGACATGTCCCATATCGGTGACGCCCGAGGCCGAGTTGGTCGTGGCCCCAGCGGGATAGAGCTTCACCGCCCGGATGAGACCAATTTCCGCAGCCCGGGCGACATCGTCGGGATCGGTGCTTTCGGTCAGATAGAGGGTCATCAACGGCTCGAATGCCGGGTTTTGCGCCCGGATCCGCTCCAGATACCCGCGTGCATCCGCGCCGGTTACCACCGGCGGTACCAGATTGGGCATGATGATCGCGCGCCCGAAATGCCTGGAGTGAGGAACGACACCCTGCATCATCGCCCCGTCGCGCAGATGCAGATGCCAGTCATCGGGTTGCCGGATCGTCAGGCGCATATTTCAGTTTCCCAGCAAAATTCCCCGGCATACCTGCAGAGGTTATTGGATCTGGTGGAGCCGGACAAAGGCAGTTCGAACCAGCTTTTCGAGATTTTGGCCGACTGAGAAACGCAACTGTCCGGGCTTGATATTGATCGGAGGTATTTGCCGCTATCAGGAGCCTCTTTCATCTGGAAAGCGTCGCTCATGTTTCGTCCGAGTTTTCTGCTTCAACCTCGCCTACGGCGAATACGCCACGGGACCGGAAAAAGCAAAAGCCGATTTCCATCCGAGAGGGGTCGGCCACGCGCGCTGCTCGAAGACATGGCGGGTGCAGCATTGCAGCGCGCTCACGTCAGATCAAAGCTCGGCGTCAATGCCTGCTCGCGGTGTACATCGCCGGAGTCGTTCGGACATCAATGGCTGCCGCCAGCCAAGCCCACACCCGTGATGAGGGCGCCCCATACCTTCAGCCGCAGCCCCACGGCTTTGACCACACCGGTCGCCGCGATGATGTGCCCAGAGATACCGCCGAGATTGTTGGTGTAGGTCTGGATAATGCAGCCGCTGCCATCCAGCATAACGGCTTCCTGCTCCGGGTGCTCAAGCTCGAAATAGGCAAGGATCGAACCGCGGGCGATACCGGCCTCGGGTTCCAGCAATCTGCCGCCCGGCACGACCTGACCCGCCGCGATGGCCGGCTGGATAGCAACCACTTTCGCGGGCAGGACCGCGTTTCTGAACGACAGCCCGATATTGCTGTCGCAGGCGATTTCGGCTGGCATGCCGACATAGAGCGTGGCCCGCGCGATCTGCGAAAAACCGGCGGTGATCCGCAGCGGCGTGTCCTGCGGGCGATCCGGAATGATGACCATGGCCGGACTGAGGATCAGTTTCGAGGCCGGACTGCCGACGCTCATCGCAAGCTGCGTCACCACGCCATCGGTGAAGGAGTGCACCCGGGTCTGCTTCAGCGCGACCCGCGCGCTTTCCACCGCTGCTTCCGCTGCCGCAATTTGCGCGGGGACCGATTGTGTCAGTTCCACCTGCGCCAGATCGGCCTGGGCCTGACTTGCCAGCAATTCGGCTTCGGAGACGGCCACGGCGGCCTCCAGTTCGCGCACGGCATCCCGTGTGCCGACATTCCTATCGGCCAACCTGCGCGCGTTATCCAGATCGACCTTCAGTTTCTCGGCGGATGCACGGGCTTCGGTGACCAGGGCCAGGCTCGCATCCAGGGCGTCCTTTGCCTTCGCCTGCTCGATCGTCGACCGGTTCAGTTCGGCTTCGGCTTGGGCGAGTGCCGCGCTCTGCATGCTGTCTTCGATGCGAAACAGCATGTCCCCCGCCGCAACACGCTGGCCATTCCGGACATTCAACTCGGTGACCGGGCCGCTGCTCTGCGCCACGACCGAGATCGTGCGGAACGGCAGCAGACCGGAATAGGATTTCGGATGAAAATAGAAGATCACCAGGAACAGCATGAACGCCATGATCGCCCAAAGGAAGACCGCGGTGCGCATGTTCCAGACCGACATCGCCTCGCCCCGTCGCTTGAGCTGATAGTAGCGGATGATGACGGGAAACGAGGTGAAAAGAAGCTCAAACACCTTTCGCCTCCTCACCAGGAGGGTTGGGCGCAGGCGGGGTATCGTTGACGCTATCGCCTGGATCCGCCGTGGCCTCGGCCCGGTCCTCGAAACCGCCCTCGCGCCCGAACTTATAACGCGACCAATCCATCATCACGGCGATCAGGATGGCGGCCAGCGGCAGCAACATGCTGAAATGGTCCAGCGGAAAGATCTCGTAGAGCAACGCCAGCGCCAGCAACGTCGGGATCGTCTTCGATAGCGGCGTGCCTTTCGACCGATGCTCGGCCCAACGATCGAACGCGGCATAGAGCGTCACCAGCCCGTAGAGCGCCAGGAAAATCATGCACAGCGCCAGCCATGAAAAGGTATCCACCTCACCAGGCGCCACGAACCAGGATGGGAGAGAGTGGGCTTCGTCGTTCTCGGCCGCCATTTGCCACCTTAATTCCGCTATGGTTGAAGCTGGATACAAGCTTACCCGCAATGCGTCCACACGCGACGGAGGGGTTTCGCATGTTTTCAAGCCTGCAATACGGCTTTACCGGGCTTTGGAACCGGCCGCCCTCGGCAGGGCCTTGCCGCGTTCGGCAAAGGTCGTGGTCGCGCGGCCCAACGGATCTGCATACAGCGCGATATTCCGATTTTATTCTTGCGGAGAAGCGCTAACACTAGGGCCTTGATCTCTGACGAATGTGCTTCGCGCTGGGTTGAACGCTGATGGAGTCCTTTCATGGCAGGTCGCGCATTCGCTGAAATCGAGGCGGCGCTAGATCGGATCGAGAACAGCGGACGGCTGGGAGAGCGCTCGCGGCTGCGCGACATCTTGCGCTATCTCGTCACCGAAGAACTGCACGGGCGTGGCGGGCGAATTTCGGGCTACAGCATCGGCGTGGACGTGCTGTCCCGACCCGAGGAGTTCGACCCAAACACCGACAGTATCGTGCGCACCGAAGTCAACAGGCTCCGCCAAGCGCTAGAGCTCTACTTCAATACAGAAGGGGTCGCGGACCCGGTTCGCATAGAGATACCCAAAGGCAGCTATCGCCCGCTGATTACCCATGTCGAACCTCGCCGACGAAAGCCAATGCGCGCCATCGCCTTGCTGGTCGGCATGCTTGTCGCGGGCACTGCGGCTTTTTACGCGGCGACCCAATTTCAAGGCGGCGCGACGCGGCCGGCCGAGGTTTTCAACGGCCCACGCTTGATCGTGCTGCCCCTGACCCCCGTCGGCGGATCCGGCGCCATCGAGGCGCTTGCGAGTGGCGTTTCGTTCGAGCTGATATCGGACCTGACCCAGTATCCCTGGCTTGCTGTTTCCAGCCTGCCTTCGCGGGCGGACCCCACTCCCCCGGCGGCGACAGGTGCCGACTTCTATCTCTCCGGCGAGATCGCGGTTTTGAACGGAACGCTGACGACAACGGTCAGCCTGTCCACGGGCCCCGATCAACAACTCGTCTGGACCAAGCGGGTGGAGCGGGCGTTCCAGGCCGAAGACATCGCCGAGTTACAGCGCCACCTTGCATTCGAGATTGCCACCGCACTGGGTGAGCGCGAAGGGGTCGTTCCCAGCCTGCTCCTCTCGAACCGCTCCCCCCTGGATGATGTGAGTGTGGAGAACCTCACCTGCCTGATGCGCATCTACAGTTATTGGGAGGAGCCAAGCGCACCGGAACATGCTTACATGCGCGAATGCCTGATCGAAGCGACAAGCCGCAGCCCGGGCCATGCAGAAGCCTGGGCCGCGCTGGCCTTTATCTATATGGATGAAGGGCGCGAGGGGCTGAATATCCGCCCGGACGCAGACCATTGGGACGACGCGCAGAAGGCGGTCGACACGGCACTTGAAATCGCACCTCTCAGCTCGCTGGTATTGAATGCCGCGATGACGCTGGCCGTTGCCCATCCAGTTCCCGATCACGAAGCGTTTCGCAGATATGGTGAACGCGAGTTGGAAATGCGGCCCAACAACGCGTTCGCGCTGGCCAATTTCGGGGCGAAGATGGCGCTGAATGCCGGTGACTGGAAACAGGGCATGCTGCTGCATGGCCGCGCGCTGGAGTTGGATGTGCATCCGCCGAGCTGGGTTCACTTCGCGCCGGCCTATCAGGCACTGCTGTTCGGTTCGCAGGCGGAGCTGACGGAGACCTCCACACGCCTCTCCCCCCGCGGATCGAAGCCGGTCGAATTGCTGCGCGCGATCAGCGCGCATGCCGCAGGGGACGAGGCCGCTCTGCGCGAAAGCCTGGAGCAATTGAAAGACGGTGGCATTGCCACCCGGCAACACGCCCTGACCTACATCGAGAACCGCCGTTTCACACCAGCTCTTGCGCAAAAGTTGGCTGAAGAGATCGAGACATTGCCGGGCCTCGACTGACGCGGCGCAGGTCTGCGCCAACCCTCCGGATGTAACCACGCTGCGCTGCAGGATCGCGGCGCTTCCCCCGTCCCCTGACAGCGCACTTGCTCCGCACATGCGGTGAACGTGCTGGCCGGAAAGGCTGCGCTTCGCATTCGTACTCTGAACGAACGTCGAGGCGCCGGCGTACGCATTCCACAACCGCCGGAGAGGGCATGTCTGTACATTCGGATCGAAGCGTCTTGCTAATCGACGATCAGACGCTCACATATTTTCTCCTCGAACCCCTGCTCACGCGTGACGTCGACCGGTTGTTGCTCGCGACAACCGAGACAGATGCGATCCAGCTTGTGTTCCGGGAAAAGCCAACTGTCGTGATCGTCAATCTGACGGCACCCACGATGCAGGTGGTGGAGCTGTCGCGCACCCTGCGCGAGCGGCATGAAAACGACTTCAAGGCGATGGTCGGACTTGGATATACATCGTCCGCAAACGCGACCGATGGGCAGGCTGTCGGGGTTTTCGATCAGATCTATCGGCGCCCGATCGACTATAGCAGCTTCCGCGACTATGTCTCGTCGACCCTGCGTAGCGGTTGAACGACCCGCGGAAACGGCGCTGGATACCTTGGTCGGCGCGATCCGGTCGCTCGCAGCGGCAAACGCAGAGTTGGATTTGTCACAGACGAAGCGAACCGCCCCGTGGTCGCATTTGCATATTCGAGGCGGGCGCCTTTCCGCTCAATTGAGCGTAAATCTGATCGGAATGACGAAGGTGAAGGACAACCCCGCAAGGTCTGACGGCGCCGCAGGGAAGGTTCCGACGTCGCTTGCGGCCTGCATCGCGGCTTTGTCCAAGCTCGACACGCCGGAAGAGGAGCTGATTTGGGCATCAATCATACCGCCCCTACGCCTCACCTTTGCCATAAGGCAAACCACGCCTTGGTCGCCGCGCCTGCGGGCGCGACGGGGGTAGCGTTTTCTTTGCGCCACCGCGCGCGCGATTTGCGAGGCGTAGCTGCGCATGGCCGAAGCGCGGTCGACCTCTGAGAGCGCGGGGATGGCAGCGCCGGAGGCTGCTTCCGTGAGTTGACCGCTTGCCGCCGGCCCTGCTTGCACCTGACGGGCGAGTGCTTCCGTCGCTCTGCCGGCAGCACTCGACTGGCGCACGAGCGTGGAGTTCAGCAGCAAAGAGACTACATTAATCATGGGGACGATGCTTTCGGCACGCGGCTTTCGCGGTGGCCGTCTAAAATCCATGAGTATTCCACCAGTACGATGCTCCCGAAGCCCGCGCGGTCGAGCATCCAGATCAGCTCCACCATGTCTTGTAAGGTCAACTGGGCAAAGGGCGCAGAGTGATGGGCGAGGACGGTTCGAGCATGAGCAGCCGCAAGCGTGCGACGATCATCGCTGAACCAGTGCGACGCCATTCAGCCGCGTCCCGCCCGGCTCAACCTCGGTCGACCCGGATGCTCCGCGCCAGTCGGCAACCTCCAACATCCGCAGCATCCAGCGGCAGGATACAGTCGACGCTAAACCGGGCCGCCAGCGTGAAGAAGACCCGCAGCAGGAAGACGACATCGATCATCGGCGTCAGCGAGGGCCGCCTACGCGCGCGTGTCGAGCCGGAGTCCAGGCTCATCCAGCAAGCGTCGCCGTAAAGATCCGGGGCGCCAGATCCTCCATATCGAGACGCAGGCAGGCGATCACGCTTTCGAACCCGGCTGAACACCGTACCGAAGAGCCCGAGAGGCGGCGCAATGATGGAGATAAGTTTGAGCCGCGCAAACCGCTATCTGCACCCGCGAGCAGCCGCTTTGCGACTCGGGTGGTCTCCTCGCGGGCAGTCGCATCATCGCGCCCGGTGGCGGAGGCCTGGCTGGCGGCAGCCATTTGTGCCCTTATGCCCTTTCCCGCCTGTGCGATCTCGATCGCTTCCGCAGGCCTCTCGGAAATCCAGGTGGCAACCGCCGCTTCCGCACGTTCGCGACACCATGCGCCCAGCCAGACCAGGCGCGATGTCTTCAGAAGGATGACCGTGAGCGTAACAACAGACAGGCCGACAATCGTCCACATGGCCGGGCCAGCGCGCTCGATCAAGCCAAGCGTCGCCTCGAGCCCAGTGACTGGGACAACCGGTGTGATCTCGGCAATGGGCCACGTAGGGGTCAGTTCCGGTAGGGGCAGGATCATACGTTAGCGGCGATTATCTCTGACTTTTCCGGTGATGCGATCGCGCATTTCGCCCTGGTGTCCGATACGGATAGGGGGTTTAAATGTAATGGGTTTCGCCCTTGTTCAATCCGAACTGCGAGTGTCGTTGAATGTCGGTATCGAGCAGCCATTCGATGATGAACAGGGTGCGCTCTACACGTCCGACTTCCCGGAGCGCTCAGGCCATTTCGTGCTGCCGCGGGTAGGATGTGAACTTCTGCAGCAACTGGCTGGGCGGCATAAAGCCCGCTGCCATCCCGCGCAGGATGTCCGGCCAGTTCTCGACAATCAGTTCCTCCCTGATCTTGCCGCCGATCAGACCCCGCAATTCCTTGGGGCAGCGGTCGGGTCGAAGAGATAGAGCCGCTTGGACGGCAAATCGCGAATGCCGGGATGAACCGGCATGACAACAGTACGGCGACCGCAAAGACATGGTCTGTGAAACCGCCAGTGTCGGCATACGTTCCTCGACGTTACGGCCTATCTCGTTCATCAGCAGGCCATCCAGGATGTAGGAGGTCTCGTTCAACCTCGCCGGGATGTTCTGGGTCGCGAAGGGATCGAACTGGTAGGAGACGTGAGAACAGGCTTTCAGCCCCGGCTCTGCCCCGTACTTCGCATTGACCGGGTTCATTGCCTCGCCCTGTAGGGCCGCTGGAAAAAATTGTCCGTCGCTGGACGCGGTAATCCGCTGCCCCAGAACCGGGCCATGGGTAGTTTGTACCGTGTTCGATTGATGGCATCGCTTTCGAGGTGCCAACGCGACAGGCGCGAAAGTTTGAAGTAATCGTGGGTGACGACGCCACTTTGAGCCTGGCCTGGTGAAGCCAGTCGGCTGCTTATCATTGCCTCGATCAGCGATGTTCCGAGCCGCCTTTAGCAAAGGATCAGCCAATGACGCAGACTTGATGTCGAGCGCTCGCCACATGCGCGGCGCGTGTCATCAGACCTCGGGTACCTATATCCAGTTCGACGCTTATTCAGAGGTCATACGTATTCCAAGAGACTTCGCGGCATCGGATGCGCCGATGATCGTCCTAACAGACGACATAATAGAAACGCGGCGCTTCCCGGTCCTGAAGGCGAAAGACATCGCCGGGTTAGTGCCAGGACTGGTGCGTCTGAGAAGCTGGAAGCAACCGGATGTCGCTGCTGGCCTCGAGCTATTGGCAGCCAAGCTGCGTAGTGAGTTCTTCAGTCTGTGCCCGAAGCCCGGCGTGCTCAGCGTCACTTTTCAGGTCGGCGCATCGCTGATGGGCGAGAAAGCTTTCATCGACGAGCTGGTCGAGAAAGAAATCGACGTGATAGATGCTGCGACATCCGTGATCGACGCATGGGGCGAAGCTTTACGTCAGAACGAGGTTACCTTTCACGGTACCGGCGACGACGGGGCCGCACCACTTGGCCATCTTCTAGCATACCTTGCTGGACGAAACGATGATTGCTCCGAACAACTGCGCGTCTACTGCCTTCTGCGGAACGGAGAGCACGAGCGCTTCTCGCGTGATGTCTTGCTCAAAGGATATCTTGACCGGCTGGGTCTCAATCGCCCCGATCTCTGGCGCTTGGCGGTCCTGTACGCACTGCTCTTCGGTGGTGATGGCAGTATGATCGTGCAGGACGGAGAACCCGTTTCGGACTGGGTTCACGCGGGTGTCCTACAGAGCGCCAGAACGGAGCTGGACCCCGGGGAGTTTGCAGGAGTGGTTCAAGAGGAATTAACCCTCTTGATTAGTCAACCTGATGTCTGGAGTTCCCCCGGTTTTGTGGACGGTTATGCGCTAGACAATTCTAGCCGTTGGAGGGCCTCCTTCTCGTAGTTGATGGGTGAACGATATCCAAGGGCCGAATGTCGGCGTCCGGGATTGTACCAGCCTTCGATGACTCGA
>JBCCDU010000081.1:0-18104 GCA_039030715.1 Pseudomonadota bacterium
CAAGTACACCGACCGCTGACCCACCGCGGGGCGCCCAATCCGATCGGCAAGATGTCGTCCCGTCCTTTTTCCGGTACCTCTTGCTCCGGGGTTCCACCATCGGTCCCGTATCACGCCCGGGACAGCACGGCGCAACTGGCGAACTTCGGCAACCGCGTCCGGCCTTCGGTCAGCTTGATGGGTGGGCCGCGAGGGTGGCGATACCTGCGATCACCCGGTCGAACGCGGCGCCCGCCCGCGCGGACCGGTGTCTGGCCCGCAGCCACATATGGGGAAGCTGGGGCTCCACCACGCAGTCTACCGCGATCCCCTCGGCCGCCAGCCTGCGCTGGTATTCCGGCCCGTCATCGCAGAGCGGGTCGCATGCCGCCGCCGATATGAATGCCGGTGCGATCCCCGACAGCCCGGTCGCTGCGAATACCGCGAAGCTCGGATCCTCCAGCGGTGGCGCTCCACCCGCGCGCAGGCGGGCATAGGCCTGGACATCGCGGGTGCTGAGCAATGGCGCCTCCGCCTGTGCGGTGTAGGAGGGCAGGCCCAGCCGCTCACCCCCCAGGGCGGGATAGATCAGCGCCTGGCCGCTCACCCGCCCGTCCCCGCGCAAGGCCCAAGCGGTGGAGGCTGCCAATGTTCCGCCTCCGCTGTCGCCGCAAAGGATCACCGGTCCCTCCCCCAGAAGCGCCCGGGTCACCGCCAAGGCGTCGTCAAAGGCGGCGGGGTGCAGATGCTCCGGCCCCAGGCGATAATCGACGGCGGTGACGGCCAGACCGGTGCGATGCGCGATCTCGGCACAAACATCGTCGTGGCTGTCGAGACCACCCACCACGAAGCCGCCGCCATGGAAGAACACCACACGCGGTGCCCCGCCCGGATAGTGGCGACAGGCCACATCGGCGATCCGGCTATCCCGCGTCTCCATCCCCGACGGTCGGGGCGCCAGGAAATGCGCGGCCATCCGATCGTAGCGCGCGCGCTGCTCCTCGATCGACAATGCGACGGCATCGGGGGGGTAGAATGCGTCGACCTCGGCGATGAAGGCCAGGACCTCCAGATCTGAGATTTGGTTCGACAATGGCGCGGGCTCCCGTCAGGCTGGCCGCGAGGACAGTGCCGAAGAGCATAGTGCCAAAGACGGGGGGCGACCATGGCCGAAGTTGAAGAAACCCACTGGATCACGCTGGCCGATGGCACGCGGCTGGCGGCGCGCATCTGGTGGCCGGAGGGGCCGGGGCCGCATCCGGCGGTTCTGGAATACCTGCCCTATCGCCGCCGCGACGGCACCGCGCGCCGGGACGAGAGCACCTATCCCGCCTTCGCCGCTTCCGGGATCGCCGGGGTCCGGGTAGACAGCCGGGGGCAGGGCGATTCCGATGGGCTGTTCGACGATGAGTATTCCCCCCAGGAACTGGCCGATTGCTGCGAGGTGATCGCCTGGATCGCGGCGCAGGACTGGTCGAACGGCGCGGTGGGCATGATGGGCATCAGCTGGGGCGGCTTCAACAGCTTGCAGGTGGCGGCACTGCGCCCGCCGGCACTGAAGGCGGTGATCTCGATCGCCTCAACCGCCGATCGCTATGCCGATGATATCCACTACAAGGGCGGCTGCCTGCTGGGCGCGAATATCTACTGGGCTGGCACGATGCTCAGCTACACCTCGCGCCCGCCGGATCCGGAGGTGCTGGGCAATTCCTGGCGCGAGACCTGGTTGGAACGGCTGGCGGCGATGCCCCCGATCCTGGAAACCTGGCTGCGTCACCAGCACCGCGACGCGTATTGGCGGCATGGCTCGATCTGCGAGGATTGGTCGGCGATCCAGTGCCCGGTCTTCGTGATCGCGGGCTGGGCCGATGGATACCGCAACACCCCCGCCACCCTGGCACGCCATCTGGAGGCGCCGGTCAAGGCGATGACCGGGCCTTGGGTCCACCTCTACCCCCACTTCGCGGCGCCGGAGCCGCGGGCGGATTTCCTCGGCATGGCCGTGGACTGGTGGCGCCAGCATCTGGCGGGCGAGGCGCGCGGGGTCGAGGATTGGCCAGACTATCGCGCCTGGATTGCCGAGAGCCCGCGGCCCGGGGGCCATCGCGCGCAGGAATCCGGCCGCTGGATCGGCACCGATTGGCCTGGCGGCATGGTCACCGATCAGCAGATCTCGCTGGGTGGAAATGGCACGTTTGGCGCGACCCCCGGCCCGCGCGTGGTGGTCACACCCCAGACCTGCGGCACCGCGTCGGGCGAGTATTTCACGCTGTCCCCCGGCGACGATCTGCCGGGGGATCAGCGCGTCGACGATACCCTCTCGACCTGTTGGCAGGGCGAGGTGCTGGAGGCCCCGCTGGATCTGCTGGGCCGCGCCCGGGTCAGGGCGCGTGTCACCGTGGACCGGCCCCAGGCCAATCTGATCGCGCGCCTGGTGGATGTGCATCCCGATGGCGCGGCGACCCTGATCGCACGGGGCGCGCTGAACCTGACCCATCGCGAAGGCCATGCCGCACCCCGGCCGATGGTCCCGGGCGAAGCGGTGGAGGTTACGCTGGCGCTGGACGAGATGGGCTATCGCGTCCTGCCGGGCCATCGACTGCGTCTGGCGCTCTCGACCGCCTATTGGCCGCTGATCCAGCCCAGCCCGGCAGCGGTCTCGGCGCAGGTGGATATGGGCTCGCTGACCCTGCCGGTGCTGGGCGATGCGGTGGAGGCGCCTCCCCCGCCGATCACCGGGCCGTCGCCCCTGCCGGATTACCCGACCGGCAGTCCCGCCAAGCGCCATCGCCATGTGACCCGCGAGCTGCTGGACGGCAGGACCCGTTACGAAATCCTGGACGACAGCGGGCATATCACCCATCCGGGCAACGGCATGACCAAACGCGAATCCCGTGCGGAGACCTGGGAGATCCACCCCGACGATCCCGCCGGGGCCACCGGCCATCTGGTTTTCGAGGCGGAACGCGCGCGCGGCGATTGGGAGGCCTCGACCCGCGTCGAGATCCGCTTCCAGGCCAATGCCGAAAGCTATGACGCCACCCTGCATCTGACGGCCGAGACCGGGGGTGACACGGTCTTCGACCGGCATTGGGAGATCAGCGTACCGCGTGACGGGGTTTAGGCCGCCTTGACGCCGCCCTGCCCTGCGCCATCCTTGAAGGCTTCAGGAAAGGAAACTCCATGCGCGCATTCCTCGCCTTTCTCACCGTCTTGATCCTGGCCATGCCGCTGCGGGCCGAGGAACCGGCGGATAGCATCCAGGGCGTGATCGTCGACCAGATCGGCGCCTTCCAACGCTCGGACCTGGGGGCGGCGTTCGCCCATGCCTCCCCTTCGATCCAGCGGATCTTCGGCAATCCGGACAAGTTCGGGAAGATGGTCAAGGGCGGCTATCCGATGATCTGGCGCCCGGTCCGCTGGCAGATGCTGACATTGGAGGGGCCGACCGGCGCGCCGGTGCAAACCGTCCTTTTCGAAGGTCAGGACGGCGCGCTTTACGAGGCCGATTACGCCATGATCCAGGTCGACGGGATCTGGCGGATCAACGGCGTCAGTCTGCGCCGCCTGCCGGGGGTCTCGAGCTAGAATCTCCGCCAGATGCTCAACTGTACCCCCAGACCGTCATTCGGGTTGAGAAGGTCGTAATTGATCCCGAACTGCACTGTCGCCGGGCGCACCGGGCCGTTTGATTTCTTCCGGTTGCGCGCGACACTGGGGAACAGGGAATAGGCGAAGGACGGCGCCAGCTTCAGCGCGTTCTCCTCCTCGCCATCCAGGGTCACCGTGGTGAACAGGCTCATGATCGTCAGACAGCAGCGCCAGGGTTCATAGCCTGCGGTCAGGTCGACCCGCACTTCGTCCGGCTCCTCGTCCCCGCGCCAGTCATAGCCGACCTCGCTCGAGAAGAAGGCGCTGCCCCAATCGCCCCAAAGCGAGTGGCCATAGAGCAGCCGCATCTCGACCTCCGGCACGGAACTGGTGTTATTGGCGCCGAAATCGTCCGAGATCAGATCTTCGATCGGATGGCGATACCCGGCCTGGACCGAGAACACCCCTTGATTGCCCTGCCAGACCCGCTTTCGCACGAACCCGCCGACCGAGGCGGCACCCTCGCCCAGCCCCGTCGTCGACAGCTCTGCCGAAAGCGCGGCGCCGATGGTCAGCCCCTCGATCAGGCCGTATTCGACGAAGATCTGCGTGGTGTTGATGTCGTCATCGGCGATACCGCTGGCAATCGCGCCGATCGGGGCGACCCGGCGCCCGGTGGTGAAGATGATCTGACCATCGCCCTCCGCCCGGGTCCAGGCCCCCGCCAGCAGGGCATCCGGAACCAGCACCGCCACGCCACAGAACAGGCAGCCGGCCAACCGTGTCCAGGCCGATCTGGTGCCGGGCGATCTGGTCCAGGATGATCGGGCCCGATGCCATCCGGTAAGGCGCAAGCCTCCCTCCCATACCCCGGTGTGGGGTCGGGGCATCCTGGCCGGGCATCGTTAACGATCGGTTTACTTTGGTAAATCGCGGGTTAGGCGGCGGCGCGGCTCAATCCCCGGCCGCCTTGTCCAGATCCGGCCTGTCGCCCATCAGATAGCGGGGGCCGGCCCCATGCCGCCGCGCCTCGTCCTGCGGATTGTAAAGCCGGCATTTCTTGAGCGAGAGGCAGCCGCAGCCGATGCAGCCATCCAGACGCTCGCGCAACTGGCTCAACGTCTCGATCCGCTGGTCCAGCACCGCGCGAAAGCCGGTGCTGATCCGGGTCCAGTCGCGCTTGGTTGGCGTACGCCCGCTGGGCAGGTCTGCCAGAACCTCGCCGATCTCGGTGATCGAGAAGCCGAATTTCTGCGCGATCAACACGAAGGACAACCGGCGGATATCCGCGCGCAGAAACCGCCGCTGCCCGCCCGCGCTGCGCAGCGCAGCCACCAGACCGCGGCTCTCATAAAACCGGATGGCCGATACGCTGAGGCCCGTCCGCTCGGCCAGTTGCCCGATGGTCAGCCAATCATTCGCACGCATCCCAGCCTCCTGAAAATTTGATCTTGACCTCAAGTTAACTTGAGCAATTACGGTCGCAAGACATCGAATGCAATCCCTCGCGACAGGAGGTCTGGAATGGCTGAGGTTGGTTTGGAACATGTGAATATCACGGTCAGCGATCCGGATCGTACGGCCACCATGCTGTGCGATCTGTTCGGCTGGCGGATCCGCTGGCGCGGCGATGCCAAGGATGGCGGGCAGAGCATCCATGTCGGCTCGGCCACCGATTATATCGCCGTCTACAGCAAGGGGCCGGCCAGCGGGCCGGGCGACAGTTATGTCACGCGCGGTGGGCTCAACCATATCGGCCTGCTGGTCGAGGATATCGATGCGGCCGAGGACCGGGTGCGCGCGGCGGGCTATGCCCCCCATTCCCACGCCGACTACGAACCGGGACGGCGCTTCTATTTCCGCGACGAGGACGATATCGAGTTCGAAGTCGTCAGCTATCCCGCCGCCTGACCCGCTCGCGATTGACGCCGACGTGAGATCGGGCATAAGCGAAGGGTCCCGGCCACATGCAGAGAGCCCCATGCCCCCCATGCCCGTCCTCAACTGGCTGGTCCTGTTCGCCGCGGGCGTCAGTTGGGGCGCGACGCAGCTCTTCTCGAAAATCGCGGTATCGACCGGTCATGCGCCGGTCGGGCTGGTCCTCTGGCAGGTTCTGATCGGGATCGTGGTGCTGGGCGCGCTGATGTTGGCCCGGCGCATGACGCTTCCCCTGGGGCGGCATCACCTGATCTTCTATGCGGTCTGCGCGCTTCTGGGCACGGTCGTGCCGCATTCGCTCTCCTACACCGTGATCTCCTATATCCCGGTGGGGGTCGCCTCGCTGCTGATCGCGACGGTGCCGATGGTGACGCTGCTGCTGGCGGCACCCCTGGGGATCGAGCGGGCAAGCCCGCGCCGCGTTCTGGGCCTCGGCCTCGGTGCCGCCGCCGTGGTTCTGGTGGTCGGGCCGGAAACCAGCCTGCCAAGCCCGGAGCAGGCCGGTTGGGCGGCGCTCCTCCTCATTGTCTCGCTTTCCTACGCCGCCGAGAATGTCTATATCGCCCGGTTCCAGCCCGCGGGCATCGGCGCGGTCGAAACGCTGATGGGCCTGACCGTCGGCGCCCTGGTCTTCATCCTGCCGGCGGTCGCTGTGGGCGGCCTCTGGGTCGATATCAGCCCGATGGCGGCGGCGGAGCAGGCGGCGATCCTGGGCGCGCTCCTGCATATCGGGGCCTATCTGGGCCTGGTCTGGCTGATCGGGCAGGCGGGGCCGGTCTTCGCTTCGCAGATCGGCTATGTCGTTACGCTCTCCGGCGTGGGCTTCGGCATGATCGTGCTGGAGGAGGCGCATTCCCCCTGGATCTGGCTTGCGCTGGTGCTGATGCTGGCCGGGCTGGCGCTGGTGCGGCCCCGCGTCGGCTGACACGATGGACAGGGCCGGGGGATCGGCCTAAAGCACGGGGTATGACTGATGCCTCGACCCACTTCACCCATGCCATTTGCCGCGTCCCCGGCGACAATACGGTCCAGGGCCTGCGCGCGGTGGATACCGGGGCGCCCGATCTGGCGCGGTTCCGCCAGCACCACGCGGATTACATCGCCGCCCTGCGCGCAACGGGGGCCGAGGTCACGGTGCTGGAGCCGCTGGAGGCTTTCCCCGACGCGGTCTTTGTCGAGGACACGGCGCTTTGCCTGCCGCAAGGCGCGATCCTGATGCGCCCCGGCGCCCCCAGCCGCCTGGGCGAAGTGGTCGAAATCGCCCCCGCGCTCGAGGCCCTCTATGGCGAGGTCGCGCGTATCGAGGGGCCGGGCTTCATCGAGGGCGGCGATATCCTCACCACGGGGCGCGAGATTCTGGTCGGCCGCTCCGCCCGCACCGACGCGGCGGGCGTGGCCGAACTGCACGGGATCGTGGAACGCTGGGGGCACAGCTTGCGCGAGGTCGAAACCCCGCCCGGCGTGCTGCATTTCAAGACCGACTGCTCGCTGCTGGACCCGGAGACCGTGCTGGCCACCCGGCGCCTCGACGCCTCCGGCTGCTTCGAAGGCTACCGCGTGGTCCATACCGCCGACGGCGAGGAGGCCGCGGCCAACGCCATCCGCTTCAACGACACGGTGCTGATGCCCGCGGGCTTCCCCCGCACCGCCGAGCGTTTGCAGGAGGCCGGTTTCACCGTGACCCAGATCGGCAATACCGAGGCCGCGAAACTCGACGGCGGCATGTCCTGTCTGTCGCTGCGCTTCTCGCCACCCGGATAACCCATTTGCCGGGGTCTGCCTCGCGTTCTGGTCCCTTGGATCGGCCGTCTGTCGGGTGAGGCTGGCCGACCCCCCGCGACGTGCTTCACAACCGTGTTTCCCCGGCCAATCGCCGAGGTAGGCTCTGTTGCAGACCTGGCCGGTCAGGGGTCGCAATCCAGTCGGCTGATATACGGGTGCATCGGGCCATTCGACCTTTGCCTGAGACCTCCGGCAGCTTATCGGTCGGCAGGCGGCTTGCGAGGCTGCCCTGGCGATTTTGGCTCGATATGGCGGCGGTCGCTCCAGGCGCGAATATCGGTTCTCAGACCACGCGCGCGCCGACGCGGCCGTCTTCTTCCTCGCCGCGCAGTTCGGGGGCGTCCTCCTCCACATCGGATGCGGCCACCACGCAGTTGCGCCCGCCCGCCTTCGCGGCATAGAGCGCCTGATCCGCGCGCTTGATCATGGAGGTCAGATCCTCGCCATCCGCCGGGAAGCAGGCGATGCCGGACGAGATCGTCACGCCCAGGTTCTGATTGCCGTAACGCACGCGCCGCGCCTCGACGGCGGCGCGCAGGGCCTCCGCCCGTTCGGCCACCTTGGCGGCATCGGCGCCGGGCAGCAGCACGATGAACTCCTCGCCGCCAAAGCGGCAGGGAATATCGCGCCCGGTGAACATCTGCGTCATGGTCGAGCTGAGCGTGCGCAGCACCGCGTCCCCCGCGTCGTGACCGTGGGTGTCGTTGAACACTTTGAACTTGTCCACATCGAACGAGATGATCGACAGGGACTCGCCCGAACTGGTCGCCCGGTTCAACTCGCGCCGCGCGGTGTCCAGGAAATAGCGCCGGTTGTAGAGCCCGGTCAGCACATCGCGGATCGACTGGTTGCGCAACTGTTCGCGCAGCTTCAGGTTGGCGATGGCCAGCGAGATCTGCTCCGCACAGATATTGATCAGCTTCTGGGTCTCGCGCAGCTCGTCCTCGCTGAAGACCCGCTCCTCCAGGTCCATGCGCGGGATCTCGACATGCAGCAGCCCCACCGTGTCGCCATGGGCCGTGATCGGCACGCAGCAATAGCGCGCTGGAACCTCGCCGTCATATTGCTCCGCCGCATGGGCGCAGGGAAAGGCGATGGCATTCTCGCCATAAACATAGGGCCGCCCGCGGCGCAGGCCCCAGCAATCCCCCGGCTCGAAACTGCCCAGCATCGGCCCGTCGTTCCAGTTGCAGATCCCATCCAGCACATCGCGCGTATCGGCGTAGACATAGACCGAGCCCTTGCACTGTGGCAGCAGGCGCGAGAGGAAGGTGCGCACGACATCGAACATCTCCTCCACCGTGTCGCAGCTCTGCAGCCACTCGTTGAAGTCGGTCAGCAGATGGCTTTCCTCGCGCTTGCGCTGCTCGAACAGCCGCGCCTGTTCGGCCTTCTTCCAGGCCGCACGCCGCTCCGTCACATCGCGCCCGACCGAGATGAAATGGGTGTTGCGCCCGTCCTTCGAAAAGATCGGGATCAACTCGCACTTGAACCAGAAGCTGGATCCGTCGCGGGCATAGACCTGCAATTCGGCCCGGGTCGTGCGCCGCTCCTTGAAGCCGGCATTCAGCCTCTCGACCTCCTCCTCATTGGTGTCGTCGCCGGAGAGCACGTCGAGCGGGCGCTTGTCCGCCACATCCTTGATCGAGTAGCCGGTGCGCATCGCAAAGGCCCGGTTGATCCATTCCAGCCGCCCCTGCGGATTGGTGATATAAACGAGGTCCGAGGCATGGGTCGCCACCAGCGCCGTGCGTTCCAGCTCGGCGCGTTGCGCCTCCAGTTCCTTCTTTTCCATCGTCAGGTCGTCCAGCCGTTCGGCCAGATCCGCCTGCGCTTTCTCCGCCTTCTCCTTGGCCTTGGCGACGATCAGCTCCTGCACCCGCAGGTCCGACACATCCGACAGCGTGACGACATAGCCCCCGCCCCTGCAGGGCCGCGCATTGGCCCGCAGCTCGCGCCCGGTCGGCGTGGTGCGCTCGAAGCTAAAGGCCTTGCCCGCCTCGAAGCGCTGCATCACGTCGTCCGCCCCCTCCGGCGTCATCGCGCCGGTGGCGATGCTCTGCATCATAAAGGCCTCGCGCGGGGTGCCGGGTTCCAGATCGCCGGGCTCCAGCTCCAGCAGCGCCAGGGCCCGCGGGTTGCACATCAGGCAGCGCCCCTCGGCGTCCCACAGAACCGCCCCCTCCGCCATCGCGTTCAGCACATCCAGGGCGCGTTCCGCATCCAGCGGCTGAGCGGGCGCGGCCGCCTGCGGTTTCGCCGCGCGGCCCCGGCCCTGGCGCGCAGTCCCGTCGCCGCCCGCGCCATCGCGCCCGGTCGATCCGGGGGCCGAGGCACCCTCGGTCCTGCTGACAGCAGCTTTCGCGCGTTTCGCCATGGCGGGCCTATCCTCTGCAATCCGGCGGAGCAGGCATACGCCACCTGCATCCGCCCCAATCTGCCCGCTCAACCATGTCCATTCCGTTAACCTCCCCGCGCTGGACGAACCCCGCCCGATCGGGCAGGCTTGCCCACCCGGCGGGCTGGGCGGACAGCAGCGACAGGACAGGAGCGGATGGAGATGGAGATCTGGCGCCACCGCAAAGGCGGCATCTACACGATCCTCGGCATCGTCGAGGGCACGGTCTACTACGTCGCCCATGCCGACGGAGCCCTCTGGTACCGCCCCGCCGCCGAATTCTTCGACGGCCGCTTCACCCGCGTCCACGGCCTGATCCAACCGACCCCCGAGGAGATGGGCTTCAAGCGGGGGTGATCGTTTTGCAAATCCGCCCACCGCCCTCAACAATCTCGCCGAAAGCTACCGCGCGCTCGGCCGGTTTGAGGAGGCGGAGCCGCTCTATGACCAGGCCATCGCCATTCTGGTGGATCGGTTGGGGCTAGAGCGTCCGAACACAATCGATGTCAAAGCGAACCGCGAGGCGTTTCGGGCCGCTCGTGCAGCGTCGGAAAACTGAGTGCTTTGCTGTCCCGGACTTGATCCGGGACCTCTGGTGTGCGGCCCGCCAAATCGACATAGATCCGAGTTAACGGACAAATTTGTCGACAAAGTCGCGCCCGATGTCGCGAAACTCACGCGACAAATCTGTCCTGTATTGAAACATCTGCGCACCCACTTCCCTGCCATGCGCCTGCGTGCTAACAGATCCTACCGCAGTGCAGCATTTCGGAGGATCCGATGGGCAAGATCATCCTTTTCGCGCAACAGAAGGGTGGCGCGGGCAAGACCACCCTGTTGACCCAGATCGCCTGCGCGCTGGCCGCTGCCAGGAAATCCGTGACCCTGATCGATGTCGACCCCCAGCGGACCGTAACCTCCTGGTATGACACGCGTTTGCAGCGCGTGGGCGAGGATGGCGACGCGGGGATGGAGCTGATCGAAAGCTCGGAATGGCGCGTCTCCGGCGATGCCCGCCGGGCCCGCGACAAGGCGGATTTCGTGCTGATCGACGCGCCCGGCAATGCCGATATCCTGGGCCGTTTCGCGATGCGCGAAGCGGATTTCGCCGTTGTGCCCTGCCAACCCTCGATGCCCGATGTCTGGGCTTCGGAGGCGACGCTGAGCATGCTCAAGAAGTCCGCCTGCGACCACGCGGTGGTGCTAAACCGTTGTCCCCCAAGGTCAAAAGCCGCCGATCAGGCTGCCGAGGCCCTGGCCGAAACCGGTGCGCCGATCCTCGCCCAGCAGGTCGGTCAGCGGGCCGCGTTCACCGATGCGTTCCTAAAAGGCGCGGGCGTGAGCGAGACGCAGAAATCCTCGAAAGCCGCCGAGGAGATCGAAGCGGTCACCAAGGCCCTAATCAAAGCCGTGCGCTGATCCACTCGGTCAGGCTCGCGAAGTCGTCAAACGCCAGATCGGCCGAGAACTCGGCCACTGGGCGTTTGCGGTAACCTCCTGAAAATAGGGCGAAACTTACATCGACGGTTTTGGCCGTCGCCTCGTCCACCTCGCTGTCCCCGACAAAGAGAGTGCCTTTGCCGGGCGCTCCCAGCGCCGCCATCGCATGGCGCAGCGGCGCCGGGTCCGGTTTCAGGACCGGCAGGGTGTCGCCGCCCACGACAACGTCGAACATGTCCTCCAGCTCCAGGGCCCGCAACACCTGTCGGGTCTGCGCTTCGGGCTTGTTCGTGCAGATCCCAATCGGCAGGGACAGCCCGGCCAGCATCTCGCGCACACCGGGATAAGGCCGCGTCCGCGCCGCCGGGGCGGCCGCATAATGCTCGATCAGGCGCGCGGCGTGAGGGGCAGGATCGTCCGCGCTGCCCCGATGCGCCAGGGCCCGGCGCGTCAGCGCGCCCACGCCATTGCCGACGAAACCGCGGGTTTCGACCTCGCTCAGCGGGGCCAGCCCCGCATCCCGCAGCATCAGGTTGGTGGCCACATGCAGGTCCGCGACACTGTCGACCAGGGTGCCGTCCAGATCGAAGATAACCGCCTCGATCCGGGTCATTTTTCGCCCTCCAGGAGGGCGCGGAGATCGTAGATCAGATCCAGCGCCTCGCGCGGGCTGAGCGTGTCGGGATGGATTTCGGCCAGCCGTTCTTCGATGCCAGTTGGCGCGGGCGGCGGCGCGACCGGCTGCGCGCGCGTGGCGGAGAACAGCGGCAGAGCATCGGCCAGTGCTGCGGCGCCGTCCTCGCGATCGGTCGACTCCAGGCGCTCCAGCACCTCCTTCGCCCGGGCGATCACCGCCTCCGGCAGGCCCGCCAACCGCGCGACCTGCACACCGTAAGAGCGGTCGGCGGCGCCGGGCCGGACTTCGTGGAGGAAGATCACCTCACCCTTCCATTCCCGCACGGCGACGGTGGCGGGCGACAGATGCTCCAACGTCTCCGCCAGCGCGGTCAGCTCATGGTAGTGGGTGGCAAACAGGCCGCGGCAGCGATTGACCTCGTGCAGGTGCTCCAGCGTCGCCCAGGCGATGGAGAGACCGTCATAAGTCGCTGTGCCCCGCCCGATTTCATCCAATATTACCAATGCGTTGGAGCCTGCCTGGTTCAGAATGCTCGCTGTCTCCACCATCTCGACCATGAAAGTCGAGCGTCCGCGCGCGAGATCATCCGCGGCGCCGACCCGGCTGAACAATTGATCGACCACGCCGATTTCGGCGCGCGTGGCGGGCACGAAGGCGCCCATCTGGGCCAGGATCGCGATCAGCGCGTTCTGGCGCAGGAAGGTTGATTTGCCCGCCATATTCGGCCCGGTCAGCAGCCAGATCGGGGCCGCGCCCTGCGCCTCCGCCCCCAGATCGCAGTCGTTGGCGATGAAAGTGGTCTTCCCCTCGCCCCGCAGCGCCTGCTCCACCACCGGATGGCGGCCGCCCTCGATGGTGAAGGCGCGGTCGGCGGTGACGGTCGGGCGGATCCAGTGCTCGTCGATGGCAAGGGCGGCGTGGGAGGCCGCGACGTCCAGTTCCGCCAGCGCGCGGGCGGCGGGGCCGATTTCCAGCGCCGCATCGATGACTGCCTGGCGCAACTCCTCAAAGATCCGCTTTTCGATCTCCAGCGCGCGGGCGCCGGCATTGAGGATCTTGGTTTCGATCTCGGACAGGTCCACGGTGGTGAAGCGCACCTGATTGGCGAGCGTCTGGCGGTGGATGAAAGTCTCGGCCAGCGGCGGCGCCATGAGGCGGTCGGCATGGCGCGCCGTGACCTCGATGAAGTAGCCGAGCACGTTGTTGTGCTTGATCTTCAGACTGTCGATCCCAGTTTGGCCGGCATAGTCGGCCTGCATCGAGGCAATCACCCCGCGACCCTCGTCCCTCAGCTTGCGAGCCTCGTCCAGATCCGCGTCGATGCCTGAATTGGCGAGGCCGCCATCGCGGGCCAGCAGCGGCGGTTCGTCCACCAAATTGGCCCACAGCAGATCGGTCAGCGCCTCGTGACCCTGCAGGCGCGCGGCCGGTTCGATGAGGCCGGGGGGGGCCTCCTCGGCATCTCTCAGCAGGGCGGACAACTCTGCCGCCTGGGTCAGACCCGCGCGGATCGCGGCGAGATCGCGGGGGCCGCCCCGGTCGAGCACCAGACGGCTGAGGGCGCGCTCGATCTCCGGCACCTGGCGGAGCGCCTCGCGGAGGGTCTGGCGCAACGGGGTGGTCTCCACCAGATGGGCCACCGCGTCGTGGCGCGCGGCAATCGCCGCCGTATCGGTCAGGGGCGCGGCCAGCCGGGCCGCCAACAGGCGCGCGCCGGCCCCGGTCAGCGTGCGGTCGATCACCGTCAAAAGCGCCCCGTCGCGCCCGCCGGACAGACTGCGTGCCAGTTCCAAATTGCGTCTGGTGGCGGCATCGATGCGCATCACGCCGCCACCCGTCTCGCGTTGGGGCGGCTTCAGCAGCGGCAGGCGGCCCTTTTGCGTTAGTTCGATATAGTCCGCTAGGGCGCCAAGGGCGGAGATTTCTGCCCGTTCGAACGCCCCGAAACTGTCGAGCGTGGCGACCTTGAAGAGCGCGCCCAGCCGCGTCTCGCCCGCACTCGAGTCGAAACTGGCGGAACCCAACGGCGTTGCCACGGCACCCGCTTCCTCGATCTGGGCGATCAGCGTCTGATCCTCCACCATCTGGTCGCGGATCAGCACCTCGCGCGGAGCCAGCCGTGCCAGCATTGGGCCGAGACCGGCGCGTCCTAGCCCCGCCACCCCCAACTCGCCGGTCGAGACATCTGCCCAGGCGAGCGCGCCCTCGCCCCGTATATCCGACCAGGCGGCCAAGAAGTTGTTGCGCCTGGCATCCAGCAACGTGTCCTCGGTCAGCGTGCCGGGGGTGACGAGGCGCACGACCTCGCGCCGCACAACCGCCTTGGAGCCGCGTTTCTTGGCCTCGGCCGGGTCCTCGGTCTGCTCGCAGACAGCAACGCGGAAGCCCTTGCGGATCAGGGTCAGCAGGTATCCTTCCGCAGCATGCACAGGCACGCCGCACATCGCGATATCTTCGCCCAGATGCTTGCCGCGTTTGGTAAGGGCGATGTCGAGGGCTGCCGCGGCGGCCACCGCATCCTCGAAGAACAGTTCGTAGAAATCGCCCATGCGATAGAACAGGAGCGCATCGGGATGCGCTTCCTTGATCTCGATATACTGGGCCATCATCGGTGTGACAGCGCCGGATTGGGCGGGGGATGTCATGGTTGCTGGCGGGTCCCGGTTGGATCAGACCGCCAGCGTTAGCATGCAAACCCGCGCCGCCGGAAGGGGCGCGGGTGCAATCGGAAGCGTTAGTTCAGGCGCGGGCTCAGAGAGATCGCCTCGACCGTGCCGGCAATCGCCGCGAAGGGCGAGATCAGCAGATCGGTCGCCAACTGGCCGGGCGCCTTCTGGTGATCGATGTCGCGGCGCTTTTCCCAGTGATTGGTGATGACGCGGGGGCCGGCCTCGCGGGCGGCAGCGGCGTCCTCGACGGCGGTTTCTGCGCTGGCGGGCAGGGCGCCCAACAGGGCTGCGGTCAGAGCGGTGGCGGCGATCAGGGCTTTCATCGGGCGGTCTCCTTGGGTCCGGTATTATTGGGTCCGCGGCGGGGAACGGCCGCGGACCCCCCTCGCTCCGGAGGGATCACTTGACGGCGGTGTCGCCTTTGGTGGCGTCGCTGACCGCCTCGGCGGGGGCAGTGATCAGGTCGATCAAGCTGGCGAATGGATTAGCGTGGCCACCGGTTTTGTCGATCTGCGCCCATTCGGCTTTCACTTTAGCCTGGGCCGGGCCGACAACGGTTTCGGCGAAAGCTGCGGTGCTGCCGAGTGCGACGGCGGTGACGGCGATTGCTGCGAATACCCTGTTCATAACGGCGTCCTTTCTCTCTTCTCGATCATCCTTTTCGTTTCATGAGCCTCAGTTGGGGACAGCCTGTCGCAGTCTCAACCCGCGGACCCGTCACGCAGGTTCACGTAAGGGTCAACTTGATTTCAGGGCGGATCGAACGAGGTTTTCGTCTGAACAAACAGACCTTGCACCGTGCCTGTTTGTTGGTTCATGGTATACCAAACACAACGAATCGCGCCCCAAGAATGTGGAGGCCCGATCGCTCAGGGAGAGCCGGGATACCGTGGCAACGGCGCTGAATCTTAAACCCGTGGACGGCACCTTCAGCCTGAAAGAGCATATCTACGATGTGCTCAAGGCCTCGATCATCGATCTCGACATCTATGACCCTGCGACCAGTCTGAAGATGGACGAGCGCACGCTGGCCGAACAGCTCGGCATCAGCCGCACGCCGATCCGCGAGGCGATCATGCGCCTGGAGCAGGAGGGCTTCCTCGAAACCAAACCCCGCCGCGGCGTCTTCATAAAGCGCAAGAGCCGCGATGAGATCCTGGAACTGATCGTGGTTTGGGCCGCGCTGGAGAGCATGGCGGCGCGCCTGGCCTGCACCGAGGCCAGCGATGCCGAGATCGAAAAGCTGCGCGAGATCGGCACGCAGTTCGGCAAGGATGACGCCCGTGCCCATCTGAGCGAGTATTCCGAGGCGAATATCGACTTTCACCAGCACATCATCGCGCTCGCCAAATGCTCGAAGATGTCCGAGATCGCGGATGGGCTGTTCACCCAGCTCAAGGCTGTGCGCCGCCGCGCCTTGCGGGCGGACGAGACGCGTACCGAACGCTCGCTGGTCGATCATATGCACATCATCGAAGCGATCGAGATCCGCGATGCGGAACTCGCCTCGACCCTGGTGCGCGAACATACCCTTCGTCTGCATGGTTATATCCGCCGCACCTGGCGCGACGTGTCCGACCCCGAAACCTGAGGAGACCTGCCCCAATGGCCACCGCATCTGGCGCCGTATCCGCCACCGCCCATGACACCCTCGCGCAGAAGAGCAAGGAGGAGGGGATCATCTCGGGCGGACATCTGGTCGCCAAGGCGCTGAAGAACGAGGGCGTGGACACGATTTTCACCCTCTGCGGCGGGCATATCATCGACATCTATGACGGCTGCATCGACGAGGGGATCCGCATCGTCGATGTCCGGCACGAGCAGGTGGCCGCCCACGCCGCCGACGGATATGCGCGTCAGACCGGCAAGCTGGGCTGCGTCGTGACAACTGCGGGGCCGGGTTGCACCAATGCGGTGACGGGCGTTGCGACGGCGTTTCGCTCCGAAAGCCCGATCCGGCATATCGGCGGGCAATCCAGCCTGACCCAGCACAAGCAGGGCAGTCTACAGGACCTGCCCCATGTCGACATGATGACCCCGATCACCAAATTCGCGAGCGGCGTGTTTTCGACCGAGCGGATTGCGGACATGATTTCGATGGCGGCGCGGGAGTGTTTCTCCGGCGCTTATGGTCCCAGCTATCTGGAGATCCCGCGCGATATTCTGGACACCGAGATCGCGCTGGATCGCGCGGTGATTCCGGAGCCCGGAAAATACAAGGCCTCGGCCCGCGTCATGCCTGATGCCCGCGACATCGAGAAGCTGGCGGATCTGCTGAATAAATCGGAACGCCCCGCGGTGCTGTTCGGCCAGCAGGTGGCGGCAACGCAGAGCTTTGACGAGGCGATTGCGTTCTGCCGGGCGCTGGATGTCCCCTGCTATCTCAATGGCGGTTCGCGCGGTATGTTGCCCGTGGGCGACCCGCACCATTTCGACCGCACACGGCGTCTGGCCTTTAACGAGGCGGACGTTCTGCTGATCGTCGGCACGCCGTTCGATTTCCGCATGGGGTATGGCAAGCGCATCTCGAAGGATCTGACACTGGTGCAGATCGACCTGGACAACCGCACCGTGGGCAAGAACCGCGATGTGGATCTGGGTCTACCGGGCCACCCGGGCGCGATCCTGTCGGCGGTGGTCGATGCGGTTTCCGCGAACATGGATGGTGGCGCGAAACAGGCGCGCGGCCAGTGGATGGCCAAGCTGCGCGAAGCGGAGGCCATGGCCCTGCAAAAGCTGATGCCGCTGTTCACCTCGGACCGCTCGCCGATCCACCCCTATCGCCTGGCGTGGGAGATCAACGAGTTCCTGGGCGAGGACACGATCTATATCGGAGATGGCGGCGATGTCGTGACGATTAGCGCCCAGGCCGTGCGTCCGCAGGGACCGGGGCAGTGGATGGACCCAGGGGCGCTCGGCTCGCTGGGGGTCGGCACCGGTTTCGCGATGGCGGCCAAGCTGGCGCATCCGCAGAAAGAAGTCATGTGCCTCTATGGCGACGGCTCGTTCGGGATGACTGCTTTCGATATGGAGACGGCACAGCGGTTCGGAGCGCCCTATCTGGCGGTGATCGGCAACAACTCGGCGATGAACCAGATCCGTTATGGTCAATTGGCGAAATACGGCGAGAACCGCGGCGATATCGGCAACAAGCTGGGCGATGTGGAGTTCTCGAAATTCGGCGAGATGATCGGCGGCTATGGCGAGGAGGTGCGCGAGGCGGACCAGATCGGCCCCGCCCTGCAACGTGGCCGTGAGGCCATCGCCAAAACTGGCAAATGCGCGGTCATCAATGTCTGGATCGACCCCAACGAATACGCGCCCGGCACCAAGGCGCAGACGATGTACAAGTAACCCCGCTGTCCCGGGCTTGACCCGGGACCTCACCCGCTGCCAAGAGGTCCCGGATCAAGTCCGGGACAGCAAAGGAAAGAAACCGATGGAAGCTCTCAAAGGCGTCAAGATCCTCGATTTTACCCATGTGCAGTCGGGCCCGACCTGCACCCAGTTGCTGGCCTGGTTCGGGGCAGATGTAATCAAGGTGGAGCGTCCGGGCGTAGGCGATGCGACCCGCAAGCAGCTGGTGGACGTGCCGGGTGCCGACAGCCTCTATTTCACCATGCTGAACCACAACAAGCGCTCGATCGAGCTGAACTCGAAGAACCCGGAG
>JBCCDU010000082.1:0-17889 GCA_039030715.1 Pseudomonadota bacterium
ATCGAAGGATGGTACAACCCCGCCCGCCGCCATTCGGCGCTTGGCTACAAGTCACCTGTCGAATACGAAAAAAACAACCCCGAAGGGCTTCAAACCGTAAGCCCATAGCTGTCCACAGAAACGGGGGAACTCCAACTCCAGAGTTAGGCTTCGGTGGTTTGGGCTTGGCTGCTTCGGCAGCAAAGACGCGACGAAGGATTTGTGGTTCGTTCGGAGTTGGGATGCTCATAAGTCCAACTCCTGTAACTGAAATTCATGGGGCCTAAGATGTTCCGTCCAGTTTTCTAATTCCTCAAAAACCTTTTAAAGTTGGTTCGAACCTACTACACTCCGGTCCACTATCGGCTCTCTCACGAAAAGCTAGATTAGCGCGGAACCAGTTCCATCACGCCGACGCTCCCGGCGTGGGCTTCATCGGTGTCCATGGACATTGGGATCACGTCGCCTCGTGCCCAGGCATCGCCCAGATGGTCGTACCAGCGGCTGAAGGGATGCCCCGATTGGCCAGTGGAGATTATCATGACTGATCGGTCGAGATCGCTGAAATCGTAGACCACGCGCAGTCCGGCCGCATGCACATTTTCGTAAGGCGTGGTGCCGCGACCCGAGGAAAGCCCGCGCAACAGGGTGTAATTGCCGCCGGAGGTTTCCTGCTCGATATTGAAGAGCACGCCCAGCGGGCCGGAGAACCCGAAGGGCTGGTGACGATGCACGGCCTTGTGGACGATGCCCCAGCGCCAGGCCTCGATCTGCGAGCCATGGCGAGCCTCCAACGCAGCCAGCGCATCGTCCAGCGCTGCCTCGGCAATTTCAGCACAGGTTTCCTCTTCTTGGGTCTTGTCGACGTCGCACCAGATGCTTGCGCCGTCGATATCGCGGAATACCCGTTCGACGAACAGCGGCCTCGGTCCCTGGATCTCCTGATAGAGCGGGCCCAGCTCGTCCAAGGCCAGCCGCCGTGTGAGCGCGCGCATCCATTCGGAGAAGATGAGCGGCTCGGGATTGTGCTGGTTCATCTCTCCCGTCCAGTCGCGCAGCAGTTCCAGCGCCTGTGCTTTCAACGGCTCGCGCGTGGCGTCATCGCCCCACCAGAGCTCTCGAGCAATCAGCGGCAGGACCGAACGTGCCATCTCGCTGACCCGATCGGTTTGCAATGCAATGAAGCTGTCGCGCGAGTGGAACGCGCGGCTGGAAAGCTCTTTTTTCAGACGCTGGATACGATAGGGATAGCCCCAGTTGAAAGAGACGTGCCTGGGGAACTCTTCATCGGTAATTCGGTTGTTGGCATTCGCTATTGCCCCCTCCACCGGGCGGATGACGCGCGGGTTGTCGCGCGCTGGCAGCATTCCATCCCAGTCGTTGGTCGTCACCCAGCCGGGCGAGGGAATGCGCCCCTGCGACCGGCTGTAGGGTTGGCGCCGGGGCAGGGCGCCGGCGACGATCATGCCCAGCCCGTTCTCATCTGCCAGAGTGACATTCTGGGCGGGCGCGCTGACTCCTTCGGCGGCCTTCATCGCCTCTGCCACGGATTCTGCGCGCATTAGCCCGTGCAGGGCGGACATGGTGCGGTCCTCCTCGATCAGACCGGTCCAGGCGAGAGCTGCCACATGTCCCTCGGGTGTGATCTTGTCTGCGCCGAACTGCTTGCCGGTCAGGACCGGCCCATGGCGCGTGCTGCGGACCACCTCGCTGAGCGTCGGCTTATCGGCGACCTCGATCCGGATGGAGCGTTCCTGGAAGGGCGACCATCCCTTTGGAGTGAGGTATTGTGCTGGGTCCTCGGGATTCAGTTTCTCGATATAGAGATCCTGATCGTCGGCAGTGGTGGTGGTCAGGCCCCAGCCGACACGGCTGTTGTGGCCGATCAGCAGCGCCGGTATGCCGGGCATGGTCCCGCCAATCAGCGACAGGTCACCGCCTTCGATCCCCGTCAGATACCAGAGCGATGGGGCCTGCAGCCAGAGATGGGGGTCGTTGGCAAGCAATGGTTTCCCGGTCGAGGTGCGCGTCCCGTCCACAGCCCAGGCATTCGACGCCCCGCCGAACTCCGGCATGGCGGCGGGTCCCATCGGCAGGCGTTCATCGGCCCGTGCGATCATGGGGAACCTGGCGCCCGGAAAAAGCTCCGAGAACCTGGGTGCGGTTATCACCGCATCATTGGGATAGTCGGGCAGAATATCGGCCACTCGTTCGGGTTCCAACTGCAGATGGAACTGACCGCGCCGTACCTCGCTGCGCGCGGCTGCGGTCAGGTTCAGGGCCATCATCTTCACGATCGCCATGCTGTCGGTCGGCGTCCAAGGGGTGATCGGATCGGAGTAGACAAAGAACTCAGGCGCGCCCCGCCCCCGCGCATCATCGTTGATGTGATGGATCCAGGCATTCACGCCAGCGGCGTAGGCATCGAGGGCAACAAGTGTTTCATCGTCTTGATGCGCCAGGCCACGTTTGGCGAGGCCGTATATATCCAGCGTCTTGACCAGCCGGTCGAGTGCCACGGTGCGCTCGCCAAAATAGGCCGAAAGCCGCCCCTGGGCCGCGCGGCGGCTCAGCTCCATCTGCCACATCCGGTCCTGGGCGTGGATCGAGCCCAGGACAAACCAGGCGTCCCGGGCGCTGGCGGCGCGAATATGCGGCACCGCATTGGCGTCGCGGATCACGGTCGCAGGCGCCTCCAGGCCGCGCAGGCGCACCTCGCCCTCGTATTCCGGCAGCGAGCGCGAGATCAGGAACCAGCCAATGGCTACCGCGATCAGGCACGCGATCAGCAACCCGATCAGAACCCGCAATCCGATACGCAGGAAGACTGCCATCCCGTCCTTGCCCTTCTCGCCCGCCGCTGCCCGGGCTTGACCGCCCCGATCCGATGCCGCAGTTTCACGCCACGCGGCGCTTGCCCCGTTCAACCAGATGGGGCCCTAGGGTTCAACCGCGCCGATACGCCAGCAACGAAATACGAGGAGTGAGACATGGCCAAGGTGAGCTTCCTGGGACTTGGGGTGATGGGCTATCCGATGGCGGGGCATCTCGCCGCCAAGGGCCATGAAGTGACGGTTTACAACCGCACGGCAGCCAAGGCCGAGAAATGGGTGAACGAGCATGGCGGCGCAATGGCGGCGACCCCTGCGGCTGCTGCGAAGGGCGCGGATCTGGTGATGGCTTGCGTCGGGAACGACGATGACCTGCGCTCGGTCGTTTTGGGCCAGGACGGGGCCTTCGCGGCGATGGAGAGCGGGACGATCTTTGTCGATCACACCACGGCTTCGGCCAGCGTCGCACGCGAGTTGCAGCAAGCTGGCGCGGGGCAGGGGATCGGCTTCATCGATGCTCCGGTCTCCGGCGGGCAGGCAGGGGCCGAGAATGGCGTGCTGACCGTCATGTGCGGTGGCGAGAACGAAGTCTACGAGAAGGCCGAGCCTGCGATCATGGCCTATGCCCGCGCCTGTCGCCTTCTGGGCGGCCCAGGTGCGGGACAGCTCACCAAGATGGTCAACCAGATCTGTATCGCAGGTCTGGTTCAGGGTCTGGCCGAGGGTGTGATGTTCGCACAGAAAGCGGGTTTGGATGGCGAGGCGGTCTTCGACGTCATCGGCAAGGGCGCGGCAGGATCTTGGCAGATGGACAATCGACACAAGACCATGCTGGCCGACGAGTTCGAGTTCGGCTTCGCCGTCGACTGGATGCGCAAGGATCTTGGCATCTGCCTGGATGAGGCGAAGTCCAACGGAGCGCATCTGCCGGTCACGGCCCTGGTCGATCAACTCTATGGCGAAGTGCAGAAAATGGGCGGTGGACGCTGGGATACATCCAGTCTGCTGCGGCGCATGACCAAGTAACGAAGAACGCCACCCATCCGCTTTCGGCGTGGGTGGCGGGCATAGTTATCTGCTTTTGAATCTGAGTTGGTTTTTTCTAGGGAGAGAGCAATTGATGCGATTGGTCCGAATGGCCTTGGCCGTCGGGTTTCTGGGCGGGGCGGGGGCGATCCTGCTGCCCCTGCTGAACCCGCCTGAAGAGCATCGGTACTGCAGTTCTCTCGCAGATGAGGTTGGCAATTTGGCCAGCGACTATGAGGATGCCTTGAAGACCCGCTATGGCGAGCTTTTGCTGGCTGGCGATACAACCCAGCCCAGCGCCAAGCATCATAAACAAATTCGAGGCAGGCGGGCAATCGAGCGGTTGTTGTGGCAGTGCGATGCTTCATTTGCGCGAAGATACGATGAGCTGGCCGAATTGGGCAGTCAATTGGAACTCTTTGCCGAGGCCTCTACCAAAAATCAGATCGAACAAGCACGCGAGGCGCTGTGGCGGGCGGATGCGGGCCCGGCGCATGCGCTGCTCGCGAAGATCGAGGAGGGCAGCCGCCTGCACTCGGACCAAGCTCCGCTCGCTGCATTGCAACGCGGCAGGATTGCCGCCTTCGAGATGAACTGGAAGGATGCATCCGCGCACTTTCTCCGCGCAGTCCAGAAAGGCCTGTCGCCGGAGCATTGGAGGGAAGCGAAGGACTTTCTTTTGCGCGCCGGGTATTGGGACGACGTGACGGCCATCTCCCGGGACAAGCTGCGGGAACTGCGGGACAATCGCGAGCTTGACCCCCTTAAGGCCGCACGCGAAATGGACCGTATTATGATCGACATGCGGGTGCTCGATCGCGATAAGGAAGCGATTGTTTTCTTGCGCGATATTCGGACGATCTTGCACGCCGAACTGGGCCCCGACCACAAGAAGAGTCTAAGAAACGCTGCCAGTCTGGCGAGCCTGCTCCGCCGGAACCGTGAATTGGAGGAGGCGACCGCGATCTACCGCGATTTGCTGCCCCGTTTGGCGCATGCCTTTGCCCCGCATGACCGTGACTACGTCAACGCGGTGACGGATTACGTTCTCATATTGCGCAAGAACCGCGATACCGAAGAAGGCGAGCGCGTGCTGCGCGATCTGATCGCTGGGATCAGCCAAAACGACAGCGAGGCAAAATCACTGGTAAAGCCTTTGTCCCTGCAGGGAGGGCTGTTTTACTTTTTGCGCCGCTATGAGGAGGCCGAGCAGTCCTATACGCGCACCCTGACGATTGCCGTGGCGTCGTATCCCGAAGGAAGCCGGGTTGTGCGGAATCTGCGCAAGCATGTTGCCGCTTCGCAAAGGGCCGCGGCATCGGTCCAATGAGAGCTGCCTCACATACCCGCTTTATTCGATCGGTCGGGCGCGGTAACACCATCGCCGATTGTCCTTTCCGACTGCGGAGCGCATCATGCCCTACACTAGCTTCAACCGCGACATAAAGATCGCGCCCTCGATTCTCAGCGCCGACTTCGCCGATCTGGGGGCGGAGTGTCGAGCGATCGAGGAGGCGGGCTGCGACTGGGTTCATGTCGATGTGATGGACGGGCATTTCGTGCCGAACATCACCATTGGTCCGAATGTCTGCGCGGCCCTGCGCCCGCATATCAAGGGGGTGATGGATGTCCATCTGATGATCTCCCCCGCCGATCCGTATCTGGAGGCGTTTGCCAAGGCAGGCGCGGATATCATCACCATTCATCAGGAGGCCGGGCCTCATCTGGATCGGTCGCTTAAATATATCCGGGATCTCGGCTGTCGCGTCGGCGTGGCGCTGAACCCCTCTGCGACGCCGGAGAGCATCGAATACGTTCTCGACGATATCGACCTGGTTTGCGTAATGACAGTCAATCCGGGCTTTGGCGGTCAATCCTTTCTGACCAGCCAGTTGCCGAAGATGGCGCGCCTGCGCGAGATGATCGGCGAGCGGGATATCCATATCGAAATCGATGGTGGTGTGATGCCCGGCAATGCGGGCAATTGCGCTGCGATGGGCGCGGATGTCCTGGTTGCGGGCTCCGGTATCTTCAAGGGTGGCTCGGTCTCCGATCCAGATGTCTATGCCAGCAATATCAAGGCGATCCGAGGTGCGGCCGAGAATATAGATTAAGCGCTAAGGGTTGCAGTGACGCCAGTGCGATCCTGGTGCATCATCTGAGCCGCCAGGATTTCTGGCTCGGCCAGCGTCTCGCACCAGTTGCCCTCGGCGCGCACCAGTTGCGCCCTATCGAAGGCGATCTGGTGATAAGTGATCCGCGTCTGGCCCGCGATCTCGATCCCATCGAGCCGGGTTAGCGCGATGGCCGGAACCAGCACGTCATCTTCGCCGAAAAACATCTGCGCCTGATAGCCGCTCAACCGAAGCCGGTGCCCGGGCGAGACGATCAGATCGCGCCAGGGCAGATCCTGTCCCAGCGCGCCCGCGCGGACAATGATTGGCCTGTGATGCGGATGATGCGCCATATGCCCCATCCAAAGGGTGGCGCACTGGGCGTGGCGGATCGGTTGGAGGCCATGACACAGGGTTGCGACCAGATCGCCGGGACCAAGGTCTTCGATCGGAGTGAAGCCGCTATCCGTTTCGATCAGCGTGCCCGGCGCAAAACAGGCGGCATCCGCCAGCCCCTCATGCCCGAAAGTCGGAGCTTGATGGCTCCAAGACAGTGTTCCGGCACCTGTTTGCATCGGCTCTCCCCCATATTGGCAGGCTGACTGTCTGCCGGGATGATGGCGCAAAAGGGGTTAAGAATTGGGAAGCAATGTGGCGTTCAGCGCAGGATGCGGCTGTACTTCGCCCCCTCCAGGCTGGCGCCAAGCAACAGGCCGTCGCCACCGAAGACAATCGCGATGACAGGTTTCTGCGCCGTGGTCGAATCGGTTCCAAAATTCAGTCCCTTGTCGGGAAAGGCGACCTCCGCATCCACACCGACCTGCCAGCCATCCGCCCGCTGAAAGCGCTCAAGCGCGTCATCTGTCAGGAAGAAAAGGGCATGGCTGGTTTGCTGCAACCCCGCCTGAAACCCGACCGAGGCAGCACCGATGGAGTAATACCCTCCGGTCTTCTCGTAGCCGATCTGCGGGTCGTTGATCCGCAACGCCCCCTCGCCATAGGAGCCGCCCACGATGAAACCACCTTTGATTACGTCCGGCATCACCAGAATGGCCTTGGCCCGCGTCGCCAACTCGCGAGATCCTGGAACCTGCGCGTACATCTTGCCCAGCGCCAGGTTGACGCGCGCTTCGATCACCTCCGCATCCTCTGCCCGGGCGGTCCCGTTTGCCAGCGTGGCGGCAACCAGCGTGCCTGCGATGAACGTGCGACGGGTGGGGGTCATTTGCTGCTCCTGATATTTTCCGAATTATGGGGGAGCGCGCGGCGCGGTGCAACTCACGCTTGCCCGATCAGGACGCGCGGCCTAGTTTTCATATCAGGAGGGCCTGTGAATGTTCACCCAGGAAATCGACGCATCCATCAATGTTCTGGGCGAGGAACTGCGCCCCTGCAGCATGGACCCGATCACCGGCTTCTTCCGCAACGGCTGCTGCGACACCAATCAGATGGATCAGGGCAGCCATACGGTCTGCGCCGTGATGACTGCGGAGTTCCTCGCCTTCTCCAAGGCGCAGGGTAACGACCTCTCGACCCCACGCCCGGAATTCGGCTTCGAGGGACTGAAACCGGGCGACCGCTGGTGTCTCTGCGCGGGACGGTTCCTGGAAGCCTTCGAGGCCGGCCAGGCCCCACGCGTTAGCCTGGTCTCTACCCACCAGCGCGCACTCGACATCGTCCCGATGGACGCGTTTCGCGAAATGGCGGTTGAGCGGAGCTAATCTCCGGGTGCTCGCTTCGGATGCGCGGCGTATGGCGTGGTTCAGCAGCTCTTTGGGTCCAAAAAGAACCGATAGACTTGCCGGTTGCGGGTGTCGCTGATTGCGACCGTTGCCTTGGCGTCCTGTGACTTCAAAGCTTTGAACAGCGGGTTCGAGCAGAAATGCTGTTTCATTGCCGGTTCCTGGCGTTTGACTGAGCGTTTGTCGACCTCGGCCCCTCCGACATCCACGGTGAAATAGAAGGTGATGTTGCGGTCGGTGGAGGTCATCCGTGTTAGCGTCATCTGGTCATTCACCTTCACCGGCAGCTGGCCGAACCCGCTTTCAACAAAGCGGTTGAAGCTGGCATCGAACGGGTCGCCTCCACCCTCCGCTATCTGCTCCGCGCCCGGTGTGTGGTTGCGGTTCGGGTCGTAGGTCGCGACGTTGAAGACGATGTAGCCGGTCAGTGCCAGCGCGGTGAGGGTGAGAATAGATTTAAAGAAACGGAACATAAGGGTCAAACCAGTCTGCTTTGCTCCACGGCTGCGCGGACGAAGTCGCGGAAGAGCGGGTGGGGTTCGAAGGGTTTCGACTTCAGCTCCGGGTGGAACTGCACGCCGATGAACCAAGGGTGGTCGGGGATCTCCACGATTTCCGGCAGGCGGCCATCGGGGGACATGCCGGAGAATTTGAGGCCTGCCTCCTCCAGCTTCTCGCGATACTTGATGTCGACCTCGTAACGGTGGCGATGGCGTTCGGAAATCCGGGTGTCGCCATAGGCCTCTGCCACCTTGCTGCCCTCGCTCAGATGGGCGTCGTAGGCGCCGAGGCGCATGGTGCCACCCTTGTCGTCGGTCACCGCGCGCTGGACCGTGCGGTTGCCCTCCAGCCATTCCTTGAGGTGGTAGACGACAGGCTCGAAGCGTTTGGCCCCTGCCTCGTGGTCGAATTCCTCGGAGCCTGCGGTTTCCAGGCCGGCACCGTTACGCGCCGTTTCGATCACTGCCATCTGCATGCCGAGGCAGATGCCCAGATAGGGGACCTTGCGCTCGCGGGCGAACTGGGCGGCGCGTATCATCCCCTCCGTCCCCCGTTCGCCGAACCCGCCGGGAACCAGAATGCCGTTGTAGCCTTCCAGGTGGGGAGCCGGGTTCTCGCCCTCGAAAACCTCCGAATCCAGCCACTCGGCACGAACCTTCACGCGGTTGTGGATGCCGCCATGGGTCAGCGCCTCGGCAATGCTTTTATAGGCGTCTTCGAGCTGTGTATATTTGCCGACGATGGCGATGCGAACCTCGCCATCAGGATGCTGGATGCGTTCGACCACATCGTTCCAGCGCGCTAGATTAGGGCGCGGGGCAGGGCGGATGCCGAAGGCATTCAGCACCGCCTGATCCAGCCCGACTTCGTGGTAGGCCAGCGGAGCCTCGTAGATCGAGGCAAGGTCGGGTGCGGGCACCACCGCATCGGCGCGAACATTGCAGAAAAGGGCGATCTTCTCGATCTCCTTCTGCGGGATCGGGTGCTCCGTCCGGCAGACAAGCACATCCGGCGCGATGCCGATAGAGCGGAGCTCTTTGACCGAGTGCTGGGTCGGTTTGGTCTTCAATTCGCCGGACGCAGAGATATAGGGGAGCAGGGTCAGGTGCATGAAGATGCACTCGCCCCGCGCGCGATCCTGGCTGAACTGGCGGATTGCCTCGAAAAACGGCAGCCCCTCGATATCGCCGACAGTGCCGCCGATTTCGCAGAGCATGAAATCGACTTCGTCGTCGCCGATTGCGATGAAGTCCTTGATCTCGTTGGTGACATGGGGGATCACCTGGATGGTCTTGCCCAGGTAATCGCCGCGGCGCTCCTTCTCCAGCACTGTGGAGTAAATCCGGCCGGACGATACGCTGTCGGTCTGGCGCGCGCTCACACCGGTGAACCGTTCGTAATGGCCGAGGTCCAGATCCGTTTCAGCGCCGTCATCCGTGACGAAGACTTCGCCATGCTCGAACGGGCTCATCGTACCGGGATCGACATTGAGATAGGGATCCAGCTTGCGCAGCCGGACCGTATAGCCACGCGCCTGAAGCAGGGCGCCCAAGGCCGCCGAGGCTAAGCCTTTGCCCAGCGAGGACACAACGCCGCCTGTAATGAAGATATACCGTGCCATGCCCAGGGAACCCCGCAGATATTGTGGATGCCGCACCGCGACACCCCTTATTTCGTCTCCACGGGATTTGAGAAGTATAGGATTCGTGGAACCGGGGCAAGCCGCGGCCTTGCGGAATTTTGGGGCTGAGCACGGATTTTTCTTTACCAGATTAAAATACTCAGATATTAATTTTTGCAGCCGCCGAAAGACACCGCGAGGTGCCGATGGTCAGCCAGCCCGAAATGTCGAACTGGAGAGACCTTATGGAAAACGCGCCGCAGGATATATCCGGGGACCGCGCCCGGCCCAGTATGGCTGAATTGCTTCACGAAACCCTCGCCGCCGCCGGGCTTGACGGCTATCTGAGCATGCCGAACGTTGAAGATCATCCTACCAGCCTGTGGGAGGATCGGTGATGCGTATTGAACGCCGCAGTGAATTCGAAAGACATGCGCCATTGCAGCGTCCCGCTCGGACGCCGATGCAAACCGCCGGGCGAGAGGTGTCATCCGAAGATCTGATGGGGGGTGAGCGAATGCTCAACATCCGTCATGGCGATGCGCTCTATACCTTGCGCGTGACCCGTCAGGGCAAACTGCTGCTGACGAAGTGAGGCTCAGCCCGGGCCGCGCGTCTCGGCCCGGATCAGCCACAGGTTTCTGGCATAGATGAAGAACCCCAGCGACTGGCCCAGGATAAAGACCGGATCCTGGCGCCAGATCGCATAAGCCAGCAGGATCGCCGCACCCGCGATAGAGAACCACCAGAACGACACGGGGATGACCGATTTCTTGGCCTTCTCCGACACGAACCACTGGATCAGAAACCGCATCATGAACATGATCTGACCGGCCAGGCCGACCAGGACCCAGATCAGCTCGACCCGTGTCTCCGTGCCCAGAAAGGCCATGAGGGTTTGCATCAGGGATCCTCGTGGGTGACTTTGGCCACCTTGCGTCGGCGCAACAGCCACCAGACGCCCAGAAGATCCTGAACGCCTACCAGGGCACGCCCGAGATTTGTGTATTTCGACGTTCCCGCATCGCGGGCCCGATGACTGACATCGACCAACGCGATCTCGAACCCCTCGCGCCTCACCAGCGCTGGAAGATAACGATGGATGTGGTCGAAGAAGGGGAGGCTGAGGAAGACCTCCCGCGGGAAGGCTTTCAATCCGCAGCCGGTGTCGCGGGTGTCGTCATGCAGAAGCCAGGCACGCAGGCGGTTGGCCATGCGCGAGGCGATCTTTTTCGAGGCGGTGTCCTGGCGGTCGACCCTCTGACCCGCAACCAGACCCAGATCGCGTCCCTGCAGCAGGGGCGCCACCAGTTTGGGTATTTCCGATGGCGGATTCTGCCCGTCGCCATCGATCGTGCAGACAATTGGCGCATTGGCGGCGATCACGCCCGAGCGCACGGCGGCGGATTGCCCGCAGGCCCGTGCATGGCGCACCTCCCGCAGCCAGGGAAATTCTCCCCTCAGATTCGCGATCCGGTCCGAGGTGGCATCGGTCGAGCCATCATTGACGAAGATCGCCTCGAACGGGCCATGTTCGGCGCAGGCATCCGCGATTTCGCGAGCCATTGCTTCGACATTGTCGGCCTCGTTCAGCATCGGCGCGACGACTGTGAAGCGCGGCTGGGTGTCTGGCGCTGCCATGCGGTGATCCTCCACTCGGCGCGGACCATAGGCCAAGCGTCGCGTGCAGCCAAGATGGGTTAACGGGTAGCGCTGGCGCAGGGTTGCCAACGCGGATCGTCATGGGTCAGCAGGCGGGCCCGCTCGGTTTTACCCCGATTGTAGTTGAAATAGCTGATCTCGGCGCGGGTGATCAGGTCTGGCCGGGGGGCCGTCAATTCCGCCTCGATCAGCGGCCACCAGCGTTCTTCGATCACGAACAGACGCCCGGGGTCGCTCAGCAATGCAGCGGTTTCCGCAGGTGTTGCCAGGAGCGTGTCGGTTTCGGTGAGAAATACCAGGCTTGGCTCGCGATAACCGGCGGAGATCAGGGGGCCAGAGGCACAGGCGCGCCACCCGGCCGCTGCCGCTGCGATGCGGGGCGAAGCAAAGCCAGTCTGCATCGCAGGCAGGGCGAAATGCAGGGTTGCGGGGTAGAGGAAGACCGCTGCGATCAGGCTTGCGCCGATCTGGCCTCTGCGCGCGCCCATCAGCGCTGCGCGCCCGGCCAGGATCGCGCAGAACGCGCCCAGAACCGCGAGAAGAGCGGCGCCGACCACCAAACGCTGTTCCAGGACCAGTGGCAACGCAATGCAGGCCAAAGCAAGGATCAGGGCTGGCACGACGACCAGCCCTGCGCTGATGCGGCGCCAAAGCAGGCGTGGGGGAGTCTCCGGCGCGGCGGTTGCCCATGCCGCCAGTGCCAATGCCAGAGCGGGATAAAGCGGCAGAACATAGTGCGGCAGCTTGGTTGGCACGGCCTCCAGTATCAGCCAGAAGGGCAGGGTCCAGGCGGCCAACAGAACCAGCCAGCCCGCGCGACGCTCGGCCCAGAGCCAGGGCAGAGCCAGCGGCAACAGGGCGGCCCAGGGCCAAAAGGTTAGCCAGACCAGAAGGCTGTAAAGGCCGGGCGGACCCCAGTGCTTCTCCTTGCCCTCCGCCACCTTGGCGGCGAGATCCTTGCCCAGACTCTCCTGAAAGAACGCGCCGTCCGAGATGATCCAGATAGCTATGAGCCAGGGCAGGATCAGTGCAAACATCAGCAGCGTGCCCCAGAGGGGGCGGAACCTTGCCATCACAGGCCGCCCGGCCGCGCCCAACCAGCAGCCGATCAGGGCGAGGATCGCGATCAGCGGCACGATCGGTCCCTTGATCAGAATTGCCGCGGCCAGCGCGATCCAGAAGGTGGCCGCCACCCAAGGACCCGGGTGGCTGCGGGCTTGCAGCAGCCGGGCCATTGCACCCAGTACAACCAGCGCCGTCAGCATCAGTGTCGCATCGGTCTTGGCGATATTGGCCTCGGCAGCGAACAGCGCCGTGCTGGCGAGCATGACGCCTGCCAGAGCTGCCGCCGCCCGACCCACCAGCGGTGTCCCCGCCCAGATCATGAGCAATGCCGTCGCGAGCGCTGCCAGGGCGGAGGGCAGACGATAGGCCCAGATCGGAGCTTCCACCCCGCCAAGGCTCGACGCGCTGGCCGCCTGCAGCCAGTAGATGCCTGCGGGCTTCTTCCAGCGGGGTGCATCCTGGAACCGAATGTCGATCAGGTCGCCGGTCTCGATCATCTGCTTCGAGGCCTGGACGAAGCGCGCTTCATCGCGATCCGTGACCGGCAATGTGCTCAGCCCTGGCAGGATCACCACCAGCGCGACCACGAAGACAATGCACCAGCCGCCAGGCCCAGCAAGCCGTGCCAGCATCCAGTCTGTCGCTCGGGAAAATCGCTTGACTCCCGCGCCCCACATGGTTTTGTCCCACATGGTGCGGCGCCTGGATCAGTTTGCGGGACCGGGTACGTTCAGATCGGGCAGAACCAGCCCCTCGGTCGTGCCACCCTCGTTATCGGATGCGGCGCCTGGAAGGGTAAGCTCACCCCCAGACTGGATGTCCTGCAACAACGAGCGCTGTCCGCTGGGGTCTGATGCGATCGTGAGCATGATCGAGGTGCAAAGGAATGCCGCCCCGATCGCCCAGGTCAGCTTGCTTAGCGCTGTGCCCGCACCGCGCGACGAAACCAATCCGCCGCCGCCACCGCCACCTATGCCCAATGCACCCCCTTCGGAGCGCTGGAACAGCACCACGCCGATCAGACAGATCGCGAGGATCAAATGGACAATTAGGAGGATATTTTGCATCAAACCTTCCTCTGGCAGCGTTCGGGCCGGGTTCTAGCCACTTAAGACCTCGCTGTCGATTGGAAAAGAGGGAACGATGACAGATCGCACCCGCGATGCGCTCGCCTGCCTGCTCCTGCGCTTCGGTGTGGCCTGGTTCATCTTTGTCTGGGCGGTGAACAAGCTGCTGGCGCCGGCGCAGTATCAGCAACTGGCGAGCTGGTTCGACAAGGTCGATGTGTCGACCGGCCAAGTCTATTCTATTGCCGTTGTACAGATTGTCATCTGCCTTTGCGTTTTCGCGGGATGGCAGCGGATCGTGAGCTACGCGGCGCTGGCGGCGATCCATGGCTATACCGTTTATCGCCAGTGGGAGAAGTACATTGCGCCCTTCGAGATCAACGACAAAGGCTTCCCGGTGAACCCCAATGTGACCGACTCGCTGGCGGTGCTTTTTGCAATGGTGGCGCTTTTGTTGCTGCGCCATCGCGATCATTGGGCTCTGGATGCGCGGTCGAAGCGCCGTGGGTGAGCTCTACCAGGCTGACAGCCTGTTCACGCTTAGCCCGCTAGCACAGGCCGGCGTCCTGGCGATTTCCGCGTTGCTAAGCGTTCTGATGTTGCTGGTGATGCGTTGGGCTGCGCTGCGCCTTGGGTGGTGGGCACTGATTTGCCTGCCATTGGCGTTCTGGGCATTCGATTGGATCTCGCCGCAGATCTACTACCTCTACTACCTGACCGTGTTCGAAGGATTGTCCTGGCAGATCGTGGTTGGCTGGCCGCCGCCCGGATGGCGCGAGGTCGCTGCCATTGTCACTTTCCTGGGTCCTGAAAATCTCAGCGCACATGGGCGTGGAGCGCTCTTCTGGGCGATGCTGGTCTTTATGCTCTGGCTGCTGATCAGGCGGCGGAGATCCCGCCGTTCACACTGATCGCCTGGCCCGTGATCTTCGCGGCAGCGGGGGAGGCGAGGAAGACCGCGAGCGCTGCCAGATCTTGCGGATAAGTCGCCCCCAAATGCGCCAGCGGACGGGCTTTGGCAAAGAGCTTGGCGGAGAACTTGCCGTCCTCCATCAGCCTCTCGGTCAGGGGTGTGCCTTCTACCAGGCTTGGGGTAATGGTGTTGGCGCGGATGCCGTTGCGCTTGGCCTCGATCGCCAGGCCGCGGGTGAACTGGATGATTGCGGCCATATTCGCGCCGATCACCGCCTCGCCCGGGGTGGCGACCTTCCCGGCGTCCGATGCAATGTTGACGATAGACCCGCCATTCTGCGCCATCATCACCGGCAGTACGGCGCGTCCGGCATAGATAAAGGGCGCCTGATCCTGAACCAGGCTGTCGCGCACATCTGCCATGGACTGCTTGAAAAGCAGCTCGGGCAGGCGATTGCCGCCAAGCGAAACAACCAGCGTGTCGATGCTGCCGTGTCTTTCGGTGACATCCGTCATCAGTGCTTCGATGGCTTCGATGTCGCCGCAATCGGTGGCGGCGAAGCTGGCGCCCAGTGCGTCCGCTGCGGCGTCGCCGCGTGCCTGGTTGCGCCCCACGATCATGACCCGGCTGCCGTTTTCCTTGAACTGCCTGGCGCATTCCAGACCTATTCCAGAGGTTCCTCCCAGGATCAGCACCGATTGGTCGGCCAGCGGTTTTATGAGCGGGGTGGTGGACATGACGAAGCTCCTGCATGGGATCTTGAGACCATGTCAGGAGCTGCGGTGCAGAGCAATGCCGGGGCGCGGCCGCGCACCCGGCTGGTGTCGCTTGATCAGGCGGGTGACGCCTCGCCGGGTGCGTCGGTCCGGTCGCGTTCGGCACGGAACTGGTCGAACTCAGCCCGGTCCTTGGCCTTGCGCAGGCGGTCGAGGAACCCCTCGAACGCTGTCTGCTCGTCTTCCAGCCGGCGCAGGGTTTCCTCGCGGTATTCCTCGAAGGCGCTGTTGGTGCTTTCGGTCCGGCGGTTGCGGCCCCAGCGGCTGCGTTTCTTTCTGCTGCAGTTCATTCGTCCACTCCATATCATATAGGCCAGGATGGCGAGGCCGATGGGCCAGATCAGGATGAAGCCGATCACCATCGCCGCGATCCATGCGGGCTTTCCCCAGGCGTCGAGTTGTGCCTCGGCGCGGGACAGCCAGTCCGAGATCGTGGATATCAAAAGAGCCTCCTTGGTTTGCTGTGTATGTAAATGTTCTTCACATTCACATAATTGGAAAGTCAATGCCAAGGGTTCAAGGGCAGAGGTGCAAAAAAACGCGTTTAAGCTCAGTCGGGGTCGATCAGGCCCAGACCGCGCAGATATATGCCCGTTGCGGCCTCGAGCATCTCGCTCGCCTGAATCTGGCTGGGACGGGTTCGCCCAGGCGTTCCGAACAACTGCGCGATCCCATGGCTGAGGGCCCAGATGTGCTGGCTCATCATCGAAACCGGGGGGGGGGTCGAGCCGCCCCGTTCATCCACCAACGCCCCACAGGCCCGGTGTAGGACGGCGAAGGCACGCTCGCCCGCCTCCTCCAACTTCGGCGCGCGCTCGGCGAGATCGGTTTGAAACATCACGGTGAAATGCGCCCGCTCGCGCCGCGCGAAGTCCAGATACCCCGCGGTGACCGCATCGAAGGCCCGGATTGCCGAGGGCTGGTGGCGCGCCCAGGCATCCTCCAACAGTTCAGCGAGGGCCAGAAAGCCAATGCGCGCAATCTCCTGGATCAGCGCCTCGCGATCCTTGAAATGGCGATAGGGGGCCGCGGGGGAGACATCGGCCTTTCGCGCCAACTCTGCAAAGGTGAAGGCGGTAGAGCCACGCTCCTCGATCAGTTCCAGTGCCGCATCGACCAGGGCCGCGCGCAAGTTTCCGTGGTGATATCCCCGCTTGGGGGCGTCCGTGCTCATGGCAAACTATTCATCCACATCGTCGACATCCGCCTGGCCGGACAGGCGGCGGCGCACCAGGCTCCACGATAGCCCGATCCCCAGGACGACACCGATGGCGATAAGGGCTATCCAGATGATCGGTTGCTGATCGGCCAAGCTGAGGTCCACGACGCCGTAATAGACCAGCACCCACATCAACGCCGCGATGAAGCCCAGGATCATCCCGGCCCCGATCACGCCGATGGACCGCAGGGTCGCCCGCAGGAAGATAACATAGCAGATCGCCAGCACCACGCCGCCCAGGACCTTTGGCGGCAAATCAGGCTCCAATCCTTCGCTGATCCAGTGCAGATACGAGATTTCGGATGGATTGAAGGTCGCCAGAACTAGAACGATTGCCAGAACCACGCGCACCAGGATGCCAGACGTGCTGACCTGCATCTTATCCTCCCATAGTCGTCGTCCCGTTCCTAGCGCGGTCGCACGGCGCGGGCCAAGAGCGATCAGTTCTGATAGGGGAAGAGATCGTAGAGATCGGCGATGGCGGGCAGATCGCCCTCGGACGCGATGACAAGCCGGTCGCCGACACGGAACGCACGCCCTATGACCGGACCGGAGGGCACCCATTCCTGTGCCGTGCGATAAGGCAACAGCCCCAGTTCGTAGCGCACCGGCCCAAGCAATTGCAGATTGGTCGCGATGCTGACCGGAAGTTCCTGAAACCGCTCATCCGTGGTCTGGATGTCAACCGCCAGAGCCGTACCGGCGCGATAGACAGGGCCCAGATACGCGCCATCGCGCCGCGCGTCCCCCGGCGCGATCCGCCGACCGAACAGTTTCCCGATCAGCGGTGTCGAGCCCAGATCGACCCGGTTCTCGCTGATCGGCTCGGTCGCACCGCGCGAGAAAGGAGCCCAGCGCGTGGAGCCATCCTGCAAAATCAGAATGCTGTCGGCACGGATCTCCTCGCTATCGTTCACGGCATAGAGCAGCGGATAACCCGCGTCAGGATCGCGGGCCGTCTGCGCGCATGCGGTTAGGGAAAGCGCGACGGCGAGGGCAAGGAGGCGTGTCATACCGGAGATATGAGTATAGAGGCGCGGCGAGCAAACCCCGCCGCGCCGTTACCTCAGTTCTTGGCCTTGTCCACCAGGGCGTTCGATTTGATCCAGGGCATCATGCCACGCAGTTTCTCGCCGACTTCCTCGATCTGGTGCGCATCGTTGTTGCGCCGAGTCGCTTTGAACATCGGCAGACCGGCCTTGTATTCGCGCATCCACTCGCTGACGAAGCGTCCGTCCTGAATGTCCTTTAGCACCGACTTCATCCGCGCCTTGGTCTCGTCATAGGGCAGGATCTGCGGGCCAGAGTGATATTCGCCGAACTCGGCGGTGTTCGAGATCGAGTAGTTCATGTTGGCGATGCCGCCTTCATAG
>JBCCDU010000083.1:0-17515 GCA_039030715.1 Pseudomonadota bacterium
CGGACGCCGACATTCGGCCCTTGGATATCGTTCACCCATCAACTACGAGAAGGAGGCCCTCCAACGGCTAGAATTGTCTAGCGCATAACCGTCCACAAAACCGGGGGAACTCCAACTCCAACTCCAGTTTGAGTTCATCACTGAGAAGTGGACATCAGATCCAGATCGATTCAGGGTCCATCCAAACCATCTCATCCCGGGACTGAATATCTAGCGAATCCAACGGGTCAGGCGGCGCAGCGTCGAAAGGCTGCGATTGGCCCGGCGCTCCGCCTCGCGCCGCTGGCGCTGCTCCGCTGGGTTTGCGGGCGGGCCGCCCCGGTTGGCCCACCAGTTGATGACCCAGCGCAAACCACGCCAGATGCCCCCGATCACAGCGGCACGCAGCATAACCACGATCAGCCGCTGCATCAGGTGCCAGAGGGGGTCGGAGCCGCTTCGGTCTCCTCCGACGCGTCGCTGGAGGGCGCGTCCTCCTCCCCGAACATGTCGTCGGTCTCCTCGCCCTCTGGCGCGTCCTCGTCCCCGCCCACAGGCGGCGCGCTGTCCAAAAGGCCCGAGGCCCGCAATTCCTTGACCCCCGGCAGGTCGCGCGCGCTCTCCAACCCGAAATGATCGAGGAATGCCGGCGTCACGACGAACGTCACAGGCCGCCCCGGTGTCTCGCGCCGTCGGCCCAGCTTGATCCATTCCAGCTCCAACAGCATGTCGATGGTCCCGCGCGAGACGCTGACGCCGCGGATCTCCTCGATTTCGGCACGCGTGACAGGCTGGTGATAGGCAATGATCGCAAGGGTTTCGATTGCGGCGCGCGACAGCTTGCGGCTCTCAACAGCTTGCCTGCGCATAAGAAATCCCAGGTCCGGCGCCGTGCGGAATGCCCAGCCGGTGCCGACACGAAGCAGATGAACCCCCCTGCCCTCATAACGCTTGCGCAGATATTCCAGCGCGGCCCCGACATCCGAGCCATGGGGAAGCCGTTCTTCCAGCTGCGCGCGGCTCATGGGTTCGGCACTTGCAAACAGAATCGCCTCGACCATCCGCTCCTGTTCCGGCAGAGGCGGCGCGTCGAACAGCGCGTCCACGACATCCGGCGCACCTTCTGGCGCGTCGCTGGGGATCTCCTCGCTCATGCAGCGGACCTGCGGCGCATGAACAGGGGTGCGAAGGTCTCCTCCTGACGCAGCTCTACCTCGCCGCGTTTGGCGAGCTCCAGCGAGGCCGCAAAGGTCGACGCGATGGCGGAACGGCGTTTCTTCGGATCGGCGCGGAACCCCTCGGGCAGATAACTGGTGATGTCCGCCCACTCCACCGCCGAGCCGATCACGGCTTTCAGTCTCTCCAGCGCCTGATCCATGGTGAAAAGAGCCGAGCGGTCGACCTGCAACGGGGTGTATTCCTCGCGCGTGCGGACACGTGAATACGCCTTCAGCAGATCGGCCAGCGTCGCCGTCCAGGTGGTCTCGCGTTTCACGGTCACGGTTTCGGTCATGCCGCGCGCGAAGAAGTCCCGACCAAGCTGGTCGCGAGCCATGAGCTGAGCCGAGGCCTGACGCATCGCCTCCAACCGCTCCAACTGGAAAGCCAGCCTTGCGGCCAGTTCCTCGCCTGAGGGTTGGTCATCCTCATGCGGCGGCGGCAGCAGCAGGCGCGACTTCAGGAACGCGAGCCAGGCGGCCATCACCAGATAGTCGGCAGCGAGCTCGATACGCAGCTTTTGCGCCTCGGCAATGAAAAGTAGATATTGTTCAGCGAGTTGCAGGATCGAAACCTTGCGGATATCGACCTTCTGCGTCCGCGCCATGGTCAGCAACAGATCCAGCGGGCCTTCAAATCCCTCGACATTCACCGAGAGGACTTCGGAGGCAATCGTCTCCACGTCGCGCGGCGGCGTATCGAAGGCCTCTACGGCAAGCTCAAGCAGATCGTCGGACATCGGCCAACTCCTGGGTCAGTGTGTCATATTCGGCGCGTAGGCGCCGGGTATCAGCCACAGGGGCCTGATTTGCAGCGGCGCGCGCGGCCAGCGCGCGGGCCGACCGCAGCGCGGCGTCACCCGAGAGACGGGGAACAGCCCCCGCGATCTCCACCATCTCCGCCATATCCCCGTTGCAATGCAGGATCAGGTCGCAGCCGGCCTCCAACGCGGCGCTCGCTCGCGCCGTCATGGAGCCCGAAAGCGCCTTCATCGAGAGATCGTCCGTCATCAACAGACCATCGAACCCGATCTCGCCCCGTACCAGTGCCAGAACATCCGCTGAGAGCGTGGCGCAAGCCCCAGGATCAATCGCCTCGTAAACGACATGTGCCGTCATTCCCAACACCGCATCGCGCATCGACAGGAAGGGCAGAAAGTCCGTCGCCCGAAGCTCCGCCAGCGTGGCGCCCACCCGGGGCAGGGCCTCATGGCTGTCATGCAACGCGCGACCGTGGCCCGGCAGATGCTTGATCACCGGCAGGACGCCAGCATCGAGAAGGCCCGCGGCTGCCTCGCGCCCGCGCAGCGCCACCTCTGCCGCTGTCCAGCCCAGCGCCCTGTCGCCGATGATCGGATGGGCGTTCGGTTGGGGGACATCCAGCAGCGGCACACAATCGACATCGATGCCGAGCTCGCGCAATTCCGCACCGATGGCGTGGTATCGCAGGCGCAGGGCCCGCAGGGCATCGATCTCTGCGCTAAACCCGTCGCCAAGCTCGCGCACGGGCTGCCAGTCCTGCCAATGGGGCGGACGCAGGCGGGCAACGCGGCCCCCCTCCTGATCTATAAGGATCGGCGCGTCATACCCGACCGCCTCCCGCAGATCGGCGGTCAGGCGGCTGACCTGCTCCGGCGTTTCGATGTTTCGGGCGAACAGGATGAAACCCCAGGGGCGGCATTCGGCGAAGAAATCCCGCTCCTCCCCAGTCAGGATGGGGCCAGCGCAGCCGAATATGACCGCAGCCTCAGCCACTGGTGGTCACGATACAGTCTTGGTTGCGCGCCCGCAGCGCCTGACAGACAGCATTCGCCTCGGCCCTGTCGCGGAACGGACCGACCCGCAGCCTGAAGAACCGCGTACCGCCCGATTGCGTGGTCTGTAATGACAAGGCCTTGTTGCCCAGAAGATCGCGGTTCGCGGCCTGGATCCGGTTCCAGGAGGCCACGACCTCGTCACGGCTGGGCGAAGCGCGAAGTTGGATCTTCACGCGCGAATTGCGCGCCTGTTCGGTGAGCTGATCCTGATCGATCACGGCGGAGGCGCGGGCCGCCTCCATTCTCGCGCCTAGATCTGCGGGGCGGCGCTTGCTGGTGGGACTAAAAGCCGGGGCGAGGTCGCTGCCGCTGCCGATGGGCGGCTGGGGACCGGTATCCTCCGGCGTTTCGGGGACCGGCGTTACCACCGCGATCTCCGCCTCGGGCTCCTCGGCGGTTTCCGGCGCGTCTTCTGGCGCCTCGCTCGGCTCCGGCTCGGCTGATGGCGTCTCGACCACTGTAAGGTCGGGCTGCGTCGGCGGCTCGGGCGCTGCAACCGGCGCCGGGTTCAGATCGGCGATGGGCACGTCTTCGGGTTCGGGCTCTGGCGCAGGCTCGGCGAGACGCGGGGTGGGCTCGACAACTGTTTCCGCGGAACCTGCATTATAGCTCGCGATATCCTGATGCGGCGTCACCTCGCCACCAGCATCTGCGGGTCGAGTCTTCACCGGGTCGGCAGAAGCGCGGATCACCGGCACGCTTTGCGCATCGCGCACGCCAAGTTGATAAAACCAGGTGCCGAGGCCCAGGAGCAGCACCAGTGCGACTGCCGCCCCCAACCAGGTCGAGAGCGTTCGCAAAAAGCCACTGCCACGCGCGGCGTCGGCGGTAGCGCCAGGCGCACCACGGGCCTGAGACGGATTGTCTACATAGTCATGCGTCATCGGTTCGCTGCCTGCCATCCCCCTTCATATAGAGGGTATACCTGCTCGAGCCCCAACCGATAGTATTTTCTTTATTTCATTTCGGTCATCGGGGTGACACCCAGAATACCAAGACCAGCGGAAATCACAACTCTGACCGCCAGACAGAGCGCCAAACGCGCCTCAGTCACCTCTCGCGCGCCCGATTGGATGATCCGCAGGCTCGCATCGCCCTGTCCCTGGTTCCACCAGGAATGGAATTCCGATGCGAGATCATCCAGGTAAAATGCGATCCGGTGAGGTTCCTGATGGTGAGCTGCGGTCTCGATCAGGCGTGGAAACTCCGCCAATTTGCGAATCACCGCTATTTCCGCAGGCTGCGTCAGCGCCGAGAGATCCGCCGAAGCGAGGTCCGCTTCGGAGATCTGCACGCCCTCGGCCGCGGCCTTGGGGAACACCGAATGACTGCGCGCGCAGGCGTATTGGACGTACCAGACCGGATTCTCGCGGGTCTGCTCGCGCGCCTTGTCAAAGTCGAAGTCCAGCGGTGCATCGTTCTTGCGGGTCAGCATCACGAAACGGGTCACATCCGCCCCGACCTCGTCGATCACATCGCTGAGGGTGATGAACGTGCCCGCGCGCTTGGACATCTTGAACGGCTGGCCGTCCTTGAACAGCCGCACGATCTGGCAGAGCCGGATATCCAGCGGCACCCGGTTTTCGCTGAACGCTGCCACCGCGGCTTTCATACGTTTGACATAGCCGCCGTGATCCGCACCGAAGACATCAATCAGCGCGTCGAAGCCACGTTCGACCTTGTCGAAGTGATAGGCGATATCGGGTGCGAAATAGGTCCACGAGCCATCGGACTTCTTCACGGGTCGGTCGACATCGTCGCCATACTGAGTTGATTTGAAGAGCGTTTGCGGCCTCGGCTCCCAATCCTCCGGTGTTTTGCCTTTAGGCGGCTCCAGCACGCCCTCGTAGATCAGGCCCTTGCCCTCCAGATCCGCCAGCGCCGCCTCGATCCGCCCGGTGCCATAGAGCGACTTCTCCGAAAAGAAGACATCCATCTCGACGCCAAGCCGCGCGAGATCGGCGCGGATCATGTCCATCATCGCCTCGGTTGCCTTCTCGCGCAGGGCGGGCAGCCAATCTGCCTCTCCTGCATCCATCAGGCTGTCGCCGAATTCAGCTTTCAGGGCAGCCCCCACGGGCACAAGGTAGTCGCCGGGATAGAGCCCCTCCGGGATCTCGATGTGCTCGCCACAGGCCTCGCGATAGCGCAGATAGGCGGAGCGGGCGAGCGTGTCGATCTGCCCGCCGCCATCGTTGATATAGTATTCCTTGGTCACGTCCCAGCCTGCATGAGCCAGCAGCCGTGCAAGCGCGTCGCCAAAGACAGCCCCCCGGGTATGACCCACATGCAGCGGGCCCGTCGGGTTGGCCGAGACATATTCGACATTGATCTTGCGCCCAGCCCCCATGCTCGACCGGCCGAAATCAGCGCCCGCCGCCAGGGCCGCCGAGGCTGCCTTGCGCCATTCCGCTACCTCCAGCCGCAGGTTGATGAAGCCCGGCCCTGCGATTGAGGCCTCGCTGATCCGGGTGTCGGCGAGGAGTTTGCCCACCAGAGTCTCCGCAATCTCGCGCGGCTTCATCCCGGCGGCCTTCGCCAGAACCATCGCCGCATTGGTCGCCATATCGCCGTGGGCCGCATCGCGCGGCGGTTGCACCGTGATGTTGGAAGTGTTCAGGCCAGCGGGCAAAGCGCCCTCGCCCGCCAGCGCATCGACGCAGGCTACCACCAGGGCTTTGATATCGGAGAAGAGGTTCATGTCACGCGACCATCTGCGAAAGGGATGGCGGTCGATGGCATACCGGGCGGGCGGAGGTCAACGTCGCAAACCGCGCAGGTGCGATCAGGCGCGAGCCATCGGGTCGGTGAGTGTCCGGTGCTCCTCCAACGCAAAGCGGTCGGTCATGCCCGCGATGTAATCCGCGATGGTGCGAGCCTGGGCTGTGGCGTCCCCCTGGCAGGCGCGGTGCCATTCCTCCGGCATCAGGCTCGGATCGGCCGAGAAGATCGTAAACAGGTCGCTCACCACCTTGGTGGCTTTTACGCGCATCCGCTTCACGCGGTGATGGCGGTACATATTGGCAAACAGGAAGTCCTTGATCGTGCGGATGTTGCCGTCCATCGCTTCGGAGAACGCGATCAGCGGCGCGCCATGGCACCGGACATCCCGCAGCGAGCCGGGTGCCGCAGCATCAATCCGGTGGCGCGAGGTTACCAGCACGTCGTCGACCATCAGGCCGAAGACCCTGCGCAGGGCCTCGTGCTGGCGGCGGCGCGGCTCCAGCCCTGGATGGGCGGTATCGACCTCCGCCAGACAATCGCCGACCAAAGGCAGACACGCGGCCTGTTCCAGCGAGAACAGCCCGGCGCGCAGTCCGTCATGCAGATCGTGGTTCACATAGGCGATATCGTCGGACAGCGCCGCGATCTGAGCCTCGGCGCTCGCGTGGGTGCCCAGTTCCAGATCATGATGCACGACATAGTCGGCAATCGCGAAAGGCCACGGTTGCGCCAATGGACCGTTATGCTTGGCGATCCCCTCCAGCGTTTCCCAGGTCAGGTTCAACCCGTCGAAGGCGGCGTAATGCGCCTCCAAACTGGTCACGATCTTCAGGGCCTGGGCGTTGTGGTCGAAACCGCCATGGGGCGCCATGCAGTCGGCCAGCGCATCCTCACCCGTATGACCAAAGGGTGTGTGGCCGAGATCGTGAGCCAGCGCCACCGTCTCGGCCAGATCCTCGTTCAAATGAAAGACCCGCGCGATGGTGCGGGCAATCTGCGCCACCTCGATCGAATGGGTAAGGCGCGTACGATAATAATCGCCCTCATGCTCCACAAAGACCTGGGTCTTGTGCTTCAGCCGTCGCCAGGCCGAGGAGTGTATGATCCGGTCGCGATCGCGCTGAAACGGCGAGCGATGGGCGGATTGCGCCTCCGCATGCAGCCGCCCGCGGCTTTGCCCCGGATGGGCCGCAAAGGGCGCCAGTCCTGTCTGATCCATTGCCGCCTCTTGTTTGGGCCTGCCTGATCGATACATAATGGGTGGAGACGACCGAGCGCAATGGAGCCCTGCAATGAGTCTGACGCTGCCGATCAAAGTGACCGAGCGTGCTTTTGCCCGCCTGGCCGAGATCGCCGAGGCGGGCGAGCAGAAAGCCTTGCGCGTGGCGGTTCTGGGCGGTGGCTGCTCGGGCTTCTCCTATGAGTTCGCGCTGGAAGATGCGCCGGGCGAAGATGACATGGTTATCGAGGGCGAGGGCCAGAAGGTGCTGATCGACCCTGAGTCGCTGCCGTTCCTCTCGGGCTCGGTCATAGACTTCAAAGACGAATTGATCGGCGCCCGCTTCGCGGTGGACAACCCGAACGCGACCTCGACCTGCGGCTGCGGGACGTCTTTCTCGCTCTGATCACGGCTATGTGTTGACCTACCTGTGGCTAGGTCGGGCCAAGGTTGCCAATGTTCGATCTGTTACCGCTTTAAATTCAAAGCCGCAGCGCGAACCAAGCTAACATCAATGGCAGGTTGTCCCGCAAAGCCTCGGGACAACCCTTGTCAACGATGGCTCAAGCGGTCAGAACGTCGGGCCAGTTGGCATCGCCTTTCGCGATATAGCCAGGGACGTCCCGGTGCCAACGGCTCTGAACGTCTTTCGAGTAGTTGAGATAGAGCTTACCGTCGACGATGTCCCAGGCGTCCGGGTCGGTGGATGCGGTATAGCCCTGCGCGACAGCCCAGGCGCAATAGCCACCGTATTGGGGCGCATAGCTTTCAGGCTTTGCTGCGAAGGCATCGCGATTCTCGGCCGAGGCGAACCGCCAGGTGGCGCCGTTCCAGTCATGGGTGAAGGCGCTGTCGCCTGCCACCGGCTTGCCTTCGGTGAAATAGGCAACCGGATCGGTGCCGCGGATGGCTCGTCCACGCCAGTCGCTGTAGACTGGGCTTTCGGACGCGTGGGCGGGACGCCCGGCCATTGCAGTGAGGCCGAGCCCGGCGGCGGCACCGGCAAGCGCGCTGCGCCGCGTGAGCGGGAGGGATTGCATGGTTTTCGTCTCCGTATGGTCTGAGTTCATATCTTTGAGATAGGCACGTGAGCCGCCACTGCGATGGCGCCTGACACAAACGTGAGGGAGCCCGCCACATGCCCGTCACGGCCGGTAACAGCACGAGGCTGCCTCGCGACCGACCGAGTTTCTGGTCCAGCACGCTTGAGAGAACAACCACCCTGTTCTAAGCCCGGAGCATGTCCGACCCACTCCCGATTCTGCGCGATGTATTCGGCTTCGACGGCTTCCGCCCCGGGCAGGAGGAGATTGTCGAGGCTGTGATCGCAGGGCGCGATGTGCTGGCCATCATGCCGACCGGCGGGGGCAAGTCGCTCTGCTATCAACTGCCAGCGATCGTGCGCGAGGGACTTACGGTGGTGATCTCGCCCCTGATTGCGCTGATGCGCGATCAAGTTGCAGCCCTGCGGGAGGCGGGGGTCGAGGCGGGAGCGCTGTCCTCCGCCAACGAGCCGCACGAGACCGACCGGATTTTCGACGCGCTGGAGGAAAAGCGGCTCAAGCTGCTTTATCTCGCGCCAGAACGGTTGGCCAATGCTGGCGCGCGCGAACTGCTCGCCCGTTCCGACGTGCGGTTCCTGGCAGTGGATGAGGCGCATTGCGTCAGCCAGTGGGGACATGATTTCCGCCCGGACTATCTGCGCATCGGCGAGTTGCGCGCGGCGCTGGGCGGCGTGCAAACCGCCGCGTTCACCGCGACGGCGGATGAGGGGACGCGGGCGGAGATTTGCAAACGGCTTTTCACCGACGCACCCCAGACCTTTCTGCGCGGCTTCGACCGGCCCAATCTGCATCTGGCCTTCGAACCCAAAAACGGCCCGCAGGCGCGGATCCTGCGTTATGTCGAGCGGCGCAAGGGCCAGCCCGGTATAATCTACTGCGCCTCGCGCAAGCGGACCGAGACGCTGGCGACAGCGCTGCAGGGCAAGGGGATCGACGCGCTGGCCTATCACGCCGGGCTGGAGGCCGGGACCCGCAGCGATCGGCAGGACCGGTTCACCCGCCAGGACGGTGTGGTGATGGCCGCAACTGTGGCTTTTGGCATGGGCGTCGACAAGCCGGATGTGCGCTTTGTCATCCACGCGGATCTGCCCAAGACGGTGGAGAGTTACTATCAGGAGATAGGTCGCGCAGGCCGCGACGGGCTGCCGGCGGACACGCTGACCCTTTATGGCATCGACGACATCAAACTGCGCCGCTTGCAGATCGACCAGGGCGACGCGCCGGAGGAACGCAAACGCGCCGATCACCAACGGCTAAACGCGCTGCTTGCCATTGCCGAGGCCCCGGGATGCCGCCGCCAGACCCTGCTTGCCTATTTCGGCGAGGAGCGGGCAGAGCCTTGCGGGAACTGCGATCTGTGCCAGACCCCGCCGGAGCGTTTCGACGGGACCGAATTGGTGCAAAAGGCGCTGAGCGCCATGGTCCGCACGGGAGAGCGTTTTGGCGTGGAACATCTGACGGCGGTGTTGCGCGGCGAGATGTCCGATCGAGTGCGCCAATTGGGCCATGACAGCCTGCCGACCTTCGGCGTGGGCGCAGAGACCGACAAGGGTACCTGGCGCAATGTGTTCCGCCAGCTCTATGCGCTCGGCCATGCCTCGGTCACCGAAACCGGCAGTTGGCTGGCCACCGATAGCGGGTGGGAGGTGATGCGCGGCAAGGCGGAGGTGATGCTGCGCAAGGACGTCCCCGGCCCCGCGCGAGAGGCCCAGGGCAAACGCCCGCGCCCCGCAGCAACGGCGCCCGAGGATTTGGAACTGTTCGAGGCCCTGCGTGGCCTGCGCACCCGTTTCGCCAAAGCACGCGGCGTGCCCGCCTATGCCATCTTCCCCGATGCCAGCCTGCTGGATATGTGCGCACGCAAACCCTCGACGCTGGACGATCTGGCAGCCTGCCACGGTGTCGGCGCCAAGAAGCTGAAATCCTATGGCCAGGCGTTTCTTGAGGTGCTGATCGGCAAAACGCCGGAGGTGCCCCACCCTGCCCGCGCCAAGCTGACAGGCGGTGAGGGCGGGCCGCTCTTCGACGCCCTGGTCGAAACCCATGCCACGCTGACCCGCGGCCCGATGGGCACCGATCGCTACATGACGCTGAAGAAGTCGACCCTGGCCGAAATCGCCCGCTTGCGGCCTCGCAGCCATGAGGCCCTTGCCCAGATCCACGGTATGGGCGATCAAAAGGCCGAACGCTTTGGCACAGCGTTCCTGAACCTGATCGAAGCCGTCGAAAGCTGAGGCTCCATGAAAATCGCGACATTCAACATCAATGGGATCAAGGCACGCCTGCCCGCGCTGCTGGACTGGCTGCGCGAAAGCGCGCCGGATGTCGCCCTGTTGCAGGAGATCAAGTCTGTCGATGAAGGCTTCCCCCGGATAGAGATCGAGGAACTGGGCTATAACGTCGAAACCCACGGACAAAAGGGGTTCAACGGAGTTGCAATCCTCTCGAAGTTCCCGCTGGAGGATATTAGCCGCGGCCTCCCTGGCGACGACGCGGACGAGCAGGCGCGGTTTATCGAGGCAACGGTGACGGGTGGTGCCGGCGCAGTCAGGGTCTGCGGGCTTTATCTGCCAAACGGGAACCCAACACCGGGACCGAAATACGACTATAAACTCGCCTGGATGGAGCGGCTGGAGGCGCATGCGCGCGATCTGTTGGCAACGGAGGAACCCTTGCTGATGGCCGGCGATTACAACGTGATACCCGAGCCGCGCGACGCCAAGGACCCAAAGGCGTGGGAGGGGGATGCCCTCTATCTGCCCCAGACCCGCGCAGCGTGGCGGCGCATCGTCAACCTGGGCTTTCACGACGCCACCCGCGAGGTGACGCAGGAGGACGAAACCTTCACCTTCTGGGACTATCAGCGCGGCGCCTGGGATCGCAATGACGGCATCCGGATCGATCATATCCTGCTGAGCCCGCAGGCAGCGGATCGACTGGTCGGATCCGGGATCGACAGCGAGGTGCGTGGGCGCGAGAAACCCTCGGACCATGTGCCGGTCTGGGTCGATCTGGCAGTTTGATGCGGGTGCTTAACCGGGGCGTTGCGGGGCCGCTGGTGCGGTATCCGGGGCCCATCTGCCGGCATCGCCAGCGGGTGGCAGATCCGGCTCCACCGCATCGCTGACTGCCAGAACCTCGACCGCACCATCAGTTACATCGGCTGCGGTCGCTATCTGCACGATGCTCTGACCGGGCTCCAGCCGGACAACCGGCCGCGGCGCTTTGAGGGGAGCTGCCTCATCGGCATCCTCAGCATCGTCGAGCGAGGGCAACACCGCGCCCTCGGCCACGCGCAGGTCGGCATCGGCCAGGCGGGCAATCTTCACCTCGTCTTCGTGAACGGGCGCGAGATTGGCCTGGCGCAGCCGCGTGACCTGCAGGGCCAGGATAGCCAGCATCCGGTCATCCGCAGCGGGGCGCGCGGCGAATCCGTTCACCGTGGCCAGCACCAGTCGATCGTTGATCCGCGCGAAGGCCCGCCAGAAGCGGGGTGAGAAGACCGAGAGGCCCTTCGCCTCCTTGTCGGCGACATAGACATAAAGAGCATCGCCAAGCACCCGGCTCTCCAGGATCTCGACCCCGCCGGCATCGCCGTCGCGGCCCAGTAGGGCCCGGCCCTCTGCAGTGGTCAGAAACTCGTCGAGCTTGTCCAACTCGTCCTTTGTGACCGGGTTGTCGCCGAACCCTCGCTGACCCGAGATGGACACCGTCACGATACCGGGGAACGAGGGTGGCAGCGACAGGCGCTTTTGCCCGGACGCGTCGGTCGAAGTCGAACCATCCGGCGTGCAATCGGCGATCATTGCAAAAGCGCCGTCGGGCGCGACAGTCAAGGATTCCTCGGCAATGCAAAGCCCGTGCGCAGGCTCGATCCGCACTTTGCGGCCCTGGGCCGAGATATCAGCCTGCTGCGTGCTGTGGCTGAGAACGGCAAACCCGTTCTGCGACTTCACCCGGGCAAGCTCGGCCTCCAACCCGCCGACCCCGCGGTCGAGACACCCCGCACTGATCGAAACCAGCGCGGACATCAGGGTGAGCCTGGCCGTCAGAGACATTCGGAACGCAAAGCAAGACACGATGACAACCGGCTCAGAGATCGGCGTAGCAGTGACGTTCGTCCGCGCCGCCCGGATGTGTAACGGCGCCCCCCTTGGCCGCCCCCGCAAGCTGCGCGTATTTCCAGAGCGCACCTGCGCCATAGATCGTATCGCGCGGCCCTTTCCAGTCCTTCTTGCGTGCGCGCAGCTCCTTCTGGGTCAGCTTGACTTTGATGGTTCCGCGCCGCGCATCGATGGTGATGATGTCGCCATCGCGCAGCATCGCGATGGGGCCGCCGACCGCAGCCTCCGGCCCCACATGGCCCACGCAGAAACCGCGCGTGGCGCCGGAGAAACGCCCATCGGTGATCAGCGCCACCTTCGAGCCCATGCCCTGGCCCGAGATGGCGGCGGTGGTTGCCAGCATCTCGCGCATTCCGGGACCGCCTTTAGGCCCCTCGTTCCGGATCACGATGATTTCGCCTTCTTTGTAGGCACGCTTCTGCACGGCTTCGAAGGCGTCCTCCTCGCATTCGAACACCCGTGCCGGGCCCTCGAAGCGCAGTTTCTTCATGCCCGCGACCTTGACGATGGCACCTTCCGGGGCCAGATTGCCGGACAGCCCGACAACACCCCCCGTCGGAGTGATCGGCTTGTCCACCGGGTGGACCACTTTCCCATCCGCCTCGCCCGCGATGTCCGCCAGATTGTCGGCCATCGTGCGCCCGTTTGCGGTGATGCAGCCGCCATGCAGATAGCCTCCGCGCAGCAACTCCTTCATCACGACTGGGATGCCGCCAACCTCGTAAAGGTCCTTGGCGACATAGCGCCCGCCAGGCTTCAGATCGACGAAATAAGGGGTGTCCTTGAAGATGTCGCAAACGTCCTGGAGACTGAACTCGATCCCCGCCTCGTGGGCGATGGCAGGCAGGTGCAGGCCCGCATTGGTCGACCCGCCAGTGCAGGCAACGACGCGGGCTGCGTTTTCCAGGCTCTCGCGCGTCACCACATCGCGCGACCGGATGTTCTGAGCCAGCAGGTTCATGACCGCGCGCCCGGACGCCTCGGCATACTGATCCCGGCTCTCATAAGGCGCAGGCGCCCCGGCGGAGTTCAGCAGCGCGAGCCCCAACGCCTCGCTGACGCAAGCCATCGTGTTCGCGGTGAACTGCCCGCCACAGGCGCCGGAGGACGGACAGGCGTTACGCTCCAAAATCGCAAGGGCCGCGTCCGAGAGCGTGCCCTCCTGATGCCGGCCCACCGCTTCGAACATATCCTGCACGGTCAGGTCGCGCCCGGCGAAGTCCTCGGGCACATCCGATCCGGTCGGCGCGCGTCCAGGCAGGATCGATCCGCCATAAAGGAAAACCGAAGGCACGTTCAGTCGCGCCATCGCCATCATCATACCAGGAAGGGATTTGTCGCACCCGGCAAGGCCCACGATGGCATCATAGGCGTGGCCGCGAATGGTCAGTTCGACCGTGTCGGCAATGGCTTCGCGGCTGGCGAGCGAGGAGCGCATCCCCTCATGCCCCATCGCGATCCCATCCGTCACGGTGATGGTGGTGAACTCGCGCGGTGTCCCGCGGCCCTCCTTCACACCCAGCTTCACAGCCTGGGCCTGGCGGTTGAGCGCAATATTGCACGGCGCGGCCTCGTTCCAGCAGGTGGCGACGCCAACGAAAGGCCGGTGGATCTCCTCATCCGTCAGCCCCATCGCATAGTAATACGAGCGATGTGGCGCCCGCGCCGGACCCTCGGTCACATGGCGGCTGGGTAGATTTGACTTATCGAAAGTCTTGGCATCCATCCTGGCTGTCTCCCCATTCGTTAATGAGGTCTTTCTTAGCCAGCGGAACAGCCCGACGCAATTGGCGATGCGACGATCCGCTGGCCAAACTTCGTCCCAAATTGACCATTGCATGTGTGGCGGAGTGCGGGCAGGTTCCCGCCGGTCATGAGCCTTCATCCCGTACCCCGTCCAGTTGATCTGATGCGCTGCCGCCCGGTCTTCCACCCGGCTTATCGCGGCTGGATCGGCGCCGGTCGGCGGCGTCCGGCGCTGTGGAGGGTGCTGCTGGGCATCGTGATCATCGCGCTCTGCTGGAGCCTGACGGCCCTCGCGGTCTTCGTGATCGCCGACGCGGTGCGGCTGGCCACAACACGCGGCGACGAACTCGGCGAAATACTAGCCAACTGGGTGGCCGCCGGCGGCCCACAGATGAACAGTATTTGGGTCATCGAGCCAGAACTGGCGGGGCTGTTGGTCGTTGCCTCGTTCAGTGGCATTTGGCTGGGCGTGTGGATCACCCTCCGCCTGCTGCACCGACGCCACTTGGCATCCGTCCTGGCCGCGCCCGGACGGTGGCACTGGCGCGACTATGCCATCGGCTTTGCCATCGCGCTTGGCTTCTTCGTGTTCAGCCTCTTCGGTTTTCTCATCGCAGGTGAGAACTTGCCCTTCTCGCTTGGCGGAGTTGCCGCTTGGGGCTGGGCGCTGGTGCCGCTCTTCTTGCTGGTCGGCGTACAGGCCTGCGGCGAGGAATTGCTTCTGCGCGGCTATCTCCAGCAGCAGCTGGCCACCCGGTGTCGCAATCCGCTGATCTGGCTGGGTGTGCCCTCGCTGCTCTTCGGTCTTCTGCATTGGCAGCCCGGCTTGCAGGGCATCGCCTATATCGCCGTCACGACGATCTTCGGCCTGGCGGCTGGCGTGATCGTCTGGCGTACCGGCTCGCTTGCCGGGGCCATGGGTCTGCACCATGCCAACAACATGCTGAATTTCACCCTAACGGGCCCGCATGGGATGGCGGAGAGCCTTCGCTCGGGGGGCGGGCAGATCGATGCCGCGGCCTTCGCCGCCAGCGGCCTGCTGTTCCTGGCGCTGCTGGTTCTGGTACTGTCGCGCTGGAGCCCCTTCAACCCAGTCCCGCGAGGCGCGCGAGTGCTGCGTTGAGCTTATCCAACTCGGCCTCCGCCGCCGTCAGACGCTCGCGCTGCTCCTCCACCACATGTTCCGGTGCCTTGGCGAGGAAGCCCTGGTTCAAGAGCTTACCCTCCAGCCCCTTCACCTCCTTCGCCACCTTGTCGCGGGCCTTGGTCAGCCGTGCCTTTTCGGCAGCCACATCGATCACGCCCGCCAGCGGCAGGTTGATCGTGCAATCCTCCATCGGAACGGTGACGGAGCCTTCCGGCGCGTCCTCCGCCACCGCGCATTCGCTGAGCCGGGCGAGGCGTTGGATCAACGGCGCGTTACGCAGCAGCTTCATCGCGGTTGGGGCATTGTGGCCGGTCAAGACCATCTCGATCTTGGCGCTTGCGGGCACGTTCATCTCGGCCCGGACCGAGCGGATGCCCTCGACCGCCGCGATCACCCAACCAATTTCCGCCTCCGCCGTCGCATCGGGCGCGACCGCGCTCAGATCCGGCCATTCGGCATGGATCAGCGGCTTGGCGCGGGTGGCAAGAGCCCCCCACAGCTCCTCCGTCACGAAGGGCATCAGCGGGTGCAGCAGGGTCAGACACTGATCCAGTGCCCATGCCATCACCGCCTGGGTCTCGGCCTTTGCTTCCGCATCGTCGCCCTGCAGAAGCGGCTTCGAGAGCTCCACATACCAGTCGCAGAACGTCCCCCAAATATGGGCATAGAGAGCGCCCGCCGCGTCGTTGAATCGATAGGCCGCCAGCGTCTCGTCAACACTGGCCGCGACCCGCGCCGTCTCGCCGATGATCCACTTGTTTATCATTCGGGAAGGTTGCGGAACGGTGGCGGGAGGCGCCGTCTCATAGCACCCGTTCATCTCCGCAAACCGCGCGGCATTCCACAGCTTGGTGCCGAAATTGCGATAGCCCGCGACACGGCCCGTATCGAGTTTGATATCCCGCCCCATAGCCGCCATCGAGGCCAGCGTGAAGCGCACGGCATCGGCGCCGTATTCGTCGATTAGCTCCAGCGGGTCGATGACATTGCCCAGCGACTTCGACATCTTCTTACCGTGCTTGTCGCGGACGAGCGCATGGACATAGACATCCTTGAACGGCACCTCGTCCTTGAAGTGCAGCCCCATCATCATCATCCGGGCAACCCAGAAGAAGATGATATCGAACCCGGTGATCAGAACATCGGTCTTGTAGTAGCGATCCAGCTCCGCCGTCTCCTCCGGCCAGCCGAGCGTGGAGAAGGGCCATAGGGCGGAGGAGAACCAGGTGTCGAGGACGTCTTCGTCTCGTACAATGATGTATCTGCCATCAGCCAGTCCGCCATCTACATAGCTTTTCGCATCACATTCTTCCACCCGAAGGGCCGACCGAGGAAGTTCGAGATAGTCCAGTTTGTCATCAAGATACTGGCTCGCCTTCGCCTTCGCTTCATCCAACGAAGACGCACAGAACGAGATCACGCCGTTTTCTTCACCGAAACGCTCATCGATTGATGAACAGTCGGAGAGGCCCTGCAACTGATCTACGTCGTCGCCCCTTGCAACAGCGATAGAAATCGCATTCTCAAAATCATCGCCCTGCGCTTTCAACTGCCCCCTGATTGAAGTGATACAACCACCGTACCACACGGGGACTTGGTGCCCCCACCACAACTGGCGCGAAATGCACCAGGGTTCAATGTTCTCCAACCACTGGAAGTAGGTCTTCTCCCAATTCTTCGGAGCGAAGGTCGTCTGGCCGTCCCGCACCGCCTCCAACGCGGGTTTGGCGAGGTTTGCAGCGTCAACGAACCACTGGTCAGTGAGCATCGGCTCAATTACGACCTTCGAGCGGTCGCCCTTCGGCACTGTCATTTTGTTCGACTCGACCATCGGAACCAACGCCTCTGGGTCATCGTCTTCGCCGAGCTTAAGTCCAAGCCTTTGGTCGGAGGCTTTGGTCGTCATCGCCAGCCCTTCGGCGGTGATTTGCTCGACTACTCGCTTACGCGCCTCGTACCGGTCGAGGCCTCGGTACTCGTCAGGAACAAGATTGATCAAAAAGTCGGTTTCGTATGGATCCCATGGTCTACCTTCAAGATATTCGGATGCGATCTTCGCGCTTTCTTCATACGAGAGCCCGTCAGTCCGCATCGCGGCCTTAGTGTCCATCAGGCGATAGCAGGGGATGTTGCCACGCTTCGCCACCGCATAGTCGTTGAAGTCATGGGCACCTGTGATCTTGACCGCGCCCGAGCCGAAGTCGGGGTCAGGATACTCATCGGTGATGATCGGGATCAGGCGGCGATGCTCCTTCGGGCCGACCGGGATCTCGCAGAGCTGGCCGACGATGGGGGCATAGCGTTCATCCGAGGGATGGACAGCAACCGCGCCGTCGCCCAGCATCGTCTCGGGCCGGGTCGTGGCGATCGAGATATAGTCCCGCGTCTCGCGCAGGGTGACGGTCCCGTCTTCGTCCTTCTCGACATACTCGTAGGTCGCGCCGCCCGCGAGCGGGTACTTGAAGTGCCACATATGGC
>JBCCDU010000084.1:0-17314 GCA_039030715.1 Pseudomonadota bacterium
ACCGCCGAGCAGGTGCAGGGCAAGGCGCTGAGCTACAACAACATCAACGACACCGATGCGGCCTATGAATGCCTGGCCGGTTTCCAGGACCGGCCGACGGCGGTGATCGTGAAACATGCCAATCCCTGCGGCGTGGCCGAGGGAGCGAGCCTGGCCGAGGCGTATCGGCGGGCCTTCGATTGCGACCGGGTGTCGGCCTTTGGCGGGATCATCGCGCTCAACCGGGCGCTCGATGGCGCGACGGCGGCGGCCATCACCGAGATTTTCACCGAAGTGGTGATCGCCCCCGGCGCCGATGACGCGGCGCGCGAGGCCTTTGCGAAGAAACCCAATCTGCGGCTTTTGCTGACCGATGGTCTGCCAGACCCGTCGGCGGCGCGACTGGCGTTTCGCCAGGTCTCGGGCGGGATCCTGGTGCAGGATCACGATGCGGGGGTCCTCGCGCCCGGGGATCTGAATGTGGTCAGCAAGCGCGCGCCGTCCGATGCCGAGATGTCGGACATGCTGTTCGCCTGGCGGGTGGCGAAGCATGTGAAATCGAATGCCATCATCTACGCCCATGACGGCGCGACCGTGGGGATCGGCGCGGGCCAGATGAGCCGGGTGGATTCGAGCCGCATCGCCGCGCGGAAATCCGCCGACATGGCCGAGGCCCTGGGACTGGCGGAGCCGACCGTGGTGGGTTCGGTCGTCGCGTCGGATGCGTTTTTCCCCTTTGCCGACGGTCTGCTCGCCGCCGCCGAGGCGGGTGCCACGGCGGTGATCCAGCCCGGAGGCTCGATGCGCGACAGCGAGGTGATCGCGGCGGCGGACGAGGCCGGGCTTGCCATGGTCTTCACGGGCATGCGCCATTTCCGACATTGAGGTGCGGCGTCCAACGCCGCGCGTGACGGGCACCAAAGGCGGCCATGCCCTGCGGGCCGAGAGGGGCCTTGCCCCTCTTCTGCGCGGACAAGCCGCGCAGATGGCTGCATTTGGCGCCCTGACCGAACGGCTTTCGGGGGGGGCAGGCGTTCCAGGGGGGCTGTAAATCCGAACGCCCCGGCAGGTGGGTGGGGGCTACCTGCCGGGACGCGGTTTCCCGGGCGAACCCGGGAAGCTGTGAGATGGCCTATCTGGCCATCATGTTCCTGATCATTCCAAAGATCGCCATGGCACCCGCGCCACCGATCCCGCCGGATGCGAGCGAGCCGAGGAGGGTGCCGATGTCCATTCCGCCACCCGCCGTGGGGTCCGCGGCCCCCATGCCGATCAGCGGGAGGATCTGGCTGAGACCGGCGCCGCCGACGATACCCCCGATCGAATTGCCGACCACGCCGAGATCGAGAGACTTGAGAAGTTTGCCCGCCAGGTTGCCGCCGACGGCACCCGATATCAGGCTTATGATGAGACCCAACATGTGACGCCTTTCGTGTCTGCTTGCCGCTGTTTGGCGCAGGGAAAGAGTTAATTGTTGCGAAAGGCGGCAAAGGGGCGAGGTTTGGGTCATATTTCAGCGCCAAAAGGCAAAGATGGTCGAAGAATGCGGCTGTTGCCACAATGCGGCACTGGCGGGTTGCGTGGGGGTGGAAGGCGCCTCAGACTGGCCGCAGCGGGTGGACAGGAGGTGGATATGCGCGACCGGACACACTTTCACGGAGCGATCCCTCGGCTGGGCAGGCGGGCATGTGTGGCGGTCTTGATTCTGGCGGTCTTCAATATGGCGCCGCCTGCCGCATCAGCCCAGGAAGGCAAGCGCGAGATCACCCGGATCGCCGGCGATGTCTATCGCTTTCAGAACCGATTCCACTTTTCGATCTTCGTGGTGACCGGGGATGGAGTGGTGGTGACCGACCCGATCAACCGCTCCGCCGCCAAGTGGCTGGAGGCGGAGATCGGCAAGCGCTTCGAAAAGCCGATCACCCATCTGATCTATTCGCATTCGCATGACGATCATGCCGCCGGCGGGGCGATATTTGCCGATACCGCGCTGGTGATCGCGCAGCAGGAGGCCCCGGCGGAGATCGACGGCGTGGTGCCGGATCTGCGCTTTGCCGAGGCCCTGACACTGACCGTCGGGCGCAAGGCGATCGAGTTGACCGCGCTGGGGCCTGGGCATGGCACCGATCTGATCGCCATGGTGATCCGGCCAGAGAACGTGGCCTTCGTGGTCGATGCGGTGGCGGTGAAGCGCCTGCCCTATCGCGACTTTCCGGGGGCGGATATCGATGGCTGGATCGAGCAGGTCCGCCGGGTCGAGGCCCTGGAGTTCGACATCCTGGCGCCGGGCCACGGGGCGCTGGGCACCAAGGAGGATGCGACGGCGACCCGGGTCTATATGGAAGATCTGCGCGACCAGGTGGCGGCGGCGCTGGCCGAGGGCCGTGGCGAGGCGCAATTGGCCCAGGACATCACCATGGACGCCTATAGCGATTGGGCACAATACGACGCCTGGCGTGAGTTGAATGTGCGTGGCATGGCGCGCTGGCTGAAAGGCCGGGACTCGGACTGAACCCGAGCACAGGGATCAGGCGCGGCGCACCACCTTGTTCCAGAGCGAGCGCGCGCCGGATGGCGCCGTCGCGACCCGCAGGGTTTCCGGATCGATCACCGAGTCCGAACGCACCAGGACATAGGCGCCCAGTCCCTCGCCCTGGCGCAGCCAGCCGCCAGGCAGATCGCGCAGCAGTGCCGCGCGGCCGTCCTCGTTCGAAAGCGTCTCGCGATCCTGGAAGGTCGCGCCGCGTTCGAACAGCAGACAGGTGGCGCCGAATGCGTGCTCCATCGCTTCGGGCATCGGGACCGGGGCCGCGGCCAGTTCCACCTCGCGCCCGATGAACGGGGTGAGGCCCAGCGTCATCATGCCCCAAAGCGCCTCCTGCCCGTTCAGTGCGGGGTTTTGCGGGGCGTAGTGGTAGAACTGCACCCATTCCGTCACCGGGATTTCCTCGCGCAGGGCGCGTTCGGCGGCGGACTGGATCCGCTCCTTCGGCTGGAAGGCCTGGGCGCTGCGCCAGTACAGCGCCGGTGTCTCCACCAGATCCGCGATTGCGGCGGCGAAGGCCTGCAACACGGTCGCCTGGGCGCGGGTCCAGATCAGCTCGCCCTTGCGCGGGCGCACGGGGGCGATGGTGATATGGGCGTTCTGCGCCGCCAGGGCCGGGGCGGGATCGAACCGGCAGAGCGGTTTCAGCTTTTGCTTCGCGGGATCATGCGGAAAGGCAAACGGCGTGTAGATCAGGACGAAAGGCTCGTCATCGACATGGACCAGCGCGCTGGAGCCTTCGATGCGGTCCCTGTGACCCATCCAGGCATAGCGGTCGTGCTGACCGGCCAGACTATGCGCGATCGAGGTGCAATCGGTGGCATCGACCGCCAGCAGCGAAACCTCGCCAAGGCCGGGAAACCGAGCACGCGCCCTTTCGACGACCAGGTCGGGCCGGGCGGCGTCCACATCGCCGATAATCAACGCTGTCGCACGCAAATCGAAAGCCATACAAAACACTCCACAAACGCAGCACTTCCTCAGAGGTAAGCACTGCGAGAGTCGGCGTCAACGAGACTTTGGTTAACGTGCCGCTAGGTTATCGGCGCGCCCGCGCGGCCAGAAGTTTCAGGCGCAGGGCGTTGAGGTTGATGAAACCCTGGGCGTCGGTCTGGTCATAGGCGCCGGCGTCTTCCTCGAAGGTCACATGCGCCTCGGAATAGAGGCTCTGATCCGACCAGCGGCCGACCACGTCGGCGCGGCCCCTATAGAGTTTCAGGCGTACCGTACCCTCCACATGGGTCTGGCTGGCATCGATGGCGGCCTGCAGCATCTCGCGTTCGGGCGAATACCAGAAGCCGTTATAGATCAGCTCCGCATAGCGGGGCATCAATTCGTCCTTCAGATGGGCCGCCCCCCGGTCCAGCGTGATCGACTCGATCCCCCGATGAGCCGCGAGCAGGATGGTCCCGCCCGGGGTCTCGTAGATGCCGCGCGACTTCATGCCGACGAACCGGCCCTCGACCAGGTCCAGCCGCCCGATACCGTGCTTGCCGCCAAGCTCGTTCAACCGGGTTAGGAGCGTGGCGGAAGAGAGCGCCTCGCCATCGATCGAGACCGGGTCGCCCTTGGCGAAGCCAATCTCGATATGTTCAGGCGTGTCGGGCGCGTCCTCGGGGTTGACCGTGCGCTGATAGACGTAATCGGGCGCTGCCTCCGCCGGGTCTTCCAGGACTTTGCCTTCGGAGGAGGTGTGGAGCAGGTTGGCATCCACGCTGAACGGCGCCTCGCCGCGCTTGTCCTTGGGGACCGGCACCTGATGCGCCTCGGCCCATTCGATCAGACGGGTGCGGCTGGTCAGGTCCCATTCGCGCCAAGGCGCGATCACGCGGATCTCCGGGTTCAGAGCATAGGCCGCGAGTTCGAAGCGCACCTGGTCGTTGCCCTTGCCGGTGGCGCCATGGGCCACCGCATCGGCGCCAGTTTCCGCTGCAATCTCGACCAGCCGTTTCGAGATCAGAGGCCGCGCGATCGAGGTGCCTAGCAGATACAGCCCCTCATAGACCGCATTCGCCCGGAACATCGGGAAGACGAAGTCTCGGCAGAACTCCTCGCGCACGTCTTCGATATAGATGTTCTCCGGCGGCAGACCCATCAGTTCGGCCTTGGCGCGGGCGGGTTCCAGCTCTTCCCCCTGGCCCAGATCGGCGGTGAAGGTCACGACCTCGCAGCCGTATTCCACCTGCAGCCATTTCAGGATGATCGAGGTGTCGAGACCGCCGGAATAGGCGAGGACGACTTTCTTCGGGCTGTGTTTGGCCATGCTGCGCTCCATCGGTGGTGGTCGCGCGGTGATTAGGGGGAAACGGGGGCGCCTGCAAGCCTAGCGGCCGGGACGGTCGGATCTGCGGTTCACCAGGTAAATCCCGACGCCCACTAGCGCCAGCGCCACCAGCAGCGAGGGCCTCAGCGCCTCGCCCAGGATCAGCCAGCCGAAGCCCACGCCGAAGACCGGCGCGAGGAAGCTGAACGAGGCCATTTTGGCCGGCGGATAGATCGAGAGTACCCAGAACCAGCCCAGAAAGCCGAAGGAAACCACCGCCAGCACCTGAAAGGCGAAGATCCCCGCCAGGGCAGGCGTCATCTCGCGCACCAGGGGGCCGAGAAACGGCGCAAGTGCAAGCAGGAGGACAGCGGAAATACCGAGTTGATAGAGCAACTGCATTTCGGGCGATGTGCGCGCCAGCGCCGTCGTGCGCATCATCAGCGCCAGCACCGCCCAGCAGAGCGCCGCGGCGAGGCAGAGCAGATCGCCGATCCACGCATCCGGGCCCGCTTGCGTGCCCCAGTCGGCCAGCGCGACCGCAACCCCGGCGATGGCGAGCCCCAGGCCCAGCAGCCGGATGGGCGTCAGACGCTCGCCCGGGATCAGGACATGCGCCCCCAGCGCCAACCAGAACGGCATCGTGTAGAAGAAGATCGCCGACCGGCTGGCCGTGGTGAATTCCAGCGCCGTGAACAGCATCACGAACTCGACCGAGAACAACACCCCGCAGATCAGCCCCGGCCCCAGCGTACCGCCGCCAAAGCCCAACCGCTTGCGGGTGAGCCAGGCATAGAGCAGCACCGGCAGGATCGCGCAGGCCGAGCGCAGACCCGCCTGGAAGACCGGCGCGAGCCCGGTATTCACCAGCTTGATCAGCGGCTGGTTCAACCCCATCAAGGCCGAGAACCAGATCAGCATGACGGCACCGGTCAGGTCGATCCGGTCCTTGCGGGGCGCGCCGGGTGCAGGGGGTTGCGGCATGGGAGAGGTCCTCTCCCCCTTGCCTGCCACTTTCCCGGCCTGCGATCAATCCGGCAATGCGGCCTCGATCAGGGCGAGGACGGCCGGGCCGCCATGCTGCCGCGCGGCGGACAGGATGGTGTTATCCGCACCGTCTCCCGTACCGTCGCCCGCGCCGTCGCCCACACTGTCGCCCGCGGCGGCATCCGCGCCGCGTTCGAGCAGCAGAGCCACGGCCTCGGCCTGTCCATTCACCACGGCGACGGCCAGGGGGGTCAGCCAATCGGTCTGCGCAGGCTTGTCGGGACGCGCCCGGACACTGACGAAGCGCCGCTCCAACTCCTCCGGCCGGGCATCGAGCATCTCGGCCAGACGCGCGGTCAGGCCCCGCGCGGCGGCGGTGAAGATGTCGATCTTCTGGCCTTCCAGAAACGCGACCATGTCGAGCTGCCCGGAGTGCAGGGCCCAGCCGATCGGGGGGCCATCGTGGTCCGGGTCGCGCAAACTGGGATCGGCACCTGCCGCGATCAGCAGTTTCGCGATTTCGATATCCCCGTTCCAGGCTGCGGCATGCAGCGGCCCGCGCTTGCCCGGGGAAGAGAGATCCAAGCCGATCCCGATCATCGCCCGCAAGGCGGCATGGTTGCCAGCATTGGCCGCGGTATCGAGCATCTCCGCTGCCCTTGCATCGAGCTCCGGGCGCAAATCGGGCTGGGTTTCCAGAGCCGCCTGCGCTTCCGCCAAATTCCCGGCCATCAGCGCGGCCTGCATAGCGTCGATCCCGTGCAGCTCGTCCGGCTCGGCTCCTGCGGCCAACAGCGCCCCGGCGATCTCCGTCTCGCCCAGCAGCCGGGCGGCGGCCAGCGGCGTGCGCCCCTTGGTTAGGTTGTCGTAGGTGTTGTCTGGCAAGTTCGGATCGGCGCCGTGATCCAGCAGCAGCCTCACGCGAGACAGAAAGCCCCGCCGGATCGCATTGATCAGGTGAAAGCCCATGGTGGTGCCCGGTTGCGCGGCACCGCCCGGCTCCTCCAGCCAGTTCAGCGGATGCTCGGGCTTCAGGCCGTATTCCAGCAGCAGCGAGAAGCAGAGGTCGCCAGGCTCGAAACAGCGGTTATAGGCCGCCTGCCCGTCATTGGGATCGGCGCCTGCTTCCAGAAGCGCGCGGGCGAAAACTTCGCAATCGGGGTGCTCCGGCAGGTTTGCGGGCCCGCCCTCCCCTTGGCCGAAAACGCCAGTCAGCGCGGTGAAACGATATTGGCCACCCCACATATAATGGGCATTCGGGTCGGCCCCACGCGACAGCAGAAGCCACCCGACGGGCCAGGTGGAAGCACCCGGTGGGCGGGCATATGCGGCGTACATCAGTGGCGTCCAATGGTGGAAGCCGCCTTTTGCTTCCACCAGGGTGGGGTCGCGGTCGAGCCAATCCACGACAGCCGCCGCATCGCCCACCGCCGCTGCCGTGTGGATGCTGTGGGCGGCGATCGTGGGATGCGCCTCCAGCAGGGCCGCAGCCTCGCGAAACCGCTCGATCCGATCCGGCTGCGAGCCGTAATGGAGGCAGACGAGATCCAGAAACCGGGTCGCGATCTGCTCGATCTGGGGTGGGTCGTCGCTGGCAGGTGCCTCGACATGTTGCTTCAGCCGGCGCCAACTGGTGAAGCCATATTCCCGCGCCAGGACCAGCTGTGCCTGGGTCAGCTGGATCTTCGCCGGATCGCCGAAATACGGGCCGATGCGGCTCAGCGCCTCGGCCTCGCTACGCCGCGCGGCACGATACAGCGATTTCGCCTTTTTGCGCAGGTTTTCCAGGCTGGGCGCAGCCGGCAATGGATTGATCGACATGATCGACCTCCTTTCAAACTGCCCGGTATCCGCGCCCTCGGACCGAAAGAAGGGTCGATATGGGGTCATCCAAGTCTCAGGTGGGCTTGGCCCTGTCCGCGGATCGGATGCGCCCTGCTGCGCGGATCGAGCTTAGCAAATCGGCGCGGGCCGCACAATTCGCGGTGACATGGGCTGGTGGGGCGCTATGTGCTTTGCCATGACAGGACCGAACCCGGAACATCTGCAGGTCGTATGGTTCAAGCGCGATCTGCGCGTGCGCGATCACCGTGCGCTGGCGCGGGCGGCTGAACATGGGGCGGCGCGTGGCCCTGTTCTGCCGCTCTATATCGTCGAGCCCGATCTTTGGGCTCAGCCCGACAGCGCCGGGCGGCATTGGGACTTCGTGGCGGAAAGCCTGCGCGAGTTGCAGGTGGATCTGGCGGCGCTGGGTCAACCCCTGGCGATCCGGCGCGGCGAGGCTGTCGAGGTGCTGTCCGATCTGCATGCGCACCACGGCGTCGCCGCCCTCTGGTCCCATGAGGAGACCGGCAATGCCTGGACCTTCGCCCGCGACCGGGCTGTCGCGTCGTGGTGTCGGGCCGAGGGGATCCCATGGCAGGAGGAACGCCAAACCGGGGTGCTGCGACGGCTGGCCTCGCGCGATGGTTGGGCCAAGCGCTGGGATGACCTCATGGCGGAGCCGGTGGTGGAGGCCCCTGCCCTGGCGCCCATCGACATCATCGATCCGGGCGAGATCCCTGAGGCACGCGATCTGGGCTTGACGCCCGATCCCTGTCCGCTGCGTCAGCGCGGGGGCCGCGTGGCGGGGGAAGCCCTGCTGGAGAGCTTTCTGACCGAGCGCGGCCTGCCTTATCGCAGCGCGATGTCGGCGCCCGGTCCGGGGGCGGTGGCCTGCTCGCGCCTCTCGCCCCATCTCGCCTGGGGCACGCTGTCGATGCGCGAGGTCTCGCAGGCCGGCCGCGCCCGGCAGGCGGCGCTGAAGGGGCAAAGGGGCGCGGAGGCGCGGCAATGGCGCGGGGCGCTGAACTCCTTCAACGGGCGCCTGCACTGGCATTGCCATTTCATGCAGAAGCTGGAGGACGCACCGGATCTGGAGCAGCGCAACCTCCACCGCCTCTATGACGGTCTGCGTGCCGGCGAACCGGATGCCGCAAGGCTGGCAGCCTGGCAGGCAGGCGAGACCGGGCTGCCCTTCGTCGATGCCTGCATGCGCGCGCTGGCCACCACGGGCTGGATGAATTTTCGCATGCGCGCCATGCTGATGGCGGTGGCGAGCTATCACCTCTGGCTCGACTGGCGCCAGCCGGGCCTGCATCTGGCGCGCCTCTTCACCGATTACGAGCCGGGCATCCACTGGCCGCAGGTACAGATGCAGTCGGGCACGACGGGGATCAACACGATCCGCATTTACAACCCCGTGAAGCAGGGTTTGGACCAGGACCCCGATGGCAGCTTCACCCGCGCCTGGGTGCCGGAACTGGCCGAGATCGCGGATGAGCATCTGCAGACGCCCTGGAAGGCACCGAATGCAGGCCGTGTGCTGGGCAAGACTTATCCTCATCCCATAGTCGATCATCTGAGTGCCGCGAAGGACGCGCGCGAGAAGATCTGGGCCGTGCGCAAGGGGCCGGAATTCCGCGCCGAGGCCGCCGCGATCCAGCACCGCCATGGCAGCCGCAAGAGCGGTATTCCTATGCGCGGACGGCAGAAGACCTCGGCCCAACAACTCTCGTTGGCCCTGGGGGACGAGACATGAAGATGCGCAAGAAGGCGGATCTGCCGCAAAAGATCTGTCCCGCCTGCAACCGCCCCTTCACCTGGCGCAAGAAATGGGCGCGCGATTGGGAGCATGTGCGCTATTGCTCGGACCGCTGCCGGAGGAGTGGCGCGGGCAAGGGCTGAGGCCCAAGGAGCGGCGATCAGCCCACGATCTTGCAGCGGTAAAATGTGAGCTTTGGCCGCATGTTCGAGCCGGCAATTGCCCGCTTCAGCCGGTCGGAGAAGAACAGGCAGCCCTCCAGAACGGGATCGACCCAGAGATCGGCCCCCTTGCGCGTGCTGGCCTTCACTGCCACCCGGTCGTCAAATGCGATGAATGACCTAAAGAGCCGATGCGTCTCGGTAACGGGGCTCCAGGTATTTGAGCGAGACTGCGCCTCGTCCCAACTCCCGGGCTTCTGCGAGACGATGTTCATGATGAAGATTTTGTCGGGGCGTTTGGTGGTGCGGTCCGCCTGATAGAGATCGATCGGATAGAACCGCGTCTCGCCGATATCAAACCCGCGCAGCAGGTCGGCAAACCGCTCCGAGATATAGGGCTCGGTCATGCGGAAGTAATCCGGTAGGAAGTCATTGTCGTGTTTCGCTGCCTTGAAGCACAGCCATTTTGGTAGCCTTTCACGCGGCATCAACTCTCCTCGTTTCAAGGCGTTCATGGTGGCAACCAGTTCATGTGAGCTGCCTTCACACTCATGGTGAAGGATCTCGTGTTGACACAGCGCCCCTTCGACGAGGCATCCGCTCTGCCAGATTGGGGGGGTGTCGGTCATGGGTCTCTTCTTGGGATTGCAGTTTCTCAAATGCGTTTGGGTGTCAGCCAGCAGCTAACGCCAGTTCGGCCGAGCGGGCAACCGCCGCCGGGTCGGCTTGACAGCCGCGCCACAGATGATAACTCTCAGGTTAATTAACTTGGAGGGTAACAAATGGATGCGACCTCTCGGGCCTTCACGGCGCTGGCCGATCCGACGCGCCGGGCGTTGATTGCCCGGCTGATTGAGGGCGAGGCGCAGTTCACCGAGCTTGCCAGCCCCTTTGCCATGTCGAAACCCGCCGTGGTCAAGCATCTGCGCGCGCTGGAAGCCGCGGGGCTGGTCGAGCGGCTGGGGACCAAGGCGCGCCCGGTCTATCGCTTTCTGCCCCACGGGCTGGTGGCGCCGCTGGACTGGATCGAACAGCACCGGCGGCTGTGGGAGGAGAACCTCGACAGCTTCGCGACCTATGCCCGATCCCTCACCGATCAGGAAGGCGGCACGGCATGAGCGGTTTGGGAGAACTATTGCTGACCCGCCCGGGCGCCGACACGATCGAGCTGGAGCGGCGGATCCCCGGCTCCGCCCGGCTGTTCTGGCGGCTCTGGACCGATCCGGATCACGTGCGGCGCTGGTGGGGTCCGGGGGATGCCCATACCACCGCCTGCCAGATCGACCTGCGGGTTGGAGGCGCCTGGCGCATCGAGTTCACATCCGCAAGCTATGGCGACAAGGTGTTGGAGGGGACATATACCGCGCTGGACGAGCCCCATCGCCTGTCGTTCACCTGGGCGTGGGAGGAAAACGGTGTGGCTGGCCATCGCTCGCTGGTGACGGTCAGCTTCGAGGATGCGGGCGCAGATTGCATCCTGCGGGTCCACCACAGCGGCCTGACATCGCAGCAGGCGGAAAGCCATCCGATCGGCTGGCGCTCGGGCCTCGAAAAATTCACCGAATACGCGTTGGAACAGGGGTGAGCGCGCCGCCGCGCCGCTTCACGACTGCGTCACCACGGGGCACGACCAACGCCGGAGGCGTTTCGTTTTTGCGTTTTCTATGAAAGCGTTCTGCAAAATGTGCGCTTATCAGGAGGGAAACATGTCGATGAAGACCCCCATGAAGAGCAGAGTATCGTCTCGTTTGGCCGCGCGCCCACTGGCCGTTATACTAGCGCTGTTGCTGGGGGCCGGGGTGTTCGCGCCCGGCGCCGCCAACGCCGCCCCGGCGCATAGCGGTGCGATCACGGCGCCACATTATCTCGATCCGGGCCATGTGCATCTGGCGGGCGGGAAGCATTACAAGCGGAAATACAGCCGCCCGTCGCGCGTGCGCTCTGGCATTGTCGAGCGCCATTCGCGCCTGCGCAAACGCCATCGCGGCCACTTGCGCGACGTCTACCGGCGCCACGACCGCAGCGGCCACCGCGAGGAGTACGACCGGTCCAAGCATGTCCAACGGTATCGCGAGCATCGTCACCAACGGCAGCCGATCATCGTCTATCGCAACCACGATTACGACCGGTATCGCAGCCATGGCCACAAGACGCACCAGCGTTTGACGCGCTATGCCGTAGGGCACCGCTATCCACGCCACACCGGCGTGTTCCTGCGCCATCCCCATGAATACGGGCTGGCACACCCCGCACGGGGATATGGCTGGTATCTGCTGGATCGCGATGTCTATCTGATCGCGCTCGGCACCGGGCTGATCGTCCAGGCGCTGACCTACTGAGCGCCGGGGAGTTCTGACGAAGGCGCGTGTCTGAAGATCGCTCAGATCCCGGCACGTTCATCGAAAAATAAGAGAGAGCGGCGCACAAATACGGTCTGGGACAGATCGGTCCCTCCCGGTTTGGTAACTATGGTGGTTTCCTATGCGCAAGATTCTCCTGGCCTCTGCATTCATCGCGACAAGCGCCCTGCATCCCGCCCATGCCAGCGATTATGACGACGCCCTGCGCGACGTGCTGCAATCCGATCTGGCAAGCTTCCTGGCCGATCCGATGCTGGTCGCCGCGATCCGCGAGCAGAACGCGACGACCGGCGCCTATGACGACGGCAAGATCAATGCGCTCGACCAGCAATGGCGCGGCGAGGTCGGCGATGCCGATGCGCCGCTGATCACTTCGGTCCTCGACCGCAGCGCCTCGCAGATGCTGAAATTGGCACGCGACGAGGCGGGGGGTCTGATCACCGAGATCTTCGTGATGGATGCCAAGGGACTGAACGTCGCCGCGAGCGACATCACCTCGGACTACTGGCAGGGCGACGAGGCGAAATGGCAGCAAACCTATGCCATCGGCCCCGACGCCGTTCACATCAGCGATGTCGAACTCGACGAGTCGACCCAGGAATACCAGGCCCAGATCAGCGTCTCGGTCGCCGATCCCGACACCGGCCAACCGATCGGCGCCGCGACCATCGGCGTCAATGTCGGTCTGCTCGAATAACCGGCAGATCCGTTCGGTGCATTTGGGAGCACGATGATGCCGCAAGCCCCGCAACGCGCCCCGGCCTGGAGTTGGCGGGGCCTCTCAATTGGCCTCAAGATCACTGCCGGCGTGATGCTGGCAATGATGCTGAGCTTTCTCATCGTGGCGCAGATCGCCTCCCACATGCATGGCGCACGGGCACAAATCGCAGCCGCGGAAACCGGGCAGGCGCTGGCCGAGCTGACGGCCACCAATGCCGCTGGCGCGCTGAAATTTCGCAAAGCCGACAAGCTGCAGGAACAGTTCGAGCAATTGCTGGGCTCGCTGAACCAGCAAGTGCTGCGCGTTGCGGCCTATGATGCCGGCGGCGCGCTCATCCTCGCCCTGGGCGACACTGACGACACAGTGCTGCCTGCCGAAAGTGCTGCGATAGTGGAAGTCGTCGAAACCGCCGCCTTCGTCTGGCGCGAGGACCGGTTCCTGGCCGCAGCACCCGCAATGTTCGGCCCCAAGAACAGCATCGTCGGCACGGTCGCCATCACCTGGAACCGGGATGTGATTCTGGGTCAGGTGTATCGGACCACCATGAAGATCGCCGCCATGGGACTGGGTGTGGCCTTTGTCTTTGCGCTGCTGCTGGCCATCGGCATGCGCTTCATGGTGATCAGTCCGCTGCGCAAACTGACCTCGCGGATCGAGCAGCTTGCGGCTGGCGAGAATGTCGACATCCCCTTCACCTCACGCAGCGACGAGATCGGAATGCTGGCCGAGTCGATGGGGGCGGTGCATCAATCCGCGCGCGCCGGCGAGCGCCTGCGCGTCTCGCTGGACGAGGCCAGCTCGGCCCTGGCGATCACCGACGAGAAGGGCGTGATCCGCTACGCCAATGCAAGTTTCCACAGCATCGCAAGCGAGATCCGACCCGACCTGGCGGGGACCGATTTGGTGGGGTTCGATTTATACAGCTTCGATCTCGATCCCACGGCCCGTGCAGAAGTGTTGGCGCATCTGATCGAGGCCGAGTCCGAAACCGTCGGTCTTGGCGGGCGTAGTATCCTGCGCGAGACCAACCCGATCACCGATCGCGGCGGCAACCGGATCGGCCTGGTCAGCGAATGGTGGGACCGCACCGAGACCGAGCAGATCGAGCAGGATATCACCCGCGTGGCCGAAGCGGCGGCGGCTGGCAACTTCTCGCACCGCGTCGACGCGGCCGGGGCCTCGGACGCCCATGCGGTCCTGGCCGAATGCGTGAACCGGATCTGCGAGGCGAACGGGCTTTTCTTGGAAGATGTCGACCGCGCCCTCAGCCGCCTTGCCCGGGGCGACCTCTCCCGCGGGATCGACGGTCGGTATAGCGGCCGCTTCGACAAGGTCGCGACCAATCTGGACGCAGCCCTGAACACGCTGGCCCCGCTGATCGACCATGTGAAAGATGCAAGTGCCGAGATCGGAGGCATGATCACCGATGTCCGTAGCAGCGCAGGCACCATGGCCAGCCGCGCGGACGAACAAGCGACCGCGCTGCGCCAGACCTCCGTCACCATGTCGCAAATATCCGCAGCCGTGGATCAGAGCGCGAATATGGCGCGTTCGGCCAAGGATACGGCCAATGACGCCTCGGGCCGCGCCGAGCGGGGTGGCGAAACGGTCGCCCATACGGTCGCGGCGATGCGCGAGATCGAACAGCGCTCCACTCAGATCACCGAAATCACCGGGGTGATCGAAACCATCGCGTTCCAGACCAACCTGCTGGCGTTGAACGCCTCGGTCGAGGCCGCGCGGGCCGGGGATCACGGCAAGGGGTTCGCGGTCGTAGCGAACGAGGTGCGCTCGCTCGCACATCGCGCCAGCACGGCTGCGAGCGACATCAAGACCCTGATCGAGCAGACCCACGGGTCGGTCGTCGAGGGTGGCAAGCTGGTGGACTCCACCGGCGCCACCTTCAGCGAGATCGTCGAAGCGGTGCGGAGCCTGGCGGAGTCGGTCGACAGCATCTCAGAGGCCGGCGAGGACCAGAAACTCGCCATGTCCGAGATGATGAAGATGATCTCCTCGCTGGATGCGGCGACCCAGGACAATGCCCATGTCGCCAGCTCCAGCGCCGACAACGCCGAGGCCCTGGCCGAAGTGGGCACCCGCCTGGGACAGGCCGTCAACTGCTTCACCATCCCCGGCAGGGGCGAACCGGATGCCGAGGATGCAGCTGCCTGACCGACCGCTTCAGGGCCTGCTCAACGCCTCGGCCAGCCAGTCGAAGACCAGGCGCACCCGACGGCTGGTTTTGACCTCCCGATGGGCGACCAGCCAGACCGGGTAGACGAATGGCTCTAGCCAGGGTGCGGCACGCCGGACATCCGGCGTGGTATCGCCCAGCTCGGTGATCATCACTCCTATCCCCGCATCCGCCTTGACCAGTTCCCAGTGTACCAGATGACTGGCAGTGATGAGCGGAAAGCTGCGCGCGCTCAGCGCCAGACCATGGGCATTCAACCCATGGAGCAGGGTGTCATTCTCCTCGAACCCGATGAAGTCCGCCTGGTTCAGATCTTCCCGCGCATCGAACGGCCCCGCCCGCTCGATATATCGGGTCGAAGCGTAAAGCGCCGCGGTCCCGTCGCGCAGCCGCCTGGCGATCAGATCGGGATCCGCGGGCTCGACACTGCGCAGGGCGATGTCGGCCTCTCGCCGGCGCAGGTCCCGGATGCTGTTAGTCGCCACGATTTCGACGGAGATGCCCGGCTCGGCCCTACGCAACTCCGCGACAATCGGCGGTAGAATATAGGCGGAGGCGACCTCGCTCGCCGTTATCCGCACCAGGCCCTCGACCGATTGCGACTGGCCGGATGCGGTCAGCGAGACGCGGGTCGCGGCCTCGCCCATGGCGCGCACCTGCTCCGCCAGGTCCAGACCGCTGGGCGTCAGGGTCAGTCCGCGCCCCACACGTTCGAAGAGGGCGACGCCCAGCTCCTCCTCCAACGCGCTGACCTGACGGCCAAGGGTCGGCTGGGCCATCCCAAGCGCTCGCGCCGCGGCGGAGAGCGAGCCTTCCTCCGCCGTCACCAGAAACGCACGCGCGCGATTCCAATCGAATTTGACCGATCGCCAGTCCATGCATTTTTGCATATCAATCAGGCATATTTCGTCAATTCACATTCGCAGAACGCAGAGGTAAGAAGCGCCCAGAAACTCCATCAACGGACCTGTCCCATGACCGCGCAAACGCTTCCCCAGCCCATACCGCACGATACCAAGCCGACCCGGACCCGCGACGCGCGGTTCTGGGACCGCATCGCCCGGAAATACGCCGCCAAACCGGTTTCCGATCAGGCGGCCTACGAAACAAAACTGCAGATGACCCGGGCCCATCTGACCCCGCAAATGGAGGTTCTGGAGTTTGGCTGCGGCACCGGCACCACCGCGCTCAGCCATGCCCCCCATGTCCGCCATATCCTGGCGACCGATCTCTCCGGCGAGATGCTGGCCGTTGCGCGTGAGAAAGCGGCGGCGGCGCAGATCGAGAACGTCACCTTCCAGCAGACCAGCATTGAGGATCTGACCGCCGAGGAGCAGCGCTTCGACATGGTGATGGCGCACTCCATCCTGCACCTGCTCGAGGACCGCGATGCGGTGATCGCCAAGACCCATGCCTTGCTGAAACCCGGCGGCGTCTTCGTCTCCAGCACCGTCTGCCTGGGGGATTGGCTGGCCATATTCGGCTTGATCGCCCCGATCGGCCGCTGGCTGGGCATCTTCCCGCTGGTCAAGGTGGTCCGTGGCGAGGAGATACGGGCAAGCCTCAGCCACCAGCGTTTCGAGATCGTCGAGGACTTCCAGCCCACCAAAAAAGCCGGATTGTTCCTGATCGCAAGAAAGCCGGGTTGAGCGGCGCGCTTCGGTGTCGCCGAGGACCCAAAGCCGCCCCGATCAGCCCGGCATCCCTTGCATTTGCCGCGAAAACCCGTAAGAGGGCGCATCCCGCCGCGCTTACACCCCTGGAGGATCGCGGTCGGGTCAACATATGCAACGCTCAATCGGAGTTTCGATCATGGCTGATATGCCCGTTCTCGAAGCCTCCGCACGCGCTGGCACGGGCAAAGGGGCTGCCCGGACCGCACGTCGCGAGGGGCTCGTCCCAGGTGTCGTCTATGGCGGGGGCAAAGACCCTGTCGCCATCAACGTCAAACACAATGTCCTACTGAAGTCGCTGAAGGCCGGCAGCTTCATGGCCACCCTCATCAATCTGAAGGTTGATGGCCAGGACAACACCGTGATCTGCCGCGCCGTGCAGCGCGACGTGGTCAAGGATCTGCCGATCCATGTCGACTTCCTGCGGCTGAGCGAGCGCAGCCGGATCAACCTGATGATCCCGGTCGAGTTCCACAACCACGAGGAAGCGCCAGGCATCAAACAGGGCGGCATGCTCACCGTGGTGCGCAACGAGGTCGAGTTGAAAGTGCGTGCCTCGAACATCCCGGAGAAACTGGACGTGGACCTGACCGGGCTGGAGATCGGCGACACCGTCAAGATCTCGGATATCGAACTGCCCTCGGGCACAGCGCCCACCATCACCGACCGCGACTTCATGATCGCGAATATCGCGGCACCCAAGGGTCTTGCCGCCGACGATGACGACGAGGCGGATGCGGATACCGGCGAGGAGACCGGTGACGAAGCCGAAGCAACCGAGGAGGAGGGCGGCGAGGAGTAGTCCGCGCAATCCTGCCAATATCGAAACGCCCGGTCTGCCGATCGGG
>JBCCDU010000085.1:0-16977 GCA_039030715.1 Pseudomonadota bacterium
CGACCAGCAGCGATCCCTCCACCGCCTTCATCGAGCGGCTGACCTCGTAGGCGAAATCCACATGGCCGGGCGTGTCGATCAGGTTGAGGATATAGGTCTCGCCATCCTGGGCCCGGTATTCGATGCGCACCGTGTTGGCTTTGATGGTGATGCCGCGCTCGCGCTCGATATCCATGCTGTCGAGCAACTGCTCCTTCATGTCCCGGTCGGCCACGGTGCCCGTGGACTGGATCAGACGGTCGGCCAGCGTCGATTTGCCATGGTCGATATGGGCGACGATCGAGAAGTTACGGATATGCGAAAGCTGTGTCATGGCAGGGATATGCGAGGGTTCTGGTGATGCGTCAAGCGCGCAGAAAGTCTCGCCGCGATTAAACTGAGAGCAATCGAGTTAGGCGAGGGCCGCCGCGAAGATGCGATGGGCTGGGTTCGAAGGCCACCGATCCGTTTCACGCGATCTTTGGCCACGTTCACAGCGACAACTCGGACGGGGCCGCCTGCGACGCCTGCGGGGATGGTCGGACCATCCGGGAGGGCGAATGCGTATCGGGGAAGATCATTCCCGGCGGGCCAATCGGCGTTTCGGGCTGGCGGGTCTGGTCAGACAGTATTCGCCCGACCGCGCCCGAACCCCAGGCCATGGCGCGCTCTGCCTGCGCACCGCCATCCGTCCCGCTGCACCGGCGTCAAGCGCACCGGGGGCATCGCGGCGCGGGGCATTCCCGTCTGGTCTTCGATCACATCGGCGCCAAACCGCGCCATTCGGCTTGCTTTGCCTCGCGCTTGGGCCATGCTGGTGCCGGAAAGAGAGGTGAGAATGCGCATATGGAACGCAGCGCCGGTGTCGGCGGCGTCGATTTTCGGCCTGGCACTGGTTTTCAGTTTCGCACTGGCCCCGCCACTTGCGGCGGCGGAGGGCGACGAGATTGCCGGGGCCTGCACGGCCCGCGAGCTGGGCGATGCCGAGACCTGCGCCTGCGCGCAGCAGGTGGCGGAGAGCGATCTGCGCGCTTCGCTGCACGAACTGGCGGCGGAGTTCCTGGGCAAGCGCGTCACGACCGGCGACGTGGCCGCGCGCAGCGGCCGTTCGGGCGCCGAGAGTTTCGAGTTCGAGTATCGGGCCTTCAAAAGCGCCGTGCGGCGACAATGCGGCCTGAAGCTGAGATAGGAGGTCCGGGCCGCGCCACCCGCGCGACCCTGTTCCGCCTGTCAGACCGGCCTTGCGGCCTTGTGCGGAAGGGCAAGCAGCAGACCGCCGTCAACCTGGGCCAGATCCTTTGCACTCGTCGGATCGGTGATCATGGTCGGTCCTCCTTCGGTCAAGCGTTTCAGGTGGTCCTGAATCGCTCGCGCATACAACGCGAACTGGACAGCAAATGCTGTGAGGATCGTTACCCCGCTCTTTCCACCAGGCTTTCGATTAGCGCGCGGGCCGAAAGCTCCACCAGATCCAGCGCGTGATCGTAATCGGCGGGCCCGCCGTAATAGGGATCGGGGATCTCGGCACCTTCGGGATGGAAAAGCCGGATCTCGGCCGGGCTGCCCGGGGGCGCCATGGATTGCAAATTGGCCAGATTGGTGCGGTCCATGGCGACGATCAGATCGAACCGCTCGAAATCCCCGATCTGGACCTGTCGGGCGCGCTGGCCCGTGTTGTCGTAGCCGCGCGCCGAGGCCGCCGCCAGCCCGCGCGGATCGGGCGGATTGCCGATGTGATAGGCGCCGGTGCCCGCGCTGTCGACCTGCAGCGCCAGTCCGGCGGCATCGCCCATCTTGCGGATCGCCCCCTCGGCCATGGGCGAGCGGCAGATATTGCCGAGACAGACACAGAGGATGCGCATTGGTTTCTCCCTTTTCGCCATGCTAATTGGCGACCGGGCAGAGTGGAAGGGCCGCGCCATGGAGCATATCGTCATTCTCACCGGCGCGGGGGTCAGCGCGGAAAGCGGGCTGGGCACGTTCCGCGACGTCGATGGCCTGTGGACCAAGTACGACCTGGCCGATGTGGCAACGCCGGAGGGGTATGCCAAGAACCCCGATCTGGTGCTGGATTTCTATAACGCGCGCCGGCGCAATTGCGTGGAGGCGGCGCCCAACCCGGCGCATGAGGCGCTGGCCCGGCTGGCGGCGGCGCGCGAGGTGACGTTGATCACCCAGAATATCGACGATCTGCACGAGCGCGGCGGCAGCCCCTCGGTGATCCATATGCATGGCGAGATCATGCGCGCCCTCTGTGCCAGTTGCGGTCATCGCTGGGCCTGGCAGGGCGACATGAGCCGGGCGGATACCTGCCCTAGCTGCGCTGCGGATGGGACCGTCCGCCCCGATGTGGTGTGGTTTGGCGAGGTCCCTTATGCGATGCGCTCGATTGGGGATGCCATTGCCCGCGCCAGCCTGTTCGTGGCCATCGGCACCTCGGGCGCCGTCTATCCGGCGGCGGGTTTCGTGGCCGAGGCCGCGGCGCGCGGGATCGAGACGGTCGAGATCAATCTGGAACCCTCGGACGTCGCAGGCCAGTTCGACCGGCGGATCCTGGGCAAGGCCAGCGAGACGGTGCCGCGCTTCGTGGAGGAGGTTCTGGGGGGCTGATCCGCCCAAGAAAAAAGGCGCGACCAGGCGCGCCCTGTTCGGTTCGGTCAGGCAGGCTCAGGCGCTCAGCGCGGCCGCCACGTCCTTTTTCACCTTCAGCGCATTGGCCGAGAGATCGCCATCCGGCGCTTTCATCAGGAAGGCATCCAGGCCGCCCCGGTGATCCACGGTGCGCAGCGCCGAGGCGGCCACGCGGAATTTGAACGACCGGCCGAGCGCGTCGCTTTGCAGCGTCACCGGCTGCAGGTTCGGCAGCCAGCGGTGGCGGGTCTTGTTGTTGGCATGGCTGACCCGGTTGCCGGTCTGCACGCCTTTTCCAGTCAGTTCACAGCGACGAGACATCTCTCGGGCCCTCTTCATCAAGATATCGGTTGCGGGCACGCCCGTTGGGGGCGGCAGAATTCAAGACGCGCTTCTTAGGCGGGCTGGCAGGGACAGTCAAGCACCCGCGGGGAAGTCCGCACAATCGGGCGGCTTTCCGGCCGCGCTGCGGATTTCACCCCATGGTGAAGCCGCTGCCGGCCGTCTGGATTGCCCGCAGGGCGGCTGCTAGGGTGCGCGTGGATCTTTGGCAGAGGACGTCATGCAGGGCGATACCACTTTCGGGCAGTTGCCCGAGCTCATCTATATCGATGACATGCTCTACTCGCTCTTCACCACGCCGCTGGTGCCCTGGCTGCGCGCGCAGACCGCGCCCATCGTCTTCGACCGGCGCTCCCCGAAATGCGAGCGCGGTTATATCGGGAAATGGGCGATTGATGACGGTGCCCTATGGCTGATCGGGCTCTATGCCTGGTCGGAGGGCAAGTATACCGGCGTCCCAACGCTGTTCGGCGACCGGCATGTGGTTCAGGCCGACTGGTTTTCGGGCCCGCTGATCGTGGAGCCGACCTCCTCCTCGATCCGCGAGGGGGAATATCCGAAACCCAAGACCTACTTCATCGAGGACGGTCAGCTCCGCGACGGCTGAAGGTGTGGGGGCTGGCAACCCGATTTGCCCGTTTCACACTTTAGCCCTAGTCTGAGCGGATCGTTTGGGAGGGTGCCCCGGCGCCCGTCAATTCACATTGCCAGCCTTTAAGCGAACCCGTGCCGCATATGCTCGACTCCCTCGCCCCGATCGTCGCAACCGCGCTGCTGATCTGCATCGCCGCGAGCTTGGGCACATATCCTGTCAAGAAGCTCATTCAGATCCGCGAAGCCAAACGCGAGCTGAACCGTGGGTCTTCGGGATATATTCTGACGATATCCGGGTGGATCATCATCGCAATCTGGCTGATCGCGACCTGGTTCTTCGCCACGATCACCGGAGACTGGTGGGCAACGGGCGATCTGGACGGCGCTATCGAACGCAGCGCCCGGCGTCTGGAACTGATCCTAAGGCTGCTGGTGGCCATTGCAGATGACTGACACCTCTCCGGTCGCCCAGGCGGATCTGTTGTGCACAAACTGCGCGGGCCAGTGCGTGTACCGGCCCGAGACCGGCGCACTGACCTGCCAAAGCTGCGCAACCGAACATACCATCGCGATCGACCGGAATGCCGACCCCGCCGCGGAACAGCACTATCATCCCGATCTGCCCCATACCGAGCAGCCGGTATTCGCGCAGGACAGGCCCTTTCAATGCGGAACCTGCGGTGGCGAGGTTATCTTTCAGGGCCATTCGATTTCCGAGAATTGCCCATACTGCGACGGCGCCATGGTCGAACGGCCCGGCAACGAAAGCTATACGACGCTGGGACTGATCCCCTTCTCCGTGGGCCGCGATCAGGCACAGATCAACGCGCAGGCATGGGCGGCAGACCGTTGGGCGGCACCGTCTGACCTCGGCAAACGCGTCTCACAGAGCCGGGTGGCCGGGATTTACGTGCCGTTCTGGACATTCGACAGCAAGGAGGACGTGGACTACACCGTGTTTTACCGGGTCATGCGGGGCAGACAAACCGTCACGAAATTTCATGACGGCTTGATGACCACCGAGTTCGACGACCTCCTCATGCCCGCATCCCCTCATGTGACACCGCTCATCCGGGACGGTATCCTGCATGAGTTCAGGCCGAGCAATCTGCGCCCGTTCGAGCCCGCCTATCTCGCCGGGTTTGCCGCCGAGCGGCATCACCAATCCGTCCGCGAAGGGCTTCGCCTGAACGCCCCGGACAAGGCGATCCTGCTGCGAAACCGGATCAAGGAGCACTCTGGCAAAACCGGCATCTTCGAAGTCAGCTATGTTACGGACACGACCGGCATCAGATACCGGCGTATCCTTCTGCCGGTATGGATCCTACACTACGAGCACGAAGGCACACCGATGAAGATCGTGACCTGCGGGATGCAGGGCCGCACTTTCGGGGAGCGTCCATTCTCGAAAACCAAACTGCTCGCGCTCGCGGCTCTCGTCTCCAGTGCCGTTACGGCGTTCGGCTTCGTCTGGGGCGCGCTGCAATTTTATTGATCGATGGCTTTGCGAGGTCGGAGAATTTCATGCCTCGCGCCGCCATGATGCCGTCGACGGTTTCGCAGCCCGCGGGAGCGCCCGGGCCCGGATCCGAGTCCGGGTCTGGGGGGCTGAGCAGAAGCCCGTCAGCCGGCAGTGCCATCGCCCCGGAACAGCGCGAGCAGACGGTCGGCGGCCAGTTCGGGGGCCAGCGTCTGATCGGCCACGTCGGCCTGCAGCGCGGGCATCGCAGCGGCGACCTGCGGATCGGCGTGCAGCGCCTCGATCACGCCGCGTTCCAGGGCGCGGCGCAGCCAGAGGGTGGCCTGCGCCTCGCGCCGTTTCTGCCACCAGCCGGTCTCGCGGCGCCAGTCGTCCAGCTCGGTGAGCTTCTGCCACACCTCCTCCAACCCCGCGCCAGTAAGGGCGGAGGCGGTCAGCGCGACGGGAAAGCCCGGCTTGTCCCCCTCTCGCTTGCGGATCAGGCGCAGCGCCCCGGCATAGTCCGAGCATGTGGCGCGGGCGACGGCTTCCAGCGCGCCATCGGCCTTGTTGACGACGATCAGATCGGCGATCTCCATGATCCCGCGTTTGACACCCTGCAATTCGTCGCCGCCCGCAGGGGCCAGCAGCAGCAGAAACAGGTCGGTCATGTCGGCGACCAGCGTTTCGGACTGGCCGACGCCCACCGTCTCGACCAGCACCACGTCGAAGCCCGCGGCTTCGACCAGGCGGATCGTCTCGCGCGTGCGCCTGCCGACACCGCCCAGTTCGCTCTGACTGGGCGAGGGGCGGATGAAGGCGTTAGGATGACGGGTCAGCCGCTCCATCCGTGTCTTGTCGCCCAGGATCGACCCGCCGGAGCGGGCGGAGGACGGATCGACCGCCAGCACCGCCACTTTCAACCCCTGCCCGGCCAGCATCATGCCGAATTCCTCGATGAAGGTGGACTTGCCGACCCCGGGCGTGCCGCTGAGGCCGATGCGCCTCGCGGCGCCCGGCCCGGTCGCGCCGGTCTGTCCGATCCGGTCGAGCAGCGCCCGCGCGTCCCGGCGATGATCGGGGCGGGTCGACTCGATCAGCGTGATCGCGCGCGCCAGCGCCCGCCGCTCGCCGCGCATCAGGGCCTCGGCAAGCTCGCTTGGATCGGTCAGGCGGTCGGACATCCCCGGCTCCGTGAATGGTGAGTTACTGGGTTGTGAGTTGGGCTGAGCCGGAATGTGATCTATAGATAAGGGAACAGGATGCAAAGAGCAGAGAAGGCCCGGATGCGCCCCAGATACTTTTCCAAACATCTCGCCCGCGCGTTGATCGGCGCGCTTTCCGGCACGGCCCTGGCTGCAGGCCTGGCTTTCGGCACGGCCGCGGCGCCCGAGGCGGAGCGCCTGGGCGATATCGACCATATCTACGACATCTATCTGGGCGGGCTTTGGGTCGCCGAGATGACGGTGACGGCCGAAATCGCGAACGATCACTACGAGGCCGATGCGGTGCTGCGCACCAAGGGCCTGATCGGCGCGCTCTACAAAGCCAGTTTCGAGGTCGAGGCGGAGGGCGCGGTGGCCGCCGAAACCGGTTATTACCCCGCGCGCTTCACCGCCAATTCGCGCAACAGCAAGAAAAGCCAGTTCGTGGAGATGCGATACGAGGCCGGGCGGCCCAGCACCCTGACCGCCGAGCCGGAGTTCCAGCCGAAACCCTGGGAGGTCGACCCCACCGCCCAGGCGGACGCGGCGGACCCGCTCAGCGCGGCGCTGGGCGTGCTGGCGAACCAGCCGGCTGAGAGCCTTTGCAATCGCAAGGTCGAGATTTTCGATGGCCGCAAACGATATGCCATCGTGCTGGGCGAGCCGGAGGAGCGAGCCGACGGGATCAAATGCCCCGCAACCTATCAGCGCCTGGCCGGATACAAGCCGAAATTCATGGCGAAGCCCGATATCCCCTTTGCCTTCTGGTTCGAGGCCGGTCCGAATGGCAGCTATCACGTGCAGAAGGCGATGGGCGAGACGCCGGTGGGCACTGCGGTGATCCGGCGGCGCCCGGCGGAGTAGTCGCGGCTTTCGATGCCAGGACGCAGCGGCTATCAGGACGCATGACATCTCTGCCGATCGACGCGGTCTTGCCGGAGCTTCTGGACCATCTCGTCCATGGTTCCAGTGCCGTGCTCGCAGCGCCCCCGGGGGCGGGCAAGACCACCCGCGTGCCGCTGGCGCTGATGAACGCCCCCTGGGCGCGCGGCAAGATCCTGATGCTGGAGCCGCGGCGCCTGGCCGCCCGCGCGGCGGCGGAGCGGATGGCCGCGACGCTGGATCAGAGGGTCGGCGCCGAGATCGGCTATCGCGTCCGGGGCGATGCCAGGCCAGGCCGCCGCGTCGAAGTCGTGACCGAGGGCATCCTGACCCGGATGCTGCAGAACGACCCGGATCTGCCGGGTATCGCGGCGGTGCTGTTCGACGAGATCCACGAACGCTCCATCCACTCCGATCTGGGCCTGGCGCTGGCGTTGGAGGCCCAGGCCGCCCTGCGCCCGGATCTGCGGCTGGTGGCGATGTCGGCAACGCTGGATACGGCCCGGCTGTCAGCGCTGTTGGGCGGCTGCCCGGTGGTGGAGAGCGCCGGGCGGGCCCATCCGGTCGAGACCCGCTGGCTGGAGCGGCCCTGGAAGTCCGGCACCCAGCGCCGGGGCGCCTTCGCGCAGGCGGTCAGCGACCTGGTCAGCCGCGCGCTGGCGGAGGCGGAGGGCGATATCCTGGCCTTCCTGCCCGGGGTCGGCGAGATCTCGCGCGTGGCCGCCCTCCTGCAGCCGCACTATCCAGATATCGCGATCCAGCAGCTCTATGGCGCGCAGAGCTTTGCGGAGCAGCAGGCGGCGCTGCGCGCGCAGGATCGCCGCCGGGTGGTTCTGTCGACCGCGCTGGCCGAGACCTCGCTGACGGTCGAGGGCGTGCGCGTGGTGGTCGATGGCGGGCAGAGCCGGAAGGCCCGCGTGAATCCCGCCACCGGCATGTCACGGCTGGTCACCGGGCCGGTCAGCCGTGCGGAGGCCGATCAGCGGAGAGGCCGCGCCGGACGCGTCGCGCCGGGGGTCTGCTATCGCCTCTGGACCCGGGGCGAGGAAGGCGCCCTGCCCGCTTTCGCGGAGCCGGAGATCCTGACCACCGATCTCGCGCCACTGGCGCTGGAACTTGCGCTTTGGGGGGTGGAGGATGCGGCGAGCCTCGCCTTTCTCGACCCGCCGCCGGGCCCGGCCATGGCGGAGGCCAGGCGGCTGCTGACCGGCCTCGGTGCGCTGGATCGGGCCGGGCGGATCACCCCTCATGGCCGCGAGATGGCAGCGCATCCGCTGCACCCCAGGCTTGCCCATATGCTGACCGCCAGCGCGGACCGGGCAAGCGCTGCCCTGGTCGCCGCGCTGCTCGCCGAAGGCGATCCAATACAGGGCGGCAACAGTGCCGATCTGGGCCTGCGCATCTCGGCCATGGCCGGGCGCAAGCCGTCCCCGGCGCTGAACCCCGCCAAAGCCGCGCGCATCCGGCAGGAGGCCAAGCGGCTCCACAAGGGGGCCGCCAGCGTGACCGCGGGCACATCAGCGGTCGAGGCAGCCGGGCTGGCCCTGCTGCACGCCTATCCCGACCGGGTCGCGCTGCGCCGGGTGGGCGAGGCGCCGCGCTATCTGCTCGCCAACGGGCGCGGTGCGGTTCTCCGGCCAGGCGATCCCTTGTCCGGTCAGCGTCTGCTGGTCGCGGCGGAGCTGGAGGATAGCGGGCGCGAGGCGACGATCCGCCTGGCCGCCCCTTTGGCGGAAACCGATCTGCGCCACGCCTTCCCCGGTCAGATCGCCTGGGTCGAAACCGCCGAGTGGTCCCGCCGCACCCGCCAGGTCGAGGCTCGCCGGCGCGAGATGTTCGGCGAGATTGCCCTGGCCGACCAGATCTGGCGCGACGCCCCGCCGGGGGCTTTGGGGGCGGCGCTTGCCGAAGGCATCCGCGAGCGGGGTCTCGATGCGCTCGACTGGAGCAAGGGCGCCCTGGCCCTGCGCCGCCGGATCGGCTGGCTGGCGGCATCGGGTATGGCGGGGATGGCGGGCCTGCCGGATTGGTCGGATACGGGCCTGCTGACAACTCTGGACGACTGGCTGACGCCGCACCTGGCGGGTATGCGCCGGATCGAGGACACTGCGCGTCTGGACCTGGCGGCGCTGCTTCTGGCGACCCTCGACTGGCCGCAGCGCGAGGCGATCGACGCTGCCGCTCCCGCCCATTTCACCACGGCTTTGGGCAGCAGGATCGCGATCGATTATGGCGGCGAAGCGCCTGCGATCCGGGTCCGCGTGCAGGAAATGTTCGGCGTGACCGAGCATCCACGGGCCGCAGGCCAGCCCCTGACGATCGAGCTTCTGTCGCCCGCCGGGCGCCCGGTGCAGACCACACGGGATCTGCCGGGTTTCTGGACCGGCTCCTACGCCGATGTCGCGAAAGACATGCGCGCGCGCTATCCCAAACATCCCTGGCCAGAGGATCCGGCGCGCCAGGCACCGACCCGCCGGGCAAAGCCGCGCGCGACCTGACACTGGACCTGACATTGGACCTGGCATGGGGCCAAGTACGAGACCATGTACGAGACCAGGTGCGGGACCTGACAAAGCCCCGCATGGGCCGCCGCGCGCTCATCAAATGGCAAGAAATCAATCGGAAGGTGAGATTCCCTGTGGCCATCCCGAAGCTATCAGTGCCTAATAAATGAGCATTGGAACAGACTCGGGGAACAAAGAGATGAACAGCGCCGTGCATCAACAACCAATCGAACCCAGCTTTCGCGATAGTGTAAACATCATGTTCGACCAGGCGGTCTCGCTGATGGAACTCCCCGAAGGATTGCCCGAGAAGATACGGGTCTGCAACTCCACCTACACAGTACGCTTCGGCGTGAAGCTGCGTGGCAGCATCCACTCCTTTACCGGTTACCGCTCGGTCCATTCCGAACATATGGAGCCGGTCAAGGGCGGCATCCGCTTCGCCATGGCGGTCCATCAGGACGAAGTCGAGGCGCTGGCGGCGCTGATGACCTTCAAATGCTCGCTGGTCGAGGTGCCGTTCGGCGGCTCGAAGGGCGGGCTCAGGATCGATCCGCGCGAATGGGATGCGGACGAGATGGAGCGGATCACGCGGCGCTTCGCCTACGAGTTGATCAAGCGCGACCTGATCAATCCGAGCCAGAACGTCCCCGCGCCGGATATGGGCACCGGCGAGCGCGAGATGGCCTGGATGGCCGACCAGTTCGCCCGGATGAACACGACCGAGATCAATGCGCGCGCCTGCGTGACCGGCAAGCCGCTGAATGCCGGCGGCATCCGGGGCCGGGTCGAGGCGACCGGGCGCGGCGTGCAATATGCGCTGCAGGAGTTCTTCCGCCATCCCGACGATGTGAAGAAGACCAACCTCACCCCCGGCCTCGGCGGCAAGCGGGTGATCGTGCAGGGGCTCGGCAATGTGGGCTATCACGCCGCCAAGTTCCTGGAGGAGGAGGACGGCTGCAAGGTCATCGCGGTGATCGAGCGCGATGGCGCGGTGGTCAATGACGACGGCATCCATGTCGAGGATCTGCGCGCCCATATCGCGGCGACCGGCGGCGTGACCGGCTTTGCCGGCGCCACCCATACAATGCAGGGCGCCGCGGTGCTGGAGCGGGAGTGCGACATCCTGATCCCCGCCGCGCTGGAGGGCGTGATCAACCTGGAGAACGCGCCCCGCATCAAGGCGCCGCTGATCATAGAGGCCGCGAACGGACCGGTGACCGCGGGCGCCAACGATCAGCTTCGCGACCGGGGGGTGATCATCATTCCCGATCTCTACGCCAATGCGGGCGGGGTCACGGTCAGCTATTTCGAATGGGTGAAGAACCTCAGCCATATCCGTTTTGGCCGGATGCAGCGGCGCCAGGAGGAGGCGCGTCACCAGCTCCTGATCAACGAGCTCGAACGCATGATCGGCAGCGAGGTGGGCGCCGATTTCAAGCGCCGCTACCTGCAGGGCGCGGACGAACTGGAACTGGTGCGCTCGGGCCTGGATGACACGATGCGCGGGGCTTATCAGGGCATGAGCGAGATCTGGAACTCACGCAACGACGTGCCGGATCTGCGGATCGCGGGCTATATCACCGCAATCGACCGGGTTGCCGGGGCCTATCAGGCCAAGGGGCTCTGAGGGACGCCGGACCCGGGCGAACCCCATCCGCAAGGCGCTTTGGCGTCCCGGGCTTGACCCGGGACCTCTGGTGCCACAGGTAGGGAAGAGGTCCCGGATCAAGTCCGGGACGGCACGGCGCCAACGGGTCCGTCGCGCGACACCCCAGAGGACGCGCCGATTGATATCAGGCGCGCAGTCTGACCTTTCCGGCGGCAAAGCCTGCGATCCGGCCCAGGGCATCGGTCAGGTCGGCCTCCGGCACGGTCAGCGCGATGCGGACATGGCCGGCGGTGGCCTCGCCAAAGCTCTCGCCTGGCATCAGGCCGATCAGTTCCTCGTTCAGCAACGCATTGGCGAACTCATCTCCGCTGAGCCCGGTCTCGCGAATGTCCAGCATCAGATACATGCCCCCCTGGGGCGGCACGACGCGGAACCCTGGGCCATTGCCCAGCGCGCGCAGGGCCGAGGCCCGGCGGGTACGATAGCGCTCGACAATCGCCGCTTCAGCGTCGACGGCCTCGCGCAGGGCATATTCGGCGCCATCCTGGATGAAGCCGGGCAGACCGTAATTGGTGGCGATCAAGAGATCGGCCAGCTTCGCCTGCACCGCCTCGGGCGCCACCAGCCAGCCGATGCGCGATCCGGTCATCGCGTGGGACTTCGACAGCGAGTTCGCGACCAGCGTCTGCGATGCCATGCCCGGCAGATCCCTGGCGGAGAGATGCTCTCCCTCCCAGACCTGGGTGTCATAGACCTCGTCGGAAATCAGCCAGAGGCCGCGGCGCTGGCAAAGCTCCGCCAGCGCTTGCAACCGCATACGGGTGTAGATGGTGCCTGTCGGATTGTTGGGCGAATTGATCAGGATCGCACGCGTGTCCGGCTCCAGCGCCGCTTCGATGGAAGCGACATCGGGCTGGAAGCCGTCTTCCGCAAGGCAGCGCACCACAATGGGCCGGGCCGCGGCCGCGCGCACGGTCTGCTGATAGGTCGCATAGAACGGATCGAGGATCACGCAGGACTGGCCCGGGTCGAGTGCTGCGTTCATCGCGCAATAAAGCGCGGACTGGCCGCCGGGCGTCACCACGATATTCGCCGCGGTCGCCGGGGTCGCGCTGCGCGCAGTGACCCGCGCCGCAATCGCCTCGCGCAGACCTTGCGCGCCCTCGACCGGCGCGTATCCCAGATTGCCCGCCGCCATGGAGCGGGACATCGCATCCTGGATCGTCCGGTCGGTCTTGATGTCGTGATCGCCGATTGACAGCATGATGACCGGCTGGCCCTGATCCTTCAGACACCGCGCCCGGTAGTGAATGCCCCAGCCGTCATCTCCACCACCGACAACGGTGGCAACCCTGTCAGACATCTGCATGATCTGGATTCCATTTCAGGCCGCAACATCCGGAACGTGCAACACCCGAATGCCATTCCGCAAGGGGCATTCGGGTGCTGTTTCGTCACGGGTGGCTGGCAAACCCGCCCGGATCAGCCAGAGATCTTCAATGGCACGAAGCGCAGATCGGGGCCGCTCTGAATCAGGAACAGGACCGACTTGCGCGGGGGTTCCGCGTTTTTCGCATCCTCGACCCGGGCGCTGACCTCGGCCGGGCTGCTGACCGGCTCCTGCCCGACCTCGACGATCACGTCGCCCGGCGCCACGCCCTCCTCGGCTGCGGAGCCCCCGGGCTCCACGCTGGAGATCAGAACGCCGGACACGTCGTCGCCAATCGAGAACTCGCGGCGTGCGCTGTCCGACAGCGGACGCAGCGAGAGACCGAGCGAGCTGAGCGCCGTGTCCGCCTCGCCACTGCCCGAGCCGTCCTGGGACGGAGCGACCGAGCCGCCATCGGCGACACTGCCTTCGAGCCGGCCTAGATCGACCTTCACCGTCTGCGTCTTGCCCTTGCGGAAGATCACGACGCGCACCGCCTTGCCGACGGGTGTTTCCGCTACCATCCGGGGCAGATCGCGCATCTGATCCACATTGCGGCCATCGAATTTCAGGATGACATCACCGGCTTCGATCCCGGCCGCTTCAGCCGGCCCGCCCGGGCTGACATCCGCCACCAACGCGCCGGAGGCCTTGTCGAGGCCAAGCGCCTCGCCCAGCTCATCCGTCACCTCCTGAATACGCACGCCCAGCCAGCCGCGGCGGGTTTCGCCGAACTCCTGAAGCTGGGCGACCACGTTCTTCGCGAGATTTGCCGGCACCGAGAAGCCGATGCCGATCGAGCCGCCGGAGGGCGAGATGATCGCCGTGTTCACGCCGATAACCTCGCCATCCATGTTGAAGAGCGGGCCGCCCGAGTTGCCCCGGTTGATCGCCGCGTCGGTCTGGATGAAGTCGTCATAGGGACCCGCCTGGATGTCGCGGTTGCGCGCCGAGATGATCCCGGCGGAAACCGATCCGCCCAGGCCGAAGGGATTACCGATGGCCAACACCCAGTCGCCGACCCGCGAGATGTCGCTGTCGCCGAACTGCACGAAGGGCAGCGGGCTGGTCGGTTCGACCTTGAGGAGCGCGATATCGGTTTTGGGATCGGTGCCCACCAGGGTCGCCACAAGCGAGGTTCCATCCGGGAAGTTCACCTGGATTTCATCCGCGTCGGCGATGACGTGGTTGTTTGTGACCACAAAACCCTCTGCCGAGACGACGAAGCCCGAGCCCAGCGACTGCACTTCACGCGGACCCTGGGGGCGGCCGTTCTGGTCGAAGAAATCCCGGAAGAGGTCCTCGAACGGGCTGCCTTCGGGCACCTGGGGCACGTTCGGGCCGCCCTGCGGGCGCTCCACGGTCTGCGAGGTGGAAATGTTCACCACCGAGGGCGACAGTCGCTCGGCCAGATCGGCAAAGCTGTCGGGGCGCGCCTGGGCCGAAGCGACCTGTGCCGCCAGGAATACAAATGCCAGCACCAGCAGCGCCGTGAGGTGTTCCATAACCGGCACGCGAGGCCGGGTAAGCGCGAGAGAACGCATCGATAGTTTTCTCCTCTTTGCGAGCACCCGGGGTTCGCCCCCGGATCATATTATGATGTCATCTGGGACACGATTATGCACATCCAAGGGGCAATAGGCGCGAAATAATGCGGTTTCCTCACAACTGCGTCATCCCACCCGGATTGCACCTTAGAAGCGGGCACAAGGATCAGACCGGCCAGAAGGCGCCGCGCACGGCCAGATAGGCCAGGGCACCCAGCGCCGCCATCGCCAACCCGACACGGCGGATCCCGCCTGACCGCAGCTCGTTCATCGAGGCCATAAGTTCCGGCAGCGACGACGCGAAGATCGCCAGTGCCAGCCCTTCGATGACCAGGACGAGGCCGAGCGCGGCCAGAAGGTCCATGTTACTGCGGCGCGCCCGCGGGCAGGCCGGTATCGCTCTTCAGATAATCGAAGAACTCGCTGTCGGGATTGATCACCAAGGTCGAATTGTTGCCCCGGATCGACCGCTCATAGGCGGTGAGCGAACGGTAGAAGGCGAAGAACTCCGCATCCAGACCATAGGCTTCGGCATAGATCGCGTTGCGCTCGGCATCTGCCTCACCGCGGATGACCTCGGCCTGGCGCTGGGCTTCGGATACAAGCTCGACCGAGCGTCTATCGGCGGTCGCACGGACCTCCTGCGCACGCTCTTCACCCCGGGCCCTTTCGTCGGCGGCCTCGCGCTCACGCTCGGCTTTCATACGGCCGAAGGTAAACTCCAGGTTCTGGCTCGGCAGATCGGCGCGTCGGATACGCACGTCGACGATTTCGACGCCGAGGCTGAGCGCCTGGGCACGTACCGAGTCGCGGATGCGCAGCATCAGGATGGTCCGCTCCGGCGACAGGATGTCCGCACTGTCCACCTGACCCAGCACCTCACGCAGCGAGGAGTTGACGATACTGTTCAGCCGGTTTTCTGCGTTGCGCTGGTTCTGCACCGCCTGGCGAAAGCGCACCACATCGGTGATCCGCCAACGCGCGAAGGCATCCACGACGAGGCGACGGTTGTCGCGCGGCGTGACCTCGAGCTCGGATGTTTCCAGCGGCAGGATGCGGTCTTCATAGAACGCAACCTCCTGGATCAGCGGGATTTTCACGTAAAGGCCCGGTTCGGTCGCGATATTCTTGACCTCACCAAACTGCAGAACGAGGGCCTGTTGGCGCTCGTCGACCCGGAAGAGCGACGAGAGCACGATCAGGAGCGACAGGGCAACGATGACCCCGAGTACGGCAACTATACGCATCAATTCGTCCCTCCACGGCGCAGTTCGTTCAGGGGCAGATAGGGCACGACGCCCTGCCCGCCTCCGCTACCGTTCTCGTCGATGATGATCTTTTCTACATCACCCAGCACCCGCTCCATCGTCTCGAGATAGAGCCGTTTGCGGGTCACTTCGGGCGCCTGGATGTATTCGTTAAACACAGCGGTGAAACGTGCCGCCTCACCTTTGGCCTCGTTCACGACCTGGGCGCGATAGGCTTCGGCCTCCTGCTGCAACTGAGCAACCTCACCGCGTGCGCGAGCCAGGGTTTGGTTGGCATAGGCATCGGCCCGGTTCTCGGCCGTCACGCGATCCTGCTCCGCCGCTTGAACGTCGCGGAAGGCATCGATGACTTCGACCGGCGGGTCAGCACCCTCGAAGTTCAGGCGCACGATGTTCACGCCAGATTCGTAGCTGTCGAGCGTCGACTGGATGACCTCACGCACTTCCTGCGCAATCGCCGCACGATCAACGGTCAGGATGGTCGCCAGGTTCGAACGTGCGATGATCTCGCGCATCGCCGATTCCGACACCGCTTTGATGGTCGCATCCGGATCAGCCAGGTTGAAAAGGAAGAGGTCGGGGCGCGAGATGTTCCAGACGACCGAGAAATCGATGTCGACGATGTTCTCGTCACCGGTCAGCATCAGCCCCTGCTCGCCCCGGTCGGAACCGCGCCCGGCCCCCTTGCCGATGGGGATGGTGTTTTCCAGCGCCACGGGAAGCACTTCATAAGTCACGATGGGCCAGGGAGCGAAGTTCAGCCCCTCCGTCCCGGTCTGGCTGTATTCGCCGAACATCAGTTCGACCGATTGCTCTCCGGTATCGACCCGGTAGAACGAACTGAGCAGCCAGGCGATCAGCGCCAGAAGAAACGCGCCGATGAAGACGATGCGCGGCGAGCCGCCAAGGCCCGGGCCCTGGGTTCCGTACCCGCCGCCCTTGCCGCCGAGCACGACACGCAGTTGCTCGCGCCCTTTGCGGATCAGATCGTCGAGATCGGGGGGCTGGCCGCCGCCACCACCGCCACCGCCGCCTCCACCGCCGGAGCCGTTACCGCCCCAGGGATTGCGGCCGCCGCCCTTGTTGCCGCCACCGCCGCCCCAGGGTCCGCCGCCGCCGCCGTTATTGCTCTGAAATGGCATTCCGTACTCGATCCTTTATCAGGTTCCGCCCAGTCTTCGGGTGCAGAGTCGCGCGCCTTGTAACAGGAATGTCGCCTCCACCGCCACCCCGTCAGAAGTGGGTGCCGCGTCCCGGCATTCAAGGGCGCGGCCCGGTCGGTCGATGCGCCCGGATGTCACGCGTTCAGGCGACGGGGCTGCGCATCGTCACCAATTCCTCCGCCGCCGTGGGATGAACGGCGACCGTGCGGTCGAAATCTTCTTTGGTAGCGCCCATTTTCACGGCGATCCCGGCCATCTGGATCATCTCGCCAAGCGCGATGAGCAGATGCTGATGAAGCTGATCGTTGCGAAAGACAGCCGCAAGGTGCGCGGTGTTCACATCGTCGGTCACAGCGCGGGCG
>JBCCDU010000086.1:0-16956 GCA_039030715.1 Pseudomonadota bacterium
CCGCCGCCCACCCGGACTTGACCCGTCACCACTTTTTCACCGGGTGCGCCCGTGGACCCGGTTCATGTCCGGGACGGCGTGGCACTCGGCGGATGGGTCGACGCCGTGGATGGCTACTGCCGGATACCGGGGCGCAGGCGGCGATAGGGGATAGCCTCCAACCGGCAGGGGAACGCTCCGGGTGCGGCGGTGGAGATCACCCGCGCGGCGATCGGTTCGAAATCCGCGCGGAAATGCACCGTGCTTTTGACCCCGACAATCCGTGCTGTCGCCGGATCCAGCCCGATATGCGTGAAAAGCGCGAGATCCAGGCACTGGCTGCGCTGGCTGCTCACCACCAGGCGTACCTCCGCCGCCGGATCCTCGACCCGCAACACCGCGCAGGGGCCGAGCACCGCGACGCTGCCGCCATACATCTCTCCGCTATAGGCGCAGATCCCGTCGCTGAGAGCCTCCACCAGGAAGCGGCCCTGAAACGGCGCATCCCCCGGCACGCCGGATCGACCACCCAGCGCGCCCTCGATCACGGCGCCGATACCCTGCGAATGCGCCTGCCCCGCCATCGCGGGATCGCAGAGCAGGCCGAGCAGCGCACCGCGCGCGCCTGCCGCGACCAGCGCATGCATCAAGCCCGTGGTGTCCGAGGTCGCCCCCGCCCCCGGATTGTCCTGCACATCGGCGATGACGACGGGCCTGGTGGAGGGGTTCTGCATCGCCGCGCGCACCGCCTCCGCCGGTGTCAGCAGGTCGCGGTCGAACCGGTGTTCCGCCGCCTCTAGCACGCACATGATCTGCTCCGCCAAGATTTCAGCTTCGGCCTGCTCGGCGGCGTAGGCGACGACCGAAGGACCCATATCCGGGATATCCGCAGCGGTGAAGCCCAGCGCCAGATCCGCCCAAGCGCCGGGCGTCCTATCCAGGCTTTCGACCAGGCCATAGAGGCCAGAACATGGCTCGGCCCCTGTATACTGCGCCGACAGCGGGACCAGATAGGGCGCCTGACGAAACGCCTTGCAAGGCCGCGCACCGGCCAGCAGGCCTTTCATCACCTCCAGACAGCGCGCGCCGGTGGCGGCCATGTCCAGATGCGGATAGGTCCGGAAGATGCAGAGCGCGCTCGCCAGATCTACCATGGCGGCGGTGATGTTGGCGTGCAGATCCAGGCTGACCACGATGGGCAGATCTGGTCCCACCTGCTGGCGCAAGCGATGCAGGAGCGCGCCCTCCCCATCCTCGTGATGCTCGGTCACCATCGCGCCATGCAGATCCAGATAGATGCCATCGACCGGACCTGCGGCGCGCACGCCATCCAGGATCATACCGGCGATCCGTTCGAAGGCATCCTCCGTCACATGGGCCGAGGGTTCGGCGGCACACCACAGGATCGGCGCCAGCGCGATCTCCGGATCGTGCCGCGCCGCCGCAGCGAAGCCCGCGATCGGCAGATTGATCCCAGCGGTGCCGCTGACCACGTCGGCCCCCCGCAGCAGCCCCGGCCAGGAATCGGCCATTTCGAATTCGCGAAAACCGGCCCTGGTGAGGCCAAAGGTGTTCGTCTCGTGCTGGAACCCCGCTATTGCAACGCGGATCATCGGCTGCCCTCTTCAATCTGACGCCTAATAGTTCCCGTTTTCACCACCGCTGTCGCGCCAAAACGCGCCAGAACTCCAATCCGCGCGGGTTTAGGGCAGCGCGATCCGGCGGTCGGCATCGCCGAACCCTGTCATCTACTGCGCCCTTGCGGGCGGGCCGGGCCTTCGCTAGGGCGCAGGGATGGAGCTTCTCACCCTCATCCTGCTGGTTGCAGCACCGTTCATCGGCAGTTTTCTGGGCGTGGTTGCGGACCGCAGCGTGGCGGGACGCTCGGTGGTCTTTGGCCGCTCCGCCTGCGACGCCTGCGGACGGCAGCTCGCGGCACGCGATCTGGTCCCGATCCTCTCGTGGCTGATGCTGCGCGGACGCAGCCGCTGCTGCTGTCGAAAACTTCGGATCGGCTTGCTTTGGATGGAACTGGCGGCACTGCTTGTGGCCATCTGGGCCGCGCTGGCCGTGCCGACCGAGATATTTGCCATCACCGTCGCGCTCGGCTGGATGCTGCTGGTGCTGTCGGCCATCGACCTGCGCAGTTTCCGGCTGCCGGACTGGGGCACGTTGACGTTGACCGCAGCGGGGCTGATCCTGTCTGCACTTGGCTTGACCGGGCCGCTCTGGTCCCATCTCGCGGGGGCTGCGCTGGGATATGGCGCCATCTGGGGCGTCGCCTGGACGTATCGGCGTCTGCGCGGACGCGATGGACTGGGTCTCGGCGATGCCAAACTGCTGGCGGCGGCAGGAGCCTGGCTGGGCATCGCGGCCTGGCCGAGCGTGCTGCTGATCGGCTGTCTGCTGGGCCTTGCCCATACATTTCTGGTGGCATCACGCAGCGGGTGGTCGGGCGATCTGGCCATGCCGTTCGGCCCCAGTCTTGCGATGGGGTTCTGGCTCACCTGGCTCTATGGCCCGATCGTGTTTGTCTGACGCCCGACGACCCGCAATTCCGCTTGGCGGCTCGCAGCAGGTTACAAGGGCGCGCGCGGGTGATGCGTGCCCCAGTCGCGCAGGGCTTCGATGGCCTGGCGCAAATGACGGCCCTTGTCGGTCAGGCTGTACTCGACGCGCGGCGGAACCACGGCGAAAACCTCGCGGCGCACGATACCGTCCGCCTCCAGCTCGCGCAGTTGCTTGGTCAGACTGCGCTGAGTGACGCTGCCGACACGGCGCGACAACTCGTTGAAGCGCAGCGTTTCGTCGAGCAGGTGATAGATGATCAGGCCCTTCCACTTGCCCGAGATCTGCTCCAGCGCCGCCTCGACCGGGCAGCCATCGCTGCAGTCATAGCGCACGAAGCGGGGCTGGGTGGTCTCCTCCACCTGTTTTGCAGTATCCATTCTGTACCTATAAGCCTAAAACGTGCGTACTTGCACATGCTCTCCCGTCCGGTCATATGCCCTGCATGGCCCCGCTGTCAAAGGAGATCGCGACATGACCTGCTATTCCGTCCTCGCCGTCACGCCGACCAACCAGGATTGGGTGCCGGGCTATATCGGCCCTGTCGGCGCATTGGTGGCCAAACATGGCGGCACCTATATCGCCCGCACCGCCAGCCATCAGCGGCTGGAGGGCGAGGGGACAGACCCCGCCTTGCGCATCATCATCCAGTGGCCCTCCAAGGAGGCGGCGCTGGCCTTCATGAGCGACCCCGACTATGCGCCCCATCTGTCGGCGCGCAGTGCGGGATCGGACAGCCACCATGTGCTGATCGAGGGTCAAGATGACCTCGCCTAAAACCATCCTGATCACCGGCGCCACCGACGGCATCGGGCTGGAGGCGACCAAGCTGCTCTCGCAGGCGGGTCACCGGGTTCTGATGCATGGCCGCAATGCCGCCAAGCTGGCCGAGGCTGCAACGGCTGCGGGCGGCGCGGCGGGGACCGTCCAGGCGGACCTCTCGCGCATGGACGAGGTCGCGGCGATGGCGGACGAGGTCGCGGCCCGGCAGGATCGCCTGGATGTCCTGATCAACAATGCGGGGATGCTGAAGACCCCGCAGACGGTGACGGATGACGGGTTGGACATCCGTTTCGCCGTCAACACGCTGGCTCCCTATCTGCTGACCCGGCGGCTGTTGCCCCTGATGGGCATCGATGGGCGGGTGATCAACGTCTCATCCGCCGCGCAGGCGCCGGTGGATCCGGCGGCGCTGGCGGGACAGAAAACAGGCCTCGCCGACATGGCGGCCTATTCGCAGAGCAAGCTGGCGATCACCGCCTGGTCCTTCCACATGGCACGCGAGCTTGGCACGGGCGGCCCGGCGATCATCGCCGTCAATCCTGGCTCGCTGCTGGCCAGCAAGATGGTGAAGGAGGGGTTCGGCATTGCTGGAAACGACCTGGCCATTGGGGCGAAGATCTTGGTGCGCGCGGCCCTCGATCCGGACTTCGCCAACGCCACCGGCAAGTATTTCGACAATGATGCCGGACGCTTCGGCCCACCGCACGCGCACGCTCACAACCCGGACAAGGCAGCCGCGATCGTCAAGGCGATCGAAGACCGTCTGTCTGCGTAACCCCCCGATCAGGAGAGATAAGATGAAAGCCGTTGGCTACACGATGCTTGGAGAGCTGGAGAACGACGCCGCGCTGGTGGATTTCGAGGCGGAGAAACCCATCCCAACCGGCCATGACCTGCTGGTGAAGGTTCAGGCGATCTCGGTCAACCCCGTCGACTACAAGATCCGCAAGCGCCGCGCGCCGGAGGGGGACCAGCCCAACATCCTGGGCTGGGACGCGGTCGGCGAAGTGGTGGAGGCGGGCGACAAGACCAGCGCCTTCAAACCCGGCGATATGGTCTGGTATGCGGGCGCCATCGACCGGCCCGGCACGAATGCCGAATACCACCTGGTCGACGAACGTATCGTCGGCCGCAAACCCGCCAGCGCTTCGGCCACCGAGGCTGCGGCCCTGCCGCTGACCACCCTCACGGCTTACGAGATGCTGTTCGACCGGCTGCATGTGACCGATCCGGTGCCGGGGGCCGCCAACGCGGTTCTGGTCATCGGCGGGTCGGGCGGTGTCGGCTCCATCACCATCCAGCTTCTGCGCGCGCTGACCGATCTGACCGTGATCGCCACCGCCTCGCGGGCCGAGACGCGCGACTGGGTGATGGAACTGGGCGCCCATCACGTCGTCGACCATTCCAAACCCCTGCCTCCGCAGATCGAGGCGCTGGGCATCGGCGCGCCCGGCTCCGTCTTCTGCACCACCCATTCAGAGCAATATTTCGACCAGGTCGCCGAACTGATCGCGCCCCAGGGCCGGTTCGGCTTGATCGACGATCCGGAGGTGTTCAACATCGCGCCCTTCAAGCCGAAATGCGTCTCGACCCATTGGGAGTTCATGTTCACCCGCTCGCTGTTCCAGACCCATGACATCGCGCGCCAGGGCGAAATCCTGAACGAGGTCGCAGACCTGCTGGACCAGGGCAAGATCCGCTCCACCGCGACCGAGACCATGGGCAGGATCACCGCCGAGACCCTGCGCAAGGCCCATCTGATCCTGGCCAGCAACACCGCCCGCGGGAAGATGGTGCTGGAAGGCTTCTGATCCGGCAGTGGACGAGGCGGTGGACGCAGCCTCGGGCCAATGCGTAGATGGGCACCCCGTCCTTCATGCCCGAGGTGCCCATGAACCCCGTTCTCCTGCTGGCCGCGGTGACCGTCGCCTATGCCGGTTATAACCTGCTCATCAAGGTGTCGGGCACCCATGTGCCCGCCTCCGCCACCACCACGGTGCTGGCCACCATCGTGCTGCAACTGGCGGCATTGGCGACTTCGCTGGTTTTCTATGGCGCGCTGGCCGTGCGGGGTGGGCAGAGCTTTGCGCTGACGCCCAGTGCCTATCTCTGGGCGGCGCTGGCGGGCGTTTGTATCGGGGCGGCGGAGATCGGCTATCTCTACCTCTTCGGCGGGGTCGGTTTCGCGAAACCGATGGCGGCCAGCATCGCCATCCCCACCATCGTCAGCGGCACCATCGTGATCGCGACACTGGCCTCGGTTCTGCTGCTGAAGGAGCCTCTGGGCTGGCAGCAGATCGCAGGCGGGGGGTTGATCGTGGCGGGCATTCTGGTCTTCTTCCGGGGCGGGTGAAGGCCCGCAACCGCCCTGATACCGACCGGGAGGCTGGACATGCAGGATATTCTGGACCTCGCCCGCTACCCCCTCGACCGGCCCGGCAGCGAGGACTGGCAGGACCTGGTGGACACATGCCGTGCTGAGCTGGCCCGCGAGGGACTGTTCAACCTGCCCGGTTTCCTGCGCCCCCAGGCCCTGACCGAGGCGGTCGCCGACCTGAGCCCGGTGCTCGCGCGCGAGGCTTTCACCCATGCCCGCGAACACAACATCTATTTCAAACCCCGGATCGAGGAGCTGGCCCCCGATCACCCCGCACTGACGCGCTTTCGCACATCGAATCGCACGATCTGCGCGGATCAGATGGGGGCCTCGGCCGTCATCCGCCTTTACGAATGGGCACCCTTTGCCGCGTTCCTGGCGGCGACGATGGACAAGGCCGAACTCCACACCATGTCCGATCCGCTGGCTCGGGTGAACGTCATGTCCTATGGCGCGGGCGAGGCGCTGAACTGGCATTTCGACCGTTCGGAATTCACCACCACGCTGCTGCTGCAGGCACCGCAGGGCGGCGGCGCCTTCGAATACGCCAAGGATCTGCGCAGCGAAGACGACCCGAATTACGACGGCGTCGCCCGGCTGTTGCAAGGCGAGGGACCGTCGACCCTGATGGCGCTGGAACCCGGCACGCTGAATGTCTTTCGCGGCAAGAACACCGCCCACCGCGTGACCCCGGTCGAGGGGCCACGCGCGCGGATGATCGCCGTCTTCTCGTATTATGACCGCCCCGGCGTCAGCTTCACGGCCGAGGAGCGGCTGGGCTTCTACGGCCGCGCCGCCTGAGCGTTCAGAGATCCAGCTTGACCGCGTCCCCCGCCGGGACCGAGCAGCAGGTCAGCACATGGCCTTCGCGCGGTGTCACGCCGGGTTTCTTGGTATATTGCACCTCGCCCGCCAGCAGGCGCGTCGCGCAGCTTCCGCAATTGCCCTGCCGGCAGCTATGGGGCGGGGTCAAACCGGCCTCCTCGGCCAGTTCCAGCAGCGTGCCCGACGTCGGGGTCCATTCGGCGCTCTGCTCCGCGGCATCGAAGCTGACCTCGGCCCGGTCCGGCAGGTCCAACCGGGGCGCATCCTCCTCCAGACTGCCCGAGCCGAAGAACTCGTAGTGGATGTGGCTGCGGTCGATCCCGATCTCGCGCAGACCGGTATAGAGATCGCGCATGAACCCCTCCGGCCCACAGAGATAGAAGTGATAGGCGCCAAAGGGCAGCAGCCCGCGCAGCGTCGCGATTCCGATCCGGCCTTCGGCATGATGGGTCCGGCCCAGCACGTCCTGCCCCTCCGGCGCGGAATAGGCGATGTGCAGCCGCAGCCAGGGATGCGCCTCGGCCAGCGCCTCCAGGTCCTTGCGAAAGGCCATGTTCCGGCTGTTCTGGGTGGCGTGGACGAACCAGACATCGCGCGGCCGGGCGCCGGCCTGCATGGCGGCGATCTGCCCCTCCAGCATCGCGATCATCGGCGTGATCCCGACCCCGGCCGACAGCATCACCACTGGCTGATCGCTGTCCTCCAGCACGAAATCTCCGCCGGGCGAGGCAGCCTCGATCCGATCGCCCACACCCAGCACGTCATGCAGATGGCGCGAGCTTTCGCCCATCGCCTCACGCTTTACCGAGAGGCGCAGGTCGCGTCCGTTCGGCGCCTGCGAGATGGTATAGCTGCGTTGGATCACATCCCCATCACGGCGCATCCGGATCGGCAGGAACTGGCCCGCGACATGCGGCTCAACCGGGCCGCCATCGGCGGGCGCGAGCGTGAACGAGGTGATCGTCTCGCTCTCGCGCGTCTTCGCCGCGATCGCCAGGGGGCGGTGGCCGTCTATCTTCAGGCTCCGCGCCTGGGCATCGGCCCAAATGCCGGTCGGTGCCAGCGCGGGCGACACATCGCGCAGCAAACCGCGGCCGGGGATCGCGTCTTCGACATACCAGATCTCCTCCGGCACCACGTCGATGATCCGTTGCGCACCGGGGAAGGCGGCGACACGCGGACCCGACCAGTCGACCCGCGCCCGCCCGGTCAGAAACACGGCCGCGCCACTTTCGAAATCCGGGACGAACAGGCCGACCCGGCCATCGGATTCGATATTGCCGAGCGTGTTGAAGATCCGGTTCCCGGCAAAGTCGGGGAAAGACAGGGTCCCATCCGACGCCGCATCCAGAAACCCCGGCCGCCCACCGCGATGCGAGGCATCCACGCCATCGCGCGGATCGTCCGAGATCTGGCCCGCGCGCGAGGCGATGATAAAGGTATCGGCCCGCGCGATCAGGGCCCTTGCCCGGGTGTCGAGCGCCTCCAGCCGCACCGCCCGCGCCGCAGGGCGCGCGTTGGCCCAGTCGAATTCCCGCGCCTGGATGTATTGCGGGCAATTGCCAAAGCTCTGATCCACCGAAATGGTCAGATCGCTCTCGTCCCCCGCGCCCAGCGTGCCGTTCACCCGGTTGCGCCGCCGAGTGTGCAACTCCATCCCCACCGCGCCGATCTTGGCGCCCGGCGCAAGCTGCAGATCCAGCTTCTCGGTCAGAACGGGGCGGGCGCGCACCACCAGATGGCGCCGGTCGGGCGAGGCGATAAAGCCCGCCTCGCCAAAGGCCGCCGACGCCCAGACCCGCCCCTGCCCATCCAGCGCGCCCAGAAAGATCAATGGCAGACTCTCAAAGAAGGTCCGGTGCTGGTCGGGCATGGCGGGGCGGATCATCCGCGCCGCTTGCGCCATCCAGTCCGCGGGCACATCGGCCCGCGCCTGGGCGGCGGCCTCGCCCGAATGAAAGACGTTACGGTCGGCCATTGTCTCTCTCCCGATCAGGTTGCTTCGGGCAGGGGCGAACGCGCCATGCCGACAAAGCCGGGATGCGCCTCGATCCGCGCCAGCCAGGCACGAATGCTGGGATATGGATCCAGGCTCACACCCCCCTCCGGCGCATGGGCGATGTAGCTGTAGCCCGCCACATCGGCGATGGTGATCGCGCCGCCCGCCAGATAATCCCGGTCCGCCAGATGCGGCTCCATCACCCCGAAGAGGTCATGCGCCGCGGCCACTGCCGCGGCATGGTCCAGCGGCGCCCCGAACAGCGTCACCAGCCGGGCCGAGCAGGGGCCGGCAAAGATCGCACCGGCTGCGACCGAAAGCCAGCGCTGGACCTCGGCGGCGGCCTCCGGAGCCTCGGGCATCCAGCCCGCGCCCGCACCGTAGCGCTTGACCAGGTAGACGACGATGGCATTCGAATCCGACAGCGTCGTGCCGTTATCATCGATCGCCGGGACCTGCCCGAACGGGCTGATCCGCAAGTAATCCGGCGCCTTGTGCGCCCCGTTCGCCATGTCGAGATCGACGGTCTCATATGGCAGACCCAGGAAGGCCATCATCAGCTCCACCCGGTGGCAATGCCCGGATTTCGGGTTGCGGTAGAGCTTGATGGGCGCCGCATCGGCGGGAAAGGTCGAGGACATTTTGTGCTCCTTCGGCAAAAGAGGGAGGGTCAGAGGTCCAGATCGCTCAGGCCCGGATGGTCGTCGGGCCTGCGCCCCAACGGCCAGTGAAACTTGCGATCTTCCTCGCGGATCGGCATGTCGTTGATGCTGGCAAAGCGCCAGGCCATATAGCCGTTCTCGTCGAACTCCCAGTTCTCGTTGCCATAGGCGCGGAACCAGGTGCCGCTGTCGTCGCGATACTCATAGGCATAACGCACCGCGATACGATTGCCGGTGAAGGCCCAAAGCTCCTTGATCAGCCGATAGTCCAGCTCGCGCGCCCATTTGCGGGTGAGGAAGGCCTCGATCTCGGCGCGGCCCACAGGGAACTCCACCCGATTGCGCCAGCGGCTGTCCGGCGTATAGGCCAGCGCCACCTTGGCCGGGTTGCGGCCGTTCCAGCCATCCTCGGCCAGGCGAACCTTCTGGCGGGCGGTTTCCTCGGTAAAGGGCGGCAGGGGCGGGCGGGGGTCTTCGGCTGTCATCGGGTTCTCCCTGGCTGTCAATCGGCGGGCTGTGTCTGTGCGATCAGATTTAGCTTGCTGCGCGATACGAAGGAATGCATCAATTTTGAAAGTCATTGTTTTGTGAAGTGATGGAAATTGCAGATGGACAGAATCCAGAGCCTGGAGGTCTTCGTCGCCGTCGCCGAGTCGGAGAGCTTTGCCGGCGGGGCGCGCGCGATGCGCCTCAGCGCCCCCTCCGCCACCCGGGGGATCAATGCGCTGGAGGAGCGGCTTGGCGCGCGCCTCTTCACCCGCACCACCCGGCGCGTGCGTCTGACCGATGTCGGCACCGCCTATCTGGAGGATGCCCGCCAGATCCTCGCGCAGCTCCAGGCCGCCGATGACGCGGCCTCCGGCGCCGCCACCAATCCGGTCGGCCGTCTGCGGATCACCTGCCCGACCGAGTTCGGGCGGATCTATGTCATGCCCCTGCTGCTCGACTATCTCGACACCTATCCCGGCGTAACCGCCGAGGTCCTGATGCTCGACCGCGTCGTGAACCTGGTGGAGGAGGGGCTGGATATCGGCGTGCGTATCGGCCCGCTGCCGCCCTCGGGCCTCTCCGCGGTGCGGGTCGGGCAGGTCCGCCGGGTGGTCTGCGGCGCGCCGGACTACTTCAGCCGCCACGGGCTGCCCGGGGCGCCGGGCGATCTGCAGCAACACCGCGTGGTTTCGATCTCGCAGGCCACGCCCGCGACCGACTGGCGCTTTGGCGCGGATCAGCAGCAGGCGATCCGGCTGACCCCCCGTCTGACGGTCACCAGCGTCGCCGCCGGGATCGAGGTCGCCCGCGCGGGGTGGGGGCTGGTGCGGGTCCTCTCCTACCAGATCGGACCGGATCTGGAGGGCGGCACCCTGCGCACGGTGCTGGAGGCGCACGAGCCCGCGCCCCTGCCGATCCAACTGGTCCATGTCGAAGGGCGCCGCGCCGCGGCCAAGGTGCGCAGCTTCATCGACTTCGCCCGCGACCGGCTGCGCGCCGTCAGCGTGCTGCAATAGCGCCGATCAGATCTCGACCGTGACCGCGCCCCGGGCGCGCGAGACGCAGAGCATCATCCGGCTCTGCCGTGCCGACTGGCGCAAGACCCGGTCGCGGTGGATCACCTCGCCATCGCGATAGCCGCATTCGCAACTGCCACAGACCCCCAGATCGCAGGAGGACGGCAGCATATGCCCCGCCTCGCGCAGCACGTCCAGGGCCGAGCGGTCGGCGGGCACGCGATAAGTCGCGCCGGTCTGCGCAACCGTGAGGTCAAAAGGCTCGGGCACGAAATTTTCGTCCACCAGCGGCGTGAACACCTCGAAATGCACCTGCGCTTCGGGCCAACTCGCGGTTGCGGCCTCCACCGCATCGATCAGCCTCTGCGGGCCGCAGCAATAGATATGGGTGTCCCGCGCCAGCCCCGCGATCAGCGTCTCGACATCCAGCCGCGCCTGCGGCCCGTCGGCGGAGATATGCAGGCTCAGCGCATCGCCGCAGATCCGACGCAGCGTTCCCTCGAAGACCGAAGGCCGCGCAGGCTCGCAGAGGTGAACCGCACCCAGATCGCCACGCGCCGCCAGGGCCCGCGCCATCGACAGGATCGGCGTCGCCCCGATCCCACCAGCGATCAACACACCCGAGCCCTCTGCCAGCGGGAAATTGTTGCGCGGCTGCGAGACACGGGCGCTGTCCCCAACGTGCAGCATGTCATGCAGCCAGGCCGATCCGCCGCGCCCGTCCACCTCGCGCCGGACGATGATCTCGTAGCGGCTCAGATCGCCCGGATCGCCGGTCAGCGAGTATTGCCGGATTTTCCCATCCGGCAGCCGCAGATCGACATGCGCACCGGGGGTCCAGGCGGGCAGCAGGGGCCGGTTCGGATGGGCAAAACTCAGCCGGATGACATCGTCGCTCAACGCCTCGCGTCCGGCGACATCCAGCTTCATGATGATCCGCGCGCTCACCCCGTCTGGCCGCGATAGGGCCGGGTCGCCCGCTCCTCCAGCGGTACGACCCGGTCGCCGGGACGGATGACGCCGCCCTTCTCGATCCAGCAATTCAGGCCGGAGCGGTTGTAGAGCGGCAGAAAGGCCGGGCGGCCCAACAGCTCCTCCAGATACTGACAGGGAAAGTTCAGACGACCGCCGGACAGCACGCACTCTCCCACCTGAAAGCGCCAGCCAACCAGATGGTTCAGCGGCACACCCCGAACGGTCAGGTTACGCCGATGCTCGTCCGGGGCAATCGTGATGTCGCCCTCCTGCAGGGGCGGGTCGTTGCGCGCCAGGGCGTCCAGCGCCTCGGCCTCGATCAGCGTCACCTCGCGGCAATCGGGTTTGGGCGAGTAGGTGCCGGTGCCGAGGTAATAGCGATCGCCCACGATCCCCTTGCCCGCGACCAGCTCCGCCTCGGCCAGTTCATCCATCTCAAAGCTCGCCTCGGATGCGATGTGGATATGCAGCAGCTCGCCGGTCCAGCCCATGGTCAAACCCCCAAATCACAGGAAACACCCGCGCAGAATGCGAGGGCGCGACGGCAAAGACAATGCCCCGATGCGCGGACCCAAGTCTCTTTCCCTTTTGGCTTGCTCTGCTAGATGGATGCGATGAACCTGACAGCGCAGAGTGAGGAGCCCCGCATGGTTGTCCTGAACAAGATCTATACCCGCACCGGCGATGGCGGCGACACGGCGTTGGGCGACAACAGCCGGGTCGCGAAGCATTCCGCGCGCGTCGCCGCCTATGGCACGGTGGACGAGACCAACGCGACCGTGGGCCTGGCCCGCCTGCATGCCGAGGGCGAGATGGACGCCGCCCTCGCGCGCATCCAGAACGACCTGTTCGATCTGGGCGCCGATCTCTGCCGTCCGAACATGGAGGCCGATGGCGAGGCGGAGTATCCCTCCCTGCGCATGGCGCCCCAGCAGGTGGACCGGCTGGAGGGTGAAATCGACGCGATGAACGCCGATCTGGACCCGCTGCGCAGCTTCGTGCTGCCCGGCGGTTCGGCGCTGGCGGCCCATCTGCATCTGGCGCGCACCGTCAGCCGCCGGGCCGAACGCCTGACGGTCGAGCTTTCGACCACCGAGGGGGTGAACGAAGCGGCGGTGAAGTATCTCAACCGCCTGTCCGACTGGTTCTTCGTGGCCAGCCGGGTCGCGAACGGGAATGGCAAGGACGACGTGCTGTGGGTACCGGGGGCCAATCGCTAGACGCACTGGTCGAGGAGGCCTATGCGCTGTTCAACGCCCCAGTTCGACCGATCTGGGAGCGTGCGAGTGCTGTATGAACCCCAAGGTGATGAAGCGGTTCTTCGACTGGCCGCCCCGCAAGATCCCGGTGGCGGATATGCGCGACCGGTACGACGGCGCCGCCGATCCGGACGGCATGCCAGTCGCGATATGGGGTTTCGCTGAGGCCATGAGACGCGCGGTCCTCCTCCCCCTCCTGCTCGCGGGCGGCGTCGCCCAGGCCGCCGATACCTGGTCTCTGGGGCCGCAGGTGCCTGTACCCCGCGCGGAAGATCTGGCCAAGGCCTACATCGCCAAGACAACGTGGGAGGTCGGGCGGATCTGCGACGGCATCAAGGCAGCGGCCGAACAGTTCGGCCTTCCGAAACCCTTCTTCACCCGCCTGATCTGGAAGGAGAGCCGGTTCGACATCAAGGCGGTCTCGCCGGTTGGCGCCCAGGGCATCGCACAGTTCATGCCCGGCACGGCTAAGATCCGGGGGCTGGCCGACCCCTTCGACCCGGACCAGGCGCTGCCCGCCTCCGCCAGTTTCCTGGCGGATCTGAAGGCGCAGTTCGGCAATTGGGGTCTGGCGGCAGCGGCCTATAACGGCGGGCCGCACCGGGTGGAACGGTTCGTCGCCCGCACCGGCGGTCTGCCCTTCGAGACCCGCGACTACGTCCAGTCGATCACGTTTCGCCCGGCCGAATGGTTCCTGGAGCCGGGGCGCGAGCTGGAAGCCAAGCCGCTGGACGAGAAGCTGGATTTCGACGCCGCCTGCCGGCAGATCCCGGTGGTGCGCACCCGCTCGGTCCTGGCGGCGGGGTCGCGGTCGCCCTGGGGCGTTCAGGTCGCCGCCGGGGTCAGCCGGGCGGCGGCGCAGCGCAGCTATAACCGGGTGAAGCGGCGCTTCCGCTCGATCATCGGCGGACGGCCCGCCGTGGTCCTGCGCACCAAGGTCGGCGGCATCCGGCGCTATGTCGCGCGGGTCGGCGTGCCCAGCCGGGTCGCCGCGCGCAAGCTCTGCGCCCGTCTTCGCCTGCAGGGCGGGGCCTGCGTGATCCGGCGCAACTGAGCCCCGGTTGCGGCGCCCCGTCGCATTTGACCAAGATCAATCTTTCCGCGCTGCAGCAATGCGAGATTTCCCTCGCCGGACGCGACCAGAGTGACCGCGGGCCGGAAAAGGAGGGACCGATGAAACCACTACTCACAGCAGCCTGCCTGGCCGTGGCGATCGCCGCACCGGCACAGGCGGATGAGAGTTTCCTTGGGCTGGATCTGGAGGGCTCGTTCGGCGAGGGCGGGTTCGACCGAAACCGCTATGTGCCGCCCGTCACCCATTTCGCCTTCAACGAGACGCCGTTCATCACGACCGAGCTGCGCCCGATCTATGTCTATCACGACATCCCGAACGACTTCCTGACCGATGGCGGGCGGATCCATGCGGTCGCGGCCCAGGGCCGGATCGCGATCACCGACCGGCTGGCTTTCATCGCCACCACCGACGGCTGGGCGGATCTGGACTTCAACGCGGCGCTGGAAAGCAGCGAAGGCCCGCTGGATGTCGCCGCCGGGTTCAAATACGCGGTGATCAGCGATCCGGAGGGGGGAAACATCGCCACTGTCGGTCTGCGCTATACCGCGCCCTTGGGCAACGTGGAGGTGTCGGGCATCGACCTCAACGGCGTCGGCAACGGGTTCCTGAACCCCTTCATCTCGGGCGCCAAGCTGTTCGAGGATTTCGCGGTTCAGGGCACGCTGGGCTTCCAGATCGCGCTGGCCGAGGACAATTGGAGCTTCTTCCACGCCAATCTGCACGCCGACTATGACACCGGCTTCGGCCTCTCGCCCTTTGTCGAGGCCAATCTGATCGCGCCCTTCGATGGCGGCAATCAACTGCCGGGCGCGACCCTGACCGGGGCGGATGTGTTCGACCTGGGTGCTTCGGACCCGCAGACGCAGTTCACCTTGGGCGGCGGCGCGCGCTTTCGGTTGTCGGATCACGCGACATTCGGCGCGGGCGTCGAGGCGAATTTCGCCAATCGCGACACCTCGGTCTTCGGCTATCGCGTGACCACCGACCTGGTGCTGCATTTCTGAGCGCGGAAGCGTCAGATGCCGTGGAGCCGCTCCTCAGCGACAGCTCAGGAACGGCCCCTGATCGACGTGGAAATGATCGGCGTGCAGCGCGTTGTAGTCCGGGCTCAGCACCACCCGAAACCAGTCGCAGAGCCCGTCGCGGGCCACCCGCAGAAACGCAGCCTTTGGCCCATCGCCGTTCCAGTGCCGCAGCAGGCTGATCCGCCGCCCATCTGTCAGCACAAAGCCCGAGATATCGAACGCATTGCCCGTCGCATGCTGGCTCATCCGGCGCGAGATGCCCCGGCTGGTGCGCATCGCCCGGCAGGCATAGGCGCCGAAATGGGTGATCTCGGCAACCTCCGTACCCAGATGGCGCCGTGCGGCGGGTTGCAGAACGTGACGCTCCCACATCGCGAGGCGCAGCGCGATCGAGCATTGCATCCGCTCCGGCGCCATGCGGGCCTCGCTGAACTGGCGCGGGCGCACGGCGTTCCTGATATGGCACTGGTTGGAATGCACGAAATCGGGGACAGCGGGCGCGGCCCCAACGCCATCGCGCAGCGTCGCCTGGCAGAGCGGCGCGCTCTGCGCCGTGCGCAGCACTTTCAGCCGGGTGAAGAGGTTGGGCTCGTCCCGCAGATCCAGGGGCGCCCAGGGGGCATAGGCCGGGGGCAGATCCTCGGGCCGCACGATCATCAGCGCGCCCAGGATCAGAACCAGCAGGAGCCTCAGCATGCGGGGTCGCGGCGCATCTCGGGCTCGTCACCCCACAGAATCCGGCCCGTGCGTCGAAAGCCGTGTTTCTCATAGAACGGGACGGCAGAATTCGGCGCCTCCGCCGCGGTCAGCGTGACGCTGGCATAGCCCCATTCGGCGGCCCGGCGGATCGCCTCGCGGATTGCGAAACTGCCGAGGCCCTGGCCCTGCGCCCCCTCCGCCACCATCAGCCGCCAGATATACGCCGCATCGCGCTGGATCTCGGTCCACCGGTCGGCGGGGCAGCGGGCCGGGTCGACCATCGCGATCAGCCCGGCGGGCCGGTCGCCCAGCCAGATCGCGCGGAGCCAGGCGTCGGGCTCATACGCCGCCTCGGCCAGGGTATGGGCGGCGGGCGAGACCAGCCCTTGCTGATCCTTCGCAACACGCAGATTGCACACCGCAACCACGGTGTCCGCGGTGATCTCGCGCAGTTCGGGGGGTGGGCCTGCCATCGGAACTCTCCTCCATCGAGAAACCTATGACCCGTGCCGCCCAGCGCCAAGGGTTCTGCACGAAAGCTGCCGGGGATATGCACGAGCGATGCGCATAACCCCATGATCTGCATGACGGAATTCAGGCCTTATTTGCCCGCGCAATCCCTGGTGCTAGCAATGGCGCGAGGAGGACCGCCATGCCCAACACCGCCCGCGCACGCCTGAGCCGCAAGGCCGAGCCGAAACGCGTCATGCTGGACAGGGATTTCGCGGGCGTCCGCCGCGGGCAGATGCTGTTTGTCGCAACACCGCAGATCGTCGCCGATTACATCGCGAAGATCCCCCGTGGCGAAACCCGCACCATCCCGCAAATGCGGGGCGAGCTGGCCCGGCGGCGCAAATGCGATGCGACCTGCCCGGTCTCTACCGCGATATTCATCCGCCTCGTGGCCGAAGCCGCCATCGAGGAGATCGAGGAGGGCACACCCCAGGCCGAGGTCACCCCCTTCTGGCGGCTGATCGCAGGTGATTACAAGATCGCCCGGCGCCTGCCTATCGATGGCGAATGGATCGACCTCCAGCGCAGGCTGGAGGTCGACAAGCCTCAATAGCGGTAGTGTTCCGGCTTGAACGGGCCTTCGGTTTTGACGCCGATATAGTCCGCCTGCTCGGTGCTCAACTCGGTCAGTCTCACGCCGATCTTGCCCAGATGCAGGCGGGCGACCTTCTCGTCCAGATGCTTGGGCAGGACATAGACGTCGTTGCCGTAG
>JBCCDU010000087.1:0-16808 GCA_039030715.1 Pseudomonadota bacterium
ACGAGTTCGCTGACGATTTCAAGCCGCTCGGTGGGCGCTTCGAACTGTGCCATCCCAATCGAGTTCCCAAAGACGTCATGGTGGAACGTTATGGACGCCGCAGGCTCGATCATCAGTGTCGCCGATAGCAGGCGCAAATCGTGGCTGTCCTGTGGTCGCAGCATCAGGCGATGGGGAGCGAGCGTGGATGGCCCTGCGAACTCATAGGTCGTGGTGTGTCGAACATGAAAGCGCATATTTGTCACTCTGCCGCCCGGGGCCGACGGTCGTTTTCCGCCATCTCGACCTCCGCGCGGGGACGGGGCGCGTCGTTGCCAGCAGGCCAGCCTTCGCGCTGGCGCGTACGGTCACCGTCGGTCTCCTCGGTCTGATCGTGATGCAGGATGACGCGGGTATCATAGGGCATGTCGATCGCCGCATCGTCCAGCGCCAGTTTGATCGCGCGGATAACCTGGCGTCTCGGGCCCAGGGCGCCACGTGCATCAGTCCACCAGCGTGCCCGCAATGTGACCCATGAGGCGGCCAGATCCCATTCCATCACCTGCGGCTCCGGATCCGATAGAACGCCCTCGACCCCCTTGATCGCATCGAGGATCGTGTCGCGGGCCCGGTCGATGTCGTCCGCGTAGCCGATGCCGATATTGTATTCCGAGCGGCGCGCGGGGTAATGCGTCCAGACCGTGACCTTGTCAGTGTAGAGGTCCGCGTTCGGGATCACGACCAACTTACCATCGAAGGTTTTAATCATCGTGGCGCGTGTCTCGATCCGCTCGACCGAGCCCATGACATCATCGACCTCGATCCAGTCGCCAATCTCGAAGGGTTGCCGGAACAGGATGAGCAGACCAGCCAGCCAATTCTGCAGGATGTCTTTGAAGGCAAATCCGATAGCGACGGAGGAGACACCGAGCGCGCCCAAAACATCTACAGGCTTTACGGAAGGGAAGATCACAGTTGCGGCGATCAGAGCACCGATCAGCAGGATGCCCGCGCTGACCAGTCCGCCCAGCATCTGACCCAGATTCGCACGCCCACGCCGCCTAGCGAGGCTGCGCACGACCCACGAAGCTGCTCGCGCGCCGAGCCAGAATAGGAGGAAAACCAGTACCGCCAGAACAATCTTGGGGGCTGCCGCGCCGAAGCCGGCGACCATGCTGCCGACCTTGTCGGTCGCGTTGGAAACAACTGTATCTGCTAGAACCTGCGGGTCGATCTCGTCCATGGGCCTGCTTACTCGTGCAATTGTTGTTGAAAGTGCGCTTCTTCCAAACGCACCGCGTCGGCATTGGTTCCGCGACGGTGCTTGATGCGCAATTCGGTGGACCTGACAGCGCCCACTCCGCTAGTCTTCAGCATCGCCAGCAGGACGGGCTTGCAAGGAGGCAGGTGTGGACGGAGTAGAGGGACCCGATCTCGTCATCGATATCCTGCGCAGCAAACTGTCCGGTTTCTTCGATATTTCGGAGAAGACCCGAATGGATTTTCGCGACATCTGCGGTCAGCCCGTTCGCGTGGCGGCGGGGACGGCAATTGTGCGAAATGGCGAAGACTATCCCGGGATGTACCTGATTCAGGAGGGTTGGGCGCTTCGCAGCCGTTTCCTGCCCGAAGGCACACGCCAGATCGTGAACACGGCGATGCCAGGCGATGTCCTTTGCCTCAACGCGCTGCTATTCGACAGCAGTGATTTTGACATTTCCGCCAAAACCGACCTGCTGCTCTACCCAATAGACCCCGAGCATCTACGCGAGGTTTTCACCAAGGATCCGAACCTCGCCGCTGCGCTGCTTTGGGTAAGCGCGCATGAGGAAAGCATCCTGGCCGAACGCATCGTCTCGCTGGGGCGGCGCAGCGCCCGTATGCGCACCGCGCATGTGCTGGCCGAGATCCTCAGCCGCATGGCCCTGGTCGACGAGCTGGGCGAGCGCCTGCTTGATCTGCCCCTGACGCAGGAAGACCTGTCGGACATTCTGGGCATCTCGGTCGTCTATACAAATAAAACCCTTCGCGCCCTGCAACGCGAGCAGGTGATCAGCTTCAGCAAGGGGCGTCTGACGGTGCATGACCGCGCGCGACTGGAGCATATTGCAGGCTTCGATGCGGGATATCTGCATTTTACTCAGATCAAATCCCGGCCCACCCGGCTCGACACGGTCTGAGCCGATCTTTTCTCCCTGGGATGGAACCGAACGGTAGGCAAGGCGTTCTTCAATCGGGCCTTGCACGGCAGGGCAGCTGATTAGAAAGGACATGACATGGCGACGAGCGTTCAGACACCAAAGACGGCAAGCAAGGAAGACCTGACGGAGCAGTTGGATGCATTGCGCGACGACGTCGCAGCGATCACCAAAACCCTGACGAATATGACCAAGGCCGAAACGCGCCAGATCGGCGAGCGGGCCGCGGCAGCAGCCTCGGACCTCAGCGCGCGCGGCCAGCACGCGGTCGAGGATACAGCCAACATGGTGCGTGGTTTGGAGACCGAGGCGGTCAATTATGCCCGCGCAAAGCCGGTGCAGTCGATGGCCATGGCGGCCGGGCTGGGCCTTCTGGTTGGCTATCTGATGCGCACCCGGTAAGATGCTGTCACTATTTTCGCTTCGCGAGGAGGCGCGCCGAATGAAGCGGCGCGCTCTTCTACTTACGGCGGCAGGTCTGAGCGGCCTGATCGCGGCAGGCTTTTTGATCCATGCAATCCATGTAGGCTTAACGTTGGTTTGGGGACCGATCATCGCATCCCTCGTCGTGGCGTTGGCATTTCTTGCCGCATCAGCAACCCTATGGTTGGTGGCTACGCCCGAAAATGGCCAGACGGAGCCCGGGGGTCGTCAAACGGCACCACCGCCGCCTCGATCATCGGATGAAATGCTGATCAAGGGACTGACGGCCAGCTTTATGACGGGCATGCGTGTTACCAATCCACCCGATAGACATACTATCTGATTTGCAGCCCGCCCTTCTGTGGTGGGCTTTTTTATTATTTTGAAGAAAAATCAGGAACTTATCTTCAGATTTGACGTTGATTGCATAGATGTAATTACGAGGAGAGTTACGATGAAAAACCGCGTTATCACGATGTCCGGCCTGGTACTTGCAACCGCTTTGATGAGCGGCTGCGCAGCGGTTGTCGCGGGCACTGCAGGCGGCCTGATCGCCGATGAGGGCCTGAACGAGAACGACGGTACTTTCGATCCACTGGAGAACACCGAAATCGGTCAGGAGGCGCAAGAAGTTTTTGACTGACTTGCAGCACTGCCAAACGCGATACCCCTCGTCCGAGCACTCGGATGAGGGGTTTTCTTATGCAATCAGTCCACCTGCTTGGCAGCGAGATCAGGTTGCCGCGACAACACGTGCCAATGCGACATCCAGCGCTTCGGGTGACGTGTGATGGCACATATGTCCGATGCCAGGTAATTCGGTCAGATGGCCGTTCTGAACGATTTCAATCAACGGCTTCGAATGGATATGGATACCGACTGTCGTATCTGCCGTGCCATGGATCGCTTCGATGGGCATTTGCAACATCGGATAGCTGGGCTTGATCTGTTGCAGCACCTCGTCGAGCGCCGCCAGATCGGCCGCATTAGCCTGAATGACCGAAGCCTTGGCGCTAAGGTCGGGGCCGACATAGTCGAGATAGCCATTCGGCGGCCTTTGCGGTCGGAATGCGCGCTCGACAAACTCGATGATCGTTTCACGGTCCACCATCGCCTCGGCAACAGCGGCCATTGCGTCGCCGATCACCGGTAGCGCCATCGCGCCATAGGTTGCGGAAACCCCGCCAAATGGCATCGTCGCGCCGGCCAGGGAGACGACGCCGCGCGTCCCGGCGGGGTCAGCCACAGCCCAGGACATCGCGACCGCTCCGCCATAACTGTGGCCGACAATAACGGGTGCCTCGACGTCTAGCGATTTGGCAGCTCGACGCAGCAACATCGCCTGAATGCGCGCATCTTCGCCGCCCTGCTTAGGTCTGTCAGAAAAGCCAAATCCGGGTCGATCAAATGCAATGACGCGATAAGTTTCTGCGAGGCGCGGCGCGACATCGAAAGTCCAGTCCCGCAAATTGCCACTCGCCCCATGAATCAAAACTACTGGCACGCCTTCGCCGGCCTGCCAGTAGTGAAGTTTCACCCCGTCAATATCGATAAATTCACCTATCGGCGGTGTTCCTGCATGTGCGCCCGGTGCTGCCAGAGTGCAAAGGCTCGCAAGTCCGCCGCGCAGAACGTGGCGTCGGGATATCGAACAAGAGCTCAAATCAGAGCGGATACAGCGAAGATGGCTACGCATGTCCCCGCGATCACACCGAAAACCACCGCCTGAGGCAAGTAGGATTTTTCGGCTTCGGGCTGGCGCGGAGAGTGTCCGTCCATTGCCCTTCGCGGTGTATGGCGCAACTCATCTGTATGTGCATGGGTATCGCTCATGACGCTCCTCGATTAACGTGTTGCGTGGAAGTAGGCAGAGGACACAGCCTGAAGCCTGCGTCCTCGCCAGTGTCAGATCTTTTCTTTGACCTCTTCGGCCCAGGCATCCACCTCGCGCTCTGCTTCGTCGCGGGCATAGCCGTAGTGCTCTTGAAGCTTGCCGATCAGCGCCTCGCGGTTGCCTGCGATCACGTCGGCATCGTCGTCGGTCAGCTTGCCCCAGTTGGCCTGTGCGCTGCCCTTGAGCTGCTTCCAGTTGCCTTCAAAGATGTCCCAGTTCATAGCGTCCTCCATTGCCGTGTGCGGATACAAAAGAAACGCGCCTCCGCGCGGTGGGGTTCCCTCGCACCTGCAAAAAACTTCGCGGGGGTTAGCGCTTGTCCAGATGCGCGGTCACCCAGTCGGCAACCATTCGATGGTGGACATTCGCCTGAGCCGCCTCACGATAGAATGCAATCAGGCTGCGGATCGGATCGCCCAGACGGGCAAAGCCGGTGACGAAGGCGATGATCACGCCCAGAGTGGTCTCGCCCGCCAGAACCATGAAGCCGCCGATGAGCAGCACGGCAAGCGGTGTCGCGGTGTTCAGCAGGTTCAGTATGCCCTTGAGCAGGAACTTCCAGAAGAAGAAGGTCATGCGGTTGTCGTGGAGTCCGCGCTCCAGGTCCTGGCCCTCGTTGTCGCCGTTTTCCGATGCGATGTCCGAGCCATAACTGCGCATCAGGGTCAGTCGCCGCTCGACCAGTTGGTTCAGCTTCCCCTGCATCAGGGGCGCCAGCGCGATCTGCGGCAGTAGGAACAGCAGACCCAATCCCGCAACCAGTGGCTCGACGATCATCATATAGGTCAGCGTGCCGATCAGTATCGATCCATTGGCCATCAACTGGCTGGGTCCTGTGCCAACGAATCCCCCCAGCTTTTCGACCTCGGTCGTCAGGATCGAAACGGCGGCGTTCTCCCCCTCGTCGTTTTTCTCGCGTGTATCCAGTCCGCGAATGTGATTGCGGAGATAGAGGATGGTGCCCTCTCCCAGCCACGACTGGAACATGCTGAGTGCGAATTTCAGCAGTTTGTGGAGGATCATGACACCCGCATAGATCGCACCCAGAAGGATCAGCAAATCCTTGTCCGAGCCGCCGATGGCGTCATCGACAAGGCGGCGCTGCAGCTCTAGCGGGGCAAGGCCCAATATTGTGACGCAGAGCGCGAGCACGATCGCCACCGCCTGCGCGCCGCCGGTCATCCGCCAGATGAACGCCCGCAGTGTCTTGACGGGTCTGTCGTCGCCGGTCTTCTGGACTGTCCGGGGAGTGTGTAGTGACAGCAAGGAGGATGATCACTCGCGCGTTTGGTGGAACAGCGCTTGGCTGATCGCAGCCTCTACCGTTTCCGCGCGGAAGGGTTTCGTGACCAGGAAGGTCGGCTCTGGCCGCTCGCCGGTCAGCAGACGTTCCGGGAACGCGGTGATGAAGACGACCGGCACCGTATGATCGGCAAGGATCTCCTCCACCGCGTCGATGCCGGAGGATCCGTCGGCCAACTGGATATCCGCCAGGATCAGATCGGGTCCGGTCTTTTCAGACAGCGCGACGGCAGAGGTGTGGGTGTCAGCGATCCCCACCACTTCATGCCCCATGCCGGTCACGATGCTTTCGATGTCGAGCGCGATGATAGGCTCGTCCTCGATCACCATGACCCGGGCGCGGGCCTGGGCGCGCAGGCTGGCCTGGGCATCGGCTTGCAGGGTTTCCGCCTCGTCCGCATCGATCCCCATGATAGTCGCCGCATCTGCGATGGAAAACTCCTCCACGGTCACCAGCAGCAGAAGTTGGCGCGACCGGGGTGTCAGCCGCGCGATGGTCTGGTCGACCAGATCTCCCGACGCGGCGGAGGCAGCCCTCGCGCCGCGTTCATTCGACCAGATCTTGTGGAACACCTTATAGAGGCCGACCTTGGGCTCCAGCGTCGTATCCATGGCACTGCGGTCGGCGATCAGCGCCTTCAGGACCGATGCGACCAACGCGTCTCCCGCATCCTGGGTGCCCGTCATCGCCCTCGCGAACCGGCGCAGATACGGCAGGTGGGGTGCGATCAGGACCGACAAGTTGTCGGTGGCCATCCGCTCGGGCGCCTGTTGAGCAGTTTGCCCGGCCACCTCGGTTTGGTCTGTCATCACATCCTCCAGCTTTTTTCTCACTCGCGGGAACGAACGCCCGAAATGCGCGTTGGTTCCAAAAGCTGCCTGATAGTTTAGACTGCTGGATGATAAAGTCGATGAGCGAGAGAACGCACATGAACGGACGCGATGGATCTGAGGACGAGGTGGACCTGCCCGGCGATACCGCCTCCGATGGCGCCCAGGAAACGACCCAGGGCGAAGCAGCGGACGAGCAATCGGTCGGGGCACAGGACCCGATCATGTCGCAGCTTCGCACCCTGTATGACGATGTCGCATCGGAACCGCTGCCGGAGAACCTGCTGAATCTGCTCAAGCAGCTTGACGAGGCGGAGCGTAGTCGATGAGCGACACGTTCACGGACGATCTGGTCGAGGCGCTGAAAAGCCTCCGTGGTTTCGCGCGCACATTCCACCGGGATGCTGCGCGTGCCGAGGATCTGGTGCAGGAAACCATGCTGAAGGCATGGTCCAAGCGCGAGCAGTTCAAGGAGGGCACCAACATGCGTGCCTGGCTGTTCACAATCCTTCGTAACACCTATCTGTCGGAGCTGCGCAAGACGAAGCGTGAGGTTGAAGATGTAGACGGAGCGCTGACCGAGCGCCTCGCCGACAAACCGGCGCAGGAGGGGCATATGGCGATGCTCGACTTCCGCACCGCGCTTGGAAAACTGAACGACGAGCAGCGCGAGGCGCTGATTCTGGTCGGGGCCTCCGGTTTCTCGTATGACGAAGCGGCCGATATTGTGGGAACCGCGCCTGGGACGATCAAGAGTCGCGTCAGCCGGGCCCGCAAGTTGCTGGGCGAAATGATGGGCGAGACTGATCAATCGCTGTTTGAAGACGATGCGACTGTCCGCGCGGCTGGCGCAGAGGGGCTCGACCAGGCGGCGCAGGCACTCTAAGCCGGGTCTATGAACATGTCCTTCCTGGGCCGGCTGCGTACGCGGCTTGCCATCATCATCGCCGCCTCGCTTTTACCGGCCGGTGCCGTTGCCATCGTGCAGACGCTGAGCGTCGTCGAAAACCAGGCACAGCAGCGTTTGGAACTTTTGGATAACGAGGCGCAGCTCCGCGCGGGGGAGGAACGCGACCTGATGGTCGAGTTGCGCGAAACCCTGCGCTTCGCTGCGCGCGCCGTGGTCTTCGAGCAAAGCCCCGCCCGCCAGTGTTCGGTGGCCGAGCAAATTATGGGCGACGAGCGCCCGTGGCTCACGCGCATCCTGGTGCTCGATGGTTCGGGACAGTCGATCTGTGCTTCCACCTCCACGCTCAGCGTCGCGGGCCTTCCTGAATGGGATGCGGAGTTTCTGCCGGCACCGAGGTTCACCCTGGGACCGGCCCGGATCAGCAGGCTGAGCGGCAGGCGTGTCATGGTCGCCTATCACCCGGTCGCGGATGAAATTGCGGGCGACGCATTCGCGCTGGCTGCGGGGATCGATGTGGCAGCGATGGGCCGGTTGACCAATACGGGCGTTGATGACGAGCTGCCTTTTGCATTGATCGGCAATCGAGGTAGCGTTCTGGTGAACCGCGATGACGATCAGGCGAATTGGCTGCCGGGCGAGCCGGAACGGCTTGCCGGGGTCGTCAGCCAGATCGTCAGGCTGCGGGGTCGGGACGACCTGGTGCGGGACTATATCGCGCATCCGTTGATACCGGGTCAGATCTGGGCGGTGACCGGTGCGCCGGTGCAGAGCTTTTGGGCCACACTGGCACAATCCGGCGCGCTGGCCGTAGCCTTGCCGCTGATCCTGTGGGTAATTGCGGTCGGTGTTGCCTATGTTGCAGTCGATCAACTGGTGACCCGCCATGTCAGATATCTCCAGCGGGTCACCGCGCGGATCGGGGCGGGCGAATTCGAGACCGAAATCCGGGGGCTGGATAGAGCCCCACTCGAGCTGCGTCGCCTGGCCGCCGCTATCCGTCTGATGTCGAAGAACCTGATGGAGCGAGATGCGCGGCTACGCGATCTGCTCTCAACCCAAAAATCGCTGCTGCTCGAGGTGCATCACCGGGTGAAGAACAACCTGCAAATGATCTCGAGCCTGATGAACATCCAGCTACGGCGTGCGTCGGGCGACACGGACAAGCAGATGCTGCAACTGGTGCAGGATCGGATCCACGGCCTGGCCATGGTCCATCAGAACCTTTATACGACCGAGCGGCTGGATCACGTGGCGCTGCATCAGCTTGTTCAGGATCTCTGCGACAACTTGGCAACCTCGCTGCGGCCAATCGGCAGCCGGTTGAACAGCGAATTCGATCTGCAGGAAGTTACCGTCGATGCCGCCGTCGCGACGCCCGTGGCTCTTTTCGTCGCCGAAGCGCTGGGCAACGTGCTGAAACACGAGGCGCGCCCGGGATGCGATACGACCATCAAGGTGACACTTCGGAATGAGGGCGAAACGTTCTCCCTGACGCTGGCAAATCCTGTGAAAGTGCCGCAAAGCGAAGACGACGGCCCATCGGGCCTGGGCACCAGACTCATGGAGGGGTTCGCGCAGCAATTGGCCGGCACGATGCAAGTCATGCGCGATGACAAAGTTTATTCCGTGACGCTGAAGGCGCCGGTGGCGGACCGGTCCGAGGGGTTCGAGCTGCGTCGCACCGGGCTTCGCGAGGGGACTTTGGAAGAGTAGGTTTGCGCCGTTCGGTAACGGGAAAAGCGTTCGCGCAAAACAAAAGGCCGGGCAGTTGCCCGGCCTTTTCAGTTCGTCGCCCGCCCTGTCAACTTATGTTGCCGCGAGCCGCACGTGCGACAAGCGCAATCGCGAACAGGATAATAAAGACGACAAACAGCACCTGCGCCACATTGGCCGAAATTGCGGCGACGCCGCCAAATCCCAGAACACCAGCGATCAGTGCTACAACAAGAAAAGTCAAAGCCCAACCAAGCATCACGATCTCCTTTCGTTGCTCATGTTGTAACAATTCGTCGAGAGCTTATTGGTTCCAAAAATATTTGTTCTGCTCGCCTGGCAATTTTTCTTTTCGATGGGAACTCAAGGCACGCCAGCGCGTTTAACCCGCACATCCAATCAAGAAAGGATACAGATATGAAACCCATCGTCACTGGCGGTATCGCCGCTGCTGCCATCATCGTTGCCTTTATCGCGGGCAGCATGATCGAGATCGAGTCCGATGGCGACATCTCGCTGGACACCGCGTCGGATGGACCGATCGAGCAGATCGGCGAGGAGATCGACGAGGCGACCAACTGATCACGGCCCTACGTCTGACGACAGCAGTGATCACGAAGGAGAACATCATGAATATGCACACCGACAGCACCCCACCGCTCGCCGCCCGGCCCAAAGAGGTCGACCCCAATCTGGGGATCGAACACAAAAAAGGCATCGCGGGCGCGTTGGCGGAGGTTCTGGCCGATACCTACACCCTCACGGTCAAGTCACACGCCTATCACTGGAATGTCGTCGGTCCGCTGTTCTACTCGGTCCACAACTTGACCGAGGAGCACTACAACGACATGTTCGCCGCCGCCGATGAGTTGGCCGAGCGGATCCGGGCCTTGGGCGGCCTGGCACCGATGAGCATGAAGACCATGGCTGAGCAGACGGAGATCGGCGAGGCGAGCGGCTCCCCCTCCGCCCGCGATATGATTGCCGACCTGGTCGACAGCCACGAGAAAATCGCCCGCCGCCTGCATCGCGTGATCGATGTCGCGGGTGAGGCAGGCGATCCAGTGACCGAAGATCTCGCCACCACGAGGTCGGCCTTTCACGAGAAAGCGGCTTGGATGCTACGGGCGATGATCGCGGAAGCCTGATCGCTGATCGATCGAGAAGGGCCGGGCCTCTGTGCCCGGCCCTTTTGCATTGAGGCTCCAGCATCGCCTGTTTTCAGCTATAACCTGGTTTATAGCGCACGCCCCGGTGCGTCCCGTATCAACGGGTTGCCGGACCTAATGGGAGTGCGCCGCATGGACAGCGGTTCTGACGAGAGAACAGGCCAGCCACCCATTCGGGTGGAAAACGTGAACACCAAGCATCTCGATGACCTGCGGAATGCTGAAATCAGGCATCGCATCGGGAACATCTTCACTCAGTTGAACGCGATTGTCCGGGGTGCTGCCCGTAGTGCGGGCGATGTCGAGGAGATGGCGCGCAATCTTGCGAACCGATTGGATCTGCTGGCTCTGTCGCATCGGCAGAGCATCGAGACCGCCTATGCCGGCTCGCGCGACCTGTCCACGATGATTAAAACTGCAATAGCGCCCTATCAGACCATCGGTTCCGAAGATCGGCGGACCATGCCACAGGCGCGTTTGACGAATTTGGCCGCGTCGACCTTTTGCCTGGTGCTTTACGAACTTGCCACGAACTCCGCCAAATATGGGGCCCTACGGGACGGACGCGAGGTGCATGTCGAATGGACCGTGACGAATAGCGGCCTGACGCTCGATTGGCGTGAAGAGGCGGTGCTGGAGGCTGACACCCCACCCCGCGCGGGCTTCGGCCTGAGCATGGTGAAGTCGGCAATCGCCGATATCCTGGAGGGTACGGCCACGGTGAGCGCGGAAGGCGAAGATCTACGTTGGCGGATAACCATCGGCGGCCATCACTTGCTCCGGCGATGAGATCGGCCTCCGATCGAACGTGGATCATAGCAAGTCGCAAACGTCGGGAGTTTTCCAGCGCCCAAACCGGTGTCCGGCTGTTGTAAGGCCCGGGAAACGGCTCATCTGCCGTTGAAATCCGGCGAACGAGCGTCGCGAAGTCCGCGCGCAAACGCCCTCTGACCAGTTGTTCCTCCACCTGAATTTGCTTCTCGACACCGTTCGATCAGTTTAGACGATTGGGATGCGGTTCAAGCACTATGACAGCCTGCGAACCTTCACCATTGTTGCGCGCCTCGGCAAGATATCCCTAGCGGCAGAGGAGTTGTCGCTGACGAAGGGGGCCATCAGCCACCAGATCAAAACGCTGGAGCAGCAATTGGGGTTCGACCTTTTTCACCGCCAACCTCGCGGTATGGTTCTGACGCGCAAAGGCCGTCAGATATTGGAAGTCACGCGCACCGCCTTTGCCTCGGTCGACCGGCAGATCGATGCGCTGCGCGAGGCTGGGCAGACCCGTGCCGTGACCCTGGGAGTTTCGACCTATCTGGCGTCGCGCTGGCTCTCGCCCCTGCTCATGACTTTCATCCAGGCCCATCCGCAGATCCGGCTGCGGGTGCAGCCTATGATTGACCTCTTCGATCTGGAGCGTGACGGGATTGATGTTGCGATCCGCTGGGGACGGGGCGACTGGTCGGACATGGTGATCGAGCCGCTGTTCGACTGCCCTGCTTTCCCCGTTGCGGCGCCCTTCCTGGCGCGCAAGGTCGAGGCGCTGGGGCTCGCCGAGGCCATCCAACAGACGCCCCTGCTGAATGATCGCGAAGGCAGCACGGCCTGGGCCGAGTGGTTCGATCTGGTTGGTCTGCCATTCAACAACGACGCGGCTGCGCTGACGATCCCGGATCCCAACGTTCGCGTTCAAGCGGTGATCGACGGGCAGGGTGCCGCGCTCAACGACCGACTGGTGGGGCCAGAGATCGAGGCCGGGAAACTCTGCCCGATTTCGGACCACCAGCTTTCGGCCTATGGCTATCATCTCGCCTATCCGCCCTGCACCGCAGAGGATCCCGTGGCGAAGGCCTTGATTGATTGGCTGCACGAGCAAGCGGGCGGGTAGACCCGGGCGATCGCCGGGGCTTTACGTTTGCCGTGCGCGGGGTAGGCTGCAGCAAACGAGACTTACTGCAACGAACCCATGGGAGGGATGGAAATGCGAAACCTGATCAAAATGGCAATGGTAGGTGCGGCCCTCTCGATCCTGGCTGTCGGCGCGGCAGCGGCCGAGACTCGGGTGACCTATAAATCGGCGAAGACGACGTCCTCCTACTACCAGATGGCCGTGCAGATCGCCGAAGCTATGAAGGCGGGTTCCGACGGCGATATCATCGTCACTGTGGAGGAGAGCCAGGGTTCAGTCCAGAACGTGATGGAGACCCGCGCCCGGGGCGGCGATTATGTCTTCACGACGCCACCGGTGCTGGTGAAGCTCGCCAAAGCCGGCAAGGCGATGTTCGAGGGCAAGGGCGATCCAAAATTCGCCGAAATTCGTGCGCTGTTCCCGATCCCCTCGCTGACCATGCATTTCGTCGTGCGCGCCGACAGCGACGTGTCGGATTTCGCCGGGTTGGAGGGCAAAAAGATTCTGATCGGCAAAGGCAGTTTCGGTGCGAAGGAGGGTGCTAAATATCTCGGCTTGTTCGGGCTGGAGGGCAAGGTGGAGTTGGCGGATGTGGAACTGTCCAACGCCGTGCCCGCGCTTAATAACGGGCAGATCGACGGCTTTGTGACCGCGGGCTCCTTCCCCGCGCCGAATGTGATCGAGGCTGCCGCCTCGACCGGGGTGCGGGTGCTCTCGCTTTCGGACGATCAGATCGCCATGACGAAGCGGACCAAACTGGTGATCCCGGCGGGCACCTATGCCGGGCAGGATGACGAGATCACCACCACCTCGTTGCCGGTCGTGGCTTATACCACCACGGCTATGGACGATGATACGGCCTATCAGCTCACCAAGACCTACTGGCAGCAGAAGGCTGCGATGGGTGAAGATGCGGCCTGGTGGAACGGTGTCAATGAGGGCCTGATGGAGAATATTATCGGTCCGATCCATCCAGGTGCGCAGCGCTACTACAAAGAGGCGGGCATTGCGCTGACCGACGCGCAGAAATGAAAGAGGCGTGCCCGGTGAGGGTGGAGCAATAAATCGCTGGGTCTGGCCCGCATTGGGGGCCGCCTCCATCGCGTTTCATCTGGGGCTGATCTTCTCGGGCCTGGTCCCCAACCTGGTCGCGCGCCCGCTGCACATGGCTTTGGCGCTGCCTTGGGTGTTGATCCTGGCGGCGGAAACCCGTGCCGGGCGCGTTTCCGGCGCTGTGTTCGCGGCCCTGGGTATCGCTGGATGCCTATGGATCGCCCTAAACCAGGCAGCGCTTTCCGATCAATACGGGTTTCTGGAAGGCACCCTGCAGCTTGCGATTGCAATCATCCTGCTGGTGGTTGTTCTGGAGGCTGCACGCCGCGCCATCGGCTGGCCGTTGCCGGTGATGGCGGCGCTTGCGCTCGCCTATGGCCTCGGGGGGCAGCACATCCCTGGGGAGTTCGGCCATTCCGGCACGCCACTCGCCAGTTTCTTCGGGACGCTGGTGATCGCAGAGGGGGGGATCTGGGGCAGCCTCACGGGTGTTTCGGTCAATGTCGTCGCAATCTTCGTGATCCTGGGGGCTGTCTTGAATGCGGGCGAGGCGGGGCAGGGGTTCATGAACCTGGCCGCCGCCGCGGCGGGTCGGTTGACCGGGGGGGGCGCCAAGGTTTCAGTCCTCTCGTCCGCGCTCTTCGGGTCGATCTCGGGCTCTGCCTCGGCCAATGTCGCCTCGACCGGGGCGATCACGCTGCCTGCGATGACGCGGCTCGGCTATCCCAGACGGTTGGCGGGCGCGGTCGAGGCAGTAGCCTCCTCGGGCGGGCAGATCATGCCCCCGCTGATGGGCGCCGGTGCGTTCGTGATGGTCGAGCTGACGGGCGTGCCCTATACCGGCATCATCGCCGCCGCCCTCCTGCCCGCGCTGCTCTATTTCTTCGCCGTCTGGATCGGGATCAACGCCTTTGCCGGGCGCTATCACCTGCCACCGATCCCGGAGGAGGAGAAGCCTGGCGCCCGCGATGTTGCGGTCACCTCGGCTTTCTTTCTGGTGCCATTTGCGATCTTGATGGTGGGCATGTTCGCGCTGGGCCTGACGCCGCAATACGCCGCCTGCCTGTCTATCCTGGCGGGGGCGGGGATGCTGGCGGTCGATGGACGGCTGACATTGGATTGGCGGCGCACGCTGGGCCGGGTGGAGCAAGCCTGCCTGACCGCCGGGCGCCAGATCGCCATGATAGCGTCGATCATCCTGTGTGCCTCGATCATCGTCGGCGTGCTGGCGATCACTGGGCTGGGGGTGAAGATCACGTCGCTGATCCTCTCGGGCTCGGGCGGCTTGCTCTGGCCATCGCTGCTGCTGACCGCATTCGCCTGCCTGGTGCTGGGGATGGAGGTGCCGACGACCGCGGCCTATGTCATCTGCGTGTCGGTTGCCGGACCCGCTTTGATCAGCCTGGGGTTGGAGCCGCTTCAGGCCCATCTCTTCGTCTTCTGGTTCGCGCTGCTCAGCACGATCACGCCGCCGGTCTGCGGGGCGGTTTTCATCGCCGCCGGCATGGTGGGAGAGAACTGGCTGAAGGTCGCGCTGCACGCCATGGCACTGGGCATTGGGCTCTATATTATCCCGCTTGGGATGATCGCCAATCCGGCGCTGATCGGCCTAGCCGAGGCACCGCCGCAGGCGCTGCTTGCGATGGCGAAGATCGGTGCCGGGCTGGCAGCGATCTCCTTCGGCGTCATCGGCGCCCAATCGGCTCTGATGCGCATACCTCTCATCGCGCTGGGGCTTTCGATAGTGCTGATCCCGCTGCCAGAATGGATAGCAATCTAGCGCGTCAAACTTCGCCAATAGCGTTGAAAAGGCAGCAGAAACTGCCGATATCCTGCCACCGCGCCAATCGTTTTAGGCGCGGTGGCCGGTGTTTATGCCCTATAGGGCCTTATCGGTGATCGCATGGGTCCAGGCGCCTTCCGGCTTCTGGGTGATCACCGGATCCGAGCCGCCTTTCAGCAGGGTCTCGACCGTCCGGTCAAAATCCGCCGGGTCCAGCGCACCGTTCGAGCCTGATGTCAGCTTGGCGATTTCGCCCATCATGCGTTTCTGGTGCTTCTCGGTCTGGGCGCCGGTTTCGTCGTTGTCCAGTACAATCTCGGCGGCCTCGTCCGGGTTCGCCTCGGCGTATTTCCAGCCTTTCATCGAGGCGCGCACGAAGCGCACCATCTTGTCTTCGAAGGCCGGATCGGCAAGTCGGTCCTCCAGCACATAGATCCCGTCCTCCAGCGTCGAGACCCCCTGATCCTCGTATTTGAACACCACCAGATCGTCCGGGCTGAGCCCCGCATCGATGATCTGCCAGTATTCGTTATAGGTCATGGTTGAGACGCAATCGGCCTGCTTCTGCAGGATCGGATCGACATTGAAGCCCTGTTTCAGCACCGTGACACCATCGTCGCCACCATCGGTGGGAATGCCGAGCTGGCTCATCCAGGACAGGAATGGGTATTCGTTGCCGAAGAACCAGACGCCCAGGGTCTTGCCCTTGAAATCTGCAGGGCTGGTGATCCCGGTATCCTTGCGGCAGGTCAGCATCATGCCGGAGCTTTTGAACGGCTGCGCGATGTTGACCAGCGGCAACCCCTTCTCGCGGCTGGCGAGGGCGGAGGGCATCCAGTCCAGAACCACGTCCGCGCCGCCGCCCGCGATGACCTGGGCGGGCGCGATGTCGGGTCCGCCGGCCTTGATCTCGACCTCCAGCCCTTCTTCCTTGTAGAAGCCCTTTTCGGTGGCCACGTAATAGCCCGCGAACTGCGCCTGGGTGACCCATTTCAGTTGCAGGGTCACCTTGTCCGCGGCCTGGGTAACGCCTGCGCTCAATGCAAGGGCGGCCGCGGCTGCGAGTGTTGCTAACGGTCTCATGATCTCTCTCCTTGTCGTCAGGTCCCGCTGCGTATCGACGGGTGCCAGAAAGTGACCGCGCGTTCGATCAGCGCGACCATGCCGTAGAACGCGGAACCGGCGAGCGCCGCCACCGCGATCTCTGCCCACACGACGTCGAGCGCGAGCCGCCCGACCTCGGTGGAGATCCTGAACCCCATGCCGACGATGGGGGTGCCAAAGAACTCTGCGACGATGGCGCCGATCAGCGCAAGCGTCGTGCAGATCTTGAGCCCGTTGAAGAGGAAGGGTGCGGCAGCGGGCAGGCGCAGCAGCAGAAGCGTCTGCCAGTAGCTTGCCGCATAGGTGCGCATCAGATCCCCCTGCATCCGGTCGGCGGCGGCCAGACCCTGCATGGTGTTGACCAGCATCGGGAAGAAGGTCATCAGCACCCGCGCCGCCGACAGTGCCGCCGATGCTGAAGTAGATGAGATCCATACAAGACGGATAGATTGTGAACACGTCAGTTTAACTGAAGTTCTGACACCGATCTGACACCGAATCGATTTGGTCGAATCAAATTTGCGCCGTGGTTCCCTAATC
>JBCCDU010000088.1:0-16796 GCA_039030715.1 Pseudomonadota bacterium
GCTGGTCAACCAGGGACGCAACCAGCCGAAAAACTCGGCGGCAGCCTCTTGATTTGCAAGCGAGATCAGCACGAAGCCGAAAATCACGACACTGGAAATCAGAAAAACCGGGTTGTGAATATCCAATCCCAGGGGACGGATATTGTCTTGGCCCATCTCATAGTCGGTCGAGAATTGCATGTTCGCCTTACCCACGTCGGGTGGCACTTCAGATGACGACATTGTCTTGATCCTCCGTGTCGGTCTTTCGTTTTTATTATGTTTCACGGATGCTCCATTGAATTACCTTTTGTGTCAAAGACTATCTGGACGGAGCGCGAACAGGCCTGAAATTCCGAAGTTTCGTTTCAGATAACCGGGCACAGATCTCGATAAAGGGCCGAATTGGCTTCTATGACAGGCTTCGACCGACTGTCACGCAGAAGGTCGATTTGGTTGCAGGTGCGGGAAATTGCTCGCAATAGGCGATCAGCCTCGCGCGAGTTGCAGACTGTCAGTCCGTGCCCTGCCCCCAGCGCCAGAAATCGCGGCCCTGCTGTGCGAGAAACCTGTTGATGACCATCTTGTGAACCTCCGACGCGCCGTCCACCAGCCTCGCCTGACGGGCGTAGCGATAGATCCATTCCAGCACCGTGTCCTTGGAATAGCCGCGCGCCCCGTTCAACTGTATCGCGGTGTCGGCGCATTTATGCAGGATGTCGGCGACCTGGATCTTGGCCATCGAGACCTCCTGACGGGCCTTGGAGCCCTGATCCAGCGTCCAGGCCGCGCGCATGGTCAGAAGACGCCCGACCTCGATCCCCATCGCCGCCTCGCCCAGTTGCAGTTGCACGGATTCCCGATCCGCCAGTTTGATGCCGAAACCCTCGCGCCCCTCGACATAGGCGCGCGCGATGTCCAGGCAGCGTGTGGCCAGGCCCAGCCAGCGCATGCAATGGGTCAGCCGCGCGACGCCCAAACGGATCTGCGTGACCTTCAGCCCATCGCCCACGTCCATCAGGCGGTTCTGGTCGGGGATTTCCAACCCTTCGAAAACCAGCTCGCAATGGCCGCCATGTTCCTCCGGCCCCATGATCGGGATGCGCCGGGCGATGTGCCAGCCGGGATCGTCCTTGTGAAACAGAAACGCCGTCAGCCCCTTGCGCGGATCGTCGCTGGTCTTGGCCATCAGGATGAAATGGCTGGCCACGCCCGCGCCGGTGATGAACCACTTGCGGCCAGTCACCCACCACACATTGCCAGACCGTTCGGCCTTGGTCTGGATCATCGAGGGGTCCGAGCCGCCGCCGGGCGCAGGCTCGGTCATCACGAAGGCCGAGCGGACATCGCCATCGATGATCGGTTGCAGCCATTTCTCCTTCTGATCCTCACGCCCCAGCTTGTTCAGCACCATCATATTGCCGTCATCCGGTGCCGCGCAATTCATGCAGACGGGGCCGAAGATCGAGTAGTTCGCTTCCTCATAAAGCGCGGCCATCCCTTGCACGCCAAGGCCCATTCCGCCGCGCTCCACCGGCATCTGCGGTGCCCAGAGGCCCGCCGCCTTGGCCTTAGCCCGCGCCTCGGCCAGCGGCCCCTCGGCGATGTTCTCATACGGGTCGAAGTTATCCGTGTCCGCCTCCAGCGGAAGGATCTCGTCTGCGATGAAGCTGCGCGTTTGCTGCCGCAGCGTGTCGATCTGGGGAGAGAGGGAAAAATCCATGGCGGCTCCTCGCTGACTTGGCAGGACACATCACCGGCATAGCAGCCGCCCCAACAAGCAGCAACGGCGCAGAGACCGCATTGCGCTTGATCGGCTGACGGATCCGTGCTGCGGTCAATTCTGGAATTTTCAAAGGATGAATTTAGATGCGCATCTCAATATTGCTGCTGTCTACCGTGTTGATCGCCGCTCCCGCCAAATCCGCCGATGTAACCACTGTCGAAGGCACCGGCGGGTGGAGCGTGCAGATCATCGGCGACCCGGCCCCCGACGGTCTCGGCCAATGTGGCGTCACACGCTACGCCTCCGCCCAGTCGCGCGATTTTTCAGGCCAGGGCACGGCGACATCGCTGATCTGGTTCGACCTAACCCGGGGCGAGGTGGGCTTTGTCGCATACCAGGCCCCGCTACGCCCAGGCGAAACGGTCCTGCAGGTGGGTGAGAGCCTTTATCCCACGAGCCTGGGACCCCACCGCGTGAAAGGCCTGATCAGCCAGGTTGATGCGCCGGCAATCCTGGAGCACATGTTCAATCAGAACGCCGTGGCAAAGTTCGGCGACGATTGGATAGCTTTCGACACACGGGGTTTTCTCGATACGTTCAAGATCGCCTGGGACCAGTGCCCGGAAGATCTGATCCGGATCGAAGCGCCGGAAAGCGTCGCCGGGCGTTAAAGCCCGCTCACCAGATGCCCGCCATCGACCTCGACCACGGCCCCGGTCATGAAGGCCGAGGCGTCAGAGGCCAGCAAAAGCAGGGGCCCCGCCAGATCCTCCATCCGGCCCAGACGGCGCTGGGGAATACGTTTGATCACCGCCCGACCCGCCTCGGTCCGGAAGAAGTCGCGGTTGATATCGGTTTCGATATAGCCCGGCGCCAACGCGTTCACCCGTATGCCCAGCCGCGCCCATTCGAATGCCAGCGCCTTGGTCATCTGGATCAGCCCGGCTTTGGAGACGCAATAGGGCATCACGCGGCCCATCACGCGCAGCCCGAGGATCGAGGCGATGTTGATAATCGTTGCGCCGCGCCCCATCTGTCGCGCCGCAGCCTGCGCCGCACGCCAGGCACCTGTCAGATTGGTCTCCATCGTGCGCGACCAGTCCTCCTCGGTCAGATCCAGCGCGTCCTTGCTGTCGCCGATGCCCGCGTTGTTGATGAGAATATCCAGCGGCCCGGCGGCCTCGAAACACGCGGTGACAGAGGCCGGATCGGTCACATCCAGCGCCAACGCACGTGCCGAGCGGCCGATTTTGGCCACCGCATCTGCCAGCGCGTCGGCCCGCCTTGCAGCCAGGATCACCTCCGCCCCTTCGCCCGCCAAAACCTGCGCGAAATGCCGGCCGAGGCCGCCGGAGGCTCCGGTCACCAACACGCGCTTGCCCGTAAGGTCAAAGCGATGCTTCAAAACTCCCCTCCACCCTTGGAACACGCTTGCACCGGATGGCGCAGCCGAATCATAGTGCGCGCGTTATGTGGCCCGCTGCAAGGAGGTTCCCGATGCAGGACTCAGCCGAACTCGACCGCACAACCATCGTGCCCTTCCTGGGCGAGATATTTGCCCGCAACGCGGCGGAGGAATATCTGGGCGAGCCGGTCACCATCGCCGAGCACATGCTGCAAGGCGCGCAACTGGCCGAGGAGGCGGGCGCGCCGGACGAGGTGATCGCCGCAGCCCTGCTGCACGATGTCGGTCACTTCACGCACGAGTTTCCCGCCGACGCTGCCGATCAAGGCATCGACAGCCGCCACGAGGAAGCAGGCGCGCGGGTGCTGCAGGACTTCTTTCCCACCATCGTCACGGATTGCGTGCGCTGCCATGTCGACGCGAAACGCTACCTCTGCGCAACAGATCCTGAATATTTCGGCAAGCTTTCGGAGGCTTCGGTGCATTCCCTGAACCTGCAGGGCGGGCCGATGGGCCATACCGAAGTCAAAACCTTCGGTCGGAACCCCAACCTGACGGACATCCTGCAAGTCCGTATCTGGGACGATATCGGCAAGGTTCCCGGACATCAGACCCCGGGTTTCGAACACTATGCCCCGATCCTGCAGCGGGTCGTCGACCGACATATGGGAGAGGCATCATGAGAACCAACCGCCGCGTCGTCCTCGCCAACCGGCCGAGGGGCGTGCCCGATGCCAGCCATTTCCGGGTGGAGGAGGTCGAGGCCGAAAGCCCCGGTGAGGGGCAGTTCCTGATCCAGGCCCAATTCTGGTCCGTCGACCCCGCAATGCGCGGATGGGCGAACGATGCGCCCAACTATCTGCCCCCGGTCGAGATCGGCGCCGCGATGCGGGCGTTCTCGGTCGGCGAGGTGATCGAGAGCAACCACCCGGATTACGCAGTGGGCGAAATGGTCTCCGGCATGTTCGGCTGGAACCGGTTCGCGGTCTCCGACGGATCGGACGTCGATCGGAAAGTGGAGGAGCGTGACCTGCCCGCCTCGCTGGCGCTTGGGGTTCTGGGGCTGAACGGTGTGACCGCCTATTTCGGCCTGACCGAAAGCTGCCAGCCGAAAGCCGGCGATACCGTGGTCGTCTCGACTGCGGCCGGGGCCGTCGGATCGGCCGTCGGCCAGATTGCCAAGGTGCTGGGATGCAGAACGGTGGGGATCACCTCGTCGGCCGAGAAGATGGCGCTCTGCCGCGACAAGTTCGGCTATGACGCGACGATCAACTATCGCGAGGAGGACGTGGCTGCGGCGGTCAAGGCCGCCTGCCCCGACGGTGTGGACTGTTACTTCGACAATACCTGTGGACCGATTTCGGACGCCGTAATGACCAATCTGGCGCTGGGCGCGCGGGTCACGATCTGCGGGACGGCGGCGCTGACCGATTGGGATCCGGTCCCGATGGGCCCACGCGTCCACCGCCAATTGCTGGTGGCCCGCGCCCGGATGCAGGGATTCCTGGTGCTCGACTACAAGGCTCGCTATGGCGAAGCCGTTGCCGCGCTGGCGGACTGGATCCGCGCAGGCAAGCTCAGCTATGCCGAGGATGTGCTGAACGGGGCGGAACACGCGCCCGGTGCGATCAAACGGCTCTACGATGGTCAGAACAGCGGGAAATTGCTGATCCGCGTGGATTGACGCTCAAAGCCCCAAGCGGCAGGGCCAGGCCTCGGCCAGCGCCTCCAGGTGCGCGACCCCGGCGACGCAGGGGCGCAGTCCGCGATATTGCGGCAGGAAGCGCAGGCGGAACGCCTCCCACACAGCAAAGCTTTCGTTGCACCAGGCCCCGCTTTCGGGCGTGAGATAGCCAAAGCGCCGCGCGGCCTCCTGAAATCGCGCGGGGTCGGCCAGTTCCGCATCCCGCTCGGTACAGAGCGAGGCGGGGTCGATCCAGATCGACAAGCCCTCGCGTGCCAGGCGGCGCCAGTCGAATTTGTCTCCCGGGTCCTGCTTGCGCCCAGGCGCCACGCAAGCATGGCCCACCACGCGCTCGGGACGGATCGAAAAACGCTTCATCAGATAGGCCAGCAACACCTCCAACTGCACCATCTGCGCCTCGGGGAACGGGTGATAGCGGGCGCCGTGGCCTGGATTGACCAGCTCGATCCCGATGGAATGCGAATTCACGTCGTGTACGCCACCCCAGCAGGACAGGCCCGCATGCCAGGCGCGGTGACGCGGGCGGACCATCTTCACCCGCGTGCCGTCTTGATCGATCAGGTAGTGCGCGCTCACCTCGGCCTCCGGATCGGCCAGACGGGCGATCGCGGCGGTCGCCGTCTCCATACCCGTGTAATGCACCACGATCATATCGGGGGAGGTCACACCGCGGCGCCCACCAAAATTGGGCGAGGCACGGTCCAGGTGTTTTCTGCGCCACAGCATATCAGTCGTCTAACGCGGAATCCCCTTGAGATTCCACCATTTTGGCAAAACGGGCTTAACCTGCCCGCCCCGGGGTGCTACACCTCTGCGTGTGGTCGCTGACCACCGGGGGAGAGAACAGATCTGGTGAGGGGAGGCTGTCCGATGCCGGCCAAGCATGTCGCAGGACTTCTTGCAATTCTGGCGCTGACCGGCTGCGGCCTGGTCTATACCGCGCCCAGCGTCAGCGATGGCTCGGTCTATGGCGAGGCGGGCGGGACGGATTATGACGTTCAGGTCGTGCGCATGACGCCAGAGACGACAATTGCCGCCAATCTGCAAACTTATGTGCCCCCGCGCCTGCCACTTGCGTTCCAACCGGATGCGGCGGCACAGACGTCGAAATCGCTGGGTCAGGTGGCGCTTAACCCGATCCCGGCGCCCTCCACCGCCGCGCCAAACCGCCCCAATTTCGTGGCAGAACGCTTTCCGCCATTGGGTGAGCCCGCCGCCTATCGCATCGGGGTCGGCGATGTTGTGCTGCTGGCGATCAACACGGCTGCGACGCTGGAGAACCTGCCCGACCTGATCACGGCGCAGTCCAAGCGCCAGGGGTTCATCGTCCAGGACGACGGAGCGGTCGCCGTGCCCGATGCGGGCCGCGTGCGTATCGCGGGTCTGACCCTGCAGGATGCGGAGGCCGAGATCTTCCAGGCCTTGATCACCGCCGGAATCGACCCGCAATTCACACTGGAGATTGCCGAGTTCAACTCGCAACGCGTCTCGGTAGGTGGCGAGGTGCGCAGCCCTGCCCTGGTGCCGATCGGGTTGAAGCCGCTTTACCTGCACGAGGCCGTGCAGCTTGCCGGAGGGATTGCCGCCGTCGATCCGATGGTCGCGCGGGTGCAACTGATCCGCGGCGGTCAAACCTATATGATCGCGCTGGACCGGTTCCAGAGCGATCCGGCAGCCCGGCGCATCGTGCTGCGCGACGGCGACAGCGTGTTCGTAGGCTCGGAGTTCCGCGAGGAAGCCGCCCAGCGCGCGTTCCAGGAACGCCTCGCCATCCGGGGTCAGCAGATCCAGACCCAGCAATTCCAGTTGCAGCGCGAGCAGCTTCGCGCCCAGCGGCTTCAGGCGGCCCAGGATGCCCTGGCGGCGGATCGTGCGTTGTTCAAAGACCGGCTGGAACTCGGCGCGGTCGAACGCCACTACGCCTATGTCTCGGGTGAGGTGCGCCAAACCAAGCGGGTCGCCCTGCCCTTTGAGAGGACGGCCAGCCTGGCCGATGCGCTGTTCAACGACACGCAGATCAACATTCAGACGGCCGATTACGAAGAGATCTATGTCCTGCGCCCAAACACCAATCCAGCCGAGGCCGGCGGGATCACCGCCTATAACCTAGACGGTTCAAACGCGGTGAACCTGGCGCTGGCGGCACAGTTCCAGTTGCGCCCGAATGATGTGATCTTCATTGCCGAACAGCCGATCACCAGTTGGAACCGGGTGATCAGCCAGGCGCTGCCGAATATCCTGCTGAGTGCTGCGAACGCCGCGAACGGGTTCTGAGCCTGCTCAAGCCGTCAGGAACTTGACCGAGTCGCCTTCCAGCCGCACGGCGGAGAGGCGGTTCGAGAAATAGGCACCGGTATCGACCGAGATGCGGCCTTTCTCGATAATCGGCTCCTCCACCACCGTATGGCCGTGAACGACCCAGATCCCGTCGTCGCGCACCTGATCGAAGAACCGGGGATGGCCCCAGATCAGGCTGCGTTCGTCCTGTGCCTGAAGCGACAGGTTGGGATTGGCGCCCGCATGGGCGAAGAGCAGATTGCCGTTGCGATGCATCAACCCCATGCTGTCCAGGAACCCGCGATGCGGTCCCATCGCATCGATCAGATCCTCGCGAATCTGCTCCAGCGTGCCGGGCTGATGAACCGGGCCATAGGTTGGCGTGCCGTAGCTCATCAAAGTTTGCAGCCCGCCATAGCGCAGCCAGCGCGCGCCCGTCGACGCATCGGTCAGAAAATCCAGCAGCATCTGCTCGTGATTGCCGAGCAGGAAGATCGCCTCGACCTCCGGCCAGTCGCTAACCGCCATAAGGAATTCCAGAACCTCGCGAGAGCTTTCGCCGCGATCGATATGGTCGCCGAGGAACACGATCTGGGGTACGCCGTCGAAATCGCCCGCATCCTGCAAGATCTTGTCGATGATCTCGCCCAACAGGTCGAACCGTCCGTGGATATCGCCCACGGCGTAAACCCGACGCTCCGCCTGGATCGGGGCGTCGAACTGGGCCGCTTTCTGCTGCCGAAACAGTTTTAGCACACTCTACCTCCACCCGGTCCGCGCACTGGGGAAGCCAGTGTCCCGTCCGGGATCATCACACCAACCGCTAATATAGTCACTTTCCGTCAGCGGTACCAACTTGCCCGGACGATCCGGACCCTTGGCACCATCAGACACCATCCATGGTGACCCAGCGATTAACGCGGACAGAAAAGATATAAGGAAAAGTGGTCGAAACGGGGCGTCAGGCGGCCTCGCGCGCCAGATCCAGCCATTCTTGCAGCCGATCCTCGGGGTTGGGGTGATAGAGCACATCCGTCACCACACAGATCACATCCGCGCCCGCCCGCCAGATCGCCGGGGCCCGCTCGACCGTGAGGCCCCCGATGGCAACCAGCGGCAGGGGCGCGATGCGGGCCTTCCAGTCGGTCACGCGCTCGACCCCCTGCGGTCGCCATTTCATTTTCTTGAGGATGGTCGGATAGACCGGCCCCAGCGCGATATAGGCGGGATCGGTACCCAATCCCCGGCGCAGTTCGGCCCCGTCATGGGTCGAGACGCCCAGGCGCAAGCCCTTGATCGCCTCCAGATCCGTCGTGTCCAGATCCTCCTGCCCCAAATGGATGAAGTCGCAGCCTTCCTCCAGCGCCAGATCCCAGTGGTCGTTGACGATAAGCTGACATGACGCGCCGCAAATCGCCTTGGCCGCCCGAACCTGGGCGCGCAGTTCCTCGCGCGGCTTGTCCTTGATGCGCAGTTGCACCAGTTCCAACCCCAGCGGAACGAAGCGTTCCAGCCATCGGGCGTCGTCGACGATCTGGTAAAACCGAGGCAGCGTCATTCCGCACCCTGCCAGAAGGGGGTGCCCGCGACGGGGGTGGACGGCTCCGCCATATCCCGCACCTCGATCGGGCCTGCCTCGAACGCCGCGCGACCTGCCGTTATAGCGTCGCGAAACGCCGCGGCCATCCCCACCGGATCGCCCGCCTTGGCAACGGCCGTGTTCAGAAGGATCGCGTCATAACCCAACTCCATCGCCGCCGCTGCATGGCTGGGGAGGCCCAGGCCCGCGTCCACGACCAGCGGCACGCCTGAGAAATGCGCCCTGAGAGTGCGCAACTGATACGGGTTGTTCAGGCCCCGGCCCGAGCCGATGGGCGCACCCCAGGGCATAAGCACCTCGCACCCCGCGGCCAGCAGCTTCTCCGCCACGATCAGATCGTCGGTCGTGTAGGGGAAGACCTGAAAGCCATCATCGGTCAGAACCCGAGCAGCCTCGACCAGGGCGAAGACATCCGGCTGCAGCGTATCATCCTCGCCGATCACCTCCAGCTTTATCCAGGGGGTCTCGAACACCTCGCGCGCCATCTGGGCCGTGGTCACGGCTTCCTTCACCGTCTTGCAGCCAGCGGTATTGGGCAGAACGCGGCAGCCGGTCTGCCGGATCAGGTCCCAGAATGCCTGACCCGCGCCACCTGCCCCCTCGCGACGCAGCGAGACGGTGACGATCTCGGCCCCCGATGCGTGGATCGCCTCGCCCAGGATCGCGGGCGAGGGATAGCCCGCCGTGCCGATCATGAAACGCGACGCGACGTCTATACCGTAGAAACCGGCCATCAGCCGCCCTGCATCGGGGCGACGATTTCGATCTCGTCCTCGGCCCGCAGCATGGTCTCGGCGCGGCTGGCGCGGCCCGCGAACTCGCCGTTCACCGCAGTCGCAACCACGGCGCCGTCATGACCGAGTTCGCTGAGCAGGGCGGCAAGCGTCACCGCTCCCGTCTCATACGTCGCACCGTTCACCGTGATCTTCATCCACCACCTCAGGAAACGCGGCCCCGTCCAGCGCCAGCTCCGCCGCGCGCCGTGCCATCGCTGGCGCGCAAAGGAAGCCATGCCGGAACATGCCATTGATATAGATCACCCGATCGCGCCGCCGCAAACGGGGCAGATTGTCCGGAAACGCAGGGCGATTGTCAGCACCAATTTCGACGATCTCCGCCTCGCCAAAGGCCGGATGCAGGGCATAGGCCGCCCCCATCAGCTCCAGCGCCGAGCGTAGCGTGAGCCCGCGGGTATCCCCGGCCTCGATCATCGTCGCCCCGATCATGAACAGCCCGCCCGCGCGCGGGACGATATAGAGCGGCCAGCGCGGATGCAGCAGGCGCACCGGACGTCTGAGTTGCAGCTCGCTGGTCCGGACCAGCAGCATCTCGCCCTTCACGCCCCGCAGATCGGTGAGCTCGTCGCGCGCGGCCAGACCCCGGCAATCGATGCGCAGATCGGCCTCGATCCGCTCCGGCATTGTGCTTTTGCGAAACACGACCCCGCGCGAGGCGAGGTCGGCCTTGAGTGCGACCAAAACCGCGCGCGGGTCGAAGTGCGCTTCCTCGGCAAAGAAAAACCCCCGCGAGAAGCGGCCTGCAAGGTCGGGTTCCAGCGCGCCCGGATCGGTCTCGACCCAGCCGGTCGTCATCCGGCCAAAGCGGCGCAGCTCGGGCGTGTCACGGGGCGGGGCCACGACCAGGGTTCCATTCTGCTGCGGTTTGGCAATGCGCCGCCAGAAGGCGATGCTCTCGGCCCCCAGTTCCCCGATCAGGGGCTCGGCGCTTTCCATCTCGCACCCCGGCGCCAGCATCCCGCCGGCCCACCAGGAACAGCACTCGCCCGTCGGCCCGCCCGAGCGAGAAATCACCGTAACCGCGCAGCCACGGGCGGCGAATGCCTCTGCCGCTGTCAGGCCGACGATACCGCTACCGATGATTTCAACTTGCACCGTCAAAGGTTCCTCGCCATGGGGGCGGCGGCAAATGACAGGGGTGATACCCATCCCTTCGCCGGCACGACCCGGAGCAGGTTCTAAGGGTTCGGCGAAGGCCATCTCAGCCCGAAAGGGCACCCCTTGGTTTACGCATCCGGCTTAGCGAAGCGCGGGGTGGGTGTAAAGCCCAACCCTTGTCTGAGCGCAATGCTTGGCCCTAGATTCGCTCAGCAACCCAAGGGACATAACGCATGATCGATATCCACTATCTGGGCGGACCAGAGGTTGCCGCCCTGAACCTGACGGAAGCGGAGATCCTGGAGGCTGTCGATCAGGGGCTGATCGCGGCGGGCCGGGGCGAAACCGTGATCGAACCCCGGATGCATCTGACCCCGGACGCCAATAGCAGCGGCCATTTCAACGTCCTACGCGGTTTCGTGGCGCCACTGGACATCGCGGGCATCAAGGTGGTGGGAGATTTCTATCGCAATCATGAACAGGGCCTTCCGTCCGAGATGGGGCTGCTCAATCTCTTCTGTCCACGCACCGGCACGCCCAAGGCGGTGATCGATGCGGCTGGCATCACCGATATGCGCACCGGCGCCGTGACCGCCCTGGGCGCCAAGCGTCTGGCCCCGCCCAATCCGCGTGTCCTGGGTCATATCGGTGCGCGAGGCTCTAGCTATTGGAACGTGCGCCTGCTGGATCATCTTTTCGACTTCGAGGAGATACGGGTGCATTCCCGCCGTCTGGAGAGCCGCGAGGGCTTCGCCGAAAGCCTGAACCGCGATCTTGGGAAACCGGTCGTCGCGACCGGCGATTGGGAAAGCTGCCTGAGCGGGGCTGATATTCTGGTGGAGGCATCGCGTCTCGACCGGCCGCAGCCCCTGTTCGACCCCGCCTGGGTCCGCGCGGGCGCGCTGGTCGTTCCCTATGGCACCATGAGTACGCTGCCATTGGACTTTACCGACCGCTTCGACAAATTCGTCATGGACGATCTGGGCCAGATGCGGGCGGGACACCTGGGCGCGCTGCGCCCTCAGATCGATGCAGGCAAGATCACCGAGGCCAGCTTCCACGCCGAAATCGGCCAGATCGCGGCCGGGCTGAAACCGGGCCGCGAAAGTGCGGAGGAGACTATCCTGTTCTGGCACCGGGGCCTTGCGACCAGCGACATCGCATTGGGAGCCTTCATGCTGGAGAAAGCCAAGCGCATGGGGATCGCGCAGACCCTGCGCTATGCCTGAAGCGAGAAGGCCCCCGCGCGCAACCGGGCCGCCAGGGTCTCGATCTCGGCGCTCAACGAACGGTCGACCTCCAGCCTCGGTGAAATCTCGCGCACCATCGCCATGGCAGGATCCAGCGCCGGCGCGATCGCGACACCGCGCAGTTCCACGGCCTGGGTCGAAACCATCAGTTCCATCGCGGTGATCAAAGAGAGCCGCTGAACGATCTCGTGGAGTGCCTTGGCTGGGATCGCCGCATGGGTCACCGTATCCTCCAGGGCATCGGCGGATGGGCTGGGATAAACAGGCGCGGGTTGGGCCAGATGCGCGATCTCCGCAGCCAGTGCCTCCGGCGCCTTCATCATAGCGCCAAAGCCAGCGCCACCGATCCCGGCATCGGTCAGCCCCTGCGGCAAGTCCGAAAAACGGTTGGCGAGCATCTTGCCCATCCGCGCGACTTGCTGGGCTGCCAGATGTACCGCGGCCTGATTGACCGCCCCCAGCGCAATCGCGACCTGCGGGCTGAGATAACTGCCGCCGGACAATACCTCCCCCCGCTCGACCAGAACGACTGGATTGTCGGAGAGGCCGTTGATCTCCCCCATCACAGCCGCCTCCAGAAACTCCAGCGCCGCAAACCCCGCGCCCTGCACCTGGACGATATTGCGCAGCGAGAGCGGATCCTGCAGCCGGCGCGCGGCCCGCTTCTGATGCAACTCGGACCCGTCCAGACGCCGCATCAGACCCGCCGCCGCCCGCCCCTGCCCCGGCTTGGGGCTGAGTGCGAGCAAATCGGGATCCAGCGGTGACAGGTTGCCGCGAAACCCCTCCAGCATCAGCGCTGCCGCAGTCTGCCCGGCTTCCAGCAGTGTTTGAAGCCCGGCGAACCCCAGTGCAGCCAGCGCCGCGGTAACCGAGGAGTGACTGGCCAACGCCAGCCCCTCGCGACCGAAAGGCTGCCAAGGCGCGATCCCGGCCCGATCGAACGCATCGGCCGCGGGCAGGCGTCCCCACGGTGTGTCCATCTCGCCCGACCCGATCAGACCCGCCCCCAGCGACCCGCCCCACAGCAGGTCCGCCGCACCGATCGAGGCGCTTTCCCCGATCACCGGGATCAGACCCTCATTCAGGCAGGCGGCGATATGCTCGGCGAGCGCGGGCCGCACGCCGACTGCACCGGACAGCAGGGTGTGCACCCTGATGGCCATCGCGGCGCGCACCGCCGCCACCGGCAGCGCAGGCCCCAACGCATGGGCTCGTCCAAGCACCGTCGCTGCAGGGAAGTCGCCGCGCGCCGCCTCCCCCAGCCGGTCAACGGCACGCGGGCCTAGCCCCGTAGTGACGCCATAGATCGGACGATCCTCTGCCACGGCATCTCGCATCACCGCTTCGCCCGCGCGCATCCGCGCCAAGCCATCGGGCGCAAGGGCGACCGGGGCCCCCTGCCCGATCGGCACCAGATCCGCGGCCGTGATCTCTCCTGCGCCAAGCGTCACTTCTGCGATCATGCGCGTGCTCCCATCGGCGAAATCCGCTCCAACCCGCATTGCATTTACAGTTGAGGCGCGCAATCCTGTACCCGGTCCACCGCGAGTGGAATTGCGACGCGCATTTCCAGTGGCCGAATCGGAAAATACAGTTCAAAAGCGTGAAATCAACAATACGGGAGGACCGAATGAGCCTGCGGATTAATGATATTGCTCCGGATTTTACGGCTGACACGACTGAGGGGGCGATTTCGTTTCATGATTGGATTGGCGACGGCTATGCGGTGCTGTTCAGCCATCCGAAGGATTTCACGCCGGTCTGCACCACGGAGCTGGGCTATATGGCTGGAATGATGGGAGAATTTTCCAAGCGCAATGCCAAGATCATCGGCATTTCGGTCGATCCGGTCGAGGATCACCACCGCTGGAAATCCGACATCGCCACGGCCACCGGCCACGATGTGAGCTATCCCATGATCGGCGACCCGGATCTGAAGGTGGCGAAGCTGTTCGACATGCTGCCCGCCTCCGAAAGCGCAGACGGAGCGCGCACGCCCGCGGACAATGCCACCGTGCGCTCGGTCTTTGTCATCGGGCCGGACAAGAAGATCAAGCTGACCCTGACCTATCCGATGACCACGGGCCGGAACTTCGACGAAATCCTGCGCGCGATCGATAGTATCCAGTTGACCGCAAAGCACAAAGTCGCCACCCCGGCCAATTGGCAGCAGGGCGAGGATGTGATCATCACCCCGGCCGTCTCGAACGACGAAGCGACCGAGAAATTCGGCGAGTTCGAAACCGTCCTGCCCTATCTGCGCAAAACCAAACAGCCGCAGGGATAACCCCGGCCCGACCGCGAGGCCCGGCCCGCCGACCCCAGAACCCGAGACCGCGCAACCCCGCGCGGTCTCCCCAATCCCGGCCCCTCAACGCCCGCCGAGCATCAAAATTCCGACAAATCCAGCCCGAGTCCAATAACCAACGCGACATCGGACGCGACACCCACCACGACTTTGTCGATTAACGTGTCCATTAACTCGGATCTACCGCGATTTGAGTGCAGCAGAACTTGTCCCTTGCGGCGCATGGTGAATGTGGATGGAGATCAGGTCGGCGCAGGCTATGGACGTTGCTCTACTCCAAATTGTTCTTCAGCTTCTGTTACTAAACATTCGAGATAGTCGAATGCATGCTTCGCGACGGATAGAGGATCACACTTCCACAACTCAACTCCGAGGTGCCTTTCCGGCGGAAGATACTCCACCCCTCGGTCACTAACGGGCCGCAAACGGACACCGGGCGGCACAATTCGAGCGCTAAAGGGCTTGCCAACATAGCCGCGAAGGCCGGGCACCCCTTTGGATGCCTCTGTGGGAGGAATTCTTTCGGTCCATGCCGTCTGCGGCACGACATCAAACTCCTGCTTCAGTGTGGTTGTCTCGAGCGAATGCTCGGCACAGTTGCGTGCGTGATGTAGGTACCTAAGCAACTCATCTTGCTTGCGAAAACTCTTAACCTCACCAAACCAGCCTTGACTTCGCCCATTGCCTTTTGCGCCCTGCTCAAGCTTGGTGAAGATAGTATTGTGAGCCAGTAAGAAATCGATCCAGTGACGCTCAAATCCAACCATTGAGGGATCGGTTTTTTCCATCTCCGCAATTGCAGCGGCCATCCGCTCAACGCGTTCTCTAGCCTGTGCGAGCGCCTTTGGGTCCATGTCGAAAACCTCGAAACAGTTGCCGCCGGACGGGTTTAAACATTGAGCCACAATCTGCATTGGTTGGTTGCCTTTTTGAATCCAAATTCCGACCACTGATGCAACCTCGTTCGCCCGCAGACTAATAATTAGAAACTATCCTTTCTGCGCCGGATTTCCGCAAACACGCTCGCGTCGTCGGCCCCTGTCAGGTTCAGGTTGGCTTTCACGGTCGGTTCGGTGGCGCGGAGGAAGGGGTTGGTGGCGAGTTCCTCGGCCAGGGTCACGGGGACGATGGGTTTGCCTGCCGTGTCGGCGTCCAGGATGTCCATGATGCGCTGTTGCAGGGCCGCGTTTTCCGGCTCGATGCTCAAGGCGAATTTGCCGTTGGCTTGGCCGTAGTTGTGGCCGGAATAGACTTGGGTTTCGGGGTCCAGCGCCATGAGTTTGGAGAGGCTTTCCCACATCATCGCGTGGGTCCCCTCGAACACCCGCCCGCAGCCCAGCGCCATCAGGCTGTCGGCGGTGAAGGCGACCTTGTCGGCCTCCACCACAAAGGCGATGTGGCCGATGGTGTGGCCGGAGACGTCGAGGATGCGGGCCTCGGTCTCGCCCAGGCTCAGGGTGTCGCCCTCGCCCACGGTCTGGTCGAGGGTGGGCAGGCGGGCGGCGTCCTTGGCGTGGCCGACGACCTTGCAGGCGAAGCGGTCGCGCAGCGGCGCGACCCCCTCCACATGGTCGCCGTGGTGGTGGGTCAGCCAGATCTGATCGAGGGACCAGCCGCGCTCGTCCAGGGCGGCCTCGATCGGGGCGGCGTCGGGGGCGTCGATGGTGGCGACCAGACCGCTCGCCTCGTCGCGCATCAGGTAGGCGTAGTTGTCGGAACGGGCGGGGAGGGTGACGATCTCGACTGGCATGGCGATCCCTGTTGGTTTGGCGTATGTTGGGGGAAGCTTAGCGGAGAGGCGGGCGAAATGCATCTCGACGTGATCGAATTGCGCAAGTTCTACTACACGACCCGGCTGGGGCGGATGGCGCAGCGCGTGCTGCGCGAGCAGTTGCGCCAGATGTGGCCGAATGTGAGCGGCGAGACGGTGGCGGGGTTCGGCTTCGCGGCGCCGTTCCTGCGGCCCTTTGCGGAGGAGGCGGCACGGACGCTCTGCCTGATGCCGGCGCAACAGGGGGTGTGCCCGTGGCCGGGCGAGGGGCCGAACATCTCGGCCCTGGTGGAGGAGACGCTGTGGCCGCTGCCGACCGGGCTGGTGGACCGGATGATCGTCGCCCATGGGCTGGAGACCTGCGAGAAACCTCAGGCGCTGCTCAGCGAGATCTGGCGGGTGCTGGCGCCGGGGGGCAAGGCGATCTTCCTGGTGCCGAACCGGGCGGGGCTGTGGGCCAGGCGCGATGCGACGCCGTTCGGGTATGGGCGGCCCTACTCGGTCGGGCAGTTGGAGAGCACGCTGACCAGCCATAACTTCAGTGCAGAGCGCCATGAGGCGGCGCTTTACCTGCCGCCCTCTCACAAGCGCTTCTGGCTGAAGGTCGCGCCGGGGATCGAGCGGATCGGCCAACGGCTGGACGCGCAGCGGCTGGCGGGTGTGGCGATGGTGGAGGTGACGAAGCTGGTCTATATCGCGCCGCAATCCGGGGCCAAGTCGCCTGCGCGTGCGCCCCTGCGGGTGCTGGAGGGGCTGCGCCCTGCCCCCGCACCCAAGCCCGCAACCGGACGGGGGGCGGCGCGCAAGGGCCTCTGACCACCACCAGCAGACAGGAGAAGACCATGGCGATGTTTCACGAGGGAAACCGCGCACTTCA
>JBCCDU010000089.1:0-16588 GCA_039030715.1 Pseudomonadota bacterium
GAGATACGTTGACCAGTCACAGTGGCGACAAGTCACCACCTCAGCCTCGCCTACTACGCCTATACCCGCGGCATGCCACTGACCATCCGGTCGGCGCTGACGCCCTTGCTCGGGCGCCTGGCCAATGGGTTCATCGGGCATGTGGTCGATGTTCTGGGTGTGATCGCGACCATTCTGGGTGTGTCCGTTACCATCGGATTCGGCGTCAGCCAGTTCGTTGATGGGGTCTATTCGGTTACCAGCATGGAATGGTTGATGAAGGAGGGTGGCGAGACGCCCAAGCCCAGCACGGTGGGCCTGATCGCAGCCCTGATGCTGATCATGGGCCTGTCGATCATCTCGGCGGTATCAGGGGTTGGCCGGGGGATCAAATATCTCTCGAACCTGAACCTTGTGCTTTCGCTGATCCTCCTGATGACCTTCGTCATCTTCGGGTCGTTCCTGTTCGCGATGACCAGTTATGCCAGCGCGATGGTGGATTACGTGATCCACTTCATCTCGCTGTCCTTCGAAGCCTACAGCCCACAATCGCAGGAGGCTTTCGTGGCCAGCCTGCCGGAGGCCGTGCGTGCCCTGCCGGCGGAGGATGTCGCCGCAATCTACAGCGGCGGGACTAACGCCTGGGGCTCGCTGGAGGGCTTCAAGGAGGGGCTGCCGGAGAGCTTCAAGGCGCTGCCCGAGGCGGAAGCCCTGGCCGCTCAAGTCTATAGCGAGGGCGCGCCTGGCCGTCTCTTCGGCTGGCAGGCGGGGTGGACCACGTTCTACTGGGCCTGGTGGATCGCGTTCTCACCCTTTGTAGGCCTGTTCCTGGCCCGCATCTCCAAGGGACGCACGATCCGCGAGTTCGTGTTCGGCTGCGTCATCGCCCCGGCACTGGTCTGCTTTGCCTGGATGACCATCCTGGGCGGCACAGCGATCGATCTGGAACTGAATGGCGGCGCGGAGGGTGTCATCGTCGGCGCCTCGACCACCGCCAAGCTCTTCGTGACCCTGGGTCAGATGATCGAGGGGGGGCTGCTGTCGGCGCTGACCATCATGTGCGTGGTGCTGATCATGACCTTCCTGGTGACCTCGGCGGACTCCGGCATCCTGGTGATGAACACCATCATGTCCGGCGGCTCGCAGGAGACAGGCGTCAAGCACCGCATCATCTGGGGTTTGATCCTGACCCTGGTGATCGGCGCGCTGATCATCGCGGGCAACAGTGGGGCCGAGGCCGATCCGTTCGAAGCCCTGAAGAACGCGATGATTATCGGTGCCCTGCCATTCACCATGGTGATGGTGCTGATGGTGATCTCGCTCATCAAGGCACTGTATCGCGACGGGTTGCGCGACAAGCAGGGCATGGCCGTGACGCAACCGGCCGAGTAACGCCGGTCCACGAAATCGAAGACCCGCGCCGGTGGCGCGGGTCTTTTTTTGGCTGTGACGCTCAGGCTGCGGTCAAACGGCTGTCAGACTGCGATCTTGCCCCCGCCCTTCTTGCTGACAACCAGAACCGAAGGACGCGGCGGGATACCTTCCGCAAAGTCCGGCCAGCGGGTCGCCGGGTCCTCAAAGGTCGAATTCCGCTCGAAGCCCTTGTAATCCTTGGTACCGTCGGTCCCGGGATGCTGCACCGCCAGGAACAGGGTCTGGCCTTCCTCGGCGAAGTACGGCCCGCAGAGCTCGCCCCCGATCGGGCAGCGAAAGAACAGCTTCGACGTGCCGCGCAGCGCGCCTTCGGTCTCCAAAGCATAAAGCCCATCGGATTTGCCGGTCTTGCCCCAACTCTTGCCCTGATCGGTCGAGATCCAGAGCCGCCCATCCGCGTCATATGCGCAATTGTCGGGCGAGCCGAACCAGCCGCTCTCCGACGTCTCGGGGTTCCAGGCGGCCCCCACCTCGGCGATCGAGGGATCGCCGCATTTCACCAAGATCTCCCAGGTGCCGCGGGTCGAGGCATGATCGCCGTGATCCTCCTTGATCTCGATGATATGGCCAAAGCTCGAGTCCGCGCGCGGATTGGCGGCGTTTTCCTGCCCCGGTTTGCGCCTGGTGTTGTTGGTCAGCATGACCACAGCCGTGCCGTCGCCGCGGGGCTGGAAATCCTCGGGCCGGTCCATTGGGGTCGCGCCCAGCGCATCCGCGGCCAGACGCGTATCGATCAGCACATCGGCCTGGCTGGCAAAGCCGTTCTCCGCCGTCAGCGGGCCCTCGCCATGGACCAGCGGCATCCAGTCCACCGTCCCGTCATCATTGAACCGGGCGACATAGAGCTTGCCTTCCGCCAGTAGTTTCTTGTTCGCCACACGATCGCCAGTCACCTTGCCCGCCGAGACGAACTTGTAGGCATAGTCGAAGCGGTTGTCGTCGCCGGAATAGACCACGACGCGGCCATCCGTGCTCAGCGAGGTCTCGCAGCCTTCATGCCGGAACCGGCCCAGGGCGGTGTGTTTCACCGGGGTCGAGTTCGGGTCCATCGGATCGACCTCGACGATGTAGCCAAAGCGGTTGGCCTCGTTCGGCTCCTTGTCGATGTTGAAGCGGTCTTGATGTTGGCCCCAATTGTACCACCGCCCCGGCACGCCATAGCGTTTGAACGAAGCCGCTTCGGCATGGCCCGATATGTCCGGATCTCCGTCGCCATCCAGCGTATCGCTCCAGAAATAACCGTGGAAGTTCTCCTCCGCCATCAGATAGGTACCCCAGGGTGTGATCCCGCCCGCGCAATTGTTGAAGGTGCCGAAGACCTGCTTGCCGGTCGGATCGGCATTGGTCTTCATCCGGTTATGACCCGCTGCGGGGCCATCGATCGACATCTCGGTCCCCGCGGTGATGCGCCGGTTGAAGGGGCTGTCTTTCACCACCTCCCAGCCGCCGTCGCCGCGCCGGATCTCGACCACAGTGCCGCCATGGGCCGCCATCTCGACCGCGACAAGTTCCGGGGTCATGTCGGCGAAATCCTTTTTGTCCTGACGCCCAATCTTGGGGAACATCACCTCTTCATTGGTGTATTCGTGATTGACGCAGAGCAGGCCGCGCCCGTCCTCCAACTCGACATAGCCGACATAGTCGTTGTTATAACCGAACTGCTTCAATTGAGCGGCCTCGGACGGGTTGGCGGGGTCGAATGCGGGTGAATCGGCAAAAATCGGATCGCCCCAGCGCAAAAGGATCTGAGCGTCATAGCCCTCGGCGATGTGATGGGTCTCGTCATTGCCCCATTGTAGCTCGGTGAAGCTGTAGCGGCTGGTGGCCGCCCGCGCCTCGCCCGGTGCGATCATCGCCGAGGCGCCGAAGAGCGCCGTGGTCGCCGAAACCGCCAACGCCCCACGCAGCGCCTCGCGCCGCGAGTAACGCCGGTTGATCACATCTCCGATCGTGTTGCCCAGATTGGGATTGGTCGGAATGTCGTCGAAAGCCTCGTAGGCTTCCGCCTTGTTGCCAAATTCGGGATCCGCAACGATCGCGCTGCGGTCATTCTTGTGGTGGGGGGAGGTGGCCATGGTGGTGTCCTCTCTGGCTGGGGAGCTTGAGTCGGGTGACGATGGTCGACCACAACCATAACGCTTTTACGACAGTTTGAATGCGCGTTTTTTACGCGGACCGCCCGAGGTGTTTTCAGAGATTTCGCAGCCTGACGACGCAGGCGCTCAGGTGCCGAATTTGGCTTTCAGCGCAGCCTCGACCGCAGGACAGACAAAGTCCGACACATCGCCTCCCATGCGGGCGATTTCCTTGACCAGACGGCTCGCAATCGCCTGATGCTGTGCCTCGGCCATCAGAAAGACCATTTCGATCTCGTCGTTCAGCGCCCGGTTCATGCCGACCATCTGGAATTCGTATTCGAAGTCGCTGACTGCGCGCAGACCCCGGATGATGACACTGGCGCCCACATCCTCGGCGAAATGCATCAGCAGGTTTTCGAAGGGCCTGGCCTCGATCACCGTGCCGGTGGCCTTCTCGATCCCCGCGCATTCGGTCTCGAGCATCGCGACGCGTTCCTCCAGATCGAAGAGCGGACCCTTATCGCGGTTGATCGCAACCCCGATCACCAGGTGATCGACCAGTTTGGCGGCACGGCGGATGATGTCGGTATGGCCGAGGGTCAGCGGGTCGAATGTGCCCGGGTAAAGACCTTTGCGCATGTGCTCTCTCCCCCGGCGGGCTTCGGGCGTCGGCTCGCCCTTTGCGAAGACAGCAACAGTCTGACGCGGGCGGTCAAGGATTTATTCGCGCGACAGCAGAAATTCGAGCCATCGGGTGGGGAATGTGAAGCCGGATCAGGGTCGGGGCACGATCTCGCGGCGCAGACCCAGCGCACGCGGCGGGACCGCGGGGCGCCGCCGAACCAGGCGTGGCAGCGCGTTGAGGCGGATCGGACGGGGCTTGGCGACCGCCGCGCCCAGGCGATGAGCCAGATGGGTGGCCATGCGATGCCCGCCCCAATACTGGCCGTGGTCATAGCCAGGCATCTCGACCGTGCGGCTCCACAACTTGCGCCTGGGGCGTCCACGCAGGCCCACCGCTTCCGGCAGCAAAGCAGCCTCGCCCGGCGCCGCGGTCTGGCCCAGGCGGAACCAGAAGGCCAGTACGCCGTCGGCGCGGGAATGCAAGACATCGACGCTGTCGGCCCGGCGTGCCGCTTCGCGCATCGGCGAGCCATCCTCGAACAGCCCGACCGGTACCGCCGCCGCCATCAGGAATAGGCGGATGCGCGGGCCGCGATCCAAGGGCAATTGCACCAGCGCTTCCAGCGTCAGGCGGCACCCCAGCGAGTGGGCGACGATCACCAATTCATCCTCCTGCCTCGCCATCCACTCGGCCAACTGCGCACCGGCTTGCGCCGCGCGCTCCACCAGCCAGGGATAGGCCCCGCCCTTCAGGCCCGAATCCCCGGGCCAATAAACCGGACAGATCCGCCGTGCCAGCCGCGGCGCCTGGCGCTCGATCAGGTCCTGAAACGCTTCATAGCCCGCCTCCGCTTCGGCCTGGGTCGTGTTGAAGCCATGGATCAGCAGCACTTTCCGGCCGGGCCGTCGGCCCGTCGCAAAGACGGGACGCTCGCGCAGTGGCCCGCCCACTGGACGGGCGCGCAAGTTGATCATCGGCCCCGCGATGGTCAATGCGCCGCCAGCATGCGTTCGATCAGATTGCGGAAGATCGGTGCCATCAGCCCGGCCACCAGCCCGATCACCACCAGTGAGGATCGGGTTCCGTCGATTGAGGTGAACTGGTTCTCGGTCAGTGTCAGCATCGCGGTGATCCCGAAGCTGAACAGCAGGCCCAGCAGGTAATACATCGTGATGGAGCGGCTGGCGAGCAGGGTCTGCAAATCGTCCAGCGCGTCCTCCATCTCTGCGTTCACCGTCCGGCGCGCATGGGCGCGGGCAGTCTCGTCGGTGGCGGAGCTCAGATCCTCCAGCGCCTGTCTGCCAACCATATTGGGCAACAGCAGCCAATGGGCGGGGGTGTCCAGTTCGAACTGCAGATAACTGGAAAGCTGGCCGCAAAGCCGTTGATAATGCAAGGTATAAAGCCTGCTGCCCCGGGTGCCTTCGCGCCAGGCCAGCCAATCGCCGTTCCGGGTGCGCAGCCAGGCCTGCACCCACCATCGATGGAAGATACGCCGCAGGCCAAGGTCATAGACGCTCTGCGTTAGGGAGGCCGACAGCACGGCCAGGATCAGCGTCGCGACGGCAAAGTCCACACCGGCCGAGGCGAACTGCTCCAGCCCGTCAGATGCCCTGATCTCCATCTTATCCCACCCTAATATCGACGTCCGGGCCTGCGGTCAGCCGTGCAGCATCTCCACCAGCGCAGCATTGTCGCTTTCGATTTCCGAGATTCGTGCCTTGACCACATCGCCGATCGACAGGAAGCCGACCATCCGGCCATCCTCCATCACCGGCATGTGGCGGAAGCGGCCTTCGGTCATACGTTCGAGCACGCTCAGCGCCGTTTCGCTCAGCGCGCAGGTGGTGACAGTCGAAGTCATCACGTCCGAGACCGGCCGTGCCAGAACCGCTGCGCCTTCGGTCCCAAGCAACCTGACGATATCGCGTTCCGAGACGATGCCCGCGACGGATGCGCCATCGCGGGATGCCACCAGGGCACCGATCTTGCGTTCGGACAAAATCTTAGCCGCCTCGGCCACGGTCAGGTCGGGTTGCACTGTTTCGACCGCGCGGCTGCCTTTGAGTTTCAGGAGCTGTAACACATTCATGCGCATGTCCTCCGTTCTTGGTCTAGGCCAACCATGGTGCGCCCAGAGCAAGGTTTCGTCAACTCTGCCGCGAGAGGGTCGACGGGGCCGCACGGTCAGCGCGAGAGGCCCCGAACGTGACTTAATCTCGTCAGATTATTGGTTAAGATGTCAACAGCTTGTCTCGCAGCCCGATATCGGGGAAACTGCACGGCATCGACCCATTTGGGGAGCAAGGACCATGAAGAATTTGACCGCCGCCGCAGCGATCTCGCTGCTCGTGCTGGGTGCCTGCGGGCCCGCCCCGTCCGAGCGCGTGTCCGAGCGGGTCTATGATTCAACGCCGCTGCAGTTGGCAGAGGCGCAGCCCGGCGTGGTGCTGGCCGCGCGCCAGATCTCGAACGCCGGCAGCGGAACTCTCAGCGACGATGGCGCGGGGGCGCGGTTCGGCGGCTATGCCGGTCTGGTCATCGGATCCTTCATCGGCGAAGGCTCGGGCCGTGCGCTGGGCGCGCTGATCGGCCTGGGGGCTGGTGCGCTTGTGGGCGCGGTCGTTGAGAACGAGGTCGAGCGCGAGTCGCAGACCGAGTACCTGATCCGCCTGGAAACGGGCGAGGAGATCGTGGCCCTGACCCGTGGACCGCAGGAGTACGGCGTCGGCGAAAGCGTGCGCGTGGTCCACAATGCCTATGGCTACGCCACGGTCATCGCGATCTGAACCCGCGTCATGAGATGCCTGGGGCAGGCCGTATACCCGGTCTGCCCCTTTCCATATCCGCGGTCGATCAAGTGTCGATGACGTCGCCCATCGGCAAATCGCGCATCCGCTTGCCCGTCGCATTGAACACCGCGTTCGCGATCGCTGGCGCCACCGGGGGCACACCCGGCTCGCCCACACCCGAAGGCGGCACATCGAACCCATGCTCCACGATGTGCGTATGGACCTTGCGCGGGAAGTTGTCGGCACGAACCATCTGATAGTCGTGATAGTTCGACTGATCCACGGCGCCATCCGTATGGGTCACCCCACTGAAGAGGGCGATGGTCATTCCTTGCACAGCGGCCCCCTCCATCTGGCTGCGGATTCGTTCCGGATTGACCGCAAAGCCGCAATCGACGGCCATATGGACCTCTGGCACCGTGATCAGCCCATCCACGACCTTCACGCGGGCGAGTGTGCCCACGTAGGTGACGAAGGAGCGATGGACCGCCAGACCCATCCCCTCGCCCTCCGGCAGATCCTGCCCCCAGCCGCCCTTTTCGGCCGCCAGGTTCAGCACGTTCTTGAGGCGCACGGTGTCAATCGGGAAGGTCGCGTAATCCTCGCCGTAGTTCCAGAAATCCTCCGGGAAACCCTGTGCGGCGGGGTCGAGCTTGCGGTCCGAACCGATCAGTTCCAGCAGCATCTCCTTCTCGTCGCGGCCCAGCTCGTGCGCCAGTTCCGAGGCGAAGCTCTGCACCGCCCAGGCGCGCGGGATGTTCGAAACCGCGCGGAACCAGCCGATCCGGGTGTGAGCCATGGCCTTGCCATTCTCGATCGAAAGGTTTGGCACCTCGAAGGGCATATCGACATGGCCCATCCCGCTTTCGATGAAGAATTGATGGCCGCTGTCCGGCGCGAAAGTCGACAGGATCGACGGCGCGACCGAGTTGAAGCGCATCCCCGTCACCTTGTCGTTGTCATCCAGCGCGACTTCCAGACGCTCGACCGAAGCGGTGTGGTAGAAGGAATGACGGATATCGTCCTCCCGCGTCCACTGGACCTTGACCGGCGCCCCGACCTCGCGGCTCAGCAGGGCCGCTTCGATGGCAAAGTCGCATTTGGACTTGCGGCCGAAAGCCCCGCCCAGAAGGGTGACGTTCACCTGTACATCGGCGATATCCATCCCCAGCGCCGCCGCGATATCGGCCCGCGCGCCATAGGGCGACTGGACCGGGGCCCAGATCTCCGCCTTGCCGCCCGAGACATGGGCGACAGCGACCGGCGGCTCCATCTTTGCATGGGCCATATGCGCCTGGGTATACTCGCGGGCGAAGGTTCTCGAAGCGGAAGCAAGTGCCGCATCCGCATCCCCTTCGGCACGCAGGACATTGCCCTTGGCCTTGGCTGTTTCGCGCATCTCGGCCAGATACGGCTCGGCGTTGTAGCCGCCATGGGGACCGGCGTCCCACGTCACCTCCAGCGCATCGCGACCCTTGATCGCGGCGTCGGTGTTGGAGGCAATCACCGCGATACCGCCCAGGGGCGCGAACTTGGCGGGGATGTTCGAGTATGGCAGCTCGACCACGCTCTCGACCCCCGGTGTCGCCAGGGCCCCTGCCGCATCATGCGCCGTGGCAGTCCCCCCCACCACTGGCGGGCGGGCAATCGCCGCGACTTTCATGCCGGGCAGCATCACATCGGCACCATAAATCGCCTTGCCGGTAGTGATGTCGTGGAGGTCATAGATCGCGACATTCCCCTTGCCGATATAGCGAAACTCGGACGGGTCCTTGAAATCCAGCGCCTCGAACTCCGGCACCGGCTGGGCCATCGCGGCGGCGGCCATCTCGCCAAAGCCCGCGGTTTTGTCCCCGCTGCTCAACTCATGCACGCCGACATTGATGGTGGAGGCATCCACCTCCCAGGTTTGCGCCGCAGCCTGCACCAGCATATGCCGGATCGAGGCGCCGATCTGGCGCATGGTCTGCAAATGGTGGCGCATCGAGCGCGATCCGTCGGTATCCTGGTTGCCGTATTTTGGCTCGTTGCCTTCAGCCTGGGTCAGGCTCACCTTGTCCCAGTCGGCCCCCATTTCGTCGGCGATGACCATCGGCAGCGAAGTGCGGGCGCCCTGGCCCATCTCGGCCCGATGGGCGACGATCTCGACCGAGCCATCGGGATAAAGGGTCACGAAGACCAGGGGTTCGGATCGCAGTCCATTCGGCATCTGCTCGCCACCCACCGGCCAGCGAACAAAGGCATCGGCGGGGTTGGAGAAGGCGGCAATCGCCAGCCCGGCAGTCGCGCTGCCCAGAAACAAGCGGCGCGAGACATTGGTGACCGCAATCTCGGGCGCTGCCAGCGGTTTTTCGGCGAGGGCGTTTTCAATATGTTGCAACATGATCTATCCCCCCTCAGCTTCCACTGGCCGCGGTGCGCACTGCAGCGACGATACGTTCGTAGCAACCGCAACGGCAGATATTGCCGGCCATGCCGTCCAGGATTTCCTGGTCGGAAATGTCGGGTTTTTCATTAATCAGGCTTGCGGCCTGCATGATCTGACCCGCTTGGCAAAACCCGCATTGGGGCACGTTGATCTCGCGCCAGGCCACCTGAACCGGATGATTGCCGTCGGGCGACAAACCCTCGATGGTTGTCACCTCCTTGCCCGCGACCTCGGCCACCGTGGCCTGGCAGGCGCGCAGGGCGACCCCGTCGACATGCACGGTGCAGGCGCCGCAGAGGCCGGCCCCGCAGCCATATTTCGTGCCCGTCAGACCCACCATGTCGCGGAGGGCCCAGAGCAAGGTCATATCCTCCGGCCCGTCGATCGACCGGCTTTCGCCATTCACTTTGAGGGTTGTCATTGCATTCTCCCTGGCTGTCGCAGACCCCTTGCGCCGGCTGGGCACAAAGACCTGGTGCTTGGTTGCGGCAACGCTGGTTCCGGTAGCCCAGCGAGGGAAGAGCCGAGACAGTAAAGGCGAAACCGGGGGGACGCGTCGCCGTTAACTTGACCCTAATGACGATAGAGGATCCAGGGGCGGTTTCAACCCGCAGATGCAGCCACACCCGCGATCAGGTGCCAGCCACCAGTGGCGCCGTCATGCGTTGCAGGCAGGCAATGACGCTGAGCGCAGTGATCTTGCCGGTGCGGGGGTTTTCGAGCGAAGGGATGTTGCGGATGGTCATTTCCGCCTCGCCGCTGTCGGATCGCACGCGCACCGACTGCATGTTGCGGTCGATGGCCGGGTCGGCCCAGACCTCGACCATCGTACGCTCGGGCCCAATGCCCGCCAGCGACAGGGCGGCGGCGACATTCACATTGGCCGGGAAGCCGCGGGCGGCCTGTCGAGCATTTCCTTTGAAGACCATCGCGGCCTCGGTGAGGGACATCACATCGATGGCGTTCTCGACCAGATGCGGCGCCCCCTCCAATCCATTCGGGGGCTTGCGGGTTTGCAGGGTGACCTCATGGATCTCTCCCACCGCCATGGCGCGGATGGTATCGAGGCCGATGATCGCCCCGGTCGGTACGACGATCCGCGCCCCGGTTTCTCGCGCGCGGTCCACCAGGCCCATCCGGTCGAGCAGCGCGCCGACCGACAACGGAACGAAGACCTTGCCCGCATCGATGACCGAAGCCGCCAGTTCGGCGAAAATCGCCTTCGGCGCACACTCGATGACAATATCGGAATGCGCGGCCAGGTCCTCGGCAGCCATGACTTGCGGAGGCACCGCGAAATCAGCGACGCGCGCGGCGGCGGCGGCCTGATCGCGGGCCGAAACGGCGCTCAGGCGCATCCCCTCGATCTCTCCCTTATCCAGCGCGCGGGCCACCCGCATGCCGATGGCGCCCAGGCCTGCAATGGCAACGGTCAGGGTCATGGCGGTCTCCTCAGTTCATCAGGGTCCGGGCAATCATGTAGAGCCCGACGAAAATCAGCGCGACGAAGAAGAGTTTGCGGAACCCATCCTCGGAAATCCGGTGACGCGCACGGCGGCCCAAGGTTAGGCCGATGAAAACCGGCACCAACCCCATGGCGGAAAGAATCGCATGGTTCCAGGTGACCAGCGCATGGCTGGTCATCGCGATGGCGAGGGTGCCGGAGATGGTGATGAACGTCAGCCCGAGCGCCTGTACGAACTGATTGCGCGGCATCCGCAAGGCCTCAAGATAAAGGATCCCCGGCACGATGAAGAGGCCGGTCATGCCAAAGAGAACACCGCCGGAGGCCCCCGCCGCCGGCGACATCCAGGTCTCGCGCGTGCCAGGCTCTGGCAGACGCGGGGCGAGGAGGGAGTAGAGCGAATAGAACATCAGCCCGACTCCGAGGATCAGAACCATGATTTCGGACTTCGTCCCGGCGGCGATGGTAACGCCGATGACGATGCCGATGACGGCGCCCAGCAGAAAGCTCCACATGCGGCGCAAGAGCGTGCCCAGGAACGGCCCATTCGTCGCCTGCCAGATATTCGATGCAATCGCGGGTATCAGAAAGATCGCCAGCGCATCGCGAAGCGGCATTACCAGGGCGAGTGCCGCCAAAACCACGACTGGCAGGCCGAGGCCGATGGCCCCCTTCACGAAGCCCCCGACAAGAAATGCCGCCAGGACCAGAGTGATCGTCAGAGGCTCGAACATATCCTGCCTGCGCTTTGTTGTCCCGGACTTGATCCGGGACCTCTTCTTCGACGGGTGAGCCAGAGGTCCCGGGTCAAGCCCGGGACAGCACGGCACCAACGGCTCACGCAGGTTTTGCGGAAACCGCCCGCCAGGTGAGATAGGCCGCGAGGCAAAGCGAGGCGATGGCCAGTCCGGTGCGGAAATTTCCATCCATCATCGACAGCGGAAGCGCAACCGCTGCCAGCATCGCGGGGGCATAGAACCGCGTCCAGCGGGCGCCCCTTTCCCGTGCAGACTGAAACAGCGGGAACACAGCCGAAAAGACCGCGATGATCGAGAAGAACATCGCCCAGGGCCGTGTGACGAAGAGCGTGATGTCCGTGTCGATCGCCAGGGCGCGGGACAGATTGAGTTCTGCCACATTGCCCAGCACCACCCCCAGGATCATCGGCGCCAACGGGAAGCCGAACTGACGCATCGCGAACCCCAGAAGCCCAAACCAGAACAGCGTCCAGAGATCATCCGCCGAGTTGTTCAGCGAGAACACACCGATGGTCGCAAATCCCAGGATCACCGCAGCCAGCATGTACATCCGGATGCGCGTCACAAGAACAAAGACCCGCAGCATCCCCGATTGCAGGCCCAGCATGATGAAATTCGCCGCGAAGAACGCAACGAAGATCGAATAGGCCAGCACCGGTTCCTCGGCAATGAAGGTCGGTCCCGGCACGATGTCGTGGATGAGCAGCGCGCCCAGCATGATTGCCGCCGTGACGTCTCCTGGAATACCGAGCGCCATCAGCGGGGTCAGCGCCCCCCCCTCGACCGCGTTGTTCGAGGTTTCGGGCGCGATGATCCCCTCCGGATTGCCCTTGCCGAAGGTCTCGGGTTCCTTGGAGGCTTTCTTGGCCTGATCATAGGCCAGGATGTTCGCGATGGAGCCACCCGCGCCGGGCAGGATGCCGGTGAACATGCCGATCAGGGCCGAGCGGATCACCACGAATTTGCGCTTCAGCAACTCGCGGATCGCGCGGCGGTGTTCGATGCGAATCTTCACCGTGCCGCGGTCGGTCAGCGCCTGCCGCGCCTTGACCGGGTCGCGGACATCCGACAAAAGCTGGCTGAAGGCGAAAAGCCCGATCAGAACCGCGATGAAATCGAACCCGCTGAGCAGATAATCCGAGCCGAAATCGAAGCGGCCCACACCCACGGCCTCGTCCTCACCCACGGTACGGACCAAAAGACCGAGCGCACCGGCGATCAACCCCTTGATCAGATTGGCCCCAGCCAGCGAGGCGGTTACGGTGAGCGCGAAGATCACCAGCATGAAGAAGTCCCAGGGCTGAAATTCCAAGCCGATCTGGGCGAGCTGCGGCGCGAACAGCACCAGCAGGATGGCGGAGATGATGCCGCCCGAAAACGAGGACCAGACGCCCAGGCCAAGGGCGAAGCCGGGCTCTCCCTTGCGGGCCAAGGGGAAGCCGTCGAATGTCGTCGCGACCGAGGACGGCGTGCCCGGTATCCCGGTCAGCACCCCAGACATCAGGCCGCCGGAGAGGCCACCCACCAGGACCGAGATCATCGTCGCCAACCCCTGCGCGGGTGGCATCGAGAAGGTGAAGGGCAGCGTCAGCACCACCGCCATGGCGATGGTGAAGCCGGGGATCGCGCCCGCCAGCAGACCGACGGCAACGCCGGTGAACATCAGCGCGACGGTGGTGAGGTTGCCCACCTCACCCAGCGCCAGCATCAGGTTGTCCCAGACCATCTCAGAAACCTGTCCAATCGCCGGTGGGCAGCAGGACCCCCAAAGCATAAGTGAAAAGCGCCCAGACACCCCCCATCGCAACCAAGGCGATGACGGCATGCAGCACAACGTTGCGTAGCCCACCCAACGCGTTCAGCAAGAGGAAGACGAAAGCCATCCCGCCCAGCAGCATCCCCACATAAGGGATCGAGACGAGATAGGCGAGGAAGAGCACGAAGACCCAGCCGACATTGCGCCAGTGCGAAATAAACTCGCGCAGCCCCTTGGGAGCGTCCGGGTTGGGCGCATCTGGTCCCTGACGTAACGATTGGATCAGATAGAGCAGCCCCAGAAAGCTGAGAACGCCGATGATGACGCGCGGCCAGGTCGCGGGCGAAAGCTGCCCGTAATCCGGCTCGCGGATCTCGAAGCTCGCCATCATCAGCCCGCCGCAGGCGAGCAGCAGAAAAATCGCGAGGATCGTGTCCCGGTTGAGGGTCATGCCAGGAAATGGGGGGCCGCTTCCGGCCCCCCGGTCCCATCACTTCTTGAACATGCCGATATCGATTGCGACCGCTTCGTAGTCGGCATAGAGCGCATCGGCCCAGGCGCGGAACTCATCCGGCCCCTGGAAGCGCAGGCCGGTGCCCTTGGCGGCCATCTGCTCTTGCAGGCTGGGATCTTCCAGCGCCGCCTTGAAAACACCAGCCCAGTAGTCGACCACCTCACGCGGTGTGCCTTTGGGGGCGACGATGCCGCGTTCCAGCGCCGAGACCATGTCGACGCCCACTTCTTTCAGTGTCGGCAGATCGGGCAGTTGCGGGGCACGCTCCTCTGACGCGATGGCGAAAGCCTGCAGCGCGCCGCTCTCCAGATGTTTCGAGCCCGAGGCAACGTTCAGCGCGCCGGTGTCGATGGCGCCCGACAGCAGGGCCGTCATCCGCTCCGCTGTGCCGTCATACGGGACATAGGAAAACTCGACGCCCATCTTCTTGCCCAGAAGCAGGTAGAGGAAGTGCGAGGTCGAGCCGAAGGTCGTGCCCGCCTTCACCCCTTCCGGGTTGGCCTTGGCGTATTCGGCAAACTCCTCCCAGCTCTTGTAGGGCACGTCGGTCGCACCGCCGATAATGTCCGGGGTCGAGGTCAGATTGGCCACCGTCTCGAACCCGTCATAGTGGAAATCGATCCGACCGTTCAGGAAGCTGGTGAACGCCGATTGGTGGATCGCGAACAAGGTGCAGCCATCGGGTTTTGCCTTGGCCGCCTGCTTGGCGCCCTTGTTGCCGCCCTGGCCGCCGATGCTGACGACTTTTACCTTCGTCGGGACATCCATCTCGGCAATTGTTTTCTCGAAGATCGAGAAGATGACATGGGTGCCGCCGCCCGCTTTCCACGGTACGATCAGTGTGGCGGTGTCGCAGGACAGGTCCGCCGCCTGGGCCGGGGTCTGCGTTGCCGCGGTCAGCCCGGTTGCCAGCAGACCCGCTGCAGCCGTCACGAAAAGTTTCTTCATCTTGGTCTCCCTGGAGATTTGCGCCCGGCCGGGCGTCGATGCTAGAGGGGGGCTCTTCTGGCCCTTCGGTCCTGAGGCCGACTATAGCGCAGCGATGCCCGCCTGCAACCTTATGCTGGCGCTTCATCCGCTGCATGAACCCGGCCCGCATATGGCCCAAACACGGACGACAAAGATGCGAAATCTCGAACTGCCGGGGCGCTCGCCCGCTCACGCGATGCATGGCATGGCCGCGACCAGCCATACGCTCTCCACCCAGACGGCCATTGCGATCCTGCAATCGGGTGGGAATGCGATGGATGCAGCGATCGCAGCCTGCGCGGTGCAATGCGTGGTGGAGCCGGGATCGACCGGTATCGGTGGGGACAACTTCTGCCTTTATTCGCCTGCTGGATCCGAGAAGCCCATTGCCTTCAATGGCTCCGGCCGGGCGCCAACGGGTGCGACCTGTGAGTATTTCGCGGGCGAGGGCATCTCCGAATTGCAGCGCCAGACGCCGCATTCCTGTGTGGTTCCGGGGGCCGCAGATGCTTGGTGCCAGCTCAGCGCCGATCATGGGCGATTGCCTTTGAAAGACGTGCTAGCGCCCGCGATCGGATATGCCCGCGATGGATATCCGGTGTCGTCGCGCGTGTCCGCCGATTGGGCCTCGGCAGTCGATCTGATGAAGGGTGATCCGAACATGGCGCGGATCTTCCTGACAGATGGGGCCGCGCCCAAGATGGGAGCGATGCACCGCCAGCCGGAACTGGCCGCGACGATGCAGGCCTTGGCCGATGGCGGACGCGACGCGTTCTATACCGGCGAGATTGCCGAGGATATGGTCGGGTATCTCCGCTCGCTGGGCGGGCTGCACACCATGGAAGATTTCGCAAATGCGCGCGGAACGTATGAAACCCCGATTTCAGGAGAGTTTCGCGGTCATACGATCTGGCAATGCCCGCCAAACGGCCAGGGGGTGATCGCCCTCCTGATGTTGAACATCATGAGTGGGGTTGAGACAGGTCACACGCCGATCTCGACCGCTCGCATCCATGCGGAGATCGAGGCCTGCCGCCTGGCCTATACCGCGCGCAATCTATACATCGCCGATCCGGCCTATGCCGAAATGGATCTGGAGACGCTGCTGAGCGCGGAATATGCAGACAAGCTGCGCGCCCTAATCGATCCGTCCAAGGCCCGTGACCCGATGCCGGAGGCCGATCTGGTCCGTCACAACGACACCGTCTACATCTCGGTCGTCGATGGCGAGGGGAATGCGTGCTCGTTCATCAACACGCTGTTCGAGGGTTGGGGTGCAGGCCTTTGCGCGCCGAAATCGGGCGTGGTCTTCACCAACAGGGCGCAAGGCTTCAGCCTGGACCCCGCCAGCCCGAACCGGATCGAGCCCGGAAAGCGGCCATTGCATACGATCATCCCGGGCATGGTCGCCAGGGATGGCAAGACGGTGATGAGCTATGGCGTGATGGGCGGCCAGTACCAGGCAATGGGCCATATGCAGTTCCTCACCCGCCTCTGGGATTATGGAATGGACATTCAGGAGGCGATGGATGCGCCCCGCTTCATGGCCGATCCGTTCACCGGCGAGGTCGAGATCGAATATACTGTCCCGGAAGCAATCCGGAACGAATTGGCCGCACTCGGCCATCGCATCGGCCCGGCAGCGAAGCCGGTGGGGGGTAGCCAAGCGATCTGGATCGATCCGGAAACGGGAATCCGCACCGGGGGATCCGACCCACGCAAGGATGGTTGCGCGATCGGGTACTGAGCCCACTCCCGCCACCGCGCCGCCCGACCGGTGGCTCCCACCC